>NZ_JBFUPS010000003.1:0-602962 GCF_041360695.1 Chitinophaga sp. RCC_12
CGCTTATATCTCCCCGAATCTTTTAAAATCAAAAGTGATCAAATCAGCGTAATCAGTGTAATAAGTTTAATCCTGAGAAAGACAAACTACGCTCCAATCCGCAAATTTTCGCTTATATCTCCCCGAATCTTTTAAATCAAAAGTGATCAAATCAGCGTAATCAGTGTAATAAGTTTAATCCTGAGAAAGACAAACTACGCTCCAATCCGCAAATTTTCGCTTATATCTCCCCGAATCTTTTAAAATCAAAAGTGATCAAATCAGCGTAATCAGTGTAATAAGTTTAATCCTGAGAAAGACAAAATACGCTCTGATCCGCAAATTTTACAGAAATCGCGTGCCCCCTGATGATGGAACTCCAAAAAATGCTAAATTCAAGGATCGGTAAATTTAAGTTACAAATGCTGGAAGCTCCGCGTAATGAATAAAAAGCTGACAGCCAAAAGCCAAAGCAATGAGACACATCAACAAAGTAGCCGTTTTAGGCTCGGGGGTAATGGGATCAAGGATTGCCTGCCATTTTGCAGGAATAGGCGTACAGGTTTTACTGCTGGACATAGCGCCAAAGGAACTGAACGAGGCAGAAAAGAAAAAGAACCTGCCACTGGATAATCCCGCTGTGAAGAACCGGATCGTGAATGATGCCCTGCAGGCCGCCATAAAATCCAACCCGTCGCCCGTTTTTACCAAAGATGTGATCAAACGCATTAAAACAGGCAACTTCACCGATGATATGAAACGCCTCGCGGATGTTGACTGGATCATTGAAGTAGTAGTGGAAAACCTGGATGTGAAGAAAAGCGTGTTTACCCAGGTGGAGCAGTTCCGGAAACCCGGTACCCTCATCACTTCCAACACCTCCGGCATCCCGATCCACCTCATGACGGAAGGCCGTAGCGAAGATTTTCAGAAACACTTCTGCGGTACCCACTTCTTTAACCCACCCCGCTATCTCCGTTTACTCGAAATAATTCCAACACCACATACCGATCCCGCTGTCATAGATTTTCTCATGCACTACGGCGATCTTTTCCTCGGCAAAACAACCGTACTGTGTAAAGATACCCCGGCATTTATTGCCAACAGGGTAGGCGTGTTCTCTATCATGGCCATCTTTCACATCATGCAGGAAATGGGCCTTGGGATAGACGAAATTGATGCACTCACCGGCCCGGTCATCGGCCGCCCTAAATCAGCTACCTTCCGTACCGCCGATGTGGTAGGGATAGACACCCTGGTGAGAGTAGCCAAAGGTGTTATGGAAAACTGCCCGCAGGATGAAGCCATCGGCATCTTTAAAATACCTCCCTTCCTCCAGAAAGTAGTGGAAAACAACTGGCTGGGCGATAAAACAGGGCAGGGTTTCTACAAGAAAACCAAAGGAGACGGCGGCAGCAAGGAAATCCTTACGCTGAACCTCCAGTCAATGGAATACGGACCAAAGCAAAGAGCTAAGTTTTCCAGTATCGACGCAGCCAAACCCATCGAAGACCTGAAACAACGCATAAAAGCGCTGGCAGGAGCTTCCGACAAGGCCGGCGACTTCTACAAACAGTTCCACGCATTCCTGTTCTCCTATGTGTCGCACCGCATTCCCGAAATAGCAGACGACCTATACAAAGTAGACGACGCCATGAAAGCCGGCTTCGGCTGGGAAATCGGCCCCTTCGAAACCTGGGACCTGCTCGGCGTGGAAGCATCCGTAAAACTCATCGAAGAAAAAGGACTCACCGTTGCCCAATGGGTAAAAGATATGCTGGCGAAAGGTATCACCAGCTTCTACAAAGTAGACAACGGCAAGAAATTATATTACGACGTAGCTACCCAAACCTACAAACCATTACCGGGAGAAGGACAATTCATCATCCTGGAAAACTTCTCCAATAATGTAGTCTGGAAAAACAGCGCCTGCAACCTGATTGATATCGGCGATGGCGTGGTTTGTTTCGACTGGAAAACAAAAATGAATACCATCGGCGGGGAAGTGCTGGAAGGGTTGAATAAGGCTATAGACCGCGCCGAAAAAGACTTCCGCGGATTGGTAGTAGGCAACGAAGGCACCAACTTCTCTGCTGGCGCCAACGTGGGTATGATCTTCATGCTCGCGGCAGAGCAGGAGTTTGATGAGCTGGACATGGCAGTACGCCTCTTCCAGCGCAGCACCATGCGCCTGCGCTATTCATCGGTACCCGTAGTGGTGGCCCCACATGCCCTCACCTTAGGTGGTGGCTGCGAAATGTGCCTGCACGCCGATAAAGTACAGGCGGCAGCCGAAACGTATATCGGCCTGGTGGAACTGGGCGTAGGCCTCATCCCCGGCGGCGGCGGTACCAAGGAAATGGCGCTTCGCGCCAGCCTGGAATACAAGGAAGGCCGCATCGAGGAAGAACCCCTGAAAGATTACTTCATGACCGTAGCCACCGCTAAAGTAGCCACCTCCGGTTTTGAAGGATTTGATATGGGCGTGCTAAAGAAAGGACACGATGAAATTACCATGAACCTCAGTCGCCTTATTGCCGATGCCAAACGCAGCGTAATTGCACTGGCCGACGAAGGCTATACCCGCCCCGTGGAAAGAACAGATATCAAAGTGATGGGTCGCGGCGCACTGGGAGCCTTACTGGCAGGCGTATACGCCATGAAGTTTGGGAATTATATTTCAGAACATGATCAGAAAGTTGCAAATAAACTCGCTTATGTGATGTGCGGCGGCGATCTTACAGAAGCCTCTTTTGTAAGCGAACAATACCTGCTGGATCTCGAAAGGGAAGCCTTCCTGAGTTTATGCGGTGAACGCAAAACGCTGGAACGCTTACAAAGCGTGATTAAAACGGGCAAACCCGTACGAAATTAGAAACTGTTATTTTAATGTATGGGAAATGTAGTGAAGATTAGCCATAAGATCATTCGCTGCATTTCCCTTTTTATTTTCATCTTTTAGACTTACTCCCGTGCCAATTCTATCCTTACAAAACATTTCCAAACGATACGGAACGGTGCAGGCATTGTCCGGTGTGTCCTTCGATGTGCCGGCTGGTAGCGTGTTCGGCGTACTGGGCCCAAACGGCAGCGGCAAAACAACCCTGCTGGGCATTGTTACTGATGTGCTCAAAGCAGATACCGGCAGCTTCACCCTTTTTGATAAAGCGCCTTCCGCCGCAGAACGCCGGCAAATAGGAACGTTGCTGGAAACGCCCAACTTCTATCACTATCTCAGCGCCTATAAAAACCTGGAAATCTCCGCTGCTATCAAACAGCGCGGGAAAGACGACATCGCCAGGGTACTGGAGATCTGCGGCCTTACACTCCGCCAGCACTCGGCCTTTAAAACGTATTCACTCGGCATGAAACAACGGCTGGCCATTGCGGCCGTTTTACTCGGTGATCCCGATGTACTCATCCTGGATGAGCCTACCAACGGCCTCGATCCCTCCGGTATCGCGGAAGTGCGCGAACTGGTGCGTAAACTGGCAGATAGCGGCAAAACCATTATCCTCGCCAGTCACCTGCTCGATGAAGTGGAAAAGGTATGCACACACGTGGCTATTTTGAGAAGCGGGAAGTTATTGCTGTCAGGACCAGTGAACACTGTCATCAGCCGGAACGATTTCGTGGAACTGGCGGCTGCCGATAACGCGCAGCTGCAGGCCACCATGCTCCGGTTCCCGGGTTGCACCGGCGCCATCATACAAGGCAACATTGTCAGGGCTTCCTTCGCTGAATCCCCCGATGCCGCAGCTATTAACAGCTACTGCGCCCAACAGGGCATCTGGCTCAGCTACCTGCAACTCCGCAAGAAAAGTCTCGAAACTGCATTCCTGGAAATCACTAACATCGCCGCATCATGAAACAGATCATCTATACCGAATGGCTCAAAGTAAGGAACTACCGCACCTTTTGGGTAATGCTGCTGCTGGCACTGGTGATTATCCCCGCCGGCAATTTCATGGTGGCCGACAAACTCAGCGGAAACCTGGAACAGATAAGCAAAATGCTTGGCAATCCCTTCAGCTTCCCGGAAGTATGGTTAACCATGGCTTCGCTCAACAGCTATATCTCCGCATTATTCGGACTGCTCCTGATCATCCTGGTAACCAATGAATATACGTATCGTACCAACCGCCAGAACGTAATCGACGGCTGGGAAAGAAGCCAGTTTGTATACGCAAAATTATTCTGGCTGGTGGCTATCTCCCTACTCACACTAATGGTGGCTACCATCAGCGGCGCCCTGGTGGGAATCATTTATGGCAACAAGCCCTTCGGCCTGGATGGATACCACTACATGCTGTATTACTTCCTGCAATTTAATGTGATGCTGACCATCGCCCTGCTGATAAGCGTGTTGGTGAAACGGGCGGGACTGGCTATCGTACTTTTTGTGGCGTATAATATGATGCTGGATCAGCTGTTGTCTTTTATTGTTAAAAGAAATGCTGGCCCTGTTGGCGGCCTGCTGCCGCTCCAGAGCGGCGACGAGCTGCTGCCGTTTCCACTGGTGGGCAAAATGGTATCCACCGGCGATCAGTATGAAGCGTATGTGTATGTAACGGCCATGATAGCCTATATCGCATTGGGCATCTACCTGGTTTTCAGGAAAATATTAAAATCCGATCTGTAGAAATATCCATATATTTCACATTCTTTTAAAGCGAAATGTTTGGCAGAGAGCTTAAATTTGTTGAGCAAAGAAAAAAGGTGAATTATGGCAAAACAAGAGCGGGTTATACTGGTAACAAACGATGACGGCATCACGGCGCCGGGCATCCGGGCGCTGATAGAAGCAGTGAAGCCCTTGGGCAAAGTGGTGGTGGTAGCGCCGGATAGTCCGCAGTCGGGTAAAGGACACGCCATTACCATCGGTGTTCCTTTGCGTTTGGAAAAGGTGGATATCTTTGAAGGAATAGAGGCGTGGCAATGCTCCGGCACGCCGGTCGACTGTGTAAAGCTGGCCCGCGATAAAATTCTGCATGGCAAACCGGACATCTGCGTGAGCGGCATCAACCACGGCGCCAATCACTCTATCAACGTAATTTATTCCGGTACGATGTCTGCCGCAATGGAAGCGGCCATTGAAGGCATTCCTTCCGTAGGCTTCTCCTTCCTGGAATACAGCTATGACGCTGATTTCTCGCTGCCCAAAAAAGTAGCGCACAGTGTCACCAAAAGAATGCTGGAATCTGATCTGCCGCCAGGCACCCTGTTCAATGTGAACATCCCGATAGTGAGTGAAAAGGATTTCAAAGGACTGAAGATCAGCCGGCAGGCAGACGCGAAATGGGTGGAAGAATTTGATGAACGCCGCGACCCGCACGGTAAAAAATACTACTGGCTGACAGGAGAATTTAAAAACCGCGATACCGGACAGGATACAGATGTGTGGGCACTGGAAAATAATTACGCCTCTATGGTACCGGTGCAGTTTGACCTGACGAACTATTCATTGAAAAAGAAGCTGGAAGAAGATTGGAAAGACCTGTAAACATTCGTTATATCGCCATCATAATTACAGTATGTTAAAAAAAGACAATCTTCCGTTAGGAATTTTACTGGGGTTTTTAACACCCCTGCTTGCGTTTTTCCTGTATTACTTTTTTGTCATCAAACCGCATAATAACGTGGGACTGGGACAGTTTCTCGGTATTCTGAAAGATAATAAACAGATGATACCAAAGCTCACCAGCATCTGCCTGTTATTAAACGGACTGGTATTTTTCCTGTATACAAGAAAACGGCTGGATATTACTGCCAAAGGTATTTTCCTGATGACCATGCTGTATGCTATCGGCATATTGTTACTCAAACTGATCAGATAATTTTTAATCGAAGAATATTGAAATATTACATTATTGCAGGAGAAGCGTCAGGTGATTTGCATGGCAGCAATCTTGTAAAACAATTACGGCAATTAGATACGTCTGCGGATATACGTAGCTGGGGAGGCGACCTGATGGAAGCCGCCGGCGCCCATGTGGTAAAGCATTACAAAGAACTGGCCTTCATGGGTTTTGTGGAAGTGGTGATGAACCTGCGCACCATTTTAAAGAATATAGAACTTTGTAAAAAAGATATCGCGGCCTTTAAACCAGATGTGCTGGTACTGGTAGATTATCCCGGGTTTAACATGCGCATCGCCGAATGGGGCAAACAACAGGGATTTAAAATAGTGTATTATATATCCCCGCAGGTATGGGCCTGGAAAGAGAACAGGGTAAAAAAACTCAGGCAGTATGTAGATAAAATGCTGTGCATCCTCCCATTTGAACCTGACTTTTACAATAAATGGAATTATGTAACGGAATACGTAGGACATCCGCTGGTGGAAGTAATTAAAGCCGCCAGGGAACAACCCGCAGATGCGCCGTTATCAGATAAACCCGTGATCGCTGTATTGCCGGGCAGCCGTAAACAGGAAGTCAGCGTAAAACTGCCGATCATGCTCACCATGGCAAAGCACTTCCCGCAATACCAGTTTGTAGTGGCACAAGCCCCCAGCCTGGACGATCATTTCCTGGAAAGCCTCACCGGTCAGCATCCCAACGTGTCCATGGTAAAAGGACAAACCTATAAGTTATTGCGCCAGGCAAAAGCCGCACTGGTAACTTCCGGAACCGCCACGCTGGAAACAGCTTTGTTCGGTGTGCCGGAAGTAGTATGCTATAAAGGAAATCCTATTTCCTACTTCTTCGCCAAACATCTCATCAAAGTAAAATATATCTCCCTGGTAAACCTGGTGATGGACAAACTGGTAGTGAAAGAATTAATTCAGCACGACCTCACAGAAGAAAACCTGTTGAAGGAATTAAATGCACTGCTGAATGATGAAGCTGCCAGAAGCCGCGTCATGAAAGACTATGCAGAATTGTGGCATAAGCTGGGAGAAAAGGATGCTTCCCGCCGCGCAGCAGAAGTGATCTACGAATATGCGATCGCTTAGTGCCGCCTGATCAGCTTGATCACCATGATAATAATAGCGATGATAAAAAGTAACAGTGAAATTCTGTTCATCCCATGCATCATAGCCACGTAACGTGTTTTTGGTGCATTGGGATCCTTCTTGCCTATATACAGATACCTCAATATTTGTTGCCAGATACTTTTCATCTCCCAAAGATCGTAAATCAGTGCTATTTTTGGTTCTTCTGAAAAAATAGGACATGAAATATTTACTGTTAACAGTGGGACTGTTTTTTACCCTGTTTACCAATGGAATAGCACAAAATAACCCTATGCTCACCGGTTGGGAATTTTCCCGCGCCGATGAAGGCATCTGGCGGCCGGCTACCGTACCGGGCACGGTTCACACCGATTTGCTGGCACAGCATTTAATCCCCGACCCTTTTGTGGGAACCAATGAAAAGGCCGTGCAGTGGGTAGATAAGAAAGACTGGCAATACCGGAAAAGATGGCATATCAAAAAGCAGGAGCTGAATGCGGAGGTGATAGAACTGGAGTTTAAAGGTTTGGATACCTATGCAGATGTATATCTCAATAATCATTTAATACTGCAGTCAGCCAACATGTTTGTTTCGCATACGGTAAGTGTAAAAGAATGGCTGGTAGCGGGTGACAATGAACTGCGCATCCTGTTTAAAAGTCCCATCAAAACAGACATGCCTAAATTTTTGCAGGACAGCATCATCTATCCCGCCGGTAATGATGCCAGCGATATTCCGTTAAGTATTTATGCACGTAAAGCGCCATATCACTATGGCTGGGATTGGGGGCCACGGTTAGTTACCTCCGGGATCTACCGCCCCATTGTATTGCGGAGCTGGAATAAAGCGGTGATCCGCGATGTGTACTGGCGACAGTTGCAGCTGGATTCCGCGAAGGCAGACATGCAGGCGGAAATAACCATTGAAGCCGCTGCCGCGGGCGATTATACCTTGCAGGTGCTGCCTGGGAAAACTATGCGGGAACTGGCGAAGTTACCGGTAAGTCTGCAGCCGGGGATCAATGTAATAAAAGTACCTTTCTCCATACCCAAACCGGTGCTGTGGTGGCCTGCCGGTATAGGCACGCCGTTCCTTTACGAGTTGCAGGCAAATCTGCTTAGTAATAAAAAAGTACTGGCTGCGCAAAGCGCCAGGGTGGGTTTACGCACCATCGAAGTAGTGAATAAACCGGACAGCCTTGGAGAGTCGTTTTATGTAAAAGTAAACGGCCGCCCGGTGTTTATGAAAGGCGCCAACTATATTCCCCAGGATAATTTTCTGCCGCGTGTAACCAAGGAAAAACAGGAAAAACTGTTTCAGGATATGGTAAGCTCCAACTTCAATATGGTACGCGTATGGGGCGGAGGTATTTATGAAGATGATAATTTTTATAAACTGACAGATCAGCACGGGATACTGGTTTGGCAGGACTTTATGTTTGCCTGTACCCTTTATCCTTCCGATCAGGCGTTCCTGGAAAATGTGAAGCAGGAAGCAGCCGATAATATTAAACGTTTGCGTAATCACCCTTCGCTGGCGCTATGGTGCGGCAATAACGAAGTGGCCGTAGCTATCAAAAACTGGGGCTGGCAAAGCGGTTACGCCTATACGAATACGCAGTGGGAAAGTTTGCAGCAGGGGTATGATAAACTGTTTAAAGAAGTGCTGCCACAACAGGTAGCCGCTTATCAGCCGGGCGCTTTTTATTTTCATTCTTCACCCATCAGCAACTGGGGCAAGCCGGAAGATTTTACCAAAGGAGACAATCACTATTGGGGCGTATGGCATGGCATGGAGTGGTTTGAAGCATTCAATACACATATACCACGCTTCATGAGTGAATATGGTTTCCAGTCCTTCCCATCTATGGAAACGATCCGCACATTTGCTGCGAAAGAAGATTACGATATTTTCTCCAATGTAATGCAGGCCCACCAGAAAAGTCCTGCGAAAGGAAATACGGCGATCAAAACGTATATGTTGCATTACTACCGCGAGCCGAAAGACTTTCCCTCTTTTGTTTACCTCAGCCAGGTGCTGCAGGCGGAGGGCATGAAAGTAGCCATAGAAGCCCATCGCAGGGCTATGCCTTATTGCATGGGCACCCTGTACTGGCAGTTGAATGATTGCTGGCCGGGAGCTTCCTGGTCGGGCAGGGATTACGATGGCCGCTGGAAAGCATTGCAGTATTATGTAAAAGATGCGTTCAAGCCGCGACTGGTATCCAGCGTCATTGAAAACGGGCAGCTGTGTACCTACCTCGTAACAGACGAATACGAAGGCAAAGCTGATTTATTGATGAAAGCCGTGGACCTGAATGGCAAGGTGATCTGGCAAAAGGAATTAAAGGATATCGCTGTAAAAGGAAATACCAGCGAAAAACTGCACAGCATAGATACCGCCGCTATTTTACAGGGAAATAACCCGGCAAGGGTAATATTCTATGCGCAACTGCGAATAGACAGTAAGGATATGGAGCGGAATATCTTTTACTTTGCTCCTGCGAAAGATATGAACCTGGAAGTGCCGCACCTGGACGTGGTAACCAGCAAGGTGGCCAAAGATAACGGCGTTGTTTATATCCGCCTGAAAACGGATAAGCTGGCGAGGAATGTTTACCTGTCGCTGGACAATGCCACTGCAACCGATCATTTTGAAGATAATTACTTTGATTTGTTGCCGGGAGAAACCCGGACCATCCGGTTGCGGACAGGGCAATTGCCCGAACTTATCCACCAGGCTTTGAAAGTAACTACATTAGTATCGTCTTATAAAAACTGACAATGAAAAAGAAATACCTGGTTTTATTGGGATTTGCGTTGCTGGGCTTTAATAGTTTGCACGCACAGAATGAAGAACCGCCTTATGTACCTGAAACAGACCAGGCGGTGGTGAAGAAGCTGGATGAGTGGCAGGACTGGAAATTTGGGATGATCATGCACTGGGGACCTTATTCCCAATGGGGCGTGGTGGAATCCTGGAGCATTTGCCCGGAAGATGAAGGCTGGACACAGCGTAAGCCGGCAGGGATTCCTTATTACGATTACCTGAAAAAGTACGAGGCATTAGGGAAAACCTTTAACCCCGTTCACTTCAACCCCGAGAAATGGGCGAAAGCCGCGAAGGACGCAGGGATGAAGTACCTGGTGTTTACCACCAAGCACCACGATGGCTTCTGTATGTTTGATACCAAACAAACCGATTATAAAATAACCGCTGCCGACGGTGCTTTCAGCAAGAACCCCCGCGCCAACCTGGCGAAGGAAGTATTCCAGGCTTTCCGTGAGGAAGGTATTCACGCAGGGGCTTACTTTTCCAAGCCCGACTGGCACACCGAATACTACTGGTGGAGCTACTTCCCGCCAAAGGACCGTAATCCGAATTATGACCTGAAGAAATATCCGGAAAGATGGAACCAGTTCAAGCAATACACCTATAACCAGATTGAAGAACTGATGACCGGCTACGGTAAACTGGATATCCTCTGGCTGGATGGCGGCTGGGTGCGCCCGCTGAAGCAGCAAACCAAGGAATCGCTTTCCTGGAGCCAAACAGCTCCGCAGGACCAGGATATAGACATGGGCAAAATTGCCACCATGGCCCGCAGCCATCAGCCCGGCCTGATTGTAGTGGATCGCAGTGTGCATGGCCCGTACGAAAATTACCGTACCCCTGAACAGCAGATCCCCGACAAGCCGCTCAGCTATCCGTGGGAAACCTGTATGACCATGGGCAGCTCCTGGTCTTATGTGCCGGATGATAAATACAAGTCTGTGAATGTACTGATCCACAACCTGGTGGACATTGTGGCCAAAGGCGGTAATTACCTGCTGAATGTGGCGCCTGGCCCTGATGGCGAGCTGCATAACGATGCTTATACTACCATGAAGCATATTGGCGAGTGGATCCATATCAACGGGGACGCTATTTACGGCACCCGTGCAGTGGCGCCTTACAAAGACGGGAAGGTGTGTTTCACCCGTAAAAAAGACGGCAGCGTATATGCGATCTATCTCCTGGATCAAAATGAGAAACTGCCCGCAGTAATTTCATTTAAAGGATTAACGCCGGTTAAAGGCGCCCGTTTACAGGTGCTGGGCGTCAATAATAAGCTGGTGTGGAAAACTACGGCAGCAGGAGTGGAAGTGCAGATCCCTGCATCTATCCGTGATAAAGGATTTCAGCATGCTATAGCTATTAAAATACCGGCTGTGGAAAAGCTGTGATTGTAATGTGAATTAATGTGAATTAGTGTTGATAAATAAAAAAAAGAGATGGACGCTTACCCGCGGACATCTCTTTTTTGTTTTATAGTCGAACTGATCACAAATGGTAGCTATATGAACAGAAATCCAAAAGTCTTGCTTGTTGACGATGACAAGGCATTCGGCGGTATCGTCAAACAGCACCTGGAGCAGGCCGGCTACAGTGTGGAGCATTGCTTCGACGGCGTAGATGCCTGGAACCTTTACTCAAGGTCCAAATACGATATCTGTCTTATCGACATCGTTCTTCCGAAAATGAGCGGATTTGAACTGGCGAAGGAAATCCGGAATGTGACCATGCTGACGCCGATCTTTTTCCTGACAGGAGAAAAGACCGACGAAGCAGACCGCATCAGCGGATTCCAGCTCGGAGGGGATGGCTACCTCGTAAAGCCATTCAGCTTTGAGGAGCTGGTAAAAAGAATGAAGGTGATGCTGAAGTGGACCCGTCCCAACCGAACAGAGTTGCTGGTAGGACACACAGTGGCTAATTACACCTTCCATTACCGCAAACTCAAGATCTTCGAAACCAGCAGCAAACTGGCCAAAGGCAAAATTTCTCCCATCGAGGCAAAAATGCTGCGTTATTTCCTCAGCCGGCCCAATATCATTGTCCAAAAGGATGAAGTATTGCTGCGGGTTTGGGGAAAAGAAGACTTTTATGCCAGTCGTAGTATGGACGTATTTATCGGCCGCGTACGCAGGCTGCTCCGGCTGGTGCCGCGCATAGAGCTGGAAACCGTTTACAACGTTGGCCTCCGCTTAAATGTGCCGGAAGACATCCTGCCGGTAAAGATCACCGTACCTCTTCACTGATAACATTTTTTTTCCCGCCTGATAATCAACCTGCCCACCCTTTCCGGTTTATCCCCGGCAAAGGGTGGGTGTTTTTTTGCAGCACCCTGTTTTTTCTTTCAGATTATATTAAATCGTAACTTTATTGCAATGGAAACAGTGGTTGTACAAAAATATAATTTAGACGAAGAGCAGGAAAAGAAGGAAATCGTTCGGCATTACCGTGCTTTATTGAGGGCGTTGAAGCCCCGTTTGAAAAAAGGCGACAGGGAGCTGGTACGTACTGCTTTTGAAATGGCAGCAGATGCACACAAGGAAATGCGGCGTAAATCCGGGGAGCCTTATATCTTGCATCCGCTGGCCGTAGCACAGATCTGCGTGGAAGAAATAGGCCTTGGCGTACGCTCCGCCATATGTGCCCTGCTCCACGATACCGTGGAAGATACCGAAGTAACACTGGAAGATGTGTCCCGCGAGTTCGGGAATGAGATCGCTCACATTGTAGATGGTCTCACAAAAATATCTACCGTAATAGACTCCAGTACCAGCACCGCACAGGCAGAAAACTTCAAGAAAATATTACTGACGCTGGCAGATGACCCCAGGGTGATCCTGATCAAGCTGGCAGACAGGCTGCACAATATGCGTACGCTCGACAGCATGAGCCGCGAAAAGCAGCTGAAAATAGCTTCTGAAACCGTGTTTATTTATGCGCCGCTGGCCCACCGTCTCGGGTTATACAATATCAAATCCGAAATGGAAGACCTGGCCATGAAGTACACGGAGCAGCAAACTTACCGTGAGATAGCCAAGCGTCTCAAAGAAACCAAACGCGAACGCACCCGCTATATCAACGAGTTTATCAAGCCAATCAAAGAGGTGCTGCAGGAGGAAGGATTTGAATTCGAGATTTATGGCCGCCCGAAATCCATTCATTCCATCCATAACAAGATCAAAACAAAAGGCGTTGCCTTTGAAGAAGTATATGACCTTTTTGCCATCCGTATCATCCTGGATTCCGCGATAGATAAGGAAAAAGCAGATTGCTGGAAGGTGTATTCCATTATTACCGACTTTTATCACCCAAGCCCCGAAAGGACCCGCGACTGGCTCAGCAACCCCAAATCCAACGGGTATGAGGCGTTGCACGTAACCGTAATGGGCCCCAGCGGTAAATGGGTGGAAGTGCAGATCCGCTCCAAACGCATGAACGACTATGCGGAAAAAGGGGTGGCCGCACACTGGCGGTACAAGGAAGGCAGCAATGCCTCCGCCCAGCAGGAATCTAAATTTGATCAGTGGTTCACCCAGATCCGGGAAATCCTGAACAACCCCGATTCCAATACGCTCGACTTCCTCGCCGACTTTAAGAGTAACCTGTTCACAGAAGAAATTTATGTGTATACCCCCAAAGGGGATCTGAAAATATTGCCGGTAAACTCCACTGCGCTTGATTTTGCATACTCTATTCACAGTGCGGTGGGAAACAAATGTATCGGCGCCAAAGTGAATTACAAACTGGTGCCCCTGAGCCATAAATTGCGCAGCGGAGACCAGGTGGAAATCATTACCTCCAATAAACAGAAGCCTTCGGAAGACTGGCTGAACTTTGTGCTCACTGCCAAAGCCAAATCCAAGATCAAGGATGCGCTGAAGGAAGAAAAGCGGAAAGTGGCGATGGACGGAAAGGCCGCACTGGAGCGTAAGCTGTCGCACATGAATATTTCTTTCAGCCAGCATAATATCAATGAACTGGTACAGTTCTATAAACAACCGTCCCCGCTGGATTTATATTACCAGGTGGCGGTCCGCAACATTGATCTGAAAGAACTTAAACAGTTTTCTGTACTGGGCGATAAACTGGAACCCCCAAAACCGGTGAAAGTACCGGAACACGTACCGGAAGAACATGTAAAACACCAGCTGCCATCCAAAAAAGATGCAGAACTGATCATTTTCGGTGAAAGCTCGGATAAAATCGCCTACAAACTGGCGAACTGCTGCCGCCCGATCCCGGGAGATGACGTATTTGGCTTTATCACTGCCAGCGAAGGGTTGAAGATACACCGTACCAACTGCCCCAATGCCGCACAGCTGTTGGCTAATTATGGCCACCGCGTGGTAAAAACCAAATGGGTGAAGAACCGTGAAATTTCTTTCCTGACAGGCTTGCGCATTATCGGGATGGATGATGTAGGGGTGATCCACAAAATCACCAACATTATTTCCGGTGAACTGAAGATTAATATCTCCGCCCTCAGTATTGAGTCAAAAGAAGGCTTATTTGAGGGTTTGATCAAAGTATATGTTCACGATAAGGAAGAACTGGACGAGCTCGTGGACAGGCTTAAAACGCTCGATGGAATACAATCTATCCAGCGCCTCGAAGAATCTTAAAGTAAAAAATACAAACAGTAAATAAAGAAGGGCGGGTAAAAGGGAGGATTTCAGAAGATCTTGATGAAATCTTCCCTTTTATCCGCAATTCCGGCGTGTAATTAGTAATTTGTTTGTAATTCTTAATATTCGCCTTAATTTTGCGACTTCTTTTAAAGCAACAAACCTCCGATATTTAATTAAATCATTATGGTAGACGTTTTGTTAGGCCTGCAATGGGGCGACGAAGGCAAGGGTAAGATTGTGGACTATTTTGCCGGCAGGTACGACGTGATTGCCCGTTTCCAGGGTGGACCAAATGCTGGTCACACTTTGTATGTAAACGGTCAGAAAGTAGTATTACGCACCATTCCATCCGGTGTATTTCATGATAAGACCATCAACCTGATCGGTAACGGCGTGGTGCTGGACCCTGTGGCTTTCAAAAAAGAAAGCGAAGATATTTCAGCCCTGGGAGTAGATCTGACAAAAAATCTGTTTATTGCTGAAAAAACCCATATCATTGTTCCTACACACCGCGCGCTGGACAAAGCGTCTGAAATAGCGAAAGGAAATGATAAAATAGGTTCTACTTTAAAAGGTATCGGCCCTGCTTACATGGATAAAACCGGCAGAAATGGTTTACGCGTAGGTGATGTTTTATCCCCCGATTTTAAAACACTGTACGAAAAACTGAAGCAGAAACACCTGCAGCTGTTATGTCAGTACGATATAAATGAATTTTCAGAAGATATTGCCAACTGGGAAGCTGAATTCTTCGAAGCTATCCCTTTCCTGCAGCAAATGAATGTGGTAAGCGGCGAATATTTCCTGAATGAGAAACTGAAAGCCGGTAAAAAAGTATTGGCTGAAGGCGCCCAGGGAAGTATGCTGGACGTGGATTTTGGTACTTATCCTTTCGTTACTTCTTCCAATACCATTTCTGCCGGCGTATGTACCGGTTTAGGTATTGCTCCACAGTGGATCAGAGAAGTGATTGGTGTTACCAAAGCCTATTGTACCCGCGTTGGTAGCGGTCCTTTCCCTACCGAACTGCATGATGCAACAGGCGAAAAACTGCGTTCTGCAGGCCACGAATTTGGTGCGGTAACCGGCCGTCCACGCCGTTGCGGCTGGATCGACCTGGTAGCGCTGAATTATACCTGTATGCTGAGCGGCGTTACCCAACTGGTAATGACAAAAAGCGACGTACTCGACGAATTCGACGAAGTACTCGCCTGCACCGCTTACGAAATTGACGGAAAACAAACAAAGCAACTGCCTTTCCAGATAAACGGTCTGGACATTAAACCAGTCTGGGAAACATTTAAAGGATGGAGTGATAAAACTTCTACCTGTCAGCAGTTCAACGAGTTACCAGCGGAAATGAAAGCATTTGTTACAGCAGTAGACACGTATTTGGGCGTTCCCGTGAAATACGTTTCCAACGGACCTGGGCGCGATCAGATCCTTGAAAAGTAGAACCAAAAAGTAAGGAAAAAAAACAGCAAAAAAAATTTGGCGAATAAAAAAAACTATTAAAACTTTACGGCAAAGAAATAAGGTAACCTATTATGAAATCAAAATCTGATAAAGAGAAAGAGACCAAAAAAACTACTTCTCCTAAGACTGCAAAAGAAGCTCCCAAAGCTGCGGCCAAGCCTAAGAAAGAGGTGGATGATGATGATGATGATGAGGATGATGAAGATGTGAAACCTTCCAAATCTGCCTCAAAGAAATCAGATAAGTCTGCATCCAAATCAAAACGTAAAGATGATGATGAGGAAGAAGACGACGCAGATGAGGAGGATGATGTAGATGATGCGTGGGAGAAAGGAGAAGATGATGATTATGATCCTGATTTTGAGGAGTTTGACATGCCTAAGTCGAAAGGTAAACGCGGCCGTCCCAGCACTGGCAGCAAAAAAGCCGATGACGACGACGATCTGGGTATCGATGATGAATTCAAAGACATGGATCTGTTCAACGATCGTTTTGATGATGACGATGATGATTTTTAAGCACTAAACACGATTGTTATCAGGATATTTCACACTTTTCCGGTTGATAATCAGAAAATATTTAAGCAACAAATGTTGGATTGGGGAAACCAGTTCAACATTTGTTGTTTTTTAGACAATAATAATTACGATTCTCCCTGGCATCAATATGAAGCCATACTCGCTGCAGATGCACTGCATACCCTCGAAGTAAACGCCGGCAACGCATTCCCCGCTTTACAGCAATTCCATCAAACACACGCCGGCTGGCTCTTCGGGCACCTCGCCTATGATCTCAAAAACGAAACGGCAGGTCTGCATTCACACCACTACGATGGTATCGGTTTTCCCGATATGCACTTTTTTGTACCCCGCATCATTATACAACTGCAAAAAGACCAGGTGCATATCGGTGGAGAAGCCTTTACCAGGGAAGACGCGCAGGAGATCCTTACAGCCGTTTTGCGCACGCCGCCGGATACAACACCCGTAGTTACTTCCCCGGTGCAGCCGCTGCAAAGCCGCCTGGATCACCAACGCTATATTGCTGCAGTGAAAAGCCTGCAACAACACATCCTGCAGGGCGATTGTTATGAAGTTAATTTCTGCCGCGAAAACTTCATGGAAAATATCAGCATACATCCACCGGCTTTATTTACCCGGCTCAATGGGTTGTCGCCATCGCCTTTTGCCGCATATTACCGCCTGCATCACCGTTACCTCGCCTGTTCCAGCCCCGAACGGTTTGTGCAAAAGAAAGGCAACACCGTTATCTCCCAGCCGATTAAAGGCACCAGCCGGAAAGATGCGGACCCGGTAACAGACCGCCAGCTGCAACAGGACCTGCTGAACAGCGCGAAAGAACGCGCAGAAAATGTAATGGTGGTAGATCTTGTTCGCAACGATTTATCCCATACTGCCTTGCAGGGCACCGTGGAAGTAACAGAGCTTTTTGGCATCTATTCCTTTGCCCATGTGCATCACATGATTTCTACCGTCTCCGCACAATTATCTTCTGAAACGCCCTTCACGGAAGTATTGCGGAATGCTTTCCCGATGGGATCCATGACAGGCGCGCCAAAATTAAGGGTGATGCAACTGATTGAACAATATGAGCAAACCCGCCGGGGGCTTTACTCCGGAGCCGTAGGATATATTACGCCGGCAGGTGATTTCGACTTTAATGTGGTGATCCGCAGCATACTGTATAACGCAGATAACCGTTACCTCTCTTTTCAGACCGGGTCTGCCATCACTTTTTACAGTGATCCGGAAAAAGAATGGGAAGAGTGCTTACTGAAAGCTGCTGCTATGGAGAAAACCGTTATCGGCTAAACAGCTGCTCCATTGCATCATTAATGGTAGGATAAGAATACTGGAAACCGGTTCGTTGTATTTTGTCGGCAGACGCTTTCACGCTTTTCAATACTTCCACACTCATTTCCCCCAATGCCAGTTTCAGGGCAAAAGAAGGTACATAGGTAGTCATAAAGCTGCGTCCTTTGGCCATCCGGGCCATACTGAGTATCAGTTCACGGTTGGTAACAGGATTGGGCGCCACTGCATTGTAAACACCTTCCAGCCGGTCGTTCACAATAGCATTGAAGTACAACCGTACAATGTCGTGAATATGTATCCAGGGAACAAATTGTTCGCCTGATCCAAGCACGGTGGCAAATCCAAACCGCAACGGTTTGTAGAATTCCTTTAAAGCGCCGCCATCGGGGCTGAGCACAATGCCGGTCCGGAAAATCACCAGCTTTTTATCAAGTGTAGTTACTTTGGAAATGCTTTGTTCCCAGGCATGGGTGGTGGTGGCCAGGTAGTCGGTAGCAGGAGGGTCTGTTTCGGTGAAAATATGGTCTGTAAAGTCGCCATAGTAGCCCGTTGCCGAAGCGCTGATCACCTTCTTAACCTTGTTGGGGAAGTTTTTAAGCGCGGTGAAAATTAATTCACTGCTTTGGGTACGGCTGTCAATGATTTCCTGTTTACGCGCTGCTGTCCAACGTTTCTCTCCCACGTTGGCGCCTGCCAGGTGTACGATATAATCCGCCTGTTGAATAACTTCTTTATCTATGGCTTGGGATTCCACGTTCCAGTGGGCATATGTTACATTCGTGTTGCTGCGTTTATCAGGACGCCTGCTGAGAATAATCACCTTATAGCCGCGCTCCAGCAGCAGCCGGGTTAATGCCGTCCCTATAAGTCCTGTTCCACCGGTTATAATAACGGTTTCCATCCAATAATAGCTGCTTTTTAAAAATAATTTATTAAAAATACACAATAAATCGGGCCTTTTGGAATTTATGTAAAAGCAGGACTTACCGGCTTTAAATTGACAAGTTAATTTCTGAATTTTAATGTAAGTTTGAAAATGGCACATGCAAATGGGCCATCTGCATTATCACAAAAATATCTGAAATCTATATAACCGCATGCATACGCTATACCGCCTACAGTTATTATTGTTGCTGCTTTTCGCCGGCACAGCAGCAACGGCACAGAAAATAACCTATTCTGAACCGGAGAAGGACGACTATAAAAGCACCGAGTTTGAGATTATTGGCAAGGTAGCAGGGAATATACTGGTGTATAAAACAGACCGCGGCGACTATGTGGTGTCTGTATATGACAATGCGATGCAGCTGAAAGAAAGGGTTAAACTGGACTTCCTGCCCCGTAAGGTGATCAGTATGGATTTTGTGGCCTATCCGGATAAGGTGCTGATGATCTACCAGTTCCAGCGCAAGGATGCGGTGTACAGTTTCTGCGCCACCATGTCGCCGGAAGCTAAATTTGCAGATGCACCCATCCTGATCGATTCCACCCGCATCGGTATCTATTCCAAAGAGAACAAAGTATATTCTGTTGAGGTATCGGAAGATAAAAACCGCATCATGGTGTATAAGATCAACCAGGATAACGAAAACAACAACGTATTCTATACCTTCCTGTACGACAGTGCCATGAGCCTGGTGAACAACAGCCGTTTATCCATGCCCATGCAAAAGAAGCAGTTCCTCAGCAACTTTAATCTTACCAATACCGGCGACCTGCTTTTTAATAAGCTGGAACGCACGTCCAACCGCGACTATGTGGTGAGCGGCAGCATGGTAGTGAAACGTTCGCTGGTCGACAGCTTTGAAACCTCTGTAATGGCCTTCAAAGCGCAGCTGCTGGATGAAGTGAAAATGAAGCTTGATAATAATAAGCAAACGGCCCTGGTCACCGCTTTTTATTATAAACAGAAAAGGGGAAATGTAGATGGCTTGTATCTGTACAAGTACGACTACGCCAATCATAAAACGGTGTACGAGAAATCGCAGGTATTTCCCGACGACCTGAAGATGAATGCCCGCGGCGAATCCAGCACCGCCGCCGCTTTTAACGACTACTTCATCCGTAAGATCATCAATACCAGTAACGGTGGATTCCTCCTTACGGCAGAATCTTTCTCCACTTCTTCCCGCTACCAGCCCTGGAACCGGTGGAATTATATGTACGGTAGTCCTTACGGCGGCATGTACGCCCCCTATTACTACTCGCCTTACTCTTCCATGTACTACAATCCCTACTACTGGAATAATTCACAGGGATTGCGTTATCATTATGATAACGTAGCGGTATTGTCTTTCGACGATGAGGGCAATATGCAGTGGAATAATTTTGTTCATAAGAGCCAGTATGACGATAACGCCGACCTGTACCTGTCTTACCTGATGGTAAACGTGGGCAGCGAATTACGTTTTCTGTATAATGAACTGGACAGAAGGAATTATATGTTGACAGATGTAAGTCTGGCCCCGGGAGGTAAAGTGAACCGCATGCCTACGCTGCGTAACCTGGATAAGGGTTTCACCTGGATGCCCCGGTATGGCAAACAAATCAGTGGCCGTACGGTAGTGATACCATGCATTTACAGGAATTATATTTGCTTTGCTAAAATTGACTTTTAATCACACCTTTGCACTGTGATAAGATTTTTCCGCTCAGGCAATCCGCTAACGGTATTGCTGTTGTTAATATACACGCTGGTTGTTAAGTTTTACTATCTGATCCACCCATCTACCTACATGGCAGACGGATCGGAGGGGCTTTTGTATCACCTGCTGGTGAAATGGATGCATACGTTTACCGGCGGCAGTCCGCTGGTGTTTACGTCGATGGCCGTGTTACTGCTGTTTCTGCAATCCCTGCTTTTCACCCGTATCATTAATCATCACCGTTTATTTCCGCGGCCTACTTACCTGCCGGCCATGTGTTACCTGCTGTTCACGTCCATGCTGCAAAGCTGGAACGTATTTTCGCCGGCATTGATCGTAAACCTCATCATGTTGTGGGTATTTACCAGTATAACGGAGCTGTATACACGTACCTCTGCCCGTGATGTGGTGTTTAATATCGGGTTTGCGCTGGGGATAAGCGGGCTCTTTTACTTTCCCTCGGTTATATTCTGTTCTTTGCTGCTGTCCAGCATGCTGATTATGCGGGCTTTCAGGCTGGCAGAATGGATCATTGCCCTGCTGGGCCTGATTTGTCCCTTGTACCTGATGGGTACCTACCTGTTCCTCACCGGTCAGATGACCCTGCTCTGGAAAATCCCGAATATGGGCGCCTCGCTGCCCATGATCACCGACTATAAGGTTTGGGGCGCCATGATCGCCTGTTTGCTCTTTTTCGTGATAGGGTGGCTGCTGTTGCAGCGCCCGCTTAAAAAAATGCTGATACAGGGCCGTAAAATATGGGCGGCACTCATCATATATGTACTGGTAGCCATGATGGTACCATTCTTTAATGTTCACTTTTCAGCAGCCTACTGGGTACTGGCAGTTTTGCCGATTTCCATGTTCGCCGGTAACGTATTCTGGTCGGTTACCAACGACACTTTTGCCAACATTATCCACTTCTTTGCACTGGCATATGTGATTGTTATGCAATATTTCAGCTGATTCTCCCATTTTAAGGGCCTGATTACCAGTAATTTGTTAAATCAGGACAAACGGCAATGGAAAATTGCGAACGGCGAAGTAATTTTGTCCTTTCCCATTAGTTTTGTCATTCGTATAAATGGTGGCAAAAACGTGGGGAAAAACGTTTTTAAAAGCATTATTTACACATAAACACAAAACATTTTCAGATGAAATTTGGCGTTGTCACCTTTCCCGGTTCTAATTGTGATCATGATATGATTGATTCCCTGCGTAATGACCTGGGACAGGAAGTTATAGAACTGTGGCATAAGGATAAAGACCTGAGCGCATTCAGCACAGAAGATTGTATCGTATTACCAGGCGGCTTTTCCTTTGGCGACTACCTGCGTTGCGGCGCTATTGCGAAATTTAGCCCTATGATGCAGAGTGTGATTGAATTTGCCAATAAAGGTGGCCGTGTCATTGGCGTTTGCAACGGTTTCCAGGTATTATGCGAAGCAGGTCTCCTGCCGGGCGTATTATTACAGAACCAGCACCAGCAGTTCATCTGCAAAAATGTATACCTGAAAAGCGAAAATACCACGGCATCCCTTACCAAAGATGTGGCCGGCAGACCATTAATGATCCCGATCGCACACGGAGAAGGCCGTTACTATGCCGACGACGCTACCCTGGATGAGCTGTTTAAGAACAACCAGGTGTTATTCCGTTACTGCGATGAGTTTGGCAACATTATTGAAACTGCTAACCATAACGGCGCCATCCGTAACATAGCAGGCATCTGTAACAAAGCAAGAAATGTTTTTGGGATGATGCCTCACCCGGAAAGGGCTACCAGCCTGGCCCTGGGTAATACAGACGGGCAGCTGATCTTACAAAGTCTGATCAATAACAACTAGATAGATTAAAATCAACCAACCAATTAAAAAGAAAAGCATGAAAAAATTATTAACAGCACTGGCTTTATTCGCCTTGCCCATCCTGGCAAGTGCACAGATAGAGAACCCGGTAAAATGGAGCTTTACAGCGAAGAAGGTGAATGCCACTACCTACGAAGTCCACGCTACTGCTACGATCGATGCCGGCTGGCATCTGTACGCACAGGAAGCGGGAGAAGGTCCGGTAGCTACCTCGTTTAAGTTCACCAAAAATCCACTGACAGCCGCTGTAGGTAAGGTGGAAGAAGTAGGTAAACTGCATAAGTCATTCGACAAAAACTTTAACTCAGAACTGAAATTCTACGAAAGCTCTGTAGACTTCGTACAAAAAGTAACGGTAAAAGGTAAAGCCGCTACCAAAGTAAAAGGATCTGTGGAGTACATGGTTTGTGATGACCATCAGTGCCTGCCACCGAAAGAAGTGGAATTTGCAGTAAGTGTTGGAGGAAAATAAATTGAATCCGGTAACTGATAACAATACTTGCAAAACGAGTTCCTCAAAGGAACTCGTTTCTTGTTTTCTCAGATTTATATTATTTAAAGCCTATTGACTATATGAAGCATTTGCTTTCATTTCTAATACCTGTCTTTGCCCTGTTCGCACTTAGTGCAAACGCGCAGGACGCAAGCCCGAAGCCTGTTAAATGGCAGTTTTCTGCAGAAAAGAAAACTGACCAGGAATATGTGCTGCATCTGAAGGGCACTGTAGGAAAAGGCTGGTTGCTTTTTTCCACCACCATGGGAAACGATGATCCTAATACCAGGGTAGTACTGGATAGCAGCGTAAAAGCCACTATTACAGGTATCACAGAGAATGGTAAACTGGAAAACCGCAAAGAACCATTATTTGATAATCTGGAAATCAAATATTTTGAAAATGAGGTAGAACTGGTGGCGGCGGTAAAATTCGATGGACCCGTTCCTGCCAACATCAAAGGCAGTGTTAATTATATGGCACTGAAAGGAGAAGAGGTAGCCGGGCCGGAAGAAGAAGCTTTTAAGTTCAATAAAGATGCTTCAGGTAATCTGATAAATGTAGCTGCCGGCTTGCAGGAATCTGCGGATAATGCGCAAACATTAAAGCGCACGGCTATCGATTTACAGCATCCAGTAAAAGATTGCGGTGGCACGGGCCAGGAAGGCAGTGCCAAAAAGAGCCTCTGGGGGTTATTTATTCTTGGTATGTTAGGAGGTTTCATCGCGTTGTTTACACCATGTGTATTCCCGATGATCCCATTAACTGTATCGTTTTTTACAAAGCAATCAAAGGACAGGAAAAAAGGGGTGATGAATGCCATCATATATGGCTTTTTCATTTTCCTGATATATGTACTTCTCAGCTTGCCATTCCACTTCCTGGATTCATTGAATCCGGAAATATTGAATAATATTTCCACCAACATTTGGCTAAATCTTACTTTTTTCGTCATTTTCATTGTATTTGCTATCTCATTCTTCGGCTATTTTGAAATCCAGATGCCAAGTAGCCTGGCTAATAAAGTAGATGCCAAAAGCAGTGTGGGAGGTCTTGTTGGAATTTTCTTCATGGCATTAACGTTGGCGCTTGTGTCTTTCTCATGTACCGGCCCTATCCTGGGATCTTTACTGGCGGGCTCTTTATCGACAGATGGTGGCGCTATTCAGTTGTCGGTAGGTATGGCTGGATTTGGATTTGCACTTGCGTTACCTTTTGCGCTCTTTGCGCTGTTTCCGGGGTGGCTTAATTCATTGCCCAAATCTGGCGGATGGCTTACTTCTGTAAAAGTGGTATTAGGTTTTCTGGAATTGGCGATGGCCATTAAATTCCTGTCGAATGCGGATCTGGTTAAGCATTGGGGACTTCTGAAACGCGAAGTATTCTTTGCTATCTGGATCATTATCGGATTTTGTATTGTGTTGTATCTGTTTGGTAAAATTCGTTTCCCACACGATTCTCCGATTAAGAAACTTAGCAAAGGCAGAATCGCTCTCGCCTTGATTTTCCTGGCATTTACAGTTTACCTGTTGCCGGGAGTGACCAATACTAAATATGCGAACCGTTCACTCATTAGTGGATTTCCCCCACCGTTGAATTACAGCATTTATGGAGAAGATGCGGCCAAAGGAGTGGAAGCCAATGTAGTAAACGATTACGAGAAAGCACTCAAACTGGCTAAAGAGCAAAACAAACCCCTGTTGCTTGACTTCACGGGTTGGGCATGCGTTAACTGTCGTAAAATGGAGGAGAACGTTTGGCCTAAAGACGAAGTAAAAGTGTTGATAGAGAAAGATTACATTTTGGTTTCTCTTTACGTGGATGACAGGAAGTTATTGCCCGAAGATCAGCAATTCCTGTTTACTACCAGCAATGGGTTTAAAAAGGAAATTAAAACAATAGGAGACAAGTTTGCCACTATGCAAACAGAAAACTTCTCCAATAACTCCCAGCCATTTTATGTATTAATTAGTCCTGATGAAAAGTTGCTGACACATCCTGTTGGTTACACACCGGACCCAAAAGCATACGCAGACTGGCTGAAATGTGGTTTGGATGCGTTTAAAGGCGCTAAATAGTTAGTTTCTTCTGATAAACAAAGAGGGCTGCGCAATTGAATGTGCAGCCCTCTTTGTTTATTTTGAAACGAGTTTATTCAAAATGCGTAGCTGATCAATTCCGCCCCGCTGATCTTCTCCTGTTGGCCCGTGGTAAGGTTTTTCACGCTTACCAGGTTTTCCTGCAGTTCAGATTCTCCGAGGATAATTACATAAGGGATCGCTCTTTTATCTGCATACTTCATTTGTTTATCCATCTTCGCTGGTTCATGGAATAATTCCGCGGCAACGCCCTGTTGACGTAACTGCATCATATAGCTGAAAGCTGCGCGGGAACTGGCTTCTCCCAGGTTGAGGAATAATACTTTGGTAGATTGCTGCGCCGTTTGCGGGAATAATTTCAGTTCTTCCAGCACATCGTAAATACGGTCAACGCCAAAGGAGATTCCCACGCCGGAAATACCTGGCAGGCCAAAGAGGCCGGTGAGGTCATCATATCTTCCGCCGCCGCCAATACTGCCCATTTTCACGGTAGCCGGGGCTTTTACTTCTACGATTAGTCCGGTGTAGTAGTTAAGTCCACGTGCAAGCGTTACATCAATGATGGGAGTGGTGTTAAAGGTCGCATAGCCGGAGTTGAGCACAAACGACAGTTCTTCAATACCTTTTAACGCGGTGGAAGAAGATTGCAGAAGTTCTTTCAGTTGTGCCAGTTTCTCTTCGCTGCTCCCGTCAATCGCCAGGAACTTTTCGATGGTATCAATATCGGCAGTGGTTAAACCTCGTTCCTGTAATTCTTTTCTTACGCCGTCTGCACCAATTTTATCCAATTTATCTATGGAGATGGTAATATCGGTGAGTAATTCCGTTTTACCGATCACTTCAGCGAGGCCGAATAATATTTTGCGGTTGTTGATGCGTAATTCATAACCCTGCAAGCCAAGTTTTGTAAGCACGGTATCATATATCAGCAGCAATTCTACTTCATTAAGTAAGGAATTGCTGCCCACCACGTCGGCGTCACATTGGTAAAACTCTCGGTAGCGGCCTTTCTGCGGTCTGTCTGCGCGCCATACGGGTTGCATCTGGTAGCGTTTAAAGGGAAGGGCCAGTTCGTGTTGGTTCATTACCACGTAGCGTGCGAATGGAATGGTGAGGTCGTAGCGCAATGCTTTTTCAGTAATGGCGGAAACGAGTTCCTTATTATCTTTAGCCTGATGGGCTTCGTTATAGATCTCTCCGTTGTTCAGTACCTTGAACATCAGTTTATCTCCTTCCTCTCCGTACTTGCCGGTGAGGGTGGATAAATTCTCCATCGCGGGTGTTTCCAGCGGCTGGAAACCAAATACCTCAAAGGTTTCGCGAATGGTCTGGAAAATATAATTACGTTTTCTCACTACCACCGGGCCAAAATCACGGGTGCCTTTAGGAATTCCGGGCTTTATCATCTCTGAAAAATATTAAAAGTTTTATGGTTGCTGGTCTGCGATGTTTTCACAGGCCTGATAGATCATTTTATAAACAGGTGCAAACAGGGCATCGTCAAACCAGGGGTCAGGTACGTCCTGCTGATCCGGCAGCAGGAAGGCTACTTTTGCTTTATCCGAGTCGTTCCGGGCTTTGCGCAGCACATCGGCATAATTATTCCTGTCCATTACATAGATGCGGTCAAAGGCATCAAAATCGGCGGTCTGGAACTGCCTGCCCCGTAATCCGGTGATATCAACACCATTTTTCCGGGCTTCCTTTATGGAGCGGTGATCCGGCGAGTGGCCCACGTGCCAGTTGCCGGTACCGGCAGAATCAATTTCCCAGTCCAGTCCCCTTATTGCTGCCAGGTGCCTCATAATCCCTTCTGCAAGGGGGGAGCGGCAAATATTACCCAGGCAAACCATCAATATCTTCATGCGGATGAATATTTGAATATCAGGCCGCAAACCTACAAGATATTATGGAAATGTGGGTGTATTTGCATCTTTTAACAGGAATCAGCAGAAAAAAACGGGGATTTATGAGTTACAAAGAAGTATTTGCCGCAAATTGTAATAGTCAGTAAATGATCATATTGTAAATCAAAAAATAACAACATGTTGAAAAAATGCCTCAAATTGCGGCTGGACAAGCAAAAGGGTGCGGTTTTAAGTCAGTTTTTTAACATTCCTCTAAAATTCTCTATGCCCGATTAAAAAATTATTTTTTGTATAATTGTAATTCGCAACATGGAAACACACGAAGAACAAACAAGCAGACGGCAGGAAAACAGGTATCGGCCAATGGGTGAGCTGATCAGGGGAATATTTTTTATCCTCTTTGGTTTGTTCGCAATCTTTGCGGAGAAACTGGGATTCGGGGAATTCAGAATATCGCCACAGATGATGAGTATTGTTGGTGCGGTTTTAATAGTTTACGGCCTCTTTAGGGTTTATAATGGAGTGAGAAAACTTTTTTTTAACAGGAACTAAAGAGGTGTGATATGTTTTTCAGTTTAGAAAGAATGAATGCTGTATATTTAGCAGCTATTACATTGATGATGGCCGCTTGCGGACAGAATCCAAATGCGAAAAAATTAGATACAGCTACAGAAGGCACCATCCATATAAGTGTGGATGAGACATATAAGCCGCTGATTGATTCGGAAATAAAAGTTTTTCAATCGCTGTATCCAAAAGCTCATATCATCCCTACCTATAAACCGGAGGCTGATTGCTTTAAAGATCTTTTAAATGATAGTGCCCGCCTGGTAATCGTTACCCGCGATTTCAACCAGCAGGAACGCGATTACTTCAAGCAAATCAAAATTACGCCTAACAGCCTTTTACTTGCCTGGGACGCGCTTGCGCTGGTGGTAAATAAGGAGAATCCTGATTCTGTGTTAAATATGAATCAGGTACGTGAGATTATGGACGGCACCAATAAAGACAGGAAGTGGCAACTGGTGTTTGACAATGCCAACTCAAGCACCGTGCGGTATATCATGGATTCCATCAATAAGGGTAAACCTCTGCCAACCAATACAATGGCTGCGAAAACCAACCCGGAAGTGGTGGACTATGTGACAAAAAACAAAGACGCGATTGGTGTTATAGGTGTTAGCTGGATCTCTGATCCGAACGATTCATTGTCTATGGCTTTTACACGTGAGGTATCTGTAGTTAGACTAAGAGCAGACAATGGTTCAGAATTTGTTAAGCCATACCAGGCCTATATTGGTATTGGCACCTATCCGTTAAAACGCGGCTTCTTCTATTGCCTGAAAGAACCATATCATGGACTTGGCAGTGGATTTGCAACCTTTCTCGGTAGTTATGAGGGACAGCTGGTAATGAAGCAGTTCCGTTTATTCCCGGCGAGATTGAATGTAGTATTCAGGGAAGCCAACCTTAAGTAGAAGAAAAACACAACTAAAACTAAAAAACCAGATTGCATGAACAAACGGAAAAGTTTAATCGTAGCATTGCTTTGCGCCGCCTCAAGCGGTGTGATGGCCCAATCTGTGGAGGACGGACTGAAAGACCTGTATTACGGTAAGTACCTGTCTGCCAAGCAGAATTTAGAGAAAGTGATCGCAGCAAAGCCTACGGAAGACAAAGCGTATTATTACCTCGGTATAGCCCAACTCGGAATGGAGGATGCTGCAGGTGCTGCTGCTACCTTCCAGAAAGGATTACAGGCAGTACCCACATCTG
The DNA here is from genome assembly GCF_041360695.1 of Chitinophaga sp. RCC_12. NCBI lineage: Bacteria > Pseudomonadati > Bacteroidota > Chitinophagia > Chitinophagales > Chitinophagaceae > Chitinophaga > Chitinophaga sp. RCC_12. The sequence continues at coordinate 28,462 of NZ_JBFUPS010000003.1, forward strand.
CTTTACTGCAGGCTGGTATGGGCCGTATTGATCTGATCAATGGTAACGCCGCCGCCGCAAAACAGAAATTTGAAGCCGCCAGCGCTGCCACACAGGGCCGCGATGGAGATGTTGCCCGCGCTATTGCCGATGCCAACACAGAAGTGAAAGGTGGCGACCGCCCTTATGCCCTCACTGTAATGGAAAAACTCCTGAACAACGAAGGCCGTAAGAAAAAAGAACAATATACTCCCGTTGCAGCCGATTATATTGAGCTGGGAGATGCTTACCGCTTCCTCGGTGGTGAAAACGGCGGTAAAGCCATCACCACTTACGAAAAAGCACTGGAACTCGATCCAAACAACGCTGAAGCAGTAATGAAACAGGGTTTGGTGAACTACAACGCCAGGCTGAAAGCAGAAGCAGTAGCAGATTATACCAAAGCCACCAACATGGATCCGAAATATGGTCCGGCCTTATATGAACTGTTCCTGTTCTACACCACACCTAAAAAAGATCAGCTTTCCTGGGAAAATGCAGCGCAATACCTGGAAAAATATATGGCAGTAGCCGATCCTGCAGATAAAACCAAGAATGAACTGCTGTCAGCTTCTATTTCTTTCTTCAAGAAAGATTATGACGCTGCTATCAGTAAAGGTCAGGCAGCATTGCCAAATGCCACCGACGCCTATAAGAACCAGTTGGTACTGCTGATTGGGGACTCTTACCTCCAGAAAGGTGATTCCCTGAACGCGCAGAAAACAATGGATACTTACGTGCAGCAGGTGGGAGAAAGCAAACTGGATTCTGCGGATTACAAACTGTTGTCAGCCATCTACATGAAGCTGAAATCTTCTGATTCCGCTACCCAGAACCAATACAATACAAAGGCCCTGGCTTACCTGGAAAAATATGCAGGTTCTATCACTACTAAAGATCCGGAAACCTTTATCCAGATCGCAGAGCAGCTGAAAGGAGCCCGTAACTACACTGCTGCGGCAGAATGGTATGCAAAAGCGAACGAATTATCTCTCGCTAATAAAGAGCAACTGCAGGCGATCGATTACTTCAACGTAGGTATCAACTACTACTACGGTGCCGTAAATGTTAAGCCTTTCGATACTACTTTGCTGGCTAAAGCCGATTCTGCTTTCCAGAAAGTAATTGAAGCAAAACCTGAGCTGGGTACCGGTTACTACTGGAGAGGCCAGAGCAATTTTGCTAAAGATCCACAGGCCCAGGCCGGTGTAGCAAAACCTTTCTATGATAAATACATAGAAATCTCTGAGGTTGATCCTGCTAAAAACAGGGGTACGCTGATCAACGCTTACACTTATGAGCTGTTATACTACTACTTTAAGGAAGATAAAGCCAATGTAAAAGTATATGCTGATAAACTGACTGCCTTAGATCCGAATAACACCGCTGTTAAACAGATCAACGAAAATATGGCTGCCCGTGAAAAACCAGCCGCCAAACCAGCTGCAAAGCAGGGTCAGAACAAGAAATAGTTATTAATTACATATAATTGCTAAAAACCTCCTGTACCCGCAGGAGGTTTTTTAGTTTCCGGTTGGTGAAAAAAGATAATATTTTAACTCTTAATAGATTTGATAATTGGTCAACTTACAGTATTTTTGCGCATTCGGACAATGTTTTTATCGGGAAGCTTATGTATACAGAAACTGTATTTTTGTCAGCAACGACTACTCCTTTTAGCTATTTCCCTATAGTACTGCAATTAATTGCTGCTTTAGGTTTCGTTGGGATCACGATGTTAGCTACTCACTTTTTAGGTCCTAAACGCAAAACCAGCGACAAGCTTATCAACTTTGAAAGTGGTATCGAGCAAAAGGGTAACGCCCGCCAGCCGGTAGCCATCAAATACTTTCTGACCGCTATTCTTTTCGTGTTATTTGATGTAGAAGTAATTTTTTTCTACCCTTATGCGGTTAATTTCAGGGAATTGGGATGGGAAGGCTTTACAGCCGTGCTGATGTTTGTGGGCTTCTTTTTGTGTGGATTTATCTATATCACAAAGAAGGGTGCTCTGAAATGGGAAGATTAATTAACTCTTTAAATTAAAACCAATGGCTCGTCCGGTTCAATATAATAACAAGGTGAAGATGGTGGAAATCCCCGAGGGATATTCCGGTGAAGGATTTTATGCCACCTCTTTTGACAAGGTAATAGGTTTGGCGCGTAAAAACTCCATCTGGCCTTTACCATTTGCTACCTCCTGCTGTGGAATCGAATTCATGGCTACCATGGCGGCTACATACGATATGGCCCGTTTCGGGGCAGAACGTATGGCCTTTACGCCACGCCAGTGCGATTTACTCATGGTAATGGGTACCATTTCCAAAAAAATGGGACCTATTGTGCGCCAGGTATACCTGCAGATGGCAGAGCCACGCTGGGTAATGGCCGTAGGCGCCTGCGCTTCCAGCGGTGGTATATTTGATACGTACTCTGTATTACAGGGAATCGACCAGGTGATCCCGGTAGATGTATATGTGCCAGGATGCCCTCCCAGACCGGAAGGTATCATCGATGGTTTCATGAAAATACAGGCCCTGGTAGGCCAGGAAAGTCTCCGCCGCCGCAACTCCGACAGGTATAAAGAACTGATGGAGTCTTACGGTATCAAGTAAGGAGAGGGGAATGGTTAATTGTAAATCGTAAATTTCAAATTGTTAATGTCTTTAACAAACGAACGCATACAGCAACGCCTGACGGAGAAGTTTGGAGATGTGCTAACCGGCTTTGAAGAGCCGTTTGGGCTGCTTACCCTCACCGCACAGAAAGATTATAACCTGAAAGTAATGCAATTCCTGTTTGATGATGAGGAATTGCGTTTTCGTTTTTTAACGGATATCACCGCAGTGCATTATCCCGACAGGAAAAACGAAGAACTGGCAGTAGTATATCACCTGCACAACCTGCAGGATAACATCAGGCTCCGTCTGAAAGTATTCACACCCGTAGCCAAACCGGACGTTTTTACAGCTACCCAGTTGTACGCATCGGCCAACTGGATGGAACGCGAAACTTACGACTTCTACGGGATCAACTTTGTAGGACATCCCAACCTGATCCGTGTGCTGAATGTGGACGAAATGACCTATTTCCCCATGAGAAAGGAATTTCCGCTGGAAGACTCCATGCGTATCGATAAAGATGATGAGATGTTTGGAAGGGGAGGAAATCTTTAATACAACGAGGTTATGTTAGATCAGAAACAACATATAAAGCTGCCGGAAGGCTCTATAGAAAAAGATACGACCACGCTCAACCTGGGTCCTACACACCCGGCCACGCATGGCGTATTTCAGAACATTCTGGAAATCGATGGCGAACGCATTGTGAGCGCTGTTTCTACCGTAGGGTATATCCACCGCGCATTTGAAAAGATCGCTGAACGCCGTCCCTATTACCAGATCACGCCACTGACAGACCGTTTAAACTACTGCTCCGCCCCTATTAACAATATGGGCTGGTTGCTGACCGTAGAAAAGCTCCTGGGCATTGAAACGCCTAAAAGAGTGGATTACCTGCGTGTTATCATCATGGAGCTGGCGCGTATTGCAGATCACCTGATCTGTAGCTCCGTAATGGGAGTAGATACCGGCGCATTAACCGGTTTCGTATACGTGATGACCTACCGTGAACTGATATACGAAATATATGAAGAAATCTGCGGTTCCCGTCTGACCACCAACATTGGTCGTATCGGTGGCTTTGAAAGAAATTTCACGCCCGCAGCTTTCGCAAAAATAGAACGCTTCCTGAACGAATATCCTGCTGTACTGAAAGAGTTTGAAACCCTGCTTACCCGTAACCGTATCTTCATGGAACGTACACAGGGCGTAGGTGCTATCACTGCAGAAAGGGCACTCAGCTACGGCTTCACCGGTCCAAACCTGCGCGCAGCAGGCGTGGATTACGATGTACGTGTAGCCAACCCTTACAGCTCTTACCAGGATTTCGACTTCTCCATACCGGTAGGTACTACCGGCGACAGCTACGACCGTTTCCAGGTGCGTAACGCAGAAATGTGGGAAAGTCTCAGTATCATCCGCCAGGCCATGGATAAAGTGAAAAGCCTGCCTGCAGATGTGTTCCACGCAGATGTACCTGCTTATTACCTCCCTGAGAAACAGGATGTTTATACAAAGATGGAAGCGCTCATCTATCACTTTAAAATTGTGATGGGTGAAGCAGACATGCTTCCAGGTGAAGTGTACAACGCAGTGGAAGGCGCCAATGGCGAACTTGGTTTTTACCTGATCAGCGATGGTGGCCGTAGTCCTTACAGGCTGCACTTCCGTCGTCCATGCTTCATTTACTACCAGGCCTACGCGGAGCTGGTGGAAGGCGCCATGTTGAGCGATGCGATTGTTTGTATGAGTAGCCTGAACCTGATCGCAGGTGAACTGGATGCGTAGTTACGCTATTGAATATTTCGAAGATTAAAGCTGAATAAAATAATGGCTGTGGTTCAATTTTCTGAAGAGAAACTGAATAAAGTAAAAGAAATCATTGCACGCTACCCGGAAGGGAAGCAGAAAAGTGCGTTGATACCGGTGTTGCACCTGGCTCAGGAAGCATTTGGTGGATGGCTGAGTGCAGAAACAATGGACTACGTTGCAACTTTACTGCAACTGCAATCAATTGAAGTGTATGAGGTAGCTACTTTCTATAGCATGTTTAACCTGAAACCGGTAGGCACCTATTTATTTGAGGTGTGCCAAACAGGCCCGTGCATGGTAAGTGGTTCTGATCAGATCATTGATTACATTAAAAATAAGCTGGGTATCGGCGTAGGTGAAACTACCGCCGACGGGCTGTTTACCCTTAAAACGGTGGAATGCCTTGGCGCCTGCGGTTATGCTCCCATGATGCAATTGGGTAAACATTACCGGGAGCACCTTACACCGGCTAAAGTAGACGAAATCATCGCAGAATGCAGATCTAAAGCAAACGCCAACTGATGCATCCAAAAAATAACCTGATCACGCGTTTTAAGGAAATGTATCAGCGCCACAAATTACAGGTAGTGGAAGCAATACTGCTGATGGCGTTACTCACCGCATTATGGCGGATCGATAACTGGCTGGTTTCCGTTATTTGTGGCGTAAGTGCCGGGCTGCTGTTTTACAGACTGGCAGAACGCATTTCGCAACACGGCATACGTAAGGCATAAAAGATATACACAAATCTGATAATGGCGCCGGGAATACCGGTAACATTACACCATAAGGAAGACAATGGGACGCAAATTACTGTTAGATAAAGCACATATTGAAGGCATCCGGTACTATGACACCTACCGGAGCAACGGCGGTTATGCTGCAGCTGAAAAAGCGCTGAAAACCCTGGGGCCGGACGGCGTACTGGATGAAGTGAAGAAGAGTGGCCTGAGAGGCCGTGGCGGTGCGGGTTTCCCTACCGGCCTGAAATGGAGTTTCATCGCCAAACCGGAAGGCGTTCCGCGCTACCTGGTTTGCAATGCAGATGAGTCGGAACCAGGTACGTTCAAAGACCGCTACCTGATGGAATTCATCCCCCACCTCCTCATTGAAGGATTACTGATCTCCAGCTTTGCCCTCGGCGCTAACAGTTGCTACATCTACATCCGCGGTGAATACGCCTGGATTCCGGACATCCTGGAACAGGCCATTGCAGAAGCAAAAAATAAAGGCTGGCTGGGTAAAAATATCCAGGGCACCGGCTTCGATCTCGAAATATATGTACAACGCGGCGCAGGCGCCTATATCTGTGGTGAAGAAACTGCCCTGATAGAATCCCTGGAAGGCAAACGCGGTAATCCACGCATCAAACCACCATTCCCGGCGGTAAAAGGATTATGGCAATCGCCAACCGTGGTAAATAACGTGGAAACACTCGCTGCAGTAGTGCCTATCATCAACATCGGCGGCGACGAATATATTAAATTCGGTACCGGCAAATCTACCGGCACCAAACTCATTTCTGCCTGCGGTAATATCAACAAACCCGGCGTTTATGAGATAGAAATGAACATCTCCGTAGAAGAATTCATCTACTCCGACGAATACTGCGGTGGTATCAAAAATAACAAACGCCTGAAAGCCTGTATCCCCGGCGGTTCTTCCGTTCCGGTGTTACCGGCTAACCTGCTGCTGAAAACAGCAAAGGGTGAAACCCGTATGATGACCTACGAAAGCCTGGCCGATGGCGGCTTTGCAACAGGTTCTATGCTGGGTTCCGGCGGATTTATAGTAATGGACGAAGACCAGTGTATTGTGCGCAATACCCTTACCTTTGCCCGCTTCTACCACCACGAAAGCTGCGGTCAGTGCAGCCCTTGCCGTGAAGGCACCGGCTGGATGAAGAAAGTACTGCAGAACATCGAGTATGGTAAAGGCAAAATGAGCGACATCGATTTACTGTGGGATATTCAACGCAAAATTGAAGGGAACACGATCTGCCCGCTTGGCGATGCAGCAGCATGGCCGGTAGCAGCAGCTATCCGCCACTTCCGCGATGAATTTGAATGGCATGTGGCAAATCCTGAAGAATCACAGACCCGTAATTTCGGTCTGGCTCATTACGCAGACCCATTGCCGGCGCCAACACCAGCTGCTGTATAACGGGTATGCATATACTGAAATAAAGAATCAATATATAAAATAAACGTTGCTCCCCGCGAGCACAAAAGATATTAAGATGGCGGAGGAAATAAAATTATTTAAGGTTAAAATCGATAACATCTCTGTGGAGGTGGAACCCGGTACAACCATACTGAATGCGGCCCGGAAGATAGGAGGAGAGGTAGTGCCGCCGGCCATGTGTTACTATTCCAAACTGCAGGGCAGCGGCGGTAAATGCCGTACCTGCCTGGTAAAAGTATCCAAAGGTTCCGATGCCGACCCACGCCCCATGCCTAAACTGGTGGCCAGCTGCCGTACTACCGTAATGGATGGTATGGAAGTAGCCAATATCACCTCCCCGGAAGTACTGGACGCACGTAAAGGAGTAGTGGAATTCCTGTTGCTCAATCACCCGCTGGATTGCCCGGTATGTGATCAGGCCGGGGAATGCCACCTGCAGGATCTGAGCTACGAACACGGCGCCGACAGCACCCGCTACGAATTCAAACGCAGAACTTTTGATAAAGTAGATCTCGGTGATCATATCAAATTGCACATGACGCGCTGCATCCTTTGCTACCGCTGCGTGTATACCGCCGATCAGCTCACCGAAAAACGCGAACATGGCATCCTGGGCCGTGGCGATGCTTCTGAAATCAGCACCTACATCTCCCAGTCGCTCGATAATGACTTCATCGGTAACGTCATCGACGTTTGCCCGGTAGGCGCCTTAACCGATCAAACTTTCCGGTTCAAAAACCGCGTATGGTTCCTGAAACCGGTTGATGCACACCGCAATTGCGAAAATCCAAAATGCTGCGGTAAAACCGTACTGTGGATGCGCGGCGACGAAGTATTCCGCGTAACCGCCCGTAAAGATAAATACGGCGAAGTGGAAGACTTTATCTGCGATGTTTGCCGCTTTGATAAAAAAGAAGCAAAAGACTGGATCATTGAAGGTCCACGCAAAATAGAACGTAACAGCGTTATTTCCCAGGGTCATTACGTGAATACCGTAAAACCTAAAGATCCGCTGGTGGATGTATTGGACGGAAGACAACCCAAACTGTTGTTTAATATTCACTCTGAAAGCCAGGTAAACAGACCGGACATTGATTTATCGAAGATCGACGGCCCGGCTCACTCTGATGATTTTAAGAAGTAACAATCGTAATTACGTGTAAGTATGACCTTATTAAGCATAGATTGGTTTTTTATAATTGAAAAAGTACTCCTGATATCAGGGGTGCTGGTACTTTCATTGGTAGTGGCCATGTATTCTACCTGGGGTGAAAGAAAGGTGGCAGCCTGGATCCAGGACCGTTTAGGTCCAAACCGCGCCGGTTTTATGGGATTGCTGCAACCGCTGGCAGATGGTGGTAAACTCTTTTTCAAAGAAGAAATTATTCCTACCAACGCCAACCGCTTTCTCTTCGTGCTGGGCCCTTCCATCGCGATGTTGGTGGCCTGTATGACCAGTGCCGTGATTCCCTGGGGTGATACCCTGGTAATTGCCGGCCGTCCTGTTTCGCTGCAGATAGCAGATGTGAACATCGGGATCCTTTTCATCTTCGGTGTAGTGAGCATGGGGGTGTATGGTATTATGATTGGCGGCTGGGCTTCCAATAATAAATACTCTTTGCTGGCATCTGTACGTGCCGCTTCGCAGATCATCTCCTACGAACTGCCAATGGGATTGGCCCTGATCGCATTACTGATGCTGACCGGCTCCCTGAGCTTAAAGGATATTGTGGAACAACAGCGTCATGGTTTATGGAACGTAGTATATCAGCCATTAGGCTTTTTCATCTTCCTGGTATGCGCTTTTGCTGAATGTAACCGCGCTCCCTTCGATTTACCGGAAGCAGAAAACGAATTAAACGGTGGTTATCACCTGGAGTATTCTTCCATGAAACTGGGTTTCTTCCTGTTTGCGGAATATATCAACATGTTTATCAGTTCTGCCCTGATTTCTACCATGTACTTCGGCGGGTATGCCTTCCCGTATATGGATCAGCTGGGACTGGATCCGAACATGGTCACCATCCTCGGATTTGTGGCGCTGTTCCTGAAAACACTGTTTTTCATTTTCTTCTTTATGTGGGTGCGCTGGACCGTTCCGAGATTCCGTTACGATCAGCTGATGCGTCTGGGCTGGAAGATCATGATTCCGCTGGCACTGGTAAATATGCTGATCACCGGGGCACTGGTATTGGCACGTCAACATTAATATTATCTGATTAAATACACACCAAACGTGTGGATTAAATAAAGCATTCATTATGCAAGCATTAACTAACAGGGCGAAAGCAGTAGACCGCCGGCCGATGACATTCGCCGAGAAGATGTACATCCCTGCTATTGCCAAAGGTATGGGGATCACTTTTAAGCACCTTTTTCAGAAGAAAGCTACCGTTAGTTTTCCGGAAAAAACACGTGATTTCAGTCCCGTATTCCGTGGTTTACATGTACTGAACCGGGATGAAGAAGGCCGTGAAAGATGTACTGCCTGCGGATTGTGCGCAGTAGCCTGTCCTGCTGAAGCCATTACCATGGAAGCAGCGGAAAGGAAAGAGGGAGAAGAACACCTGTACAGGGAAGAAAAGTATGCAGCGAAATATGAGATCAATATGCTCCGTTGCATTTTCTGTGGTTTTTGTGAAGAAGCTTGTCCGAAAGATGCAGTGTATATGTCTGAAACTTTTGCTCCTGCAAACTATCAGCGTAAAGGCTTTATCTACGGAAAAGATGATCTGCTGATTCCTCATCCGAAAGAAGGCAAATAATATTATTCACAGCGCACATTTAGCTAAAAATACAATAGTCAAACATAGCAGAGATGGGAATGAGTATACAACAAATAATTTTCATGGTGCTGTCGGTCGTGGCGCTGGTATCAGCGTTGGGCGTGGTATTGAGTAAGAATCCTGTGACGAGCGTGTTGTGCCTGATCGTAACATTCTTTACCATAGCCGGGCATTATATTATGATGAATGCCCAGTTCCTGGCAGTAGTGCATATCATTGTATATGCAGGGGCCATCATGGTATTGTTCCTGTACGTGCTGATGCTCATGAACCTGAATGCTGACCTGGAACCGCAGAAACGCAACTGGCTGAAGTATGCCGGCGCTATCAGCGGGGGCGCTTTACTGGTGGTACTGGTAGCTGCATTACGCGATGCCAGCATGCCGGCATTGAGCACAAATGCTACTGATATCGGGTTAATTAAAAATCTCGGTATGATCCTGTTCAAACAATATGTGGTGCCGTTTGAAGTGAGCAGTATTTTGTTCCTCAGCGCAATGATCGGCGCCGTGGTAATTGGTAAAAAAGAATAGTAATACGGATTGCCTGTTGTAATTCGTAATTCCTAACCCGTAATTTATTTTATGCCTGTTCAATATTACATATTCCTGAGTATCGCCTTGTTCTGCATAGGTGTGATGGGTGTACTGATGCGCAGAAATGCGATTATTATTTTTATGTGCATTGAGCTGATGCTGAATGCAGTAAACCTGTTGATGGTGTCATTTTCCAAAATGTGGGCAGATGCAGGAAGGGTAGATGCAGGTTCTGCACAACTCTTTGTATTCTTTATTATGGTGGTAGCGGCTGCGGAAGTAGCAGTAGGACTGGCTATAATTACTATGGTCTACAGAAACACACACTCAGTAGATATTAACATTCTTAACAGGCTGAAAAATTAATAATTCTGCTCTCTTAATTATTAAATTTTTCGACGTCGTAAATAGAATTGATAAATGATTAATCTAGTTTGGCTGGTACCATTTTTACCATTATTGGGTTTCCTGGTGAATGGATTGGGACGCAGATTTTTATCCAAGTCCCTGGTAGGATTTGTTGGCAGTGGCGCAGTTCTGGCGTCCTTTGTGATTAGCTTATTAATATTCCTGGAAGTTAAAGCTCCCGGATTTTCTGCTCAGACAGTACACCTGTTTGATTTCATTTCTGTAGGTTCCCTGCAGATTCCTTTCGCCTTCCAGGTAGATCAGTTAAGTGCCTTGTTCCTGCTGGTGATCACCGGCGTAGGTACCCTGATCCATATCTACTCTACTTCTTACATGCATGAGGAAAGTGACGAAAGCTTTGCAAGATATTTTGCTTATCTCAACCTCTTTGTGTTTTCCATGTTGATACTGGTGCTGGGCGCCAACTACGTGATGATGTTCATCGGCTGGGAAGGTGTTGGTCTTTGTTCCTATCTCCTCATCGGTTTCTGGTTTAAAAATACCAGCTATAACAATGCTGCTAAGAAAGCATTCGTGATGAACCGCATCGGTGACCTTGGTTTCCTGATTGCTATCTTCTTCATGATCCTGCAGTTTGGTACGGTTACTTTCCCTGACGTGTTTGCCAAAGCGGCGCCGCTGGGAATGAACAATGGCGTTATCACCGCTATTGCCATGCTGATGTTTGTAGGCGCAATGGGTAAATCAGCACAGATTCCTTTATATACCTGGTTGCCGGATGCGATGGCTGGTCCAACCCCGGTGTCTGCCCTGATCCACGCTGCTACGATGGTTACGGCGGGTATCTATATGATTGCACGCAGCAATGTGATTTATACACTCGCACCGCATATCCAGACAGTAATCGCCATCATCGGTCTGGCTACTGCCCTGTTTGCAGCTTCTATTGCTTTAAAGCAAAACGATATTAAAAAAGTACTGGCTTATTCTACAGTGAGCCAGTTAGGTTATATGTTCCTTGCCCTCGGTGTAGGTGCTTATGGAGCGGCTGTGTTCCATGTAATGACACACGCCTTCTTCAAAGCCCTCCTGTTCCTGGGTTCCGGTTCCGTGATCCACGCAATGGGTGGCGAACAGGATATCAGGAAGATGGGTGGCCTCAAGAAATTCATGCCTACCACTGCATGGACATTCCTGGTAGGATGCCTGGCGATTGCAGGTATTCCCGGTTTCTCCGGCTTCTTCTCCAAAGATGAAATCCTGGCGCAGGCATTTGCCAACAACCCGGTATTATATATACTTGGCCTGGTAGGCGCACTGATGACTGCCTTCTACATGTTCCGCTTATACTACATCACTTTCACCGGTAAATTCCGCGGCACGCACGAACAGGAGCATCACCTGCATGAAAGTCCTTCTGCTATCACCATTCCTTTGGTAATCCTGGCAGTACTTTCCGTGATAGGTGGTTATGTTGGTTTACCCGAAGTATTTGGAACGAAGAATATGCTGGCCGAATACCTGGCGCCGGTGTTTGCACCATCTGCACCTTTTGCAGTGGAACATCACCTGTCGCACGGTACAGAATGGCTGCTGATGGGTGTGAGCAGTGTGTTGGTGATTGTATTTATCCTGCTGGCGCGTCAGAAATTTACGAAGTTTGAAGATGCGGGTACAGAAAGTACTGGTTTGGCAAAAGTGCTCGAAAACAAATGGTATATAGATGAACTGTATGATACTATTATCGTAAAACCATTGTATGAATTGTCCCGTTTCTTCCGTGATACGGTGGAAAAGGCGGGTATCGACAAGCTGGTGAACGGGGTAGGCCGCGGTGTACAATGGGGAGGTCAGCAGATCCGCCTGGTACAAAACGGGCAGGTAGGTTTTTACATCTTTGCCATGGTCATCGGTATGATCGTATTATTTGTGATCGGATTCTTATTATAAACCAATAGCAGAAGTTACAAGCGCAGATAAATTATGTTGACAGTTTTATTAATATTGATTCCTTTCATAGCGGGCCTTATTGCATTTGGTCTGAAGGGGTCCGGGCCAAAAGTGCTGGGCATGATCTCATCGCTGGCAACAGTGGTGTTGGCAATTGGATCGTGGTGCCGCTTTCGTACTGCTCCCGACAGCCTGAACTTTGTTGCCGACTGGATTCCGCAGCTGGGAAGTCAATTCCGTGTTGGATTAGATGGAATGGGTGTGATGCTTTGCTTACTTACAGCGATTGCTTCCCTGCTTGTTTTCATTACTATTTATAACCGCAACTACGAAAAGGCCAATGCCTTTTATGGTCTGATGTTATTATCGCAGGCTGGCTTAACCGGTGTATTCACCGCTTTCGACGCCCTGCAGTTTTACATATTCTGGGAACTGGCCCTGATACCTGTTTACTTCCTCTGCTCTTTATGGGGTGGTGAAAAACGGATCGCCGTTACCTTTAAATTCTTTGTATACACTTTCCTCGGTTCGTTGCTGATGCTGGTAGGTATTATCTATATCTACTTTCAAACACCGGATCATTCCTTCAGCTGGGCTTCCTTTACAAGTGCGGCACTGAATCCGGATGACCAGAAATGGCTGTTCTGGCTGTTCTTTGTAGCATTCGCCATCAAGATGCCGGTATTTCCGTTTCACACCTGGCAGCCCGATACTTACGAGCAATCACCCACCCCTGTTACCATGATCCTTTCCGGGGTAATGGTGAAAATGGGTTTATTTGGAGTGATCCGCTGGCTGCTGCCGGTAGTGCCACAGGGCGCTGCGATGTGGTCTGATGTGGCCATTGTATTATGCATCATCGGTATCATCTATGCTTCCTGCATTGCGATGGTACAAAATGATCTGAAACGCCTGATTGCTTACTCTTCCATTGCCCACATCGGTTTGATGTGCGCCGCTATTTTCGCCAACAACGAACAAAGCCTGCAGGGGGTAATGGTACAGATGTTTAACCACGGTATCAATATTATTGGTTTGTGGATCATCGTGGAAGTAATTCAGAACCGTTTAGGGATCAAAAATCTCGACCAGATGGGCGGCATGGCACAGAAGGCGCCACGCATGGCTATTTTCCTCGTTATTATCAGTCTGGCTAACATCGGTTTACCACTGACCAATGGTTTCATTGGTGAGTTCCTGATGTTCAGCGGGTTGTTCCAATATAATCACTGGTTTATGGCATTTGCCGGATTAGGTATCATTCTCTCTGCTGTATATACCCTGGGTATGATTCAGAAAGTGATATTTGGCGAAGGAAATGAATTAACCGAAACTACTACAGATCTGCAGCCGGGTGAAACACTGGCACTGAGCCTGGTGGTGATCATGATCATAGTGTTGGGCGTTTATCCCAAACCTATGCTGGATCTGGTGAGCGGCACGTCTGATGTGGTAAGTAAATTATTCTGATCTTCAGCCAAAAACTGAATACCGGAATGGAAAAATTTGTAACGGGGTTTTGTAACGCAAAAATATGAATGCACTAATTTCTACTGCTTTATCGGGCGTTGTACTGATGTTTGTTGGTTTATTTGTACGCAATAAGCAGCATATTAAATTTTTTGCCATCGCGGCCATCCTCATAGCATTTATTGCTAATCTGGCGCAATATCCGTCTGTGGAGCATGGCGGGTATATCATGTATGGCATGATTGAAGTGACCAAATTTGGTGTGTTGTTCAATGCTGTAGCATTGGGCGCCACTTTGTTATATTTCCTGTTGTCAGGCAGTGAATTTGAAAAGGTAGGAGAACATGTAGCTGATTATTTCGCCCTGGTATTCTTTATCCTGGCAGGTATTTCGCTGGCTACCTCGTTCAGCAACCTGCTGATGTTGTTCCTGGCGATTGAAATTATGTCTATCCCGCAATACATTCTTGCGGGAGCAGATAAGAAAAGCCTCAAAAGCAATGAAGCATCCCTGAAGTATTTCCTGATGGGATCTTTTTCTACCGGTATCCTGCTCATGGGTATTACCCTGATTTATGGCGCCGCCGGCACTTTTGATATTGCAGCATTAGGACTTGGTGCAGAAAGCGTGCATCCGTTGGCGTTATGCGGCATCATCCTGATGGTATTTGCCCTGTCTTTTAAAGTATCTGCAGTACCATTCCACTTCTGGACACCGGATGTATACGATGGTTCCCCCACTGTATTCACTTCCTTTATGTCTACCGTGGTGAAAGCAGGTGGATTTGTGGCTTTCCTGCGGATGTTCCACACCAGCTTTGCCGGTGGCAGCATCAGCGGACACTGGACACTGATCCTTTCTATTATCACAGCAGCGACCCTGATACTTGGTAACTTCAGCGCAGTTTTCCAGCAGAGTGTGAAACGGATGCTGGCTTATTCCAGTATTGCGCAGGCAGGCTTTATGCTGTTTGCAGTAGTGGCTATGAATAACAGGGGCGCGCAGGGAATTATCCTGTACTCCGCCGCTTACAGTATTGCCACTATCGGCGTGTTTGCGGTACTGATGAAGCTGAAAGATTATACCTTTGAAGGATTCAACGGCTTGGCCCGCAAGGAGCCTTTGCTGGCAGCAGCGGTGGCAGTGTTCCTGTTTTCCCTGGCTGGTATCCCTGTTACGGCTGGTTTCTTTGCAAAATATTTTGTTTTAGCCGCCGCTATCGAACATGGTCATATTTTATGGCTGGTGATCATAGCAGTATTGTGTGCTGCTATCAGCGTGTACTATTACTTCCGCGTGATCATTGCCATGTATTTTAAACAGGGAGAACCCGAAGTAGAACCTGTTTCAGGCGGTTTTAAAACTGCCCTGATCCTGGCCATAGCACTGGTGCTGGTATTGGGCCTGTTCCCGAACCTTTTATTATGTTGGATGTAAAAGCTGTTAGCTTATAATATAGGGAGAAGACCGAAGCGATTTACCCGATCCGCTTCGGTCTTCTCTTTTATACTGATCGCCGTTACCCGCCGTTCATCCCAAATTGAATGGATTAAATAGCTATATTACGTTAACTTTATAGGTAACCCGTTATTATGCAATCAAGAGATATTTTTTCCCTGGCATACCGTTCTGTAACCAGCAACAAGTTGCGTACTGGTCTTACTGTGTCCATCATTGCATTGGGTATCACGGTACTGGTAGGTATTCTTACGGCGATCGACAGTATGAAGAGCAGCATCTACAGCAGCTTTGCGAGCATGGGCGCGAACAGTTTCTCCATCCGTAACCGGGGAATGCAGGTGCATATCGGGGACGACAACAATAAAGCCTCCAAGGGAAACAAGCACGTAAAAAAGGTAAAAAAATCTAACAGTAATAAAATTATCCGTTACCAGGAAGCAGTGGCCTTCCGGGACCGTTATCATTTTCCGGCGGTGGTGAGTGTGTCATTCCAGGCCACCGGTATTGCCACGGTATACAAAGATGATAAGAAAACGAATCCCAATGTACAGGTGATAGGGGGAGATGAACACTACCTGCAGATTTCCAACTATGAGATTTCACAGGGAAGGGATTTTAACCAGCTGGATGTTCAATCCGGCAGAAATGTGGCTATTCTTGGAATTGATGTGGCGGAGAAACTATTTGGCAAACAGCTTAAAAATGTGGTGAACAGTACGATCCGCGTGGGAGATATCCGGTACCGCGTAGTGGGGGTACTGGCTTCCAAAGGCAGCAGCAAAATGATGAGTGCCGATAATGTGGTGATCACCACGGTGAATAATACCCGCAGGGTATTTAACCGGCCCAACGCCAGCTACCAGATAGCAGTAGCCGTAAAAGATATCAAACAAATGGATGCCGCCCAGGGAGAGGCTACAGGCTTGTTCCGTATTATACGCGGATTAAATATTAATGAAGAAGATAATTTTGAGATCAGCAAGAGCGATAGTATTGCAGAAATGCTTTTTTCCAGTTTAGGTAAAGTAAACCTCTTTGCTATTGTTATCGCCTTTATCACGCTCTTTGGTTCTGCTATTGGACTGATGAATATTATGCTGGTATCGGTGGCCGAACGGACCCGCGAAATAGGTGTTACCAAAGCGTTGGGAGCCACCAGTCACGTAGTGCGTACCCAATTCCTGTATGAGTCTATTATTATCAGTGTGATGGGAGGGGTGATCGGTGTAATTATGGGTATGCTCCTGGGAAATATTGTTTCCGTATTACTGAGCTCTGCTTTCATTGTACCATGGTTCTGGATCATTATTGGAGTAACTATCTGTGCTGCAGTAGGGCTCGTTTCCGGTTTATATCCTGCCTATAAGGCTTCCAAATTAGATCCGATTATAGCCTTGAGATACGAATAATATTTTATTATCTTGTTGTTTTCCATGTTCATGTAAAACAACAGTTGTATGCCCTTATTAATTGTTATTGCGGCCATCCTCTTGCTGGTAATACTGGTCGCCTGGTGGCGTTTAAATACTTTCCTCTCTTTCCTTATAGTGTCTTTGCTGATGGGCCTGGCGTTGCATATGAACGTAACAGACATCACGCAGTCTATTCAAACGGGCATTGGTAAAACGTTAGGTTCCCTGATTGTGGTGATTGTTTTCGGCAGCATGCTTGGAAAGCTGGTGGCGGAAAGTGGCGCCGGGCAAAAGATTGCCGGCGGTTTAATGAACCTGTTCGGACCAAAGTATGTGCAATGGTCGTTGATGCTCACTGGTTTTATAGTGGGGATTCCCTTGTTTTATAATATCGGGTTTGTGCTGATGGTGCCCCTGATCTTCACCGTGGCGGCACGTACAAAGTTGCCGGTGGTATATCTCGGTATTCCTATGCTGGCGTCTTTATCGGTAACGCATGGATACCTGCCGCCGCATCCCTCTCCAACTGCGTTGATACAGCAGTTTCATGCCAACATGGGACTTACTTTGTTGTACGGTGTTATGGTGGCTATTCCGGCTATTGTGCTGGCGGGACCGGTATTTTCGCGTTTCCTGAAACACTACACCAATCCCCCGGGGAAAATGTTTGTGGCGCCACCGATTCCGGAAGAGCAGTTGCCGGGTATGTTTGTGAGTCTCTTTGCTGCGTTGTTACCGGTATTTTTACTGGCGGTGACGGCTTTGGTAAAGTTATGGGTACCTGAAGATACTTTTCTTTTCAGACTGGCCAACTGGCTGGGAGAGCCGTTGATAGTGATGTTGCTGGCGGTACTGAATGGCATGTATTTATTAGGACTGAGGAGAGGAATGCCTGCAAAAAAAGTTATGGTGGTAATGGATGATGCCGTGCGGGATGTCGCCGTTATCATCCTGGTAATAGGGGGCTCCGGTGCGCTTACGCAGTTGCTGCACGACAGCAAGGTTAGCAGTTACATTGCCACCACGCTTCAGAATATGCACCTGCACCCGTTAATCCTGGCGTGGGGTATTGCGGCTATCATCCGGGTGTGTATAGGATCTGCTACTGTAGCAGGACTCACCACTGCGGGGATTGTTGCGCCTATGATTGCTGCATCCGGTGTAAATCCCAGCCTGATGGTACTGGCTACCGGTGCGGGCAGCCTGATGTTTTCCCATGTAAATGATGCCGGTTTCTGGATGTTTAAGGAATACTTTAACTTGTCTGTAAAAGACACTATTAAAACCTGGTCGATAATGGAAACTATTGTATCAGTAACAGGCCTGATCGGGTGTTTGATCTTAAGTTTGTTTGTATAACGTAAATGATTATACGTAGTGTAATGTAAAATTCTCTGCATGGAATGGTATCAACTTACAAATGCTGCGCAGATTGATTCTCCGGCAATTGTTATTTATAAAGACAGGATAAAGGATAACATCTCATTGTTAAAAACAATGATCGATGACATACAACGGTTACGCCCACACGTAAAAACGAGTAAGATCGCTGAGGTAATACAGCTGATCATGGAAGAGGGAATAACGCGTTTTAAGTTTGCCACCATTGCCGAAGGAGAGATGCTGGGAATGGTAAATGCAGCTGATGCTTTAATGGCTTACCAGCCGGTGGGGCCGAAGATTGTTCGTTTGCTGGAACTGGTACAGAAGTATCCGCATACCGTTTTTTCCTGTGTTACCGACAACGCTGATGCTGCACTGGCTATCAGTACCGCTTTCGCTGCGCAGGGGCGCCGGTTGCCGGTATATGTGGATCTTAATGTTGGAATGAACCGCACCGGCATCAGGCCCGGGCCCGACGCGCTGGAGTTATACCAATATCTTAACACTTTGCCGGGAGTAGTGCCGGTAGGGTTACACGCATACGACGGTCACCTGCATGATACGGATATGGATATACGAAAACGGCGTTGTGATGAAGCGTATGCGCCTGTTGCTGCACTGGCAGCGGCTATAACAAATAGTGGGCTACCGCAGCCGGAGATTGTTGCAGGCGGCACACCCACGTTCCCGGTACATGCGGCAAGGAAAGATATCACTTGCAGTCCGGGTACTTTCATTTTCTGGGATGCGGGTTACGCAGCCAACCTGCCGGAGCAGCCGTTTAAATGGGCTGCGTTGGTGATCAGCCGCGTGATTTCTGTTATCGATGAACAGCATATCTGCGTTGATCTCGGGCATAAATCCGTAGCAGCAGAGAATCCGCAGCCACGGGTGCAATTCCTGAATGCACCATCGGCAGAACCTGTATCGCAGAGTGAAGAGCACCTGGTATTGAAAGTAACAGATGCCGCCCAATATCCCGTGGGCACAGTGTTGTATGGAGTACCAAAACATATATGCCCCACCGTGGCGCTATATGAAAAAGCATATGTTGCAGAATGCAATGCGGTGGTCGCCAACTGGCGTATTGTAGCGCGCGACCGGCAGATTATTATCTGAAGACGCGGATGTTGTCTTGGCTCAGGATTACGCTGATTATACTGATTAGTTTGATTTTTACTTTTGGATTTTATAAAGGATTAAGGGAGATGGAAGCGGATATATTCGCTCTTATCTCCCTTAATTATTATTGAATCTAAAAATCAAAAAAAAATCCAAAAGTAAAAATCAAACTAATCAGTATAATCAGCGTAATCCTGAGCCAAGACAACATCCGCGTTGCTCAGTAATATAATTGCGACAAAACATTTGTGTCGTCGAAGGATTTAGGTTTTAGCCCCAGGAACTCTGTGTATTGTGTGAGTGTTAGCAGTGGCTTCAGCTTTGCATGCAATCCATTTTGCATACTGTTCATCTTGGTAGTATAAGCTTTCAGATTACTTTGCTGGAGTGGTTGGATATTGACTTTTTGTCGCAGGTAATTAGTTACGATATTAAGTAGTTTGGGCTTTTGCGTTTCGGTGAGGAGCAGTGATTTATCCAGTTTGCTGACGATTGAACTGGCAGTTCCCTCCACATTCATGGTAGGTGCCTGGAACCTTGTATTAACTGGGGAGAGCGCGGCAAAAGCGGTATAGCAACAGGTGAGTGCTATTAATAAACCAGCGGTGAACAGTTTTTTCATGAGCGTGGATTTGATATGCGATATCTCACTAAATATACTAAATACTGTTATTGCATTACCATTTTCACATAGCGTATTTGTGTATTTCCTTCCTCGTCTATTGTAATGTATTCAGATAGAATGGTTTTGTTATTGATCCAGTGTACCAGGCCCGGACCCCAGTCGTCGAGGCTGGCTTCTCCCACGGCTTTTATGTCGTTACCGTTTACAGAAAACAGTTGAAACCCATTAGGATCAAAAGCGGCTACCAGGTCCATTGATGCGGTGATGATATACTTTTTATCTGGTGAAACGGCGGGGGCCGACCAGGTTACCATAGAATCGCCATTCAGGGTATTTACCAGCTCAAAGGCACTGCCTTCGTAGTAGGTAATAAAAAATCCTTTTCTTTTGATAGCTGGATAACTGCCGGCATAGGTATAGCCGATATAATCTTCGCCGTCGTTGTTGTTATTCGCCATGATCTTTTGCTTTCCATTTTCCAGCTGGATGGTTAGTTTATTTCCTTCCCTTTTTACGAGGCTGTCTTTTGCCAGTACATCTGCTTCGCTGGAATCCGGGGGAGCAAGCGGAAATTTATCGAAATCTGTTTTTTCGATAAAGTACACGAAGAAGGTTTTATTACCCAGCTGAACGGTATCATCGGGAGTTTTATTAATAGCAGGCGGTGTGGAATCGTTGGCAGTGGCGTTGGTGTTATCTGCTGTTTTGTTTTTGCAGCTCAATATCATTATTGCGCATGCACACAGCAGAAACCATAACTTATTCATCATCTTTTGTTGCATTTAAGTGTACAAATGTAAGTATTTAGAATTTCGGAAGAGGTTTAGCGGGTAAGTCTTTCTCCATCTGCTTTTGTCAGTGTAAAAAAGAAAAGATACCCGGTAAGGGTGCCGCTTAAAAAGCCAGCCAGGTGCGCTGCATTATCCACTCCTTGTGAAACCGCAGCAGCGATTACATTTAATGCTATAAATAAGCCGATATAAGCCAGAAACGCTTTCCTTATTTCCGCCGGGAAGAGGGAAGTGGTTAGCAGCGCCAGGAATACACCGTAAATGCCAAAAATAGCACCGGAAGCGCCTACACCCACTGCGCCTTTATGATACCAGATGCTGACATAGTCGGATATTAATCCTGTGATCATATAGGCAAGGCCATAACGGAAACTACGCAATACCGGTTCCAGGAAGATGCCTCCTATAAACAGTCCCAGCATATTTGTGAAAAGATGTCCCATTCCTGCATGCAGGAACATGCTGACAAACAGCCGCCAGTACTGCTGTTGCTCTATGGTCAGTGACCAATAGTTGGCGCCGGCATGCAGCAGGTGGGTTCCATCTCCCCACCATATATTCATTCCTGTTAGTATGGTGTAAAGAAATACGAGTACGTTTATGCCGATCAACACCAGTGTAACCGGCATCGCCTTTAATCGGTCTGTGATTTTCATCTCCTAAAAGTTAATGAAAAATCCCGAATTGCGCGTTATTCGTATTGATATTCAAGTGCAAAATGGTTGTCGCTTCCCAATTTGGTATATCCTTCACTGTGTAAATGCACCCAGGCGCCAGCCGGATATTGGCGGCCGCCGTTGAAATAGTAGGCATATTGAACAGTGGTAGTGCGGTCATATTCGAGTAAACCTTGCTGGCAGCGTGTTTTTTCTTTTTCTGTAATCTTGATAAGAAAAGGATTATGGGTATTCAGGTGCAGAAAAGCGTCTGATAAGTCACCCTGGGGAGAAAGGTTAACGACCGGAGCCACAGCATGACTGAGCAGCAACTGATTGGCCAGGGGATGCAGGGGATTAATAGAATCTTCGCATTCGTATTTTGCAGTTCTCAAAGTAACGAACGTATCTTCTTTTTTGCCTGAGAAACTATCGATACAGATATCTTTTCTTACAGGGTTTGCGGCATCATAATTCCAGCTGACTGCCTGTGTGGAATCGGAGTACTTCATGGCAGCCGGTAACCCGTTCTTCCAGCGAACATTGGCAACGCGGAGCAGTTGCTCTTTTGCATCAAAGTATTGTACGGTAGCGATGTTACCATCTTTGTCCCAGGAAGTGACTTTAGCGCGCTCTTTTATTGCTGTGACGTTATTTTCCCGGTTGGATATTACCATTCCGGTGATCCGGTGGGAATGATCATAGGAAAAAGTGCTGATGGTATCGTTTAATGGCCGGTGATGTACCAGTTCAGCGAGGTTGCCCTGCTGATCATACCGGAAGGTATACTGGGGCGTGCTTTCACCCTGGATGCTGATGGTGGTCAGCCGGGGAAGTCCGGGCCTGTGATTCCTGGTGCTGCAGGCCGAGGCGGTAACAACGGCGATAAAGAAGAAGATAATATTTTTCATACTCATGGCGGAATATTGGTATGAAAATACTAATAAGATTTGAGTTTTTCGGCGGTGGATTTACTGAGATTGCGAAAGCTGGAAATGATGTGTTCCTTCATAACATTTTTTGAATGAAGAATGATGGAACAGTGGATATCTATTTCTGATGTGGTGATAGACTCATTATATTTTTCAAGAAAACTGATTTTTTGCTGCTGGTACCAATGCTCAAACATTCTCATTCTGGCCGTTCCCCTGCTGTCTGCACTATCACAGACAAAAAATAAGATTTTGTCTTGCTTTTCATTAAGGAGATTAAGAATGTGATGGGTAATTGTAAAGCGGATTTTTATGTCGGCGCGGGATTTAGAGTGGGGGCTGCTAATCCTGTCAAATCCGAATGTCATTACATCATCGGAAAATTCCGGATAATCCTGAAAATAGCATATGCCATCCCCAAAATATACATTATAAACAACCTCTTGATCAGTTGTAAATTGATATAACCCGACTTTTAATTCTGTGAGTTTATAAGGGCTGAACAAACTTAATACCTTTAGATTTTAATTCAGATAAATCACGACCGTTCGTAATGTAATCATGAATCAATTTCTTATCCGCTATCATCTTCTTCAGAATAGTGATGACTTTAGGATCAGGCGTTGATATGTGTTTTGCTGGTTTCATTGTGGTTACATTACAAATATAACCAAATCTATCAACAACTCGGTTGCCATTCGTTAATGAAACATAAATGCAATCATATTGATACAAAAAAAATCCCGGGCTGATTCAGCCCGGGACTTTCTTCTTTCCAAACAAGTTGGAATATTACTCAGCTACTACTTCAAATTCCAGTTCGGTTTCGTTGCCTTTACCGAAATCGAGGCGAGCTTTGTATGTACCCAGTTCTTTAACATCATCCAGGATGTGGATGCGGCGACGGTCAATTTCATAACCTTTCTGTTCTTTAATTGCACGGGCAATCTGAACACCAGTTACGCTACCGAAGATCTTACCGGATGTACCGGTTTTAGCGCCAATTTTAACAGGAGAAGCTTTCAACACTTCTACCACTTTCGCAATTTCAGCCAGCAGTTTCTCTTCTTTCACTTTCTGCACTTTCAGGCGTTCCTGAAGCTGCTTCATGTTGGAAGGGCTTGCTTCTACCGCAAATTTCTGAGGAATCAGGAAATTCCTGGCGTAACCATTTTTTACGCTAACCAGTTCATTCTTCTGACCCAGGTTATCTACGTCTTGTATTAAGATAATTTGCATAACTTCTTACTTTAAAAGGTCAGTAACATAAGGCAATAAAGCCATTTGACGAGCTTTCTTAATAGCCTGGGCTACTTTACGCTGAAATTTCAGGGAGTTACCCGTAATACGACGTGGCAACATCTTGCCCTGGTCGTTCAAAAATTTCTTCAAAAACTCCGCGTCTTTGTAATCTACGTACTTGATGCCCAACTTCTTGAAACGGCAGTATTTCTTCTGACGTTTCTCGGTTTTTACGGCCGTTAAGTACTTGATTTCTTGTTTCGGTTTAACTGCCATAGTTTTAAGCTTCAGTGGTTTTAGATTCAGCATTTACGCCATGTCTTTTGCGACCGTTGTAAGTAACAGCGTGCTTGTCCAGCGCAGTAATCATGTGACGTAATACATTTTCATCGCGATTCAGCTGGATTTTCAGCTTCTCATTGAGGTCGGATGGCGCATTGTATTCCAGAACAACATACATTCCTGTAGTCTTCTTCCGGATAGGATACGCCAGTGATCTTAATCCCCAGGGATTTTCGTGCGTGATTTCTCCGCCGTTATCTTTAATGATATCAGCGAATTTCTTTTGGGCGGCTTTGTAGTCGTCCTCAGAAAGCACAGGGGTAAAGATCACCATCAATTCGTAGTTCATAATTCCCTGTTTTAAATGGTTTAATTAAAAAATTAGGACCGCAAAGATACTGAACTATTCCTTATTTCCACGCATGAAAGGCCGATTTCCCTAAATATCTTGCCTTTTATAGAGAATAATGCGTAATTACTTGATACCCATACATAAAAAGCCGCCCCGGTAAGCAGGGCGGCGTCTCATTTGCATGGTTTTTTCAAAAAAGATCACTGATTAATAAGAATCTTGGTCACCTGCACCAACTCACCCGACTGCACTCTCAGGAAATATATGCCCGCCGGCAACTGGTCGGTAGCGATAGTTCTGTAGTTCCGGCCCTTTACGAAAGTAGTTCTGCCCTGGTAACGGACACGACCCTGCACATCCAGTAATGTTATATTTGCATCACCACTGCGGGGCCAGTCCAGCCAATACTGCAACTGGTGGCCAAATATGCACCACAACAGCTTCCGCCAGAAGTCCTTGTCCGTTACCAATACCATTTTAACCGGACTGTACCTTACACTGCTGTCCAGCCCAATCGTTTTTAACCGGTAAGCGGAAAATCCCGGCCAGGGTTGCTCATCATAGGAAATATAATCGGATGCCTCCGCGGTACTACCATGAGCAGCCACCGTGTCCACCGCCTCATAAGTCCGGAGATTCCGGGAACGTTCTATCACAAACCTGCTGCTGTTGATTTCATAAGGCGTATGCCAGCTAACCAGCACTTTACCGCCATCGGCCCGGGCATCGAAGTTTTCCACCGGTAAAGGATTGCCCAAAATACCCAGATTATACCTGCTTAATACCGGGTAATGATCCGTGGTAGTAGTACCATAACTGCTTACCAGCCCCGCTACCTGGGTTTGTATCCGTGCAGATGCCGGTAAATAAGCAACACCCACCTCGTTGGAACCGATCACATTGTCGATCACCGAGGCATAGCTGACGGTGGAACGCTGCCCTGATAAACTCAAGGACAGGGTCAACGGCCGGTAATTGATACTGTCGCGGATGAAGTCAATATATGAAGTAGTGGTATCCGGTAATAACTCCGTTGTAATGGTTTTAGACAGATCATCATTAAAATCTCCCAGCATAATAATATTGCTATACGGATATTGCAGGTCCAGCGTATCTTTCAACTCCTTCAACCCGTCTTTGCGGCGGTTCCAGGAAGTAATCTTTTCGGGCTTTGTACCTGTATTGGCCTTCGCATGCAATAATATGAACCGGATACGCGCCGAGTCATTACCCAGTTTGGCAGTAGCCTCCATTTCATAAGGGAACCTGCCGGACGACCAGTTATAATAAGCATTGCTGCTGCCTCCCTGTCTTAATATGCCGTAAGTGCTGATTTTACGGATCACGGCCGTCTTATACACAAACGCCAGCTTCTGTGCCGATACATAATCAGCATCCGTGGTACTATCTGCATAAGAACCAAAGTCCGATAACACATAGCTATAACCCGGTAACTGGCTCACCACCGCACGGAAACGGGCAGTGTCCACTACTTCTGCCAACGCAAAAATATCGGCATCCAGTTTTTTCAGGATGGTAGTTACATTGGCTTGCTGTAAACTATCGTTGGCCGGGTTTTGAGCCGGACTGCCAAACCATTCTATATTCCAGTTTACCACTTTTAATGACCGCAACGATGTGCCGCTGAGTGCAATGGAACGGCCGGGGAAACCGGGACCGCTGAAGGCAAGTTGGCCGCTGTAAGCCTGATCAGCCGCCGCGGGGGCGAATTTTACAAATACTTCCTGCGGACCGGCAGCTAATGCTGCTGCAGTGAAAATAACCTGGCTGCTGTAATTGGAGCTGTCGCCAGACACCATGAAACCTGCCGGGGCAGTGATTTTCAGCTCTCCGGTAAAATCATTGGCCCAGAAACTAACACGCTGTGCTTCTGATGTTTGCCCGGATTTTACGTAGTCGAAGTCAATGGCAGTGGGACTGCTGTTCAAACTCGGCGCCGGCGCAGCGGTGGTATCCGTCAGCCTGAAATCATCAATCGTCCAGCGTGCCGCCTGAACGGCAGGACCGGATGTATAAACAAAAGCAATATAAACGCCTGTCTGCCTGTAAGCAGCGAGATTAATACCAGAGGATAATGTCCACACGTCGCTGCCGGGTTCAGGAAAACGGCCATTCAGCGTAGTCCAGGTAGCATTACGCGGATCGCCGCTGCCCGTGTAGTTAGTGGAAACACGCAGACTAAGTGTGGGTCCGGCAAACGCAGTGCGGCTGCTGAATTGTAACAGCGGGAATTGCAAACCGGTGAGGTCAAATACGGGAGATATCAGCCAGTCTTCATTTTCAACAGCTCCACCGCTGTAACCATTTATCTGTATACCATTGCTGTTCTGCTGACCGAAATTAGTACATCCCCATAGCTGCGCGCCGGTTACACTGTATTGTGTGAAACCACCGCTCAACTGGCTGCTGCCAATCGGCGTACAGTCGTTGAAGTTATAGCTGAGTTCCTGGCTGCCGGTGGTAAAATTCCACTGCGTGGTATCTGCCATACCTGTGAAGTTATTATCCGACAGATCCTTTACTAATCCGCTGTCCAGCGTGATGTAATAATGACTGTGTGGTTGCAGGATTTGTTTCAGGGTGAGCACATTGTTATTAATTACAACAGCGTTACCGGTTACCGGAAAACTGTCTGTTATCCCGCTGTTACTGTTGTGCAACCTGATGTACCCGTTACCGGCTTTTATGTTTTCACTGAATATAATTTCGGGAGATGTAACAGGCGACACGTCTGCTGCCGCGTTAACCGGTGCCAGGAGGGTGATTACAGGGGGAGTGGTATCTCTGCCACTGCCGGATGCAGTGATATTATCAATGGCAAATCCTGGCCTGGAGCCCGCGCCGCTGATCTGGCGGTTTACCCATCGCAGTTGTACAATCGCCTGGTTATTACAATCCGGCGGCAATATCACTGACATATTCACCAGGTGCTGCGGTGAGGTAACACCTGAACCGGTTTGCTGAATGGTGTCATTCTGGTAGGCCGTTTCATTGATACTGGTAAAGGTACCGGTTACGCCTATACGATATTGAATAACCATTTCATTGATCCTTGTATTGGAGTTGCCATCGTAAGGATTCCTGATGGTCATGGCATCGTAGCTTAAACGTACATTCTGCTGTCCGCTGGTACTAAGGGAAAGCACCAGTGAATTGTCGGCGCTGCCGCTGTTCAGGAAGCCCGGTTTACCGGTGTAGTTATAAACGCCATTGGCAGTAGCCGACGCACTGCCGTTACTGATCAGTGGTTTATCGGATGCCGGTGCCGCTGTATTAAAGCTGCCGGAAGGAGCGCCGCTGAGTAGCCATCCCTGCCATCCCGCTGGGTATGTTACAGCAGTCGATGGTAACGCGTCAAAATTTTGTTCATACGGTAATGGCTGCCCAGCCGGATTTGTTTGTGCGCTTACATTAGCACAAACAAAAAAAGCCATAAATAAGAAGATGAGTAGAGGTCTTTCCATAGTAATATTTGAAAAATTGGGGAATCCGGGTTTCGATACAATAAATCTACTGAATAAACCCTTTCGGCGGTTTTTTTAATATGATTATTTTGTTAATTTGACGGAATGTAATATGGATTTATTTTCATATTTGTTATAGACATTTTCTGCACTGCCCTTTTTTCAGAATTAAATTACAATGATGGATAAACCCAGGTAGTGTATATTCACAGCCGCAATATTCATATTTAATATTTTTTCAACTTGTGTGTTGTCATCTTGTCAGCCTTCATCCCGCTGGCACACACTTTGAAAAAAGTTTACCAAAAAAAATCAGATATCAATGCAAAAAGGTGCAATACGTGTTCAGACAGAGAACATATTTCCAATTATCAAGAAGTTCCTGTATTCAGATCATGAAATTTTTATCCGCGAACTGGTAAGTAATGCCGTGGATGCGACCCAGAAATTGAAAACCCTGGCCAGTGTAGGAGAATTTAAAGGAGAACTGGGAGACATTGCTATTGATGTAAGAGTAGATAAGGAAAAGAAAACCATCACCATTGCAGATCATGGGATCGGTATGACTGCAGAAGAAGTGGATAAATATATTAACCAGGTCGCCTTTTCCGGTGCAGAAGAGTTTCTGAAAAAATATAAAGGACAGGAAAATGGCACCAATATCATTGGTCATTTTGGTCTTGGTTTTTATTCTTCCTTTATGGTGAGCAGCCAGGTGGAAATCTTTTCAAAATCCTGGAAAGAAGAAGCTCCCGCTGTACGTTGGGAGTGCGACGGAAGCCCTGAGTATGAACTGGAAGAAATCAGCAAGGCCGACAGGGGAACTGAAATTGTAATGCACATCAACGAGGAAAGCGAAGAATTCCTGGAAGATGGACGCATCCGCACTATCCTCGAAAAGTTCTGTAAATTCCTGCCGGTTCCGGTAACTTTTGAAGGCACGCAGATTAATAACACTACTCCTGCCTGGACAAAGAAACCAAGCGAGTTGACCACCGAAGATTATCAGAATTTCTACAAAGAATTATATCCATATGCAGAACCTCCTTTGTTCTGGATCCACCTGAACGTAGACTATCCTTTTAATCTCACCGGTATCCTGTATTTCCCGAAGATTAACAAGAGCTATGAGATGCAGAAAGATAAGATCAATCTGTATTCCAACCAGGTATATGTAACAGATGAAGTGAAGGATATTGTTCCGGAATTTCTGATGTTGCTGCATGGCGTGATCGATAGCCCGGATATTCCGCTGAACGTGAGCCGCAGCTATCTGCAGGGTGATCCTAATGTAAAAAAGATCAATGCGCACATCACCAAAAAAGTTGCGGATAAACTGGATGAAATATTCCGTAACGACCGCGCTTCCTTTGAAGATAAATGGGATTCCATCGGACTGTTTGTGAAGTATGGTATGATGACCGACGACAAGTTCATGGAGAAAGCCAACAAGTTCCTGATAATGGAAGATGTGGAAGGCGGTAAATTCTATACACAGGAAGAATACCGTACTACTGCAGCAGCCCTGCAAACCAACAAGGAACAGAAACTGGTGGTATTGTATGCTACCAATCCCGTGCAGCAGGACAGCTATGTGCAGGCCGCAAAAAATAAAGGCTTCCTGGTAGTAAAGATGGAAACAATGGTGGATGCGGCATTCATCAACAACATGGAAATCAAATGGGATAACGTTTCCTTTACCCGTGTAGATGCAGATATTGCCGATAACCTGATCGATAAAGAAGAAAATACCACTACCGTATTATCAGAAGAACAGGAGGGTGCTTTGAAGGAGCTGTTTGGCTCCCAGGTAACGCAACCCAATATCAAAGTAGAAATGAAAGGACTCAGCGCAGAAGCGCAACCGGTAATTGTAACCCGTCCGGAGCTGATGCGTCGTATGAAAGATATGGCAGCCATGGGCGGCGGCGGAATGAGCTGGTATGCGAGCATGCCTGATGAAATAAATATGACCATCAACGCCAACCACCCTGTGTATACACAAATCCTTAAGGAAGAAGACAACGCATTGCAGCAGAAGCAGATAAAGAACCTGGCAGACCTGGCGCTGTTGTCCCAAAACCTGTTGACAGGTGCAGATCTTACAGCATTTGTGAATAGAAGTGTGGAATTGATGGGCGAGAAAAAATAATAAGACGGCACAATAAAAAAAATTAACGGTGTTTGCTCTTTTGGTCTTTTATTTGCAGTTGTTGCAATAGAAAAACTGAAACGAAAAATATTGTAAAACTGTCCCCCGGCGTATGGCCGGGGGACTTTAGTTTGTACTAGTTATATGAAAAAAAGAGCAATTAAAATTTTGTGCCATGTCTTTGTGCTGAGTGCGCTCGCATTTTTTTCCTGTTCAAAAACAGAAATGACTAATCCGGTAACTAATCGGCCGGGGGATACCATACCGGTAACGCCGCCACCAGGCGATACTTTTCCTCCACAGCAAACAGGCATCACTGCGAAAAAAATAGATACCAAAGGAGGCAACATCAGTAACTACCTGCTTTATATCCCGGATGGATATAACGAAAAGAAAGATTACAAATGGCCGATCGTGATATTTCTTCATGGGGTAGGGGAAATGGGGAATAATATTGATATGATAAGGAATGTTGGATTGGTAAAAGTATCAGCAGGAAAGCCATTTGTGATAATTGCTCCACAATGCCTGAGCGGATGGTGGAATCCACAGTACCTTGATATATTATACAAAGAAGTGATCAGCAAATATCATGTAGATCCAAAGAGGGTGTATCTGACCGGATTGAGCATGGGCGGCTATGGAACCTGGGACTGGAGTTCTGCACACCCCGAAAAATTTGCCGCCATTGTTCCTATCAGCGGGGGAGGAGATATAAACCGTATGAAAAATCTGAAAACCATGCCTATATGGGTTTTCCATTCAGCAGACGATCCCACCGTAAATGTGGAGAATTCACGTGTTCTGGTAAAGGCATTAAGAACGTTGGGTAATAATGTGCAGTATACGGAATATCCAAACGGCGGCCATGATGCCTGGACAAGGGCCTACGCCAACCAGGATGTTTATACCTGGCTGCTGAAGCAACACTTGTAACTGCCTTCATCTCTCTTTTATAAAAGTTACTGGATAGCTGCAGTTCTGATATCAATTACTTTCAGCTGGAGGGACGTTTGTCCGTTCCATTCATTTTCATCCAGTGTAAATGCCATATCGAAAGGCTTTTTATCTGCCATCAACGGAAATTTCTCCGCCATATAAAAGCCAATTCCGGACATAGTGGGACCATATCTCCCCTGTTTGACGGAGAATTTAATATGGTCATCTTTTACAATCTTCGAGTAGCCGTTGTCAACAAGGTTTCTGGCAAGAAAAACAGGGCGTAGGTTATCTGGCCCCAGTGGTTCAAACTGCCGGAGAATATTATAAAATGCAGCAGTGATTTCCGTGAAATGGATTTCGGTATCTATCACTATTTCCGGTACCAGCTGATCCGGGTGGATGGTCCGGGCTACCACTTCTTCAAAGCGTTCCTGGAAAGCTTTTACATTTTCTGTTTTCATGGTCATCCCTGCCGCATAAAAATGTCCTCCGTAATTTTCGAGAAGATCTTTACACTGGTGGATGGCTTCATATACATTGAACCCCATCACAGAACGGGCGGAGCCGGCTACTTTATCGTTCGACTGGGTGAGGATGATAGTAGGGCGATAATAATATTTATCGATCAGGCGGGAAGCCACAATGCCTACCACTCCTTTATGCCAGTGTGCCTGGTAAAGCACGGTTGATTTTCTGCGTGCAATATCCACATCATTTTGTAACAGAACGATGGCTTCCTGGGTAATAGTGCTGTCTATTTCCTTTCTGTCGAAGTTATCGGCGTGCAGTACGGCTGCGATGGCCGCAGCTTTTTCTACATCATTTTCGATGAAGAGGTTCACTGCTTTGCGGGCATCGTCCATTCTGCCGGCGGCGTTTACCCGTGGGGCAATTACAAATACGAGGTTGGCAATGGTCAGTTTTTCTTTCAGCGCGCTGAGTGTAATCAGTGCTTTGATACCAGGTAAAGGATCTTCATTTACTTTTATAAGACCATGAAAAGCCAGTATCCTGTTTTCACCGGTCATCGGAACGATGTCGGCTGCAATGCTGGTAGCCACCAGGTCCAGGAATTTGTTGGCTTCCGACTGGGGAAGCCCTCTCTTTTGTGCGAAGGCGCAGATCAGTTTGTAGCCGATCCCGCATCCGCTCAGTTCTTTATAAGGATAGGGACAATCGTGCTGTTTCGGATTTAGGATCGCCACGGCAGGCGGCAGTATTGCATCCGGCAAATGATGATCACAGATAATAAAGTCGATACCCCACTCCTTTGCGGTGGTGATATGTTCGATTGATTTAATGCCGCAATCGAGCGCGATGATCAGGCTAAAATCATTATCCCTGGCGTATTCGATTCCCTGTATGGAAATACCATATCCTTCGCGGTAACGGTGGGGAATGTAAAATTCAATATTGCTGTAGAGTTTTTGCAGAAAGGCGTACACGGTAGCCACAGCGGTAGTGCCGTCTACATCATAATCCCCGTAGATCAGTATTTTTTCGTGCTGGAAAAAAGCCAGTTCAATCCTGGAAATGGCTTTGTCCATGTCTTTCATTTTCCAGGGATCGTGCAGATCTTCCAGTGTAGGTCGAAAAAATTGCCGGGCAGCCTCATAGTTGGTCACATTGCGTTGTACCAGTAACCGGCATAACAACGGATGTATGCGTAATGATGACTGTAGTAACTGTTCCTGGTTTGGTTGATATGCCTTTACTGTCCAGCGTTTTTGCATTATTATATTTTAAAGGCTTAAGCTTCTCGCTTCTTCCGCATATTACATTATTTTTTATTCTTACTAAAATGTTCTGTCAGTTGTAAATCGTACGAGGGATTCTAATCCGTTTCTGACAGCGTTTTCAGGGAATTTATTCAGGATGGTAAGGGCTTCATCCCGGTATTCAAACATTTTTTTCCTGGTGTACTCAATGCCACCGGATGCTTTTACCAGCCGGATGACTTCTTCCACCCGGTCTTTTTCTGTATTATGATTTTTGACGATATTAATAATCTTCCTGCGTGTTTCAGTGGAAGCATGTTCCAGGGTATAGATAAGCGGAAGGGTCATTTTTTTCTCCCGGATGTCGATGCCGGTAGGTTTACCGATTTTGGCGGAGCCATAGTCGAAGAGGTCATCTTTAATCTGGAAGGCGATGCCTACTTTTTCGCCGAAAAGGCGCATTTGTTCGGTGGTATGGTCATCGTTGCTGCTGCTCCATGCGCCGGCAGCGCAGGCGGAAGCCAGTAACGAAGCGGTTTTGCGGCGGATAATTTCAAAATAAATATCTTCCTTGATATTCAGTTTGCGGGTTTTTTCGATCTGCAGCAATTCTCCCTCACTCATTTCCTTAACAGCTTCTGATAATATCTGTAAAGTTCGGAAATCATTATTGTTAAGAGACAGCAGTAGTCCTTTTGAAAGGAGGTAGTCGCCTACCAGTACCGCTATTTTATTTTTCCAGAGGGCATTAATGGAAAACAGGCCACGGCGTTCGTTGGCATCATCTACCACATCGTCATGTACCAGGGTGGCGGTATGCAGCAGTTCCACCAGGGCGGCGGCCCGATAAGTGCTTTCCTGGATATTGTCACTGAAAAGTTTGGCGGATAATAAAACAAACATGGGCCTGATCTGCTTCCCTTTTCGCTTTACAATATAATGCATGATCCGGTCCAGTAACGGCACATGACTTTTTACTGAATCTGCGAACTTACTTTCAAAATCCTGTAATTCTTTACCTATCAGGTGTTTAATATCGTCCATGTATTAAATAAAAAAGGATTGCTAAGCTAACTTTTATAAATCACATTTTAACATTTTGGCCTTTAATTTGTATAAGGAGTATAACATTCCTTTAACACGAGTTAAGGAATCCTTTAACACGAGTTATACAGATCTTTAACTTAACTGGAATTAAGGTATATAAATACTTTCATTTAAGCTCTAATTTTGAAGGACTTATCAATGAAAATAATATTGCAAGAAAAATTTGTATATTCATTTATGATATTTACCTTTGCTAGGTAAAAAACGGGTTATTAGTAAATTTTTAACAGTTTTTAATAAAAAAAACAATTATGGCAAGCAAAAAGTACTTATTACTGGCAGGCGCTGTGGGTTTACTATCAGCATCTACTAGTTTTGCACAGGTTCAACCAACCGGCTACGATGCTCTGGATAGCTCCAAAGTGTCTAGCAAGCGTATGGTACAACAAAATAACTTCACGAACCACCAATCAAATTTCCCGGCTAAACCGAGAGATATGTGGGAACTGGGTTTTAGTGGTGGTTTACACCTGATCAGCGGAACCGTTCCTCCTCAACCAGGTTTTGGTGGCGGTGTTTCCCTGAGAAAAGCACTGGGACATACTTTCTCCCTGAGAGCTGAGTACATCGGTTCCATCGATAAGGGTCAGGACTACAAACTGCGTCCTACTCAGGCTGCAGGTGGTATCAATCCATGGGGAAGAACTGCAGCTTTAAACGGCGGCATGATTGTTCCTAACTACAAGTCTCAAAACCATCAGCTGTCTTTGGATGTGATTGCTTCTTTAAGCAACATCCTGTTCTACAGAGCTGAACCTAAGGTTAACTGGTATTTACTGGCTGGTTACTCTATCGTAATGGCTGACGTTGACGTTGATGCATTAGATGCAAGCGGAAATGGCTATAACTATTCCGGTATTAATTTCAATGCAAAACGCAGTGATATCAGAAAACAGATCAAAGATCTGAGAGATGATAAATACGAGCAAAATGCTCCTTCTCAGGGTAACCGTATTTCCATCGGCCGTAACGACGACAACCAATTACTCCGTCATGCACTGGATGTAGGTACTGGCGTTGCGTTTAAAGTTTCTAAACGTTTCAACATCGGTATTGAAGAAAAAGTAACTATGCCTTTCGATGCGTATCTTGATGGTTATGCAGGACCAGGCGGTGCTTCTAAAGACTTCTACTCTTACACAAGCGTACGTCTGAACTTCAACCTGGGTAACCCAGCTAAACGTGTACAGCCATTATGGTGGATCAACCCACTGGAATATGCTTACAGCGAGCTGAGCAACCCACGTCACATGAAGCTTCCAACTCCGGTTCTGCCTGATGCTGATGGCGATGGCGTAACTGACCAGTTCGATCGCGAACCTAACACCCCAGCAGGTGCACCAGTGGATGTTCACGGTGTTGCTAAAGATACTGACGGTGACGGTGTTCCTGATTACAAAGACAAACAACTGATCACTCCTACTTACTGCCAGCCAGTTGATGCTGATGGTGTTGGTAAATGCCCGGATCCAGAATGCTGCAAGAATCCTCCAGTTGCGCCTTGCGCAAGCCTGGTTCTGCCTAGCGTTTCTTTCAAAGGCAGCTCTACCAAAATAGGTAACGATCAGGAAGCTATCCTGGCTTCTGTTGCAGCTTCCCTGAAATCTAACCCTTCCTGCAATGTACTGGTTACCGGTCACGCAGGTGCTAAAGGTAAGAAAGGTGGTGTTGACCTGAGCAGCCGTCGTGTTGACTCAGTAATCGACTACCTGGCTGACAAACAAGGTATCGACCGCGGTCGTTTCATCAAACAAAACACTCCTGGTGAGTCTGGCACTGTTGATTTAGCTCCTGCTAACTAATCAGTATCACTCATTAAGATGATAACTTAAAAAAAGTCCTCTCCCGTTCATTCGGGAGAGGACTTTTTTTTGAAGCAAACACTCCTGTACGAAATATTGTTGAAGTGTCAATTATTACCCCTAATTTTGGAGGCTTTTTTAATAAACTTATTATTACGTGGGAATTAACATCAACAGGGTATCCCTGGCAGGCCTGGTAGTAGCGCTCGGTATTATCTACGGCGATATTGGAACATCTCCACTCTATGTTTTCAAAGCCATCGTAGGAGGGAACCCCATCAGCGATCTGCTGGTAATTGGAGGTATTTCCTGTGTCATCTGGACACTAACCCTTCAAACTACCGTTAAATACGTTATCCTCACCCTCCGGGCAGATAATAAAGGGGAAGGTGGAATCTTTTCACTCTATGCGCTCGTAAGACGCCACGCCAGATGGACCGTAATTTTTGGTATGATTGGCGGCGCCGCCCTGCTCGCAGATGGCATCATCACCCCACCTATCACTGTTACTGCCGCCATTGAAGGTCTCCGGACGCTGGAGGTCTTTAAAGACCTGGGCCAGTTGACCATCGTCAAAATAGTGCTGACCATTATCACAGGGCTCTTTGTTATGCAACAGTTCGGTACCGTTTCCATCGGCCGGATGTTTGGCCCCATCATGGTATTGTGGTTTTCGATGCTGGGAATCCTCGGCATTTCGCATGTGGCAGATGATTTAAGCATTTTAAAAGCATTTAGTCCCCATTATGCCATTGAACTCTTAACTACTTATCCCCGGGGATTCCTGATCCTGGGAGCTGTATTCCTTTGTACCACAGGAGCAGAGGCCCTCTATTCTGATCTCGGTCACTGCGGTAAAGGCAATATCCGGGTATCCTGGATCTTTGTTAAAACATGTCTTATCCTAAACTATCTCGGTCAGGGTGCCTGGCTGCTCACGCAAAAAGGTCAGATCCTGCCAAAAGATCAGAACCCGTTCTTTACCATTATGCCGGAATGGTTCATCATTTTCGGGGTATTAATTGCCACACTGGCTTCGGTAATTGCCAGCCAGGCACTCATATCAGGTTCTTTTACCCTCATCGCAGAAGCCATGCGGCTTAACCTGTGGCCCAAAATGCGGGTAAACTATCCTACAGAAGAAAGAGGACAGCTTTACATTCCCGGTATCAATACCATGCTGTTTGTAGGTTGCGTTTCCATTGTGCTGATCTTCCGGGAATCGTCGAATATGGAGGCGGCTTATGGCCTCTCCATCACTATCTGTATGCTCATGACCTCCTGCCTCTTCGCTTTTTACCTTTATACAAAGCGGGTATGGGTAGGGTGGATATTACTATATCTCATCGTTTATTTCACCATAGAGTTCTCATTCCTCTTCGCCAACGTGATTAAATTCATGCACGGAGGTTACGTAACGGTTATTGTAGCCGGCGCGCTCTTCCTCGTGATGATTGTATGGTTCAAATCGCGTAAGATCAAGAACCGTTACGTGGAATTTGTGCGACTGGAAGATTATCTGCCTATCATCCAGGAACTGAGCAATGATACCTCCATTCCAAAATACGCTACCCACCTGGTGTATATGAGCAGTGCCGATAATCCGAAAGAAATAGAACATAAGATCATCTATTCAATTCTCAATAAAAAACCCAAACGGGCGGATATATACTGGTTTGTACATGTGGATGTGGTAGATGAACCTTACCTGAGTGAATATTCTGTACAAACAATTATTCCAAATGAAGTAATACGCGTGGAGTTCCGCCTGGGCTTCAAAGTGGAACAGCGTATTAACCTGATGTTCAGAATGGTGGTGGAAGATATGGTTCGTAACAAGGAAGTAAATATCACCAGCCGCTATGAATCACTGAGTAAGAATAATGTGGTGGGCGACTTCCAGTTTATTGTTATGGAGAAATTCCTGTCGCACGACAACGACCTGCCTTTGTATGAAAGAATGGTGATGAAGATGTATTTCTTCCTGAAAAAGATCAGTTTGTCAGAAGAAAGGGGCTTTGGATTGGATTCCAGCTATGTGACCATCGAGAAATACCCATTGGTGGTAGCGCCGGTCACCAATCTGCAG
Organism: Chitinophaga sp. RCC_12; assembly: GCF_041360695.1. Taxonomy (NCBI): domain Bacteria; kingdom Pseudomonadati; phylum Bacteroidota; class Chitinophagia; order Chitinophagales; family Chitinophagaceae; genus Chitinophaga; species Chitinophaga sp. RCC_12. The sequence goes on from NZ_JBFUPS010000003.1 coordinate 65,762, forward strand.
CTGAAGCGGATCGTACATTAATATAAATCTTTAACAAGGAAAGCCGGATCTTATTATGATCCGGCTTTCCTGTTTTATATAACCGATCGTCCTCTTTAAAGGAAAAAATCCACTTTTTTTATAGATATTGAGGTTTCCGGATGACGGTGATCAGTGAACAAATCACGTTATCCGAATATCTGAAAACGCTAAATTTTAGTATGGTGAACAAATTTTTTGGCGTGCTGGTAATGCTGGCACTGCAACAAAACGTATGGGCGCAAATATCTCCTGCCGCTGGCTACAGGGACCTGCCCGATCCCAAACCCGTTAATAAAGCTTCCTGGGCGGCTGTTAATGACACCAGGCTTCACGTTGCATTCGGTACTGCAGATACCCGTTATGAAAAAAGAAATGCACCCGATAACAGCGGATTAACGCCAGCCTGGGAAACGAAAGCCTGGAAAGGCGAAAGGGTCCATACCCAGTTGGTGATCTGGTCTGCCGTTGTGCAGCCCGAAGTAAGCCTCGGGGCATCCGCACTTCAGGACAGCAAAGGCAATAAAATTGCGGCTTCGGCAGTCACCACCGGTTTTGTGAGATATGTACTCACAGATGGTTTGAATAAAGACGGCGGCGGCTGCGGGCACCGCAACCCGAAGGATTACGACTCCTCGCTCGTGGCAGATGGCATTGATATCATCAATAAAAGCACTATCGCCGCCAATACTACACAGCCGGTATGGCTGAGCGTTCAGGTGCCGGCAAACACACCAGCTGGTACATATAAAGGCTCGGTGAGTGTAAAATCAGGCGCCACAACAGTGGATATGCCTTTTGCAGTAACCGTGCTGGAACATACCCTGCCTGCTCCGAAAGACTGGCAATTTCATCTTGATTTGTGGCAGAGCCCTTATGCAATAGCCCGCGTATATGGCGTAAAGCCCTGGAGCAATGCACACTTCGAAGCGATGAAACCTTACATGAAAATGCTGGCAAATGCAGGTCAGAAAGTGATCACTGCCACCATTATTTATGATCCCTGGAATAGCCAGACACAGGACATCTATGGCACAATGGTAAAATGGACAAAGAAGAAAAATGGCAGCTGGACATACGACTACAGCATCTTTGATAAATGGGTGCAGTTTATGATGGACCAGGGCATCCGGAAGGAAATCAACTGCTACAGCATGATCCCCTGGAACCTGAAGTTCTACTATTATGATGAGGTGGCTGCAAAGGATACTTTTATTGTAGCGAAGCCCGGCTCTGCGGAATATACAAAGCACTGGCAGCCTATGCTGACTGATTTTGTAAAGCACCTGAAAGCAAAGGGCTGGTTTGATATTACGGCTATCGCTATGGATGAGCGGCCTATGGAAGACATGCTGCAAACACTGAAAGTGATCCGTGGTGCGAGCAGCGACTTCAAATTATCACTGGCGGGTAGCTATCATGAACCGCTGGCCAATGAAATACATGACTACTGTATTGCACTGAAAGAATCTTTCCCTGCCAACATCATGAAAACCCGCTTAGAGAAGGGATTGCCCACTACTTTTTACACCTGTTGTACAGAAGGATTCCCCAATACTTTTACTTTTTCCCCACCTGCAGAAGCGGCATTTATGGGCTGGCATGCTGCAAACAAAGGATATAACGGGTATTTGCGCTGGGCTTTCAACTGCTGGGTTGCAGATCCGCTGCATGATTCCCGTTTCCGCTCATGGGCTGCAGGAGATACCTATTTCGTATATCCGGGACCGAGATCTTCCATCCGTTATGAAAGACTGATAGAAGGTATACAGGACTATGAAAAGATTAGAATATTGCGCGAAGCATTTACAAAAAGCGGCAACGCGGCAGGTTTGAGTAAGCTGGATAATTTAGTGAAGCCTTTCGAGGAAGAAACGCTGAAAACCACACCGGCAGCTCAAATACTGAATACAGCCAAGCAAGGGTTGAACGAACTTTAATTGAATAAAAGTATCATAAAAAAAGTCCTCCGGGGAACCGGAGGACTTTTTTTAACACAACTAAAAAACAATCAAATGTGTTCATCAATCGGGCTTTTTCCCATCTAAAAAGGTATTGATCGTATTGATTTCTGTATGATTATTAGGGCCCTGATCACCACTCACCGTATAGTTGGAGTAGAGATGTTCAGCAGAGCCAGCACCATTATCCAGGTTCACATTTCTGCGCAGGTAAGCAGGTACGTTTTCCAGTTCCGCGTTGTTGTCCATGTTTTTCACATTGAAACTGATGCTGCGTAATTTGGCCACTCTTTCCGCTTGTTTGCGTTTCTGTTCTTCCAGATCTTCGTAAGCCTGTTGCATAGGCACTTCCGGAGGAGCAGGAGGTACGTTTACCGCACTTTCTTCTTCCTCTTTAAATACCATTTTCATTTCGGGAGCAGGCGCGCCTGGTTCCACGTAAATATGTGCAGGTCTGTTTAAATATCCTCCGGCCGCATTACCTGTTTGCGGTTGAATGATATTTACACCAGGCTGTTGTGTATGTGCAGGCGGCACTTGCTGAACAGGTTGTTGTTGAACAGGTTGTTGCTGCATTTGCTGCATCTGTTGCGCCTGTTGCATTTGTTGTTGTATCTGCTGCGGGTCTGGCTGTTGTGGCTGTACAGGTGGTACCTGTTGTATGTTCAGCACATAGTTTTGACGTGCAGGAGCAATAGGCGCCTGTTGTTGTGGCTGCGGTGGCGTATAAGCCATTACAGGCTCAGGATGACTTACTACCGGCTCCATCAGGCGTGGCGCCATCAGGTCTTGCGGCTCCTGGAATAAGGTGCCCTGTGCCTGTTGTACGCTCATCTTTTTTTCGTCACCATCTTTACCTAGCTGCATTACAATTTTAGGTTCTACGCGCTCCGGGTTGGAGGGTGTGATTTTCTGCTGTGTAATGGGTTTTTGTTCAAAACCGGTAGCAATAATGGTTACGCCCAGTTGCCTGTCGAGTGTTTGATCGTAGCCAACACCGAGGATCACATCGCAATCTTCACCAGCCTGGCTTTGTACATATGCCTGAATAATATCCATTTCATCGAGGGTGTGTTCAAATTCACCTTCAGAAGAAGAGATATTGATGAGGATCCATTTAGCACCGCGTATATCGTTGTCGTTCAGCAGCGGAGAAGTTAATGCATCTTCGATCGCCCTTTGTGCACGGTTTTCGCCTTCTGCCAGTGCTGCACCGAGGATTGCTACGCCACCGTTACGCATAACGGTACAAACGTCGGCAAAATCCACGTTGATCTGACCGGTAGAGTTGATTACATCGGTAATACATTTGGCGGCAGTAGCCAGTACGTTATCTGCTTTTTCGAAAGCAGCCTTGAACTTCAGGTCGCCGAATTTCTGACGTAATTTATCATTGGAGATAATCAGCAGGGTATCTACATACTCTTTCAGGCGGTTAACGCCTTCATCAGCCTGCAGCATTCTCTTTTTTCCTTCGTAAGAAAAGGGAGTGGTAACAATACCAACGGTCAGAATACCGAGTTCCTTACATATCCGCGCGATGATAGGAGCGCCACCGGTTCCGGTGCCACCGCCCATACCGGCAGTAATGAAGGCCATTTTGGTATTTACCTCCAGTATTTTTTTGATTTCTTCAAAGGATTCTTCCGTCGCCTGTTTCCCGATTTCAGGATTTGCACCGGCGCCAAGTCCCTGTGTCAGGTGCGGGCCCAACTGTATTTTATTGGGAACCGGGCTATTAGCAATAGCTTGTGCATCGGTATTGCAAATAATGAAATTTACCCCCTCAATGCGCTGGCTATACATATGATTCACCGCATTACTTCCACCGCCACCGATACCGATGACTTTGATGATGGAAGATTTTTCCTTAGGAAGATCAAAATGTATCATGACTCTATACTTTTATGGGTTAGTACGAATAATTAATAATGAACTATTAAGAATTAAGTGCGTGTATGCTTGTATGTTACTATGGTTCATTTGTCCTGTCATTATTAATTATCGTTCTTAATTCTTATTATATTAAACGTTTGCTTTTTGCAACAATTGCGCCATTAAACTTTTAAAGTTTTGCATCTTCTTCTTCGGTGAACATATCAATGATTTTTGTTTTCATTTTGTCCAGGAAGTTTTTCAATGAGGCGTTCCTTTCTTTTGCTTTCCGGTCCTGTATTTCCTGACTGCTGGGGGTTTCTTCTTCTATCCAGTCTTCGGGTGTAGCCACCGACTGAGCAGCCTGTTCTTTGGCCAGATAGCTGGTATTAATTTTTACATAATTTTCTTCGAGTGCTTTTCGATCGTTTTCAAAATCGTTGTAGCCTTTCAGGATCAGGCCCACGCAGGTAGCATACATAGGTTTGGTTAATTCATCTATGTGGCCGCTTGCGAGGTGCTCGTTGGGGAATCCTATACGGGCGCTTGCACCGGTGGTGTATTCTGTCAGCTGTATGAGGTGTTTCAGCTGAGATCCGCCACCAGTAAGGATGATACCGCCATTCAACATTTTATTATCCATACCGATCTGCTTGAGATGATATACCACGAAATCGAGTATTTCACTCATGCGCGCCTGGATGATGTGCGCCAGGTTCTTCACGGAGATCTCTTTGGGGCTTTGACCTCTTAATCCGGGGATCGTGATATAGGCATTTGTTTTGGCTTCATCTGCCAGGGCATAACCGAACTGTACTTTCATCTGTTCTGCCTGTGTTTTCAATACACCCAGGCCGTTCTTGATGTCGTTGGTAATGTTTTCACCACCGTACGGAATAACGGCGGTATGTTTCAATATACCTTCATAAAATACTGCCAGGTCGGTGGTACCACCACCAATATCCACAATGGCTACACCTGCTTCAAAATCCATGTCGCACATTACCGCTGCAGCAGAAGCCAGTGGCTGAAGCACCAGGTCGCGGATTTTGAGACCGGATTTCTCCACGCTGCGGTTAATGTTACGGATGGCGTTTTTGTCGCCGGTAATAATATGGAAGTTTGCACCCACCTTTACCCCGGACATACCGATAGGGTAAGTAATGTTCTGCAGGCTGTCCACTATATATTGCTGCGGAATCACATCGATGATCTGATCGCTCGCGGGAATAACTGTTTTGTACTGATCGTTGATCAGCTGGTCAATGTCTTTCTGGGATATTTCCGCATCAGTGTCATTGCGTACAATATCTCCACGGGTTTGCAAACTTTTTATATGGTGACCGGCGATCCCAACATATACCTCGTTAATTTCCAGGTTAGGGTTGGATGCATAACAATTCTCGAGTGCTTGCCTGATAGCTTTAATAGTTTGGTCAATGTTCAGCACCATACCGTGCTGTACACCAAACGATGTAGCTTTACCGAATCCCAGGATTTCCAGTTTCCCGTATTCATTCTTCCGTCCTGCAATGGCAGCAATCTTCGTAGTACCTATATCGAGTCCTACAATGATGGGAGCTTCCTGATTCATGGCGTTTTTTGTTTTTTTGATGTGTTAACAGATTTATTCCCTGGCTTATACACTGCTTTAGGTTGTTGTTTGGCCGGCGCAGCTGCTTTTTCTTTCTTCACCTTTGCTTTCTGCGGTTTAGCCTTTTCTTTCGCTGCGTGTGCCGGTTTAGTTACCGGTTTGGCAGGTTCGGAATGTACCGGTTTTGCTACTACCGGTGCTACCGTTGTTGAATCTTCGCTGTCCGCTATCGGCGGTTCATCTGCATCGGCCAGTTTCAAACTATCCGTTTTGATCACTGGTTGCAATGGAACAACGCCATCCTTACGGGTACACACCACTTCGTTTTCAAATGCGATGTTGATGCGTGTATAATTATTCCAGCCTACTTTATTCAATCCTTCCTTATAAAAAGCCAGCAGTTTGGTGAATTTTTTTTCTATGTCTATACCTTCTCCGAATGCAATCACCTGGTCCCCCAGTTTTGGTATGAACTCAAACCTGCGGTCGCCCGTGATCATGAGTTGCTCTACCTGAGCCATCCAGAAAGGGTCCTTACCAATGTATGTACCCATATCTACTATCTGTGCTGCCAACAGGCTATCGGGTTGCTGCAGCTTTTCTGCATCCGAGGGAAACCCTGTGAATACAGGCACCCTGGCTGCGTAACGACTGGATACCGGTATATGTTCGCCGGCGCCATCCAGGTAAAAGCTGTTCCCTGAAAAAGTAAATACCCTGGCTACCGGTTCGCGTTGTGTTACTTTGATATTCAGCTGCTGGCCGTTATCAAAATAGATCTCCGCATTTTTTACCCAGGGATCCTGGTCTACAATGGATTCCAGCTGAGCGATATTGATGTCGGCAATACTTTTACCGACCGGGTTCAGATTTTTATCTTTCGTGATCAAAGATTTAATATCCTTTGATTCGATAAAAAAGTTATCATCTTTCCCCTCAAATTTTACCTGTATACTTTTACATTTACCGGCATCCTTGTCCTGTATAGCCGCCACCAGCAATACTGTAAAGCCTGTGAGCACCATTCCCCAGAGAACGGCGACACCCAGTCTTTTTAATATTGTGGTAGTTTTAGACAAGCTTTTTATTTTTAATGTTGTGTTGTTTTATTTTTAAGAAGATGAGCCACCGGTTCTTTTAACTGGTCTATATCTCCCGCTCCGGCGGTAATCAGTAAGGGTACGTCCTGTTTACCCAGGTATTCCGCTACTGCTTCTTTCGGTAAAATTTTTACAGGTACTGTTATTTTGTCTGCAATCATTTCGCTGGTAACACCGGCTATCGGCAGTTCACGCGCCGGGTAGATCGGAAGCAATATCACCTCGTCTGCCAGGGAAAGGCTTTCTGCAAAGCCATCTGCGAGGTCACGGGTGCGGGTAAATAAGTGCGGCTGAAAAATAACGGTGCATTTTTTACCTGGAAACAATGCCTTCGCACTGGTGATCAATGCACGCAATTCTTCCGGATGGTGTGCATAATCATCGATATATACCTGCTGATCTGTTTTTACCACATATTCAAATCTCCGCCTGATCCCTTTGAAATTACCAATGGCTGCACGGATTTTAGCCGCATCTATTCCCAGCAGGTGTGCTACTGTAATAGCTGCTACGGCATTCTCCACGTTGTGCATACCACCAATGTGCATGGAAATATTATCGATCATCCAGTCCTGATGCATTACATCAAACTCATATCCGCCATTGATCATGCGGATGTTGGAGGCGTAAGCGTTGGCAGCATCGTTTTGTAAACTGTACAACAACTTGTTTGTTGCATTGAGCTCCTTGTTGCGATGCAGGCCGAACCTAGCAATCAGCGTGCCATTGGGCTTAATATTGTGCGTATACTGGATAAACGCATCTTCCATTGCCTCCGGAGTGCCGTAAATATCCAGGTGATCTGCATCCATGGCAGTCAGCACCGCGATATCCGGACTTAATTTCAGGAAAGAACGGTCATATTCGTCTGCTTCAATTACTGCGACCGCCTTATCGCTGCTCCAGAAATTTTTATTATAGTTCACGCTGATGCCACCCAGGAAAGCGTTACAGCCATAACCGCTGTCGGTAAGCAGGTGGGCGATCATGGTAGATACCGTGGTTTTGCCATGCGTACCTGCCACGGTGATAGCAAACAGGGAACGGGTAATTTCCTGCAGCACATCACTGCGCTTTACTACTTCATAACCATTATCGCGCAACCACTGCAACTCCGTATGAGTAGCCGGAATCGCCGGCGTATATACGACCAGGTTAGCGGTTTTGTCGATTAAGTTAATATCGTCTGTATAATGGATTTGCATACCTTCTGCTTCCAGCTGCTTTGTGAGCGCTGTGGAGGTACGGTCATAACCGCTTACCTGCACCCCTTTCTCATTGAAAAAGCGTGCAATGGCGCTCATGCCAATACCACCGATACCGATGAAATAAACCCTTTGTATGTTGTTCAAATCCATATACTCTTCTAAAAATCTCTTCTAAATAATTCCTAAAACCTGGTTCGCAATTGTCACATCCGCGTGCGGATTTCCCAGCTTGCCGATATTGCTTTCCAGTTGTTCCATCAGCGCTTTATTTTGCAAAAGGCTGAACAGCACGTTGCCCAGTTGTGATGGCACCTGCTCGTCTTTAATGATCAGGCCCGCCTGTTTGTTTACCAGGTTCATGGCGTTGGACGTTTGATGATCTTCTGCCGCGAACGGGTAGGGCACAAATATTACCGGCTTTTTCACTACACATAATTCAGCAATCGCCAGTGCGCCGGCCCTCGATAACACTACATCAGCCGCTTTATAGGCAAAGTCCATTACGTTGATGAAATCGTATACCTTGATATGCGATCCATAAGGCGCCGCGGCAGCTTTCGCTGTTTCGTAATAAGGCTTCCCTGTTTGCCAGATCAGCTGTATATCCTTAGCCACTAATTCTTTTAACAGTGGTTGTAACCCTTCGTTTATTGACTTGGCGCCCAAACTTCCTCCCACGGCGAAAACCGTTTGCTTTGCCGTACTCAGTCCGAAATGCTGCAAGGCATCTTCCCGTGTTACGGCCGACTGGGAAATGCTGTTCCTCACAGGATTACCGGTCATTACCAGTTTTTCTGACGGAAAAAATTTATCCATACCATCGTATGCCACACAGATCTTTTTCGCTTTCCTGCCCAGTATTTTATTCGTTTTACCCGCAAAGGAATTTTGTTCCTGTATCAGGGTAGGCGTACCGTTTTTCTGTGCTCTGTTCAGCATGGGGAAGCTCGCATACCCGCCCACACCTACTACCACATCAGGCTGAAAGCTTTGCAGGATGGCCTTTGCGCGACGCAGGCTTTTCCATATTTTAAACGGCAGCAGGATATTTTTGAAAATATTGCTGCGGTTAAAACCAGCTATTTCCAGTCCTTCGATCGGGTACCCGGCCTGCGGCACTTTCTCCATTTCCATTTTTCCGGTGGCGCCCACAAAAAGAATGTTGATGTCCGGCTCTATTTTTTTCAACGCATTCGCGATCGCTATCGCCGGGAAGATGTGTCCCCCCGTACCGCCGCCTGCTATGATCACTTTGCGTTGCATGTTCTATTCCTGATTACAATTATTGTTATAAATACGTATTAAGCGACTGCAGCGGTTTCCGATTGCGCAATAACTCTTTCCAATCGCTCTTTTTCTGCCTGTTTACCTTCCATCTCTTCCACGTTCCGCGATACACTTAATATAATACCGATGGCCATACTGGTAAATAATACAGAGGAACCACCCATACTTACTAACGGCAGCGGAAGCCCTGTAACCGGGAACAGCTGTACGTTTACCGCCATATTGGTTAACGCCTGTATGACCAGTGTTACACTGAGTCCTACTGCCAGGAATGCCCCGAAAGCATATGGACATCTTTTATAAATCCTGATACTTCTCAGTAATAAAATCATATAAGCCGCCAGTATCAGGAAAGCGCCAAACATGCCATATTCTTCTATAATGGTGGCGTAGATATAATCGGAATAGGCGTGTGGCAGGAAGTTACGTTGTGTACTGTTGCCGGGTCCTTTTCCCAAAATACCGCCGCCTGCAATGGCAATGTTAGCCTGTTGCACCTGGTAGGGCGTTTCTGTATGATCACCGTGAAGGAAGTTATCGATACGTTTTTCCCATGTTTTTGTACGCATCTCCATGCCGGTTACTTTGGCGATTCCAAAAAGCAGCACTACCATTACTGCTCCCGCTGCCACCATAGAGGCCAGGAACCGGATAGGCACCCTGCCTATAAAGCAAAGGAGCATACAGCTGGCGCCCAGCAAAAGTGCGGTACTCATATTAGCCGGCATGATCAGTGCGCAGATAATGCCTACCGGTATAATGATGGGCAGAAATCCTTTTTTGAAATCATTGATCAGGTTTTGCCGTCTTGATAATTGCCTGCTTACATACATAAATATGGCAAGTTTAGCCACATCGGATGTTTGAAAGGTAAGGTTGATGATCGGCAGCTTGATCCACCTGCTGGCTTCATTGATATTAGACCCAAAGGCCAGTGTGTACATCAGCAATGGTATGGATACCAGGAAGCCTATTTGTGCCACGCGGGAATAAATCGTATAGTTCACGCGGTGTGCAAAATAGATGATCAGCAATCCCATTACCAGTACCGTGAGCTGCTTCAGGAGATAATACTCCGTATGGCCGCCCCTTTCGCGGTAAGCGAGTGAGCCGGTAGCACTATATACAGCAAGCAGGCTTACCAGCGATAGAAAAAATACTACCGTCCAGATAACCTTATCGCCTTTTGTTCTATAGAGCAATCCCATCATTAGCTGCGTTTTGCTTTCATTTATTTTTTAAGATGTAACCCTTTATTCTGTTTATCAACACCTGTTTACAATGCTTTTACTTCTTCTTTAAATTTCCTGCCACGATCTTCATAATTTTTAAAGAGGTCGAAGCTGGCGCAGGCTGGCGACAATAAAACGATGTCTCCTTTTGCGGCCTGTTTAAATGCTTCCTGTACTGCATCGTGCATACTGGTGGTGTTGATCATCACCGGTGTGTCTTTTGATAACGCAGTAAAGATGGGGGTGTTGTCCACACCCATACAAATTATTGCTTTTACCTTTTCTTTCACGAGGTCGCGGATGGCATCATAGTCGTTGCCTTTGTCCACGCCGCCCATGATCAGCACAATGGGCTTGTCAAAACTTTCCAGTGCAAACCAAACGGAGTTTACATTGGTGGCTTTGCTGTCGTTAATAAAATCCACGCCTCTAACCGTTGTCACATATTCCATGCGGTGTTCGAGGCTCTCGAACGACGCAAGACTTTCGCGGATCTTTTCATTTCTTATATCCATGGTCCTGCCTGCAATTGCTGCTGCCATTGAATTGTACAGATTGTGTTTTCCCTTTAATGACAGGTCATACATTGACATGATAACCGGTTCTCCGTTGACATCTATGTGCAACTGGTCGTTGGCAATAGAGCCGCCTTCTTTCAGTGGTTTCATGATGGTAAAAGGTATTGATGCTGAATAAATGGGTTGCTGCGCTAAATGTCGCATGATCTCAGGATCATCCATGCAGTAGATGAAGTAGTCTTCAGCTGTCTGGTTCATGGCAATTCTGAATTTGGAGGCTACGTAATTTTCCATGCTATAATCGTAGCGATCCAGGTGATCAGGCGTAATGTTCAGGAGGATGGCCACATTGGGTTTGAAGTCCTTAATGTCATCCAGCTGAAAGCTGCTGATTTCAATCACATAATACTCCGCTGGTGCGGTTGCCACCTGCCTGGCATAGCTCACGCCAATATTGCCTACCATCGCCACATCCAAACCTGCGTTTTTAAAGATGTGATAGGTGAGGGCCGTAGTGGTGCTTTTGCCGTTGCTGCCGGTGATGGCAATGATCTTTTTACCTGTCGAGAAACGGTAGGCCAGCTCTATTTCAGAAATCACGGGTATGCCTTTTTCGCGCACCTTTTTCATCAATTCCGATTTCTCAGGGATACCAGGGCTTTTAACGATTTCGTTTGCATCCAGTATGATATCCCAGGAATGATGTCCTTCTTCGAAAGAGATCTGGTTTACCGCCAGTTCCTGTTTATAATTATCTTTTATTGTTCCTCCATCAGATACAAATACATCATACCCTTGCTGTTTTCCCAGCAAAGCCGCACCTATTCCACTTTCTCCTGCTCCTAATATGACGAGTTTATATTCCATTCGTTTTGTTTTATCTCATTTTCAGTGTTGCAATAGCTACTACCACACACATGATGGTAATGATCCAGAAGCGCACTGATATTTTACTTTCGTGGTAACCGATCTTCTGATAGTGGTGATGCAACGGCGACATTTTCAGAATACGCCTGCCTTCTCCATATTTCTTTTTAGTGTATTTGAAGTAAGATACCTGTAACATCACCGACAGTAGTTCCACCAGGAATACACCACAGAAGATAGGTATCAGTAATTCTTTCCTTACTATAATTGCCAGTGAAGCAATGATGCCGCCCAATGCGAGACTACCGGTGTCACCCATGAAAACCTGCGCCGGATAGGCATTATACCAGAGGAACCCGATACATCCGCCCACAAAGGCTGCAATGAAAATTGACAACTCCCCAAGGTTCGGGATGTACATAATGTTCAGGTATTCTGCAAACTGGATGTTACCGGATACATAGGCAAAGATGCCCAGTCCTATCCCGATGATGCCTGAAACGCCTGTTGCTAGTCCATCTAAGCCATCAGTAAGATTAGCGCCGTTGGATACGGCTGTAATAATAAAGATGACCACCAGGATATAGAGTACGAATGTGTACTTTTCTGCGCCGGGAATCCAGGAGATCAGTTTGGAGTAGTTGAACTCATGATTTTTTACGAACGGAATCGTGGTAATCGGCGTTTTAACGTCCACAAAGCGGTGTCCGTCGCGGGTTACACGCTCCGGGTGATTAGTCACCTGTCTTTCATAAGGCGCCAGTGTTTTTGCGCCTATTACTTCACGGGATACCACTACATCTGTATTAAAATAAAGTGTACAGCCTACAATCAAACCAAGTCCCACCTGTCCCATGATCTTGAAACGTCCTGCCAGTCCTTCTTTATTCTTTTTAAATACTTTGATATAATCATCTACAAAGCCAATCATTCCTAACCATACGGTAGATAACAGGATCAGCCAGATATATACATTTGCCAGTTGTGCAAAAAGTAAAGTGGGAATTACGATGGCAGATAAGATGATGAGTCCGCCCATCGTAGGTGTTCCTTTTTTGGTGTTTTCTCCCTGGAGGCCCAGTTCACGGATCGTTTCACCAATTTGTTTTTTCTGTAGAAATTTAATAATCCTTTTACCGAACAGCAAAGAAATAACCAGCGACAGCAGTAATGCCATCGTTACACGGAAAGTGATATACTGAAACATACCACCACCGATGACGCTGATCTTAAATTCTGTTTTCAGGTAATTTAAAAAATAATATAACATATGTTTTAGTCGTAACCTGTCCTCCGCTGTCCGGGGAGTACAGGCTTTTAAGTCATTGGATTATTAAGTATCTATCTTCAGTTTTAGTCTATTTCTCCAGGGTTTTCATCAGCTCCAGCAGCACTTCTTTATCATCGAAGTGATGTTTAACGCCTTTTATTTCCTGGTACTTTTCATGTCCTTTACCTGCCACCAGGATGATATCTTCCCGGTTGGCGAGTGACAGCGCCGTTTTAATGGCTTCTTTTCTGTCGGTAATGGAAATGACTTTCTTTTTCAGGTGAACGGGAACGCCAGCTTCCATTTCCCGGATAATTTCCGCCGGGTCTTCCGAGCGGGGATTATCAGAGGTAAGGATAACGCGATCGCTGTTTTCCACGGCTACATCTCCCATCACCGGGCGTTTGCTGGTATCCCTGTCGCCGCCGCAGCCTACTACTGTGATCACCTGTTCATTGCCTTTACGCAGGTTTTTGATGGTAGCCAGCACATTTTTCAGTGCGTCCGGCGTGTGTGCGTAATCAACTATAGCGATGATCTGTTCTTTATCGGAAATGATATAATCAAATCTGCCTTCTGCACCGGAGGTGTCGCTGAGGGCCTGTAATGTTTTGGCTTTATCGATGCCCAGCAGCACTGCGGCGCCGTAAACGGCCAGCAGGTTATAGGCGTTGAATTCACCGATCAGGCGGAAATGCACTTCTGTATCTCCTGTCAGCATTACCAGTCCTGTGAGATTATTTTCCAGGATCTTTCCTTTAAAATCTGCCAGTGTGCGCAGGCTGTACGTTGCTTTTTTAGCTTTCGTATTCTGTAGCATTACCATTCCTCTTTTGTCGTCCAGATTAGTGAGTGCAAAAGCGGAGGAGGGCAGGTTGTCAAAGAATGATTTCTTTACCCGGATATATTCATCAAACGTTTTATGATAATCAAGGTGGTCGTGGGTGATATTACTGAAGATGCCTCCCGCGAATTTTAACCCGGCAATACGTTGCTGGTGAATAGCATGGGAGCTTACTTCCATAAACACATACAGGCAGCCGTCTTCCACCATCTGTGCCAGCAGGGCATTCAGGTTAATGGGATCAGGTGTGGTATGTGTGGCGGGTATAACGGCATCGCCTATCTGATTTTGCACGGTGGATAATAGTCCGCAGTGATATCCCAGTTTGGTGAACAAACGGAACAGCAGGGTAGCGATGGTTGTTTTTCCGTTGGTACCGGTAACGCCTACCAGTTGTATTTTATGAGAAGGGTTATCATAGAAGTTGCCTGCCATGATACCGCTGCTGACAGCGCTGTTGCTTACCTGTACATAGCAAACATTTTCTGCCAGTTGTTCGGGTAATGTTTCACAGATCACTGCTGCGGCGCCCAACGCAATTGCTTTTTCAATGTACACGTGTCCGTCTGTGTGTACGCCTTTCACTGCAATGAAAGCATCTCCGGACCCGATGGATCTGGAATCGATGGCGAGTGCGTGAATGGCAATATCAGTATTACCATGCACCGCCAGGATGCTTACATTATACAATATGTCTTGCAGCGTCTTCATCTAGCTCAGTTCTATTACGATTGTTTGTTCGTTTCCTATTTTAGTTCCGCCGGGGAGTGATTGCATTTTCACTTTACCGGCGCCTTTTATTACTACCCGTAACCCGGCATTTTCGAGCAGGTACAGGGCATCTTTGAGGCCCATTCCGGTAACATCGGGCACTGCGCCTTTTGTTTGTGCTACCTGCTGGAAGGCAATTTTGCGGTCTGTTACCTTGGCGCTTACCCAGCTGTTATTAGCGGGGGCGTTGCCAATGGGCAGCTGCAGTTTACCCAGGATTTGTTTCCATTCACTGCCTTTACCATTTTTCAGTGACAGCAGGGTATCCAGTTGCATGGTGGCCTGCATGGGTTTTTGTCTTTCTACCGCGATGGCATATAATTTATCTGCCACTTCTCTAAACACGGGACCCGCAACGCCTGCACCGTAAAAGTGCAATGCATGCGGTTTATTTTTTATCACCACCACGCAGGTGTACTGCGGATCATTTGCCGGAAAATAGCCGGCGAATGACGATTGGTAAATTTTATCTGCATACCCGCGGTTGCCGTTTGCCACGAGTGCGGTACCTGTTTTACCTGCGAAGGTGTAAAACTGGCTGCGCAGTTTTTTTGCGGTACCATCAATGGGCACACCTTCCAGCATGGCCTGTAACTGTTTCAGCGTGCTTTGCGTGCAGATGCTGTCCAGCAATACAGTAGGCTCAAACTGTTTTACTACCTGGCCATATTCCTGTATGGAGTTGACGAGGTAGGGTTTCATCATTTTACCGTTGTTAGCCACTGCATTGTACAGCATGCACGTTTGCAGCGGGCTGATAAGCACTTCATATCCGAATGCCATCCAGGGCAGGGATGTGGCGCTCCATGTTTTGGAAGCGGTGGTTTTAATAACCGGTCTTCCTTCGCCTATCAGGTCTATACCTGAAAACTGGTCGAGCCTTAATCTTTTCAGATGGCCGACGAATTTGTTAGGTTGCCGGTTATAGAACTGGTAGGCCAGTTTTGCCATACCCACATTTGAGCTGAGTTCAAATGCGTGTTTGATCGTTACATTTTGCGGGCCCGGGTGAGGTTCAGAATCGAATACGGTTCTGCGTCCTACCTGCCAGCGGCCACCATCCATGTTTACCATAGAGTTCATGGTGGCGTATTTATCTTCCAGCACTGCGATGACGGTAGCCAGCTTAAAAGTGGAACCGGGTTCCCCTACCTGCAGTGCGTAGTTCATATCTTCCCAGTAGCCGTTGCCATCGGGTTGTTTGCCGAGGTTGGCTATTGCTTTTATTTTGCCTGTTTTCACTTCCATGAGAATGCAGGTGCCGTGTTCGGCTTCATTCTGCACCATCATATTCATGAGGGCTGTTTCTACGATGTCCTGCATGTTTACATCGATGGTGGTAACTATATCACGCCCGTTTTCGGGTTCAATATCGTAACCATCTACGGGTACATAGGTACCTCCTGCGATGCGGCGCATCAGTCTTTTACCGGTAACGCCTTTCAGGTATTCATTGTAGGTTCTTTCAAGTCCTACGCTTTGTGAATTTTCGCGGGCCAGCCCGATGGTCCTGTTGGCGAGCAGTTTAAAGGGGTTGATGCGCTTACTTTTGGATTCAGCGATCATGCCGCCTTTGTTTTTGCCGAGGCGAAACATCGGGAAGCTGCGTAATTCCTGGTATTGATTAAAGGGTACGTCTCTTTTAAGTAAAAAGTAGCGGTCCTTTGATTTATATCCTTCCTGCAGCTGCTGCTTCCAGGCGGCTTTGCTGCGGTCAGTGAATATCTGGGACAGGCGGTAGGATAAGGAGTCAAGGTTTTCCTTGAACACCAGTCCGTTCTTATCCCGGAGGCCATCTGCTGCAAAGTCTATCCGGATGTCAAAATAAGGGATGGAGGTCGACAGCATCCTGCCTTCCTCCGAGTAAATAGTGCCTCTTTCTGCGTCCAGTGCCACGTAGCCGGTGTGCAGGCTATCGGCCATACTACGCCAGTAGTTGCCCTGCACGTTCTGGATATAGAACACTTTCACCAGGATGGCGACGCTGAACAGCGCCATGCCGATGAGGCACAGATACACTCTCCACAATATGTCCTTTTTTACATCCACGATGTTGTATTAGCATTTTAGCCTTTAGCCTTTAGCTGTCAGTTACTTACCCTGGGGCAGATAGCTGACGGCTAAAGGCTGATAACTTATAAGAAGATACCTGACACTGGCTGCATTTATAATTGAGATGCTTGCCATTGATTTGATTTACCAGCATCCCCGACCTGAGTGATGGGTCAGGCGGGCAGCGTCAGGCATCAATATTAAATTCAATTTTCTGTATCCTTTTTCAGCACAATCTTTTGCGGAGGGGAGCTGAGTTGTTTAAGGCCCAGCGGCTCTACTGACTTACTGACTTCACTCATTTTGCTTCGAAACATGAGCTCACTTTTCACATTGATATACTCCCACTTCAACTCTTTAATTTCTTTGCCTAGTTTGTTAATGCGCCGGATTTTTTTTTCAGCGAGGTGACTGTTGGCGATATATACTAAAGCCAGGAGGGAAAGGAAACCGATAAACGGCATGTTTTGCACCAACGCTTTGTAGTTGATGCGCAAACGCCATTCTTTACGTTGCTCCGGGGGAAGGGTACTTTCTTCAGCCGGATTTTCCTGGATTGTATCTAAGTCGTCTCCCACGCGCTATGTCTTTTTAAAAATTGACAATATTAATCTGAACGCAAATCAAAACGGGTGTGTATAGGATAGGGTAGGATGTGACAGGCAGTTTACAACCTTGTCACGCTTGTTTTTCGGCTACCCGCAGTTTTGCACTTCTGGATCTTCCATTAAGCTTCAATTCTGCATCACTGGCGGTAACCGGTTTTTTTGTGATTAATTTGAACAATTTAGGGGGTGTTTCTTTTGCAAACGGGTCTTCCTGTGCTTCTTCAAAACTTCCGGTCTTCATAAAATTTTTCACCATCCTGTCTTCCAGCGAATGAAAGGTGATGACGGCGAGTCTTCCTCCAGGTTTCAGCACATTGGTGGCCTGTTCCAGTAAATCTTTCAGTGCGCCCAGTTCATCATTAACGGCTATACGTAAAGCCTGGAAAACCTGCGCCAGGTATTTTTGCGGATTGCCTTTTACAATGGGCTGGATCACAGATTTAAACGCTGCGATGGTGCGCATGGGGTGTGTTTTGCGCTGCTTTACAATTGTTTGGGCGAGGGTTTTTGCATTGGTTACTTCTCCGTATTCCTGGAAAATCAGTTGTAACCTTGCTTCTCCCCATGTTGCCAGCAATTGAGCGGCAGTAAATTCCGTTCTGGTATCCATCCGCATATCCAGGTCGCCATCAAAGCGAGTACTGAATCCTCTTTCTGCTGTATCGAACTGGTGCGATGAAACACCCAGATCCGCCAGCAGGCCGTCTACCTGATCTGCTTTATGTAACTTCAGAAAGCGTTGCAGATGACGGAAATTTTGTTGTACAAAAGTGACACGTTCGTCTATAATCCTGTTTCGGTAAGCATCTTCATCCTGATCAAATACTATAAGCCGTCCTTTTTCACCCAGTTTCTCCAGTATGGCTCTTGAGTGTCCTCCGCCTCCAAACGTAGCGTCTACATAAATCCCATCGGGATTTATCTGTAACAGCTCCGTCGTTTCCTGCAGCAGAACGGGTAAATGATATTGTTGTTCGCCCATATGCTCCCCTCTTTAAATTGATATGTTATTATCTCCTCCTCCCATTACCTGTTGTGCCAGATCACTGAACGCCCCTGGTGAGAAATTTTCAAAGAACTCCTGGTATTTACCTTTATCCCAGATCTCAATTTTATTGGATGCTGCTGCCAGCACGATATCTTTTTCCAGATTGGCGTACGACAGCAGGTTTTTCGGTACCAGCAGTCTTCCTGCACTGTCTAACTCCAGAATGGTGGCCCCGTTTAAGAAGTACCGCCTGAATTCCCTTACTTTTGGATCAAAGTCATTCAACTTGCTGATACGTTCGAAAATAGGCTGCCATTCGTTCATGGGATACAGGGACAAGCATTTTTCAAACCCACGGTTAATCACAAACTGTCCTCCGGCCCCGTCTGTCAACTGCTTTTTAAACCCGGCAGGTAACAGAAAGCGTCCTTTTGCGTCCAGCGTCGATTCATATTCACCGAGAAATCCTGTCATACCATGGGGGCAAAGTCCTTGAAAATCCTTTTTCTAACACAAAATAACACTTTTTCCCACTTTTTAACGAAAAAATACTTTATAAATTTTTTCCACAGATGCAAGCGCCCGTATCAGGGCCATTTTACCCTCATTTATGCACCCTTACGGTGTATTAAACAATAATACGTGTGGATAACGTGTTTATAAGTGTGGATTGTGTGTTTATATCTTGCAGATGCCCCATGGGATAAGACATTCCCGAATAGCATAGCGGGTGGGAAAATGGGGTGCAGAAATCGTTATGAGTGGATTTTTTTTATAATCTGAGCCCTTTTTCCAGGGACATCCGTTAGCTGAAATCAATTTTTCCACATCGGAGTGGGAAAAATGTCAGCAACCCCGGCGGTGGTGGAAAACCCGTCTTTCGGCGATTTAATTCCCTCTTTTGCAAAATTTTAACAGCAATCAAAATCTCTCTGCCTTACATTTACATTTAATTCTTAATTTTGCCACTCTTTTATGCGGAAATTTTTATTGTACATCAGTGTTCTTGCGGTTGTCGTAACTACCTCCTGTAACAACCAGTTACGGAGAATAGAAAAAAGTAACAACTTTGAAAAGAAGTTGGACTACGCCAACCAGCTGTTCCAGAAGAAAAAATACAATACGGCAATAACACTCTACACTGACCTGGTTCAGGTGTACAAGGGAACTGAGAAGTTTGAGCCCATGTATTACAATTTCGCATATTGCTCTTACTACGTTAAGGACTACGTTCAGGCAGCCTTCCAGTTTAAAAACTACCTGGACCTGTTCCCGAACAGCCCGAGAGCGGTGGAAATAGATTATATGCAGGCTTATTGCTATTATAAGCAGTCGCCAAAGGTATCACTGGATCAAACCAATACCATGAAGGCCATTGCTGCCATGCAAACCTTCATTAATAACTACCCTACCGCAGATAAAGTGTCGGAAGCCAACCTGGTAATCGAGTTGTGCAGAAGAAAGCTGGAAAAGAAAGAGTTCTCCAGCGCAGAGCTGTATTATAACCTGGGCTTCTTCAAAGCCGCCGGTATTGCCTTCAAAAACCTGATGCGCAACTACCCCGACTCTGATAAAAGCGACAGTTACAAAGTAATGGCTATCAGATCTTACTATAATTATGCTAAAAACAGTATTCCGGAGAGACAAAAAGAGCGCTACGCAACGGTTCTCGACGAATACCTGGACTTCGCGGATCACTACCCGAACAGCAAATTAAAGCCAGATGCCGAAAAATTTTATACCTTAGCACAAAACAACATAAAAACACTGGATAATGAGCAAATTAAAGCGAAGTCTAACCAGTAGCCTTAATCCCTGGGTAGAAACCAAAAATACTACCGACATTAAGAACAGAACTGGTAATTTATATGAGTCTATTGCCGTAATAGCCAAACGCGCCAATCAGATCAATATTTCCGTGAAAGAGGAGCTCCATTCCAAACTGGAAGAGTTTGCCAGTCATACTGACAACCTCGAAGAAGTGCACGAGAACAAGGAGCAGATTGAGATTTCCCGTTTTTATGAAAGACTGGCAAATCCGGCGATCCAGGCTACTCAGGAGTTCCTGGACAGCAAAATTTATTTCCGCAAGAACGACGACGATTTGTTTAGCTAATCCGCCACACATTATTTTGTGAGGTGCGTGATTGCGAAAAATAAAAATATTAATTTCATGGCGGCAGAATGATTTCTGCCGCTTTTGTTTTTATATATGTCCATGGACGCTATCAAAATGCTACAAGGAAAAAAAATCCTGCTCGGAGTGAGCGGCAGCATCGCCGCCTACAAGTCCGCTACCCTCATACGCCTGCTGGTAAAGGAAGGTGCCGAAGTAAAAGTGGTCATGACCACCGCCGCCGCCGGCTTTATTACCCCCCTCACCCTGGCCACCCTCTCTAAAAACGAGGTTCCCCTGAATATCAGTGACCACAACAGCTGGAATAATCATGTAATGCTGGGCCGCTGGGCAGACGTTATGCTCATTGCACCCGCTTCTGCCAATACCCTCGCCAAAATGGCCCTGGGCCTGTGCGATAACCTCCTGCTGGCGGTATACCTTTCGGCAACCTGTCCTGTACTCTTCGCCCCCGCAATGGATGAAGACATGTGGCATCACCCGGCCACCCGCAGCAATGTGGAAAAGCTCATTTCTTTCGGTCATCAGCAGATTCCCGTGGAATCCGGGGAACTGGCCAGCGGACTCTTTGGAGAAGGCCGCATGGCAGAACCAGAACAGATCCTCACTTTCCTGCAACAGCATTTTCAGCAGAAAAACGGAAAAAAGGCCCTGAACGGTACCACTGCTATCGTTACAGCCGGCCCCACCATCGAACATATTGACCCGGTTCGCTACATTAGCAACCACTCCAGCGGCAAAATGGGAATTGCTATTGCGGAAGCCCTGGCAAATGCCGGCGCTGATGTACAGCTGGTACTGGGTCCCACCTCCCAGAAAACAACCCACCCCGGCATCACCATTACCCATGTGCAAACCGCCCAGGAAATGTTTGATGCTGTAACGGCGCGCTATCCCGGCGCCGGAATAGTAGTGGCCGCCGCCGCCGTAGCAGACTACCGCCCGGCAAATGTGGCCGACAAAAAAATTAAAAAAGGGGAAGCCCAGCTTCATATCGATCTTGAAAAAACACCCGATATACTACGCTCGCTGGGCGATAATAAACGCCCGGGGCAATTGCTCGTGGGATTCTCCCTGGAAACAAACAACGAAAAAGAATATGCACTGAAAAAACTGCGCGATAAAAACCTGGACCTGATCGTCATGAATTCACTGGCAGATACAGGTGCAGGCTTTAACTATGATACCAATAAAGTAACCCTGTTTGACAAAAACGGGAATGAACGCAGTTTCCCCCTCAAATCCAAACAGGCCGTGGCCCAGGATATTGTTTCCGCTATAATCGAATTGCAACATGCATAATCGTTTCCCGTTGTTCCTGCTGCTTGCAGGCGTCTTTTTACTATGCTGCTCCCCGGCCGTTAAAGCCCAGGAAATAAGGGCCAATGTGTCTGTAGTTGCCCAACAGATACAGGGGGTAGACAAAAAAATATTTACTACCCTGCAGAATTCTGTCCGGGATTTCCTCAATAACCGGCATTGGGCAAACGATGCCTTTACACCGGCTGAACGGATAGAATGTAACTTTTTGCTGAACATCACCGGTACTTCCGGGAACGACAGTTATAAGGCTACCCTGACCATACAGGCCACCAGGCCGGTATATAACGCCAGCTATGTAACCAGTTTGCTGAATATCCAGGATCCCAACGTGGTGTTCCGGTACGTGGAATTTCAACAGCTGGAGTTCAGCGATACCAGGGTGGTGGGAAATGATCCGCTCGCCTCCAACTTAACCGCTATCCTGGCCTATTATGTTAATATCATTCTCGGGCTCGATTATGATTCCTTCTCCCCCAAAGGCGGAGATGTATATTTTAAGAAAGCGCTTAATATTGTAAATAATGCGCCGGATGGAAAGGAGATTTCCGGATGGAAAGCTTTCGAAGGAAACCGCAACCGTTACTGGTTACAGGATAACCTGCTGAATGCAAAGTTCCTGCGGTTCCATGATGTAATGTACCAGTATCACCGGCAGGGGCTGGACCTGATGTATGATGATGTGATAAAAGGCCGTGCAGCCATCCTGAACTGCCTGAATATGCTCTATTCCATCCACCAGGATATCCCCAATTCCATGCTGATGCAAACATTCTTCCTTTCCAAAGGAGAGGAGTTATTAAAAATTTTCTCCCGTGCCACACCACAGGAGAAAAGCCGTGCAGCGGAATTGCTCTCCCAGATGGATGTGCCCAATGCACAGAAGTATCAACAGATGAAGTAACGCTATGATGAATATGATGATGAAATACGCCTCCCTGGCTTTGTTAGTGGTATTCCTGGTTGCCTGTGCCAACAGCGACCAGGTGCCGGGTAAATATATTTCAAAGGAACGTATGACAGGTATCCTGGTAGATATGTCTATTGCAGATGCCTACAGCAATGAGCAACAAATGCAGGTTACTTATACGCCCAATTTTGATTCCCTCCGGCAGGAGAAAGTAAAAACCTATTATAAACAGATACTGGACCTGCATAAAGTAAGCGTGAAGGAATTTATGGAAAGCTACCGGTATTACGAAAGTCATCCCAACAGGCTGAAGGAAGTTTTCCAGATGGTACAAACAGATATTGCTTCCAGGAAACAGCGGTTGCCCAATCCAATCGATGAAAATGCACCGCTCCGGTTTCGTATGAAAAGCATTTTCCCCTATGCAGACAGCGTACTATTGCTGCCGAAGGCGGATACACCCCGGCCTTTTATCAAGCGGCAGCCCTAATCTATAAAACACCAAAACATGAACAAAGTAGTAGCAAATGCCGATGAAGCCATACAAGATATCCGGGATGGAGCGGTACTGATGCTGGGAGGGTTTGGTTTGTGTGGCATTCCGGAGAATTGTATTACCGCCCTGGTAAAAAAAGGAGTGAAAGATCTGACCTGTATTTCCAATAACGCAGGAGTAGATGATTTTGGTCTTGGCCTGCTGCTGAAAACCAGGCAGATCAGGAAAATGATGTCTTCCTACGTTGGTGAAAATGCAGAATTTGAAAGACAACTGCTGGCCGGAGAGCTGGAAGTAGACCTCATTCCACAGGGAACACTGGCTACGCGTATCCAGATGGCAGGCATGGGGATTCCTGCTTTTTTTACGCCCGCCGGCTACGGAACCGAGATCGCTGAAGGAAAAGAAGTACGGGTATTCGATGGCAAGCCTCACCTGATGGAACTGGCGCTGCACGCCGATTACGCTATTGTAAAAGCCTGGAAAGGAGACACGTTGGGCAACCTCGTATTCCGTAAAACCACCAGGAATTTCAGTACATCCATGGCCAGGGCAGGACAAATCACCATTGCTGAAGTGGAGGAACTGGTGCAGCCCGGAGAACTGGAACCCGACCAGGTACATGTGCCGGGTATCTACGTACGCCGCATTTTCAAAGGCGGCAACTATGAAAAACGGATCGAACGCAGAACAGTTAAGATCTAGTTCATCCAATTCTCCACTCTTCAAATCTGATATTTTATGCCGCTCGATAAATATGGTATCGCCAAAAGAATTGCACAGGAACTGCAGGATGGTATGTATGTAAACCTGGGTATTGGTATTCCTACGCTGGTATCCAACTATATACCAGCCGGAGTTTCTATTATGCTGCAGTCTGAAAACGGGATACTCGGTATGGGACCGTATCCTGCCGCTGATGACGTTGACGCAGACCTGATTAATGCAGGAAAGGAAACAGTTACCCTGCTGCCCGGTGGCAGTTTCTTTGATTCCGCAGAAAGCTTTGGTATGATCCGCGCCGGCAAGGTAGATCTTACCGTATTGGGCGCCATGGAAGTTTCCGATACCGGCGATATTGCCAACTGGAAAATTCCGGGTAAAATGGTGAAAGGCATGGGTGGCGCTATGGACCTGGTGGCATCCGCCAGGAACATCATTGTAGCCATGATGCATACCAATCCAAAAGGAGAAAGCAAACTGCTGCCGGCTTGTACCTTACCGCTTACCGGTGTCAACTGTGTAAAGAAAATTGTTACAGAGCTGGCGGTGCTGGATGTAACGCCCGATGGGTTTAAGCTTCTTGAACGGGCACCCGGTGTTACCGTCGAAGAAATCCGCTCTAAAACTGCCGGTAAGCTGATCATTGAAGGTGATATTCCGGAGATGAAAATTTAAGGGAAGCATGGAACCTTCGCATCAGCCGGATGGCTTTGTATGTCTGCATTTCGGAGGATTGCAACTCCGTAAATAATACGTAACCTGTATAGGGATTTAGATGTTTTGTTTTTGGAATACATACTTCACTGAAACAAAATGTCTAAATCTCTAAACTTAAAAATACCTAAATAATTGGTACCTTTCAAACTGCTAAAATAGTTCGAGGTGCAAGTTGGATTTCTCTGTTATAACGGTAAATATATTCCTGCAGCCGACCCGATTTTTACGGCAGATAATCGATCTTTCAGATACGGGGATGGCTTCTTTGAAACCCTGAAAGTATACCAGGGACAAGTGTTGCTGGCTGACCTGCACTTTGAACGGATGCTCGCCAGTTTACACCTGCTGCATTTTGATATCCCCATACATTTTACCAAAGCATATTTTGTTAAGCAGATACTGGAACTCTGCAATAAAAATGATATATCCCAGATGGCCCGCGTACGGCTGGCTATCTTCCGCTCCGATGGCGGCTTATACGATCCCATCAATAACTTACCAAACTACATTATTCAATGCTGGGAATTAAGCAGAACAGTATTGGAATTAAACGATAACGGACTCGTAACAGACATCTTCCCGGATGTAAAAAAGAGCTGTGATAAATTATCCGCTATTAAATCAAATAACTGCCTGCCCTATGTAATGGCTGCGATGTATGCCAAGCAGCATCGGCTGAACGAGGCGATATTGCTTAATCCATATGGAAGAGTTGCCGACAGCACCATCGCCAATGTATTTATTGTGCGGGATAAAGTACTTTATACGCCACCGCTGTCTGAAGGCGGTGTGTGCGGCGTAATGCGCAAGTTCTTGCTGAAAACAGAACTGCCATTCAAAATAGAAGAAAAACCACTCAATATAGAAGACCTCGAAAATGCGGATGAAATATTTTTAACCAACGCCATCTATGGCATCCGTTGGGTGGGCCTCTTCCGCGACAGCAGCTATGGTAACGCCACCGCCGCTATTTTGCACGAGGTATTACATGAAAGCATGCTGTAAAAATCACCGTTAACATGGAACAAAAAATCAGTTTATGCTGGTTTCGCCGTGATCTGCGGCTGGACGACCAGGCCGCTTTCTATTATGCTTTACGTGCCGGAAACCCGGTAGTACCGGTATTTGTTTTTGATACCCACATTCTCAATGACCTGGAAGATAAACAGGATCGCAGGCTCACCTTTATTCACGAAGTACTGGAGGATATGCAGCAACAACTGCAACAGCTGGGTTCCTCAATGGACATTTTTTATGGTACTCCGCAGGCTGCTTTTGCGCACTGGACCAGCAAATACAACGTAGCCAACGTATACACAAATCATGATTATGAACCCTATGCAAGAAACCGGGATGCTGCCATAGCAAAGCAACTCAGCGAACAAGGGATTTCTTTTCACAGTTACAAAGACCAGGTGATACTTGAAAAAGAAGAAGTACTGAAAGATAACGGTGATCCATATACGATATTTACACCTTACAGCAGGAAATGGCACGATACCCTCACCTTTTTTCATCTGAAGCCTTATCCCTGTAAAAAATATTATCAGCATCTTTTTAAACAATCACCTGTAAAAATTCCCTCCTTAAAAGAGATGGGATTTACAACGGGTGAAAAACACTTTCCTGCAAAAGGCCTGAAAGAAGCACTGATTAAACACTACGATGAAACCCGTGATTTCCCTTCCATGAATGGTACCTCCAGATTAGGGGTCCATCTGCGTTTTGGTACGGTAAGCATTCGCGCATTGATGCAGCAGGCCATGCAGCTCAATGCCACTTTTGCAAAGGAATTGATCTGGCGGGAGTTTTACCAGATGATCCTTTGGCATTTTCCTCATGTGGTAGGAAATTCTTTTAAGAAAGAATATGATAAGATAGTATGGCGTAATAATGAAGCGGAGTTTGAGAAATGGTGTGAAGGACAAACCGGGTACCCGATAGTGGATGCCGGTATGCGGGAACTGAACACTAAGGGGTTCATGCATAACCGTGTTCGCATGATTACCGCCAGTTTTTTAACCAAGCATTTACTGATCGACTGGCGTTGGGGCGAAGCTTATTTTGCCGCTAAACTATTAGACTATGATCTCGCCGCAAATAACGGTGGCTGGCAATGGGCAGCCGGTTCGGGATGTGATGCTGCGCCTTATTTCAGGGTGTTTAATCCCACGCTGCAAACGCAGAAGTTTGATAAAGACTTAAAATATATCCGTAAGTGGGTGCCGGAATTTGAAGGGTTTGAATATGCTAAACCGATCGTGTTGCATGAAGAAGCACGCCGGTGCGCATTGGAAGTATATGGAAAAGCGCTGAAGAAATAATAAAAAAGCAATGGAGATGATCATTCATCTCCACTGCTTTTTTATGGTGAATATTAGTGGTTAAATACTTCTTTCAACTTAACGTCTAATGCCTCATGTTCTTCTCCGCCGCCGCCATAGCGGGCTATAATTATCCCTTTCGGATCAATTAATATCTGGGTAGGCAAAGAATGAATGCCGAAGTGTTCACTGATATCATCCGGGTTAGGTTCATTCTTCAGGCGTTTATTCATGTCCAGTCCGCGCAGCACATGTTTCCATACACCAATACCATCTTTTTCCACTGCTTTTTTCCAGGCGTCATGATTGCGGTCGTCATCAGACACGCTGATCACTTCAAAACCTTTATCCTTGTATTGTTTGTATAGTTCCAGCAGGTGTGGATTGCCCGCGCGGCACGGCACGCACCAGCTGGCCCAGAAATCCACCAATACATATTTTCCTTTGAAATCGGATAAACTGAGTGGCTGGCCATTGATATCTGCTTTACTGAAATTAAAAGCAACGCTGCCCGGAGAACCTTGTTCAATTTTTTTTATCTCCTGGGCTATCTCCACACCATTTTTACTTTGTTTTAAAGCGGTGCTTAAGCCGTTGTAATAATATTTGGCAGAATCCAATGTCATGCTGCCTACCTGGAAACGCATGAGATAAATACTCAGGAAAGAATTAGGATGTTCCCGGATAAATTTCCTGGACAACTGGTTGTTTGTCTCAAAGTAAGGCGCCAGTTGCTCGCGGATAGCCCCGGCTTTGTCGTGATCTTTTTCATTCCGTAATGCTTCCAGTAATGGCTGGTATTTTACAGTAGCGATTTCTCTTTCTTTCTCCAGTTGTACATTTTCGTCATTACTTACGGAACCTTTCAGAACGGTGGTACTGAGGTCACCGTTTGTGATAGTGATCGTCATGGCGGCGGGTTCCAGGAACAGGTAAGCCTGCTCTTTTTTGTTGCCGGTCATGTTGTTGATCAGCGCTGCAGAAAACACGCCGGGTGAAGGCTGCGATAAAGTACCCGCAAAGCCGAACCTGCCATTTTTAACTTCAGCGCTATCGGTAATGTATTTCGTACCATTGCTATACTGCAGGTAGTATTTCACGGGCGCATTGCCGGTAACGGTACCGGTTATACTGAATTTTTGTTGTGCGGTTACCAGCTGACTGAATGCTAACGGTAACGATAGTACGCAAATTATTTTTTTCATAATGCTATTGTTCGTTTTGTGTAAGATTAGGATTGAGGATAATTTCTTCCTGTGGAATACGCAGTAATATCTTCGGGCTGGTGGCGGCGATCGTCATGGCGCCGCTGCTGGCAGAAGTATAGTTGCGTACCATCGGTAATCCGTTTCTGAAAAAATCAAAACCACTATGCCCTTCAAAGGCAAGTTCCAGACGCCGTTGCAGGAGGATTTCGTCCAGCAGTGCCTGCCCGGAAAGATCTACGGAGGCAAGGCCTGCGCGGTTGCGGATGATATTCAGATCGGCCAGTGCAAGATCTTTTTTGCCGAGCTTGGCATTGGCTTCTGCACGGTTCAGGTATACTTCCGCGAGGCGGATGTACCGGAACGGCGATTTGCTGTAGATGGCGGTGTACAGGTACATGTACTTGGCCGTGGCAATGCTGTCGTTTGGAAAGCCGGGAGTTACGTTTACTTTATAGTGCGATGTGCGCAGATCTGTTGTGCTGATCCGCGTCAGCAAATCGGGAGAAGGACGGTAGTAACCGCCCGTATAATTGATCTGCGGCGGATAGGCGTACTGTTGGCTGATAGAGGTGCTGCCATAATCCGTATTGCCTGCAAAAATATCTTCCTTATTGGCGGCATTGCTGCTGTTGTAGTAAGCCCGGTAGTCGTTGCTGGTGAGCAGGGTGTACTTGTTACTGTTAATCACCTGGTCAGCATAACTCACTGCCTGCTGGTTAAAAGTGGCGTCGGGTTGCTGAAACGTGCCGCCCATATAAAGGTACACGCGTGACAACAAAGCAGCGGCGCTCATTTTACCGGCGAAGCTGTTGGACTTTTCCTGGTTAAACAAGGGGATAGCTGTTTCCAGATCCGAAACTATCTGCTCATACACGGCTTTAACACTGGCACGCGCAGGCTGATAACCGGTGCCGTTGGCCGCCGTGGTAATAAGCATTACACCAGGCGATCCTGCTGCATCCTGGTAGTACGGCTTTGCATAAAAACGCACCAGGTTAAAGTATACAAACGCCCTTACAAACAACGCTTCTGCTTTCGCCTGCAAAACGGCGGGACGTTGTTCCTCTTTGGTTACATTATCCAGCAGCTTGTTGGCGTGCAGGATGGTAAAGTAACTTCCTCTCCATAAGTAGTAAGTCCAGCTATGGTCTTTATCCGGCGAGTTGGTATAGTCGAACGCATCGGAGTAACGGTTCGGGCCCAGATCGAGTGAACGGATATTGTTACCGTGTGTTTCCGAGAGGAACATCGTAACATCACCATATCCAAAGCTGCTGTTTTCCATGGCAACACCCGAAGTGATCATGGGATACAAACCCAGTGCTGCCTGGGAAAATCCTTCAGGGGTACTGAACTGGGCATCTTCGTTGATCACGTTATGCGGACGTAATTCATCGAGTTGTTTATTGCAGGCGCTTAATGAAATAAGGCTGATGGCGGCTATTATTATTGTACGCTTCATTTTTCAGTAGTTTAGAATGTAACATTAAGACCGGCAGTAATGCGCCGTGGATTTGCGTTCCCGATACCTACTCCGCCATAGGAAGTGGACGTGCCGATGGAGGCGCCTTCGGGATCTGCCCCTACATAGTCTTTACGTTTGATAACAAAAACATTGTCCATGCTAACGAATACGCCTGCACGCTGCGCGCGGATCTTTGCCAGTGTTTTCTGAGCAAGATCGTATCCAATCCTGATGTTACGCATGCGGATATGACTGGCGTTTCCATACACCAGCGATGAACGGCTGTCGAATGCCCGCCAGGTATTCATCTTGCTGCTGTACACATCAGGGTAGTTAGCATTTTTATCACCGGGTTGTTGCCATACTTTCTGGCTGGATTGCCAGTTGACATTGTTCCTGCCAAGAAACGGCGCACCAGGATCCTGGAAGTTGTTGATAAGGCTCATAGCAGTATAGTTGCCTACCTGGAACCACATCTCTGCACTCAGGGAAAATTGTTTGTAGGTAAAAGTGTTGGTGAAACCTCCAAAGAATTTAGGGGTAGCAGAACCAACTGTCTGGTAATTGCGGATATCTGACATGGCGCCAATGCCTTCTACCACCTGCTTCTTCCCGGAGGCGTCGTAATTTTCAAACAGCGGAGCGCCGTTATCGGGATTCACACCTGCATAACGGATCGCTTTAATGACATTCAGGTCTTCTCCTTCATAGCGGTAATAGGCGCGGTTGTAGTTGTCAAGAAGAGAATCGCTGTATAATTTCTGTATTGTATTTTTATTAAAGCTCACATTGAGGTTGGTGGTCCAGCTGAAATTCCGGGCATCTATATTCCGGGTGTTCAGCATCAGTTCCAGCCCTTTGTTCAATACTTCTCCTACGTTCTGATATTGTTGGAAAGATCCTTGTGCAGAACCTACGAATACCTGTTGCAGCAGGTTTTTACTGAGCTTGGAGTAGAGGTCTGCTGTGAGTTCCACGCGTTTCCATAAGCTGAGGTCTATTCCGGCCGTATTGTTAACAGTAGTTTCCCAGCTGATATCCGGATTTTCCAGTTGCGTGATGGCGGAGCCAATGTTATTAATGTTGTCGTAGGTATAGTTGCTGGCAGCAGCATAAAGGGTTTGGTTCAGGTAGCCATCGCCTACATCCCTTCCGGATGTTCCGTGCACTACTCTCAGCTTCAGCAGGTCTATTGCTTTCACATCTGCCAGGAAAGCTTCTTTGTTGATCAGCCATCCGGCGCTTACGGCATAAAAAGTACCGTATCTTTTATTGCGGCCGAAGTTGGTAAAGGCATCAGTACGAAGGGAGGCCGCTGCATAGTATTTGGCGAGATAGTTATAATTTAATTCACTAAAAGCGGAGAAACTCGCTCTTTCTGTATAGGCGCCGGAGGGCCGGTAGGGGGAATTGTATGCCACATTGATAGCGCTGCCGAAATTTTTCGCTGCGCCCATGTTTCTTTCACCCGGCAGCAGATTATACATATCTGTACTGCTGGTTTCACTATTACGCCTTGCCCATTCTGTTCCTGCCAGGAAATTCAGGCTGTGCTGTCCAAACTGTTTGGAAGCATTCAGTGTATTCGTGGAGGTAAAGTTAAAGAACCTGGTATCTGCAATGGTAAGCGTTCCATTGGGAGTAGCAGCGCCAGGAGCAAACAGGTAAGGATAACCGCCATATTTCCCGGAGAAGCTGCGGGGATCCAGGTAAGAGTTCCGGTGGGTATTGATATAGTCAATAGTATTGGTGGTTTTAAGACTTAACCAGGGCAATACGCGATAGCTAAGCCACGCGGTGCCGGTGAAGTGCTGGTTGTTTATAACGGCGGTATTATCGAATTTCTTTTCGGCTAAAAAGTTCTGCGACCAGGTGGTATAAGGAACACCAAAATTATTGGATTGCCTCACCGGGATACTGTCGGCCAGTGTACCATTCGTATTGTAAGGCGTTACAAAAGGCTGGGTCATATAAAGTGCCGGCACACCATTGCGGGAAATGGTTTTATCGATGATGGCACTGGTATTCAATCCGCCGGAAACTTTTTTGGAGAAGTTCTGGACAAGGTTCAGCCGGAGGTTACGGCGGTCGAAGGTATTACCAATGTTAATGCCTTTCTCCTTGTACCAGTTTACGCCTGCGTACACCATTGTTTTATCGTTGCCGCTGTTAAGTCCCAGGCTGATATCAGAAAAATCGCCATCATCAAACATTGCTTTTTCCCAGTCGAAGTTCTTGGTTTTATCTTCATCTGTATAAATCCTTCTTTGCTGAATAAAATCCGCTGCAGTAGGAAATTGTTGCTGAAGAGAAGGTGTTTCCTCCCATCTGCGTTGCATTACTTTATCCATCAGCGCAGTACTTTCTGTGGTGTTCATCATGCGGATGGCGCGGTTCTGTTTAATAGCGCCGTAACGGGTATCCAGCGTAACATGTACCCCGCTGTTGGCGGCAGCTTTTTTGGTGGTTACCACAATGACTCCCTGCGCCGCGCGTGAACCATAGATGGCAGTAGACGCAGCATCTTTCAGGATAGTAATGCTTTCCACATCAGCCGGATTCACTACATCCTGCAGGTTCTGCGAATTGGAAATCACGCCGTCGATAACGATCAGCGGCCCAAAGTAAGCGCTGGTACCGGATGGGAGGGAAGATTCGCCGCGCAGCAATACCTGTCCCCTCGCACCGGCATCGGCGCTGGGTTCCACGATATACATGCCGGTGGTTTTGGCTTTCAGCATAGAGAGGATGTTGGAAGAAGAAACAGAGCTGCGCAACTGGTCGCCCGAAACTTTCTGCACAGCGCCGGTTAGTTCAGCCGCTTGTTTATTGGTATAGCCCATTACTACTACGCCACCAAGACTGGTCGCATCTTCCTCCATCGCAATATGATTTTCTTTCCCGGATATTACCTGCGTTTTCTGGCGGTAGCCAATGCTGCTGATCAGCAGCGGGTGACCTTCTTCAGCACTAACAGCGAACATGCCGTTGGCATCTGTAACAGTGCCTTTGCCGGTAATAATATCCCGTACGGTGGTGCCGGGCAGCGGCTGCCCCTGGCGGTCGGTTACCCTTCCTCTTATCATAGGTAGCGCCTTTGTAACGCCGGTTGGGTTGTAAGGCTTTACCACGCCGATCATGTTACCGCTTACCCGGAATTGAAGGCCGGAAGCATCTTCCAGCTCTGCCAGCACTTCGCGGATGCTCCTGGTTTTTAAGGCCAGGGTAACGTGCCGGATGGGTAAGGTGGCGGCGTCATAAAAGAACTTTACCTGGTAGGTGCTTTCAATTTTTTTGAAGGCGGTAGAAATTGCCACATCCCGGAGCGCTATTGATTTTCTTTGCTGCGCGTATGATAGCATACAGGTCATCAGCATTAACAACACCAAAAGAGGGAACTGCCATTTTACTGCAGTGCTTAACGGCGCACGCAGGCGCGCATAATTAAAAGTCATGCATCAGATTTTTTAATGATGGTTGATATGGTCACCACAGGCGCCGGCAGCCTGCATGTGATCCCGGTTTAGCGATTTTGGTGGAAACGCTTTGTTATTAAAATTGAATCAGCACTTTGTCCGGTTGTATTTGAAAACTACATCCGGCTGTAAAACAAAAGATGTTCAAAACTTTTTCTAATTTATCGTTGTCGAAGGCGCCGGAGAACCGTTTGGCATATAATGAATTTCCGGTTACCTCGAATGGTATTCCATACCAATTTTCCAGTTCACGTATAACTTCAAAAGCGCTGGCATTGTTGAACACTAATTTTCCTGATTTCCAGGTGCGTAATGCAATCGTATCAAATGTTGACCTGCTCATTTTCCGGGTAGATTCAATCCACTGCGCCTGCTCTCCCGGCGCCAGAGTGAGCGGATCTGCCTTACCTGATTGCTCACTTACCTTTACTTTTCCGCTGAGCAGGGAAACGGTCGACTGTGGCTCATACGGATAAGATTTTATTAAGAAGGAAGTCCCCAGTACAGTGGTTTGTATCTGTTTGCTGGTTACCATAAACGGATCATCGGAATTTGTTTTTACATCAAACAGAGCGGCGCCCTTTACCAGTTCTACATGCCGGTGCCGGTTGCTGTAATCAGAAGGAATCCTAACGGTTGTATTAGCGTTGAGAATTACCGAAGAGCCATCCGGTAAGGTGAGTAATTTCCGTTGTCCCCATTCGCTGGAATACACCAGGAAGGTGTTGGGTACCGTTGCGGGCTTCCGTGGCTTTAGCCGGGGCCATAGGAGGGTAGCGCCTCCCACCAGCAGGAGTACCGCTGCTGCGCGCCAGGCCACCTGCCGCCAGTTGATCCGCCGGATGCGGCCAGGATGAGTGGGTTTAATCGCCTGTTGCAGCCTGTTTAGCTGTACCTTCCTGTCTTTTTCGGCCTCAACCGTATTGATGTTATAATATAACGCCACTGCCGCTGCCACCTTACCTGTTATTTCAGGATGCCGCAGGATATAGCTTTCCCATTTAGCAATAGCCGTGTCGTTGTTTCGCCGGATATATTGCAGGAAGGTGTCGTCAAGCAGCAGGTCTAATTCAGTCAGGTCCTTTGGCAGCATTCCCCATCTATTTTTAAAGTAGAGCGACAATCATTGCTCTTTTACCGGGTATGGACCGGTAAATTTTCAAATTTTGATAAATTTTATCTTAAAGAGGCTTTATTGAAAATAATCTAACAGGGAAATTATAAGGGAAGTAACAGCAGTAAAGTTCTCAAATGCAGGTTGCCGGATCTAAGATCCTGTTCCAGTGATTGTTTGAGCGATTTCAGTGCTTCGTACAAGTGATTGTAAACAGTGCGGTGCGTAAGGCCCGTGATGTCTGTTATTTCGTCGTAGCTCCGGTTTTCGTAAAAGCGGAGGTTAATTAGTTCTTTCTGTCTCGGACTCAGTAAAGATATGGCTTCCTGTATACGTCCGATGGCTTCTTTGTTTTGTTGTTGCTGCATCAGCAATTGTTCAGCAGAAGGAATGTCGCTGCCGGTTTCTGTATCCATCCATAGCGACAACAGACCATTGTCTTTTTTTTCCTGCTGAAGATGTAATAACAGTTTGCGTTTAAAGGAGGTAATAATGTAGCTGCGTACATTGGTGACGGTATCCAGTCCTTCTTTCTTCTCCCAGAAATAAAGAAACACCTGTTGGATACAATCCTTTACCGGTTCGCTTCTTGCGCATATTTTAAGGCCCAGGAAAAGGAGCAGGTGATAATACTTTTCATACAAGGTATATAGCGCCTGTTCCTCTCCTTGCCGGAACCTGTTCCACAGGTCTGTATCCTTATTCTCGATCATACCGCAACAAAAGAACGAAAAAATCGGCTGCTTTACGGGCGGATTTTTTCCGCTGCTTCCATCAGCGCTACTACGGCGGCTTTGCCTTCTTCGCCCAGGTCTAAGCTGAAATCATTCACATACAGATCAATATGCTGGCGCATCACGGATTCATCCATTTCCTGCGCGTGTGATTTCACATAGTCAGACAGCTGAGGGTAAGTAGTATAGCTGTTTTGCAGGCTTTTATGGATCAGCGCATCCAGTTGCGCACGGGTCGCTTCAGGCACATCTTTACGGATAAAGATGCCTCCCAGCGGGATAGGATTACCGGTGGTTTGTTCCCAGTACTCGCCCATGTCCATCAGCTTTACGAGGCCTTTGAGCTGGTAAGTGAAGCGGTTTTCGTGGATGATCACGCCGGCGTCCACATCACCGTTCAGCACTGCGTTTTCAATTTCTGAAAACAGCATTACCTTTTTATTGGTGGCTTCGGGGAAAGCGATGGAGAACAGCAGGTTGGCAGTCGTGTTTTCTCCGGGAATGGCGATGGTCAGATTTTTTATCTCTTCGCGGGGAATATCCTTCTTTGCAATGAGCAAGGGGCCGCAGCCACGTCCCAGTGCACTGCCGCTGTTGAGCAGTTCGTATTGATCTTTTACCTTGAGGTATACGGCAAAACTCAGCTTTGTAATGGCCAGTTTGCCTTGTAGTGCCCAGTTGTTCAGTGTTTCCACATCTTCCAGGTGGGTATCGAAGGTAAATTCCCTGGTGTCTATTTTGTTGTTTACCAGTGCGTCAAAAATGAAAGTATCATTCGGGCAAGGTGAAAAACCTAAAGATAAATGCATAGCTATCAAAATTTTATAGTCTGTCGTTAAATGCCGGCCAGTGTTTCCACGGTTTTTATCAGTTCGTCGTTGAGTGTTTTTATTGCCAGGGGAATCTTCCATTTGCTTTTATCCCTGATTTCCACATAGTTAGAGATACTTCGCAGCTGAAAAAACGGTATTTCTTCCAACAGGCAGGCATAGTGAAAGGCGGCGCCCTCCATGCTTTCTATGTCGGGGTCGTATTTGGCCACCAGCTTTGTTATGGTAGATTCGCTGCCGCTTACCAGGTTTACGCTCACCCCGGTAGCAGTGGGCAGGGGAGGTACTTCGGGCAATCCGGCAAAGGTGTTCACCAGGCTGCTACCGGTGAAGGGCGGCTGTGATGGCTGCCATAGCTGTATATCAAATAAATCTTTAAACTGATCATTGTCTTCCGCGCCCAGGTCGGCCAGGTATTCGCGTTTAATGAGTACCACCTGTCCCAGCTCCCAGCTGTGGCGGAAACTACCGCCAATACCCGCCTGTATGGCTATATCGGGCCGGTTTACCACCAGGTGCCTCCCGAGGCTGAAAGCGGTGTGCATCATGCCAATACCCGCAATCAGTATGTCTATATTGCAGTTCGCGGCTTTAAGGGCCGGAATGTGCTGGTCGATGTACTGTAAAAAAGGCTGTATTTCCAGCGTGGTAGCCGCGGTCACCAATATTTTCATCCCGTAAAAATACAGCAAAAATGATTGCTCCCCATGTAAAACAATTGACAGGAATTAGGATAAATTGGCTCTACTCACTTAATAGTGGTATTTTTGCAAAAATTTTTTGCAATAATGATTTATTTAACGCGAGTAGAGAACTTCAATGCTGCGCATAAGTTATCTAACCCGGGCTGGAGCAAAGAAAAGAACGAAGAGGTTTTCGGTAAATGCGCCAACGAGAACTGGCATGGTCATAATTACGAACTGCACGTCACTATAAAAGGTAATCCTGATCCGGAAACGGGTTTTGTATTTAATGCCAAGACTTTAGGGGTAATTATCCGGGATGCGGTGATAGAAAAGATCGATCACCGGAACCTGAATATGGATGTCGATTTTATGAAAGATAAATTCACTTCCGCTGAAAATTTATCGATCGCTATCTGGGATCAGCTGGCCAAACACCTGCCTGCAGAAGTGCAGCTGCATTGTATCAAACTGTATGAAACCCCGCGCATCTACGTAGAGTACTATGGTGGCAAGTAATGCCTGTATATTACCGGCCTTTGACATTTGTTAAATCATATAAGAATGGCGTATAATAAGAACGAGAGTTACGATGAAAAGATCACGTCCGGTCTTGTTGAAAACTATAAAGAATGCCTGCACCTGCTGGGGGAAGATCCTGAAAGGGAAGGACTGTTGAAAACACCTGAACGGATGGCTAAAGCCATGCAGTTCATCACACAGGGATATCAGCAGGACGCGCGCGAAATACTGGAAGGAGCGAAGTTTACCGAAGCATATAGTGAAATGGTGATTGTAAAAGACATCGAGTTATACTCTATGTGTGAACATCACATGCTGCCCTTCTTCGGAAAGGCCCACGTAGCCTATATCCCCAACGGGTATATCACCGGCCTGAGCAAAATAGCCAGGGTGGTGGATGTATATGCCCGCCGCTTACAGGTACAGGAACGTTTAACACACCAGATCCTGGATGCTATCCAGGAAACCCTGCAGCCGCAGGGCGTTGCAGTGGTAATTGAAGCGCAACACCTTTGTATGATGATGCGCGGCGTACAAAAACAAAATTCCCTTACCACCACGTCTGCTTTCAGTGGCCAGTTCGAACATGGTACCACCAGGGCCGAATTCATGAAACTGATCAGCAAATAAAATAATTTATATTACGGATTACGGATTTATGGGTAGATGATAATAGTAATTTATATTTATCAGCTACCTGTAAATCCGTAATTCTTATTTATATTTGAAAAAATATTAATTTATATCCACATGAAGCATGCTTACGTATTTCCCGGACAAGGTTCCCAGTTTCCGGGTATGGGCAAAAATCTGTACGACACCAACACAAAAGCAAAAGAACTTTTTGAACAGGCAAACGACATTTTAGGCTTCCGTATTTCTGATATCATGTTCAATGGTACAGAGGAAGACCTGAAACAAACCAACGTTACACAGCCAGCCGTATTTCTGCATGCAGTGATCGCCTTCCTCTGCACGGAACATTCCCGGCCCGAAATGGTGGCAGGTCACTCC
This sequence comes from Chitinophaga sp. RCC_12, assembly GCF_041360695.1. Taxonomy (NCBI): domain Bacteria; kingdom Pseudomonadati; phylum Bacteroidota; class Chitinophagia; order Chitinophagales; family Chitinophagaceae; genus Chitinophaga; species Chitinophaga sp. RCC_12. The sequence continues at coordinate 103,628 of NZ_JBFUPS010000003.1, forward strand.
CTCGGGGAATTTTCCGCCCTCGTAGCCAATGGCGTATTGTCCTTTGAAGCTGCCCTGAAACTGGTGGCTATCCGCGCCAATGCCATGCAGAAAGCCTGTGAGCTGCAGCCCTCCACCATGGCCGCAGTACTGGCCCTGGATGATGCTAAAGTAGAAGAAATATGTGCTGCTGTTACCGCCGAAACGGGCGAAATAGTAGTACCTGCCAATTATAATTGTCCCGGCCAGCTGGTAATTTCCGGTACCCTCAAAGGCGTGGAAATTGCCTGTGAAAGAATGAAGGCCGCCGGCGCCAAAAGAGCGCTGATCCTGCCGGTAGGTGGCGCGTTCCACTCTCCTTTAATGGCTTCTGCCAAAGAAGAGTTACAGGCAGCCATCAACACCACCACCTTCAATAATCCTTCCTGCCCGGTATACCAGAACGTGGTAGCCGTAGCCGTAACAGCACCTGCACAGATCAAACAAAACCTGATCGATCAGTTAACCGGCGCTGTGAGATGGACACAATCCGTTCAGGCTATGGTGGCCGACGGCGGTAAAGAATTCACCGAAGTAGGCCCCGGTAAAGTACTACAGGGACTGATCCAGAAAATCAACAAGGAAACGGTGGTAAACGGGATTAATTAATGCAGCGGATTTTGTCTTCCTCAGGATTAAACTTATTACACTGATTACGCTGATTTGATCACTTTTTGATTTTAAATGATTATGGGAGATATAAGCGGATATTTTCGCTGATATCTCCCATAATCATTTAAAATCCTCTAAAAAATCCAAAAAGTAAAATCAAAGTAATCAATAAAATCAGCGTAATCAGCGGGAAAGACAAAATCCGCTATAATACAATCTCCATCTCGTACTGCGACAGGTAATGCATCAACCCCGCCTGTTGCAGGAATTTGTCGATCTCCGGAAAATGTTCATCGATATTAATAATGCTCACTGCCGCGCCCATAAACTGATCGGCCGCGTATTGCAATAAGGCGCTGCCTACTCCTTTTCTGCGGAACTCCGGGTGTACCGCTATATTCCTGATTCTGCGGGTATCTTTGTGAACACTGATAAAGCCTGCCGTTTGCCCGTCCACAGTAGCTTCCCAGGTCACTGTAAAAGGCGCTTCCCGCTGTATGCTGCTCACGCTGTTGGACCAGGTGGGCATCATATCCATAAACGTAGCCAGCAGGGGCCAGTCGGGTGTTGTATTTTCTTTTATGGAGATGCCCGCCGGATTTTTATGCGTTTTTATATTGCCTTTGAAAGAATGAATGGTGCGGGTTTTATGAAACCCCGTATTCGTATATGCTTTGATGGCAGGAAGGTTGGTGCTGATTACTTCCAGTATTATTTTACGGATACCCTGCAGCTGGTATGCAGGAATAAACTGGTCATACATTTTCTGCACGAGGTGCTGGCCGCGGTATTGGGGAATAATGCCGGTGCCGCCGTTGTATAATACGGTTGGATGCGCTTTGTCGTCCACAGCATGTAAAATGAAGCCGCCAAGTGAATTCCCGGCAAAGGCGCCGATAGAATAATCCCGTAGCAGGTTTTCGCCCTGCATCTTTTGTTCCAGTATAGAGGGAGTGAGATGCAGCGGTACTATATAATCGCTGAAAGCCGCGTTGAAAGTGTCGCAGAGGTCGGGTGTGGGTACGTTGTAAAGTGTCCGGAAGTCATGGATAAAAATCATAGTGGAATGGTATGTCATCAATATTAACGAGGATTAACGACATACCGTTCCGGAATTGTATGAGCGGAAAATTATTGCAGTTCTATGCTGACATTAATCCATTCAGGATCAAATTTATCCGTATATTTTTGGTAGAAATTAATGGCAGGCGTGTTCCATTCCAACACCTGGAATACGATGCCGCTGAACTGCTTTTCCTTTGCTTCAATGATCAGCTGATCAAACAGCAGCTTGCCGATGCCCCGGCCCCGCCAGTTCTCTGTAACAATAATATCTTCCAGGTACATCCGGCAACCTTTCCAGGTAGAGTAGCGGGTATAATACAGCGCAAACCCGTGGATCACTTCCTGCCCGTTAACTGCAGTGGAGGCTACAAATGCCTTCCACACCGGGTTGGGGCCAAATCCGGCTTCCTCAAAATGTTCCTGGCTCACCGTTACTTCTTCTGATGCTTTTTCATACGCCGCCAGTTCCCGGATCAGTTCCATCAACCTGGCACTGTCTTCTCTTCGTGCAACCCTTAACGTTATATCTTCCATATCTGTTATATTAATCAGGTACCCTGGCCGTTTGTTTATACACACCCGTTTGCAGGAACAGCCTCCGGCCGCAGGCTGCAAATTAATCAAAATTGCGAAGTCTGTCGCCGCCATGCATTCCCGTACACGGATGCCCACGTACCGGCAACTAAATATCGGTGGGTTAAAATGACAAACAATATTGTAATTTGTAGGTTGTTTGGGATGGAAACGGCATTAATCTCTTCTTACATGAAAAATATGCTTGCGCATTATACTGCTTACAATTGCTGGGCAAACCAGCAGCTGGCAAAGGGGTTACTTAAACTAACAGATGAACAGCTGGACCGGGAGCTGGGAGGAGGTTTGTCTACATTGCGCGCGGCCGTTTATCACCTGTGGCATACGGAAAGCCTCTGGTATCAACGCTTACAGCTCACGGAGAAAACAACCGATCCTACGGCGGGCTTCAGCGGGAGCTTTGCGGCAGCCTGCGCTGCCTGGCTTACACAGTCGGCACAACTGGAAGAATGGGTACAAAAGGCCAGCGAGGTAAGGCTGAACCACACCGTTGCCTACACCCTCAAAAAGAGTGAGCACTATAAAATAGCGGTGCAGGATGTGATCATGCAGGTGTGCAACAGTAGTACCTTTTACCGTGGTCAACTCGTATATATGTTAGCGTTGTTGGGGATAAGTAAGATACCGGCTATGGAATACAGTCGTTTTAAGCCGAAAAAATAGGTTGGTTTTGTTATTTTTGATAGATTTTCCGCCTTTTAAAATTCCTATATGAATGCTGCTTCTTTTTATGCTAAAGCCCCGAAACACCTGGTGGCAGTAGATTGTATCATCTTCGGTTTTGATGAGGGCCGCCTGAAATTATTGATTATGCAACGTAAAGTTGCCCCTATGGCTGGTGAATGGTCACTGGTAGGCGGCTTTGTGCAGGAAGATGAAAGTACCGATGAAGCGGCCGCCCGCGTGCTGGAACATACCACCGGGTTGAATGATATTTACATGAACCAATTGCATTGCTACGGTAATGTAGGCCGTGATACCGGCGCCAGGGTAATATCTGTTGCCTATTATGCCCTGATACGTATTAAAAACCACGATAAACCGCTGGCCCGTGAACATGGTGCGCACTGGCTGGAACTCCACGAAATACCGGAACTGATCTTTGATCATACAAAAATGATTGAAGACGCACTGGCCGCACTCCGCAACAATGCACAGTTCCACCCCATTGGATTTGAACTGCTGCCGGAGAAATTTACCCTCTCGCAACTGAGAAGTCTCTACGAAGAGATCTACCAGAAAACCCTCGATAAACGTAACTTCCGGAAGAAGATCCTGTCGCTGGATGTGATGGAAAAACTGGAGGAAAAAGACAAAACCTCCTCCAAAAAAGGCGCACACCTGTATCGCTTCGATCCTGAAAAATATGAAGCCCTGAAACGTAAGGGATTGGTATTTGAAATCTAGGGGGTAAAATGAACAAAATGGATGGAAGCAGGGACTGTAAATAAAATTATTTTACAGGCCGCTGATTCCCTTTTATGTCATGTTTACGCCGTATGGGCCTGTGTGCCCTGCTTTTTATTTCGCGGACATTGTGCGCCCAGCACAATGATATTGTAGCAATTAAGCATGCGTTACCACGGTTAACGGACAGTGCGGACTATGCAGATGCGTTAAACAGGATATCATCGTTGTATCTGCCGCGCCAGCTGGACAGCAGCGGGGCAGATGCCAGGCGCGCCAACGAACTGTCGGAGCGTATCCATTACAGCAAAGGACAACGCGACGCATTACGGGGCATGGGCCGGTACTATGCCCTGAGACCCCACCGGTATCTTTCCTTTCTCTTTTATGACAATGCACTGGCTGCCTGCCGCGCTGCCGGCGACTCCGCAGGGGTTACCGTGTCACTGATGAATATTGGCACCTTTTATCAATACCAGCAAAAACATGTGGAAGCGCAGCACTATATCAACAAGGCACTGAAAGTTGCCTGGGATGCAGGGTTAGACTCCCTGCGGGCATGGGTACTGGTTAGTTACTACCTTATTAATGAATCGGATTCCACCGCTTTACCCGTTGCACAAAAAGCACTGAAACAGGCCATCAACCTCACACACAGGTATAACGACGCCCCGGGTATTTTATACACCCGCTTATTTGCAGCGCACGAACAACTGCGTGCGGGCGAAACCCGGAAAGCAGAAGAAACCCTGAAAGAGACAATGGCCGCGGCCGGCAGTGCAGGTTTTAATTACATCGCCATGTACGCCTGCATGCAGCTAACAGGCTATTGTATCTGGCAAAGAAAGGCAGATTCGTTGCTATATCAGCGCAAATCGGTGGACTATGCAGTAGCAGGCGGATACACCGGGTTAATGCTTCCCGTGATCACCGGGCTGTATAACACCTGCCTGCAATCGGGAGACACTCCCCAGGCCAACGGTTACAGCCGCCTCGCCCTCGGCGTAATGCAGCAGCAACAGGAAGACATGCAGGCCGGCGAAGCAGATTATCTTTCCTACGCCTTTGGCGATGAATGGCTGGATTCCCTCCGGCTGCAACACCACTCACAACGGGAGCAACTTAGCTTTAATAAAGCCGCAAATCACTTCTGGTATTATCAACTGCTGATTATTGCGGGTATTGCCATCCTGCTCGTCGTCCTCCTCACATACTATGTGCGCGCCCACCGCCTCTCCCGGAAAAATGCCGCCAGTATGGCCACGTTGCAGGAAGAGATCCGCCTGGGCAATAAAGCGCTCCAGGATAACGACGACTTTAAGAATAAACTGATTTCCATGATCGCGCATGATTTCAGAACACCCCTGTATAACATCGTTAATATCACAGGGTTTATAGATGAAAAAGCGCTCACCGTAACAGATGCTGCCAGCATGATTGTGCAGGTGGAACATACGGCCTCGGATACCCTGGTTATTTTTGAAGAAATATTACGATGGATCCGTACCCAATTGTCCGGCTTCGTGTACCATCCGAAAATATTCCTGCTGGAAGAAATGATCAGTGCCACGGCGAATGCCCTGCAACATTTACTTGCGGCGAAAGACATCCGGTTATCGATCGACATTCCCGCAGGTACCACCGTTCAGGCAGACTATGAAATGTTGCAGTTCATCCACCGGAATTTTTTGCATAATGCAGTTAAATTTTCGCCCGACTATGGCGTAATAACAATTAAGGCTATACGTAAAAATAACTGGCTTACGGTTTCTTTTGCTGATGAAGGCTCCGGCATCGATGCCGCTGTACTGCCGCATCTCTTTAACTGGAACAGCCACACCAGCGAGCCCGAACGTGCAGGGAAAGGCGCCGGGCTGGCACTCATCATCTGCAAGGATTTTATAGATAAAATGAACGGAAAAATAAAGGCGGAAAACAATTATGAGGAAGGCAGCACCTTTTACTATCAGCTGCCGGAATCACCGGAAACAGCATGACGCGCAGCATAAACAACTCATATTACCAACGCAGGGTATCCGCCACGTTGCTGGCGCTCGCATTGTTGTGCACTGCACAGCGTGCTGTTCCCCAAAGTCCGCAGCTGCCGGAATTGCTGCATGAGTTGTCTGTTCAGCAGGATAGCATCGCTTATATCAACACCCTGGGGAAACTCGGGGCGCTGTACATGATGATTAACCTCGACAGCAGCTTTATCTATGCCATCAGGGAATATGAAATGGCCGGACGATGGCAGTATAAACAAGGCCTGGCAGACGCCTGCGATGTAATGAGTTTCTGCTACGCCCTGAGAACAGATTTTAATGTAGCCGGCATTTATGGCTACGAAGCACTGCGGCTGCATAAAGCGTCATCAGACAGTGCCCGCATCGCTAAAACACTGAGCAACCTGTATCTCTATTACCGGAATATGGGCCGGCCGGCAGATGCCAATAACTATTTCTATGAAGCCTTTCATATGGCTGCCAGGCTCCCCGCATCGCAGGATTCTATCTACAGTATACTATTGGTAAATTACGCGATGCGTTTTTACAGGGATAGTACCCGTAAGGACTCCGTACAATGGGCATTACAAACAGCTGCGCGTATCAGTAAGAAGTATCCGCAAAGCCGGTTGCCGTTGTACATCGACGCTTACGCAGCAGATACGCTGGTAATACAGGGACGTGGAAAAGAGGCAGAGGCCAGGATCAACAACCTGGCTGCTGCTGCATTGAACAGGGGACTGCCCTATGTGGCCATGGATATTTATAACCGGTTGGAAGACTATCACCGGCTCGGCTACCATACAGATTCTACCCGTTACCGGGAGCTGTCTTATGAGCTGGCAAAAAAAGCAGGATGCATTGAGCTGAACCTGCCGGTGCTGGCGGGGTTGTACGACTACTACCAACGGCATAACAACGTTGTGAAAACCGGTTATTACAGCCGGGAAATCATGCGGCTGGCCGCGCAACACCGCTACCAGCAGGGAAAGGATCCTATTAATTACATGGCCTTCTTCTTAAAAGAACAATCCCTGCAACAGCTGTCGCGCAGCAATAGGCAGCAACAACTGGAGCTGGAACAGGTGCAGTTGCGGAAAAAGCATAGCCAGTTTGTAATAGCGGGCCTGTTTATTATTGTGATCCTGCTGTTTATCCTGCTTTACAGCAGATACCGGCAATACATCACCTGGCAGGAACAGGAAGATGCCATTTCAGACAGTTATACACAGGTATCGCTTAAAAATGTGGCCCTGCGGGCAAATGATGAGTTTAAGAACAAGCTGATTACCATCATCGCCAACGACTTCCGCGCACCGCTGTATTATATTTCGGAGGTGGCCATGAAGCTGCGGAATCAGGAGGCCGGCCAGCCCGCCATGGCTGCTTTGATCAGGGAAATTGCGTCGGTATCCGGTAACACACTCTGTGTATTTGACAACATTTTAATGTGGATCCGCATGCAGTTGTCGGGGTTTGCTTATCAGGGAACACATTGCCAGCTGAGTGATATCTTCCGGCAGGTATTAAAACAAACAGCGGCTGCTGTAAAGGAAAAAATACTGGTGGTAGTTAACCTGCTGCCGGAAGGGGCGGTGGTAATGGCGGATCCGGAAATGCTCCGTATAGCACAGCTGCACCTGCTGCGGCTTTCCATACAGTATGCACAGCCGGGCAGCCTGCTGATCTTGTCGGCCTGGAACAACGAAGGGGCAGTATATATCCGCATCATTGCCGATGCCGGCCCTGCTACAGAAGAGATCTTGCAGCAACTGGCCTGCTGGCAGTACGATATGTATGCCCTTAGCTACGCTATTACCCGGGATTTTATGGAAAAGATGAAAGGGACTGTATTGGCTACCGCCAGTGAAGGACGGTACCTGGTGTTTACGGCCGTGCTGGAAGGCGTAAAAAACACAAACGGATAACAGCTGCGGGTGATCCGTCACTGTTATCCGTTGTAATATCGGGAGTAAGGTTATTTGCCGTATTGATCGCCGTCGTACGCCCACTTGATGTAGTTGGCGCCCCAGGTGAATCCGCCGCCAAAGGCAGCCATCATTACGTTGTCGCCTTTTTTAAGCTGCTTTTCGTAATCCCACAGGCATAAAGGAATAGTGCCCGCGGTAGTGTTACCATAGCGATGAATATTCATCATTACTTTCTCATCCGGTACATTGATGTATTGGGAAGTAGCCGCAATGATACGTTTGTTCGCCTGGTGGGGTACCAGCCATGAAATATCGTTTGAGGTAAGGTTATTGCGTTCCATTACATCCTTCGCGGCTTCCGCCATGTTGGAAACGGCGTATTTAAACACCATTTTACCTTCCTGGTATACGTAGTGTTCGCGGTTGTTTACGGTTTCAATGGTGGCAGGTTTTACAGAGCCGCCGGCCTTCATGTGGAGGTATTCACGGCCGTGACCATCACTTTTCAGGATGCTGTCAATTAACCCGAAACCTTCTGTATTGGCTTCCAGCAATACGCCACCGGCGCCATCGCCAAAGATGATACAGGTGGTTCTGTCGGTATAATCAATGATAGAACTCATTTTGTCGGCCCCGATGACCATTACTTTGGCGTAACGGCCACTTTCAATGAACCGGGCGCCGGTTTCCAGGGCATATAAAAAGCCGGAACAGGCAGCGCTGATATCAAAGCCAAAAGCGTTTTTAGCGCCAATTTTGTCGGTTACCACGTTGGCAGTAGCGGGAAAAGTCATATCAGGGGTTACGGTGGCCACAATCAACAGATCGATTTCTTCGGGGGAAATTCCTCTCTTTTTGCAGATTTCCAATGCTACCGGAACACACAAATCAGAAGTACCTTTCCCTTCTCCCTTCAATATCCTTCTCTCCGAAATGCCCGTCCGGGTTAATATCCAGTCGTTCGTTGTATCTACTAATTTTTCTAATTCCTGGTTGGTTAGCACGTAATCGGGAACATACCCACCCACCGCTGTAATAGCGGCCGTTATTTTATTCATATAAACTAAATATGTGTTTAAAACGAGGCGTAAAAATACGATATAAACGTATATTTCCTAAAAAAGTCGCATATGACAAATATTAGGGATTGTCAATCCGTTAAAAGTTAGCATCTTTGCCCCGGTTTTCCCGGATACATTATTAACCATTTTCCAAAAGTTTAATTAATTTACTGAACCTTTACCTCGTATGATTGCTTATCTGAATGGTAAATTAGCATATAAATCACCTGCTCTTGTTCATATGGATGTGAATGGAATCGGTTATGAAGTACAGATTAGCCTGAATACATATTCCCGTATACAGAATATGGAAAGTTGCAAACTGTTGACCTTCCTCCAGATTAAAGAAGATGCACACACGTTATATGGTTTTTTTGAAGAAGCAGAAAGAAGCCTTTTTCTGCTGCTGATCAGTGTTTCAGGGGTAGGTGCGAGTACCGCGCGCATGATGTTGTCGTCCTTACAACCGGAAGATGTACAACGCGCTATCATGATGGAAAATGAAAAAATGCTAGAAAGCGTGAAAGGGATCGGTGCGAAAACAGCCAAAAGAATCATCCTGGAACTCAAAGACAAATTGACGAAGCATAAGGATACCGGTATACATTTATCTGCAAACGTGAACAATACAATCCACGAAGATGCGTTAAATGCTCTGATAACTCTGGGGATAGCCCGGGGTATGGCAGAATCATCTATCCAGAAGGTCATGAAAACCGAGCCGCTATTGCAAAATTTGGAAGAACTGATAAAGAAGGCTCTGAAAACGTTATAAGAAGTAAATAAAATCCTCTATAAAACCTATTTTTCTTGGCAAGAAAGACATACTATGGTGCATTTGTAGTGACAGCAATTGTATCTTTTATCATTGTTGATACTGCCGCTAGGGATCGTTCTGGGAATCTGAAATTATCGAGAAGTAGATGGAAACCGGATACCACCATTACTCCTCAAACCAAAATCGATACTACCGGGAAAAAAGATACCTTGAAATACCCCCTTCAAGACAGACGCGGCCCCAAAATAACGGATCAGGGGTCAGGGAATGCTATTGATCTCAAGGACCCTTCCAATATCAACAAGTCAGTAGAATATGATCCGGTTACCAAACAATACACCGTTACCGAAAAAATAGGTAACCAGTATTACCGTAACCCTACCTATATGAACTTCGACGAGTTCTATAAACTGCAATCCAAACAAAGTGAACAGGACTACTGGCAGAAAAGAGCCAGCGCACTCGGTAACCTGAACCAACGCGCCAATGGTCCCACCCTGTACAATGGCAACAACCTGTTTGACCGTATCTTCGGAGGCAGCAAAGTGGATATCCGCCCGCAAGGTAGCCTGGACCTCACTTTCGGATACCAGGGCCAGAATATCAAAAACCCCGTGCTGGTGGAACAAGCCAGGAAAAACGGCGGGTTTAATTTTGATATGGGCATCAACATGAACGTAGTTGGCAAAATCGGGGATAAACTGAAACTCATCACCAACTATAATACCCAGTCACAGTTCGATTTTGAAAACCAGGTAAAACTGGAGTACACCGGCTATAACGATGAAATTATCAAGAAAATTGAAGCCGGTAATGTCAGCTTTCCCCTGCGCAGTACCCTCATATCCGGTATCCAGTCGCTTTTCGGGGTGAAAACACAGTTGCAGTTCGGCCGCTTAACCGTTACCAGTGTACTCTCCAATCAGAAGTCGCAGAAACAAAACCTCATGCTCAAAGGCGGTACCCAGGTACAGGACTATAACCTGAGAGCCGATGAATACGAAGATAACCGCCACTTCCTGCTGGCACAATACTTCCGCAATAACTTCAACAGCGCCATGTCTAACCTGCCGGTGATCAAGTCACTGGTCAATATCACCAGGCTGGAAGTATGGGTCACCAATAAAACCGGCGCCACTACCCAAACCCGCGACATCGTTGGTTTGATGGACCTGGCGGAACAGGAACCTTATAATAAGGATGATATCACCGTACTCACCAGCTCCAAGCTGCCGGATAGAGGAACCAACGACCTCTATTCAAAACTGATCAGCGATCCGGGCAGCCGGAATACCGGAACAGTGGTGAGCCGCCTGCTCAATATCGGCCTGCAGCCGGTGTCAGAGTTCGAAAAAACATTCGCCCGTAAACTCGATTCTACCGAATACACCTACAACAGGCAACTGGGCTTTATCTCCATTAACCAACAACTGCAACCGGATGAAGTACTGGCCGTAGCCTATCAGTATACCTACAACGGAAGGGTGTACCAGGTAGGTGAGTTCTCCCAGGATGTACCCCCGGACCAGAACAACAGCGCCAACCAGCCGGTGCTGTTCCTCAAATTGCTTAAAGCCACTTCCGCCCGTCCTACCCTCCCGGTATGGGACCTGATGATGAAAAATATTTACGCCACCGGCGCCTTCCAGGTAAATAAGGAAGACTTCCGCATGGACGTATATTATAAGGATCCAGGCGCCGAAGGAAGGCCTCCCAGCGATAAGCGGTATATCCCCGATGCCAAAGGCGACTACGCCGGCGCACCCATCATCACCATCCTGAACCTCGACCGCCTCAATAACCAGCTGGATCCACAGCCGGATGGCGTGTTCGACTACGTGGAAGGCTATACGATCAATTCCCTGTCGGGTAAAATCATGTTCCCCGTACTGGAACCCTTTGCCGACGGATTGAAAAAAGCATTTAACGGCGACGCCAGCCTGGAAAAACAATATCTCTACAACGTATTATACGATTCCATCAAAGTTATAGCCCAACAATTCCCGCAGCTGAACCGGTACGTGATCAGGGGCTCCTATAAATCGGCCAGCAGCTCGGAAATCAACCTTGGTTCCGGCACCACCATCCCGCCAGGATCAGTGGTAGTAACCGCCGGCGGCCAGCAACTCCGCGAAAATGTGGACTATATCATTGATTATAACCTCGGACGTCTGAAAATTATCAACGGAGGCGTACTCAATTCCGGCGTACCGATCAACGTGCAGTTTGAAAATAACTCCCTGTTCGGGCAACAGGTCCGGAACTATTTTGGTACCCGCCTGGACTATCTCGTAAATGATAAGTTAAGTCTCGGAGGTACTGTGGTGCGCATGAGCGAAAGACCCTATTACCAAAAGGTGAACTATGGCGAAGACCCCATTAAAAATACAATGGTGGGCGTGGACGCAAACTACGCCTCCGAATGGAAAGGACTTAACCGCTTCCTGGATAAACTGCCCAACTATAACAGCACTTCCCCTTCCAATATCCTGTTCACCGGTGAGGTAGCCCGCTTATTCCCGGGCCACAGTAAACTGGTAAATGAACCCGGCAGCAAAAGCGGTACCGCCTATATCGACGACTTCGAAGGTGTAAAAAGTGGCTACGACCTGAAGTTCCCTGCTACCAGCTGGGCGCTCGCCTCTACGCCAAAAGGCGCTACAGACGCCAGCGGCAGGGTAATGTTCCCGGAAGCAGAATTGAATAATATACTGGATTACGGAAAAAACAGGGCAAAACTGGCCTGGTATATCATTGAACCTACCCTCCAGTTACCAAAGTCCCCCAACCTGCCGGCAGGTATTTCGGTAGATGATCAGTCGGACCCGCGGGTAAGGCTGGTATACCAGAAAGAAGTGTTCAAGAACAGGTCTACCGATTTCGGGCAAAGCCAGCTGAGCACACTCGATCTGGCTTACTATCCTACTGAAAGAGGTCCTTATAACTTTACCAATACCCCCATTGCCATGGACAATAATGGTCACCTGGCACGGCCACAGGGTAAATGGGGTGGTATCATGAGGGCTATTGACAACAGTGATTTTGAAACAGCCAATATAGAATACATTGAATTCTGGATACAGGACCCCTTTATCAAACAGCCCAACAGCACCGGTGGTTCCCTGTATTTCAACCTCGGTAATGTGTCGGAAGATATCCTCAAAGACTCCAAAAAGTTCTTTGAAAACGGAATGCCCGATCCCCGCCAGGACCCGAATAAGATCGATTCTTCCAAATGGGGCCGCGTACCTAAGTTCCAGCAGCAGATCACCCAGGCCTTTGATAACGATCCCAATATCCGTAACTACCAGGATGTGGGTTACGACGGCTTGAAGTCACAGGACGAAGGGGCCTTCTTTAAAGGATACATGGATACGCTGAGACAAAATTTCGGCGGCAGCCCCGTATATAACCACGCCGTACAGGATCCGGCCAATGATGACTATAAACATTACCGCGATCCGGTATATAATGGTCTCACCATCCTGCAGCGTTATAAAAATTACAGCAACCCGGAAGGTAATTCCCCGGTGTCTGACCCGAAATCACAATTCTCCTCCGCGGCTACCAATATTCCTGAGTCAGAAGACCTGAACCGGGATAATACCATGAATGAAACAGAGGAATATTTCCAATATAGGGTAGATCTGAAACCCAATATGGCGGTAGGTTCCAACTTTATTGTGGATAAAGTAGAGGCAGATGTGACATTGCCCAATAACCAGAAAACAACAGAAACGTGGTACCAGTTCAAAGTACCGCTGAACCAGTACAATGCTAAAATAGGCAGCATACCGGATTTCAAATCCATCCGGTTTATGCGTATGTTCCTTACCAACTTTAACGACTCCATCGTAGTGCGTTTTGGTAAACTGGAACTGGTACGTAACCAATGGCGCCGTTATATGTACGAACTGCGTCCGGGTGATCCTATCCCGCTGGATAATACCACTACCTTTAATTCATCTGCTGTTAATATTGAAGAAAACTCTTCCCGTACACCAATACCATACGTATTACCACCGGGAGTAGTACGGCAAAATACCATCAGCACCAATAACACCACCCTGCAACTGAATGAACAGTCGTTGTCTGTTCAGCTATGTAACCTGCAGGATGGGGAAATCCGCGCATTGTACAAAACACTGAATATGGATCTGCGCCAGTATAAAAAACTGCAGATGTATATTCACGCCGAAGCGGTAGGCGCCGCTACAGCCCTGAAAGATGGACAGGTACAGGCGGTAATCCGTATCGGTAGCGACTTTGTAAGTAACTATTATGAATACCGCATCCCGCTGAAAGTAACGGATTGGAACGGCCCTAAAACAGCGCTCGACATCTGGCCGGAACGTAATAACCTCGACCTGCTCATGTCGCAGCTCAGCACCCTGAAACAGCAACGCAACATGTGCGACTCCTGTTCACCGCTGTTGCCTTATCCTGCTAACCCGGTAGCCGATCAGTACGGAAACTTTATGACGGTAATCGGTAACCCCAGCCTGGGAGATGCCCGCACCATGATGATCGGTATCCAGAACCCCAAAGATGATGGCCAGCCCCGCTGCGCGGAAGTATGGCTGGATGAACTGCGCCTCTCCGATTTCGATGAGAAAGGCGGATACGCCGCATTGGCAAGGGTGGATGTGCAACTCTCCGATCTGGGATCGATCTCTGTTTCCGGTAACATGCATACCGCCGGCTTCGGAAATATTGATCAGCGTGTAAATGAGCGGTTCCGCGATAACTTCCTGCAATACGATGCCGCAGCCAACCTGGATCTGGGTAAACTGCTGCCAAAGAAAGCAGGTATCTCCATCCCCGTATATGCCGGTTACTCACAGTCGGCCAGCAACCCGGAATATGATCCTTACGACCTGGATATAAAACTGAAAGATAAAATTGCCCTGGCCAGAAGCCGGCGGGAAAAAGATTCTATCCGGCGCGATGCACAGGACTTCACCTCTATCAAAAGTCTCAACTTCACCAACGTCCGGAAACTCAACCTGGGCGGCGGCGGAAAACGACACCTCTGGGATGTGGAAAATTTTGATATCAGCTACTCCTTCTCCCAGATCCTGCGGCACAATCCCCTGATTGAAAATGATATGCTCACCAAACACAGGGGAGGCCTGGGATATAATTATGCCGGTCAGCCGCATTACCTGGAACCGTTTAAGAAACTGATCAAAAGTAAAACGCACTGGCTCGACCTGATACGGGATTTCAATGTCAACTACGTACCCTCTATCCTGAGCTTCAGGGCAGATATTTCCAGGCAGTTTGGCGTTACCCGCGTACGTAATGTAGGCGGCGACGTGAAATACAAACTCCCGGAAACCTATAATAAATATTTTACGTTCGACCGGTACTACACCGTTAAATGGGATCTTACCCGTAGTATCAATTTTGAATTCAACGCAGTAAATAACGCACGCATCGACGAACCCGCCGGACGTATCAATAACTCAGCGAAAAAAGATACGGTGCGCAGTAACTTCTTCAAAGGCGGACGTAATACCAACTACATGCACAACGCCAACTTCACGTATACATTACCTACGTCGAAGTTCCCCGCACTCAGCTGGACCAACATCGCATTTGGTTACAGCACGGAATACCGGTGGACAGGCGCCTCCCAGCTGGCCTTATACCTCGGTAACGCGATCGAAAACTCCCAGCAGAAAACACTGACGGCGGAATTCAAATTCACGGAACTCTATAACAAATCGAAATTCCTGCGCGAAATAAATGCGAGGAAACCACAGAATAACAACAATCAGAATAATAATAACAATAATAAAAACAACACCGGCAATCAACAGTCCAATCAGAACCAGACCGCTTCTTCCAGCGAAATTTCACCGTGGGTAAAAGGACTGCTGAAACCATTGATGATGCTGAAACGGATCGGGTTTAACTACAATGAAAATGCCGGTACCCGTTTGCCAGGTTATATCGATAGTACCAAAATTATTGGTATGAACTGGGCCACCATGGCGCCGGGACTGAACTTCGTATTTGGTTACCAGCCCGACAGGAAATGGCTCGACAGGTTTGCCCAGAAAGGACTCATTACCCCGGATACCATGTTTAATATCCAGGCACAACAACAGTTTACACAAAGATGGGACTTACAGGCCCAGCTGGAACCGCTAAACGATCTGCGTATTGATCTGACCATGACGAAGTCGTTTACCAAAACACATACGGAACTGTTCAAAAATCTCACAGATCCAACAGACTTCCAGCACCTGAGTCCATATGATGCCGGCGGTTTTGAAATTACTTACATCGCCATCAAAACCATGTTCGGTAAAATCAATACGTCGGATGGTATTTCACAAACCTTCCGCAACTTTGAATCATACCGCAACGCCATTTCAAAACGACTGGGCGCCGCCAATCCATACAATAAAGATCCGGGCGTACCAGCCACCGATCCTAAAGATCCGGCTTATGCTTACGGTTATACAAGGTATGCGCAGGACGTGCTGATACCGGCCTTCCTGGCGGCATATACCGGCGCCGACCCGGATAAGGTATCACTGCTGAAACAAGGCAATGATAATGTGAAGAGCAATCCATTCAGTAATTATATTCCAAAACCGAACTGGAGTATTACCTACAATGGTTTAACCAAGCTGGAACCATTCCGTTCCTTCCTTACCAATTTTACCATCAGGCATGCCTACACCGGTACGCTGAGCATGAACTCCTATAATACATCCATGTATTTTGAAGATCCGCGGCTCACCGGGTTCCCGGCGTTCAGGGATACTATATCCGGAAATTATTTCCCTTATTTCCTGGTACCTAATCTCACGCTTATAGAATCGTTCTCCCCGTTACTGGGTGTGGACCTGACTTTTGTGAACAGCCTGAATGCGAGAGTGGAATTCAGAAAGAGCCGTTCCCTCAGTTTGAGCCTTATCGATTACCAGCTCACAGAAGTACGCTCCAGCGAAATCATCATTGGGGCCGGCTATAGGGTGCGAGGCGTTCAGATGCCATTCTCATTCAGTAAAAATGGTGGCAAGAAACTGCAAAACGATATGAACTTCCGGCTGGATCTGAGCTTCCGGGACGATAAAACGGCCAATAACCGCCTGGATGCCGACCTGTCTATTCCTACCAGCGGCCAGAAAGTAGTGGGCATTTCACCTTCTATCGATTATGTGGTGAATAACCGCCTGAACTTACGCTTCTTCTACGACCGTCGGCAAACCATACCGGTTATCTCTACCGCTTACCCGATAACCAGCACCAGCGGCGGTATTACCTTCCGGTTTGTATTATCACAGTAGGTAATAAAAATATTTTACGGATTTATAGTTAGATGGATAACGGCAGCAACTGTCCCGTTTATCTAACTATAAATCCGTTTTTTCCTGGCAGGGGAATGGTAATTATTTACTAGGTTTGCGGCGTGAAAGGATTGGGTATTATATGCATATTTCTGGGCCTGCTGTTACAAAACTTCAGCAGGAGTGTGGTTTTTGTGCAGTTTAAAGTAAACCAGTCCTATATCGCCAGCGTTCTTTGTGAAAATAAGAATAAGCCCCAGATGCACTGTAACGGCCGCTGCCATCTCAAAAAAGAGCTCGACCGGGACGCTCAACAGGACAAAAATAATAATACCGGGAAAGATAAATATGAGGTGATGTTCGTAGAAACGTTACAATCTTTCCACACCACGCCCCCCGTTAATCAGCTCGTTTTTACTTCATATTATAAAGCTCCCCACCCGTACACACTGATTCTTTCCGTTTTCCACCCGCCACAGCTGGTAGTAGCCTGATTTTTGGAACTTATACTACCTGACTAACCCTGTTCGCCACCGGCGAACAGTCAATGATATATATACATGAAACAATGTTGTTTACTCCTCATTGCATGCATGGCTGTTGCTAACAGTTATGCACAGCAGATACATGGGCGCGTGGCAGATGCACAAACGAAAGAAGCCCTGCCAGGTGTGAACGTAAGACTATTGCATGCCGGCAACGGATGTAATACCAATGCCCAGGGGAAATATGAATTAACAGCTGCTGCTGCAGACTCCATAGAAATATCTTACGTGGGATATGTACCTGTGCAAATACCCGCTGAAACAGCGGCCGGAATGCCCGTGATCTACCTGCGCCAGAGCACTACCAGCCTGAATGAGATCATCGTATCATCTTCGCGCGATAAGCAGCAACGCTCGGAAGCACCAGTAGCTATCAGTACTATATCTGCCCAAACACTGAGTGAAACCAAAGCCACCACGCTGGATAAAGTACTGAATAAAGTGAGCGGCGTATACATGGTAGACCTGGGCAACGAACAGCATACCATGGCGATCCGCCAGCCCATCGGGTATAAAAGCCTGTTCCTTTACCTGGAAGATGGTATTCCCATCAGAACCATCGGCGACTTTAACCATAATGCGCTGATTGAAATTAATATGGCCGCATTGAAAACAGTGGAAGTGATCCGCGGGCCGGCCTCTTCTTTGTATGGAAGCGAAGCGGTAGGCGGCGCCGTTAATTTCATCACGGCTTCGCCAACCTTGGTGCCTACCGCCCGGATACAACTGGAAGGCAGCAATTGGGGATACAAAAGAACAGATTTCAGCGTATCCAATACCGTGAAGAAAGTTGGATTTGCAGTGAGCGGCTATTACGCCAACCAAACCAATGGTTATATGGATCACAGCGATTTTCATAAACTGGCGCTCACCGCGAAAGTGGATTACCAGGTCAATGAAAAGAATAAATGGACCAATGCCGCCACACTCATCAACTATAAAACAGATCAAACCGGTGGCCTCGACAGCGCCCATTTCTTTGCAAAAGATTACCGCAGCTTTCAAACATTTACCTACCGGGAAGTAAAGGCATTACGTGTACGCAGTACGCTGGAACATGAATGGGATAACAGCAACCATACTACCTTTACCGCCTTCTTCCGTAATAATACCATCGGGCAAAATCCCTTTTATGCCATCAGGGATATAAGAGGTACTCTCAAAGCAGGCGGACAAATCAACAGCGACGGCTTTAACAGCTATGGCATTATTGCACAACACAAAAAACAATTCGGCTGGAAACAGGCAGCACTCATTGCGGGAGTAAGCGCCGATTACAGTCCTGCTACCTACGTGGCCAACTATATTGATATTACAAAAGATGCCGCAGGTTATTATACGAGCTACCGGAACACAGATTCCCTGCTCACAGATTACCGGGTAGGATTGCTTAACAGCGCCGTATACACGCAATTCGAATTTTCTCCATGGCCGGCAATGAGGGTGGTAGCTGCTTTACGTTATGATCGCATGGATTATAATTTCGAAAACCACCTTACACCATCAGCCTATACCGGCGCGCCCAGCGAACGGAATAATTTTAATGCGCTTACGCCTAAGCTGGGACTCACTTACAACCTCGGTAAAAACCGCGGTTTGTATGCAAATTATAGTGTAGGTTTTGCGCCGCCCAATATTTCAGAATTGTATACAGGTGTAAAAGTACCGGTACTGAAATCAGCTACTTATCAGAACTATGAAGCCGGCGGCTGGTTTGCCTTTGCTCAGCAGAAAGGTTATGCCGATCTGAGTATTTACCGCATGAATGGCACCAATGAAATTATCAGCGTAAGAAATGCGGATGGGGTGTATGAAAACCGGAATACCGGCGCTACCACACACAGCGGGGTAGAGTGGAACGTAAAATACACACCGTTGCGTAGCTTGTTCGTCCGCGCCAGCGGCACTTACGCAGAACATATTTTTAAAGCTTATGCGGATGGCAGTAAAGTATACAATAACAACCAGATGAGCGGTGCGCCCAAATGGATCACGAATACAGAAGTTACGTGGAAACCTGCGCTGTTAAACGGTTTCAGGCTCGGCGCTGAATGGCAGCATATCAGTAAGTATTATATGGATCCCGCCAACACTTCTTTATACAATGGCTATAACCTGTTTAATGCAAGGGTGGGATATGCCTATAAAGGATTTGAGTGCTGGCTGAACTGTATGAATGTAGGGGACCAGTTGTATGCCACTACCGGAGAGCAATCTGCCTATGGTAAAACTTACAGGGTAGGTCCGCGGCAAACTTTCAACCTAGGCGTGGCATATACGTTCATCGGAAAAAAATAAGCAAATGAAGCAAGCAGCAGTGTGGATATTAATGATAATTGGAATTGCCGCGTGTCACTCCGGCGCCTTACAACCCGGTAAGGCAACAGTGGTGTCGCATGCAGGGAAAGATGCCTCCTGTCCGTTTATTACAAAGGATGCAGATGGTCGCCCGGTAATCAGCTGGGTGGAAACAAACAGCGGTGCAGATACCGGTTTGATGTACTATGCAGTATCTAACGATAATGGTTATACGTTTCCTGATCCGGTAGCTATTCCTGCTTCTGCAGGCGTATACCCGCATGATGAAAATTTACCCAAGTTGCTGTTTAAGCCCGGTGGTACGGTGATAGCGCTCTTTGGTGTGGAAGCCAATGATCCGCGGAATAAATATGCGGGCAAAGTAATGTATACACAGTCGTTCGACGATGGTAAAACCTGGCAGCCCGCCGTACCGATGGTAACGGATACCGCCGGCTACGACCAGCGGTACTTTGATATGGCATTACTGCCGGGAGGGGAAGCTGCAGCTATCTGGCTGGATAACCGCAAGGATACTAACGCTGAAGGCTCTACGCTTTACTTCGCCACCACTGCGGGGCGTAATGGTTTCCAGCATGCAATGCCGGTAGCATCCACTATTTGCCAGTGCTGCCGCACTAAAATGTATGTGGCAGAAAACGGCAACATTCACCTGGCCTACCGCGATATCATCAACGACTCTATCCGTGATATGGTACACCAGGTATCTGCAGATGGTGGCCGCACCTTTTCTGCTCCCGTGCGCATCAGTGCAGATAACTGGGTAGTAAATGGCTGCCCGCATACCGGGCCAACGCTTACGGCCAACAGCACCGGCCTTCACTTTGCATGGTTTACCATGGGCGGTGGACAGGGCGCCTTTTACTGCCGCTCTGTTGATAACGGTAACACCTATACGCAAAAGGAATCGTTGAGTAAGTCGCCTATGGCAAAGCATCCGCAAATGACTACCATCGCAGATCATATTATGATTGTATGGGATGAACCTGTAAAGTGGAAAGGCGATTTCAATAGCAGGAATCGGCTTTCAGTATAAAGGAGCAGATGGTAAAACAATGGAGGCGGGCAACCTTACAGCCGACAGCACCTATGCTAATTTCCCGGTGATCAGCGGCGTAAAGGACAATAAAACACTGGTGGCTTATAAAAGAAGAGCAGGTAACAGGAGTGAAGTAGTGGTAAGCCTGTTGAGTATGCCGTAAAATAATTTTGGGATTTAGCTGTTTGTTTCCCCGGAGTCAAAAAGGGGAAATCAAATAACTAAATCCCAAAATTCAAGAACCTGTTTCAGCTGTAACCCAGGGAAAAGCCCTTTTGTCCGGCCCAATCTTTACGCGATGCCCAACGGCCATAATTGCCTTTCCGTGAATTACCGAAATAGAAGCGCCAGCCTTCTTTCCACCGGGGATAGTACAGACGCAGCAAGTACACAGTCATAAATGTAAGCATAGGGATATGGTTTCATAGTTTAGGATAGTCTGCATTGGCATTGATTTTCTGCGAAACGGTAAGGTATGTACAGAAAATATATAAATGTTTCCAAATATAAAGACTATCATCAAGTAATGAAATCACACCTATGTGTTATTTTTTATCTATGTAATATGCGTTGGCCTGTTGTAATGGTGTCATTACCAGGTCGTTGATACAAACATGCGGTGGAAGCGATGTGCAGTAGTATACCACATCTGCCACATCCTGGGCAGTTAACGGGATAAATCCCTTGTACACTTCTTTCGCTTTATCTTCATCCCCTTTAAATCTCACCATCGAAAACTCTGTTTCCGCCGCACCGGGGTGAATAGCGGTTACTTTTATCCGGTAAGGCAGCAGATCAATACGCATGCCCTGGGAAATAGCGTCTACCGCTGCTTTGGTGGCACAGTACACATTGCCTTTGGCGTATACCACCTTGGCGGCAGTGGAACCGATATTGATAATATGTCCCATTGTGCGGGAGCGCATCCATGGAATAACGGTGCGCGACACATACAGGAGTCCTTTTACATTAGTGTCTATCATGGCATCCCAATCGTCCGTACTACCTTCGTCGATGGTGCTTAAACCGGCAGCAAGGCCCGCGTTGTTCACGAGGATATCAATTTTGCGCCAATCTTCCGGAATAGTGCCTAAAACGGCTTTTACTTCTTCCTCTTTTCTAACATCAAAATTCAATGCCAGCACATTGATACCAAATTCCTGTGTTAACTGGGTTTGCAATGCTTCGAGCCTTTCTTTCCGGCGACCGGTAATAATCACATCATAACCTTTGCCAGCGTAAGTAATAGCGCATGCCTGACCAAAACCGGCAGTAGCGCCGGTGATAAGAACAATTCCCATGAGTGGTTATTTTTTTGTGCAATTTACTAAGGATCAGCGGACCAACGTCACAGTTCCTTTTTTCATGATCTCTTTTCCATTAAAATCGGTACCCTGTAATATCCAGATATAGGTATCCACCGGAGCCGGCATCCCTTTAAAGGTGCCGTCCCAGCCCGTGCGAAAATTTGTTGAGGAGTAAATTTCCGTTCCCCACCGGTTGAAGATCCGGAAGAAGGTATAGGTAGTAATGCCCACAGGAATAAACCGGAAATAATCGTTCAGCCCGTCGCCATTGGGCGAAAACGCATTAGGGATATACATATCAGGCCCGGTGTAATATTTTACATGTACCGAGTCGAAACCAAAACATCCCTGTTGATTAGATACACGTAGCGCAAAGGAGATGTCCTTATTATAGTTCAGCAAGGGTTGCGCAATGTTGGGGTTATCAAGTCCGTCTGCCGGCGACCAGGAATAGAACTCGCCGCCACTGCCCTGCATCACCATTTGCTGCCCCTTCGCCAGGATAGTGTCGTTGCCGGCAAAGGGATTTACTTCGTATATCCTGATGTTTTTACTCACGGTTTTTACGCACTGCTTGTCCGTCAGCAACGTCAAAGAAATCGTATATACGTCACCTTTAGGAAAAACATATCTCATAGACCGTTGTGTACCAGGTGTAACCACACTGTCCAGCAAGCCCAGGTCCCAGATGTAGCCTGTAATGCTTCCATACCGGTAGGAGGAAGTATCATTGAACTGAACCGGATCGCCCTTGCAGTGCCCGGTAGTGGTAAAGCCCGCCGTTAACCCCGGATAGTTAAATATTTCTCCTTCACTGCTATCGGTACAGGCCAGCCCGGGGTTTACCACCATCTTTACTTTGTATACACCAGTGTCGGGGTATTGGTGATAGAACATTGTTTTGGTGTCGGTGAGGGTATCGGTACCATCACCAAAGGTCCAGTAATAGGTAGATGTATAACCGGCTACGCTGGAATTGGTAATAGGAGCGTGTAAGGCAGGGTCTTCTGTACAGTTATTCAGCACCGATGGAAAAATGGCGGTAATTTTTGTCTGGCAGTTAAATACGGTGAGTAAGATATCCTTGCTGTGGGTACCCAGGAACTGTTTGGTTACCGGGTCAAATTCGTTTACGCATACTGTCACTACATACTTTCCTGCCAGGTTCGGAGTACAGGTAATCAATCCCTGGGGAGAGATGGAAATCCCCGGGCTGCCTCCCATCGGGTTATTGCCCGAATAGGGAGGGATATAACTTACGGTAGAATTATAAGGTGGCGGTGTGGTGGAGTTGCTTTCGTTGGCGTCGGAACCATCCGTTAAGGCGCTGCAGAGGTTATAAGTCAAACTGTCGCCGTCTTCGTCATACGCTGCATAATCCAGTTTAAACGGCATGGCACTGCAAATAACAATAGCCGTATCCCGGTCGAAGTACGCGCTGTTATTATTAGGCCTCGACTCAATTCCCGGTATCACGGTGTAGTAGGTAGATCCTTCGTGTTCAGAATCATAGATATTACTCAGTTTTTCGCCGCGGCAGCAGCGCTGGGAAGAAACATAATACCCCCCGGCAACAGGTGGCAGCTCGATGGTGGCGGTATAAAAAGCCACTTCAAGGTGTTGCGCCTGCGGAGCAAGACAAGGATTTTTCAGGGTGTCTATCAGCGGACGGGTAAAAGCAATGTAGAGGTAAACGGAGGATAAAACTTTGGAACCATTGGAACTAAACACGTTAGCAGTAACCGGGTTCTCAAATCTGTCAATACAACCTTGTCGGTCGCCACAGGTAAAATCTGCGTCGCGGTATAACTTGAGAGTGATGAGATAACGGTAGCGGGAGTTATCTTCAGTCATTCCTAATGTTTTATAAAAAATTTCGCCACCAATGATATGATATCCAGCCGCAAAAACAGGGAACAAACAGCAGCTCAATATCAGTAAAACTGCTCTCTTCATGATGGGGGATACTGCTCTCTGAATTTAACACAAAAAGAGCATATACGGTTCAATTCGGCCAACTTTATCTTACAAGTGTGACGGTCCCCTTACGTTGAACGGTATTATTGTTAATATCTTTCCCCTGAACTACCCAAACATAGGTACCCACTGCAGCAATATTGCCGTTAACCGTTCCATCCCATCCCTTGAGATACGCCGTACTGGAGAACATCAGCTTACCCCAGCGATCAAACACCCGGAAGAATTCCATCTGCACAATACCTACCGGCAACGGGCGGAATAGATCATTTAAACCGTCCCCGTTGGGTGAGAATGCATTAGGTATATAAATATCCGGCCCTTTGATAAAGCGCACAAAAATGTTGTCTGTTCCGGAACAACCTTCCTGCGTATAGGCGGTAACGGTATATGTAATATCACGGTTATACGTAGTTACCGGGTTATAAATATTGCGGTTATTCAATCCGTCCGGCGGCGCCCAGGTATATCGTACACCTCCAGTCGCATTCAGCTGGAACGGCGTGTTCAGCATGATGATGGTATCGTTGCCGGCAAACGCATTTACTTTAGGCACCACGTTTACCATTGCAGTGGCAGTAACCGGTTTAGGGCAACCCAGTGTATCCGTTACCGTTACTGTAAACAAGGTGGTGTCCGGTGGATGGGCCAGTGTAACTGCCGATGTGGATTTATCCACATAATACGCCGGCGTCCATTTATAATAAGCGCCCCCGGTAGCGCGCAGCGTGAGCGGGATACCAAAACAAACGGTGGTATCAGGAGACGCAGTAGCCCTGGGCGGATCTACCACTTTGAGTGTAACGGTATCGGCAGAACGGCATTTTCCCAATGCTACCTGTATCTCATAGCTTTGTTTGGGCGGAGCCGGGGTAACATACGCATCAGCCACCAGCGACACTACCTGGTTACGGTCCAGGTCCGTCCAGCGGTAAGTATACAACCCATCTGTAACGGATGGTAAATGCACCTCATCACCGGTACATACAGTGCTATCGGAAATCGTCCGCACCCGGATGGTATCTCTTACATCTACCTTTACATCTTTAAAATTGGTACAACCCTGTGTATCCGTAAACGTTACCTTATAAACAGCCGACTTCGGCGGAAATACAACGGCGTTCGGTGCGTTGGGATTCAGGATAAAGTAATTATCCGGCGTCCAGGAATAATTTCCGGCAAGTGCGCTGCCTGCCTGCATCTGCAGGCTGTCTTTTGCACAAAGCAAGGTATCGTTGGTGGCCGTAAATGGCGGCTTATCATAAATCACCAGCGGTTGTGTAATAGTTTGCTCACATCCTTTCACATTACGGGCATACAGCTTTACATTATAAGTGCCCGGTGTTGTATAGGTGTAAGGCGGATTGGCCAGGTTGGAAGTGTCCCCGTTGCCAAAATCCCATTTATAATACGCAATACCACCGGCATCGGACCGGGTAGGAGCAGAGTTGAATTTCGTTTCTTTATTCGCACAGGCGCCGGCGGCGGTAAATGCCGGCTTGAATACCGGGTACGCATATACGATCGCAGTGGCGCTATCGCCGCAATTGCTGGCTTTATCTACATAAAGTTTTACGGTATAAGTGCCCTGCCGTGCATAAGTATGCTGAATAGGATTGGCAGTATTGGTATCAAGGGTGGTGCCATCTCCAAAGTCCCAGTGGTAGGGCTTTCCGAGCGTACTGTTATTGGTGAAGGTAACGGTTAGGCTGTTGCAGTCTGCATATTTTTCGGGCATGGCCGCCGTGGCCAGCTTCACGCAGGAGGTAACGTTGATATGAAAATCTTTCCGCAACGTTCCAATCTTCTGGCCCCTGCGGAATTCATTTACACAAACAGTTACCACGTACTTACCTGCTGCAGGCGCCACACCGGAAATAATGCCGGTATGCGGATCTATGGTAACGGTAGATCCCAGCGGACTGCTGCCGCTGAATGGCGACACATAGCTGGCGAAACTGTAGGGAGGCGCTACCGCTGCAGGCGGCACATCTCCTTCACTGGTCTGGCCGCCTTTATAAGCGTCGCAGAACTCGTAGCTGAGCGAATCCGCATCCGGGTCTGACGCAGAAAAATCGTAGGTGAATTTCTTATCTGCGCAAACAAGGGTAGCTTCTTCTTTATTAAAAACGGGACTGGAATTATTGGTAGCGCCGGAGTTGCTGCCAGGGATATCCGCATAGTAGGTAGCGCCGGTGCCCAGGTCGCCGGGACGGCCGCCGGGAATAGGTTCAGCCACTATATTTTCCATGTATGGATCGCGGCAACAGCTCTGGAAAGCAATGGTATACCCCGAGGCGTTTACAGGAATGGAAATAGTGGTAGTGTAAGTGCCTATCTGGTAACAGATCACCGGTGGGTTAACGATACAGGGATCTATTTTTGCAAGATTTTTTACTTCAAAGCTGGTACGTGAAATTTTGTACTGGCCTACCGCCCGGTAATCACTTCTGTCAAAAGAAGAAAGATACACAGCAGAGGGCATTTTGGCAATCCGCTCCCCATCGCCGCAGATGCGGTATAATTTCAGGGTGATGGAATATTGAAGGTTGTTTCCACTCGGCCCGAGAAACTTGTAGTATACCTGTCCGCCTATAATATGACTGGCCTGCGCCACCAGGGCGCACACCATGCATAGCAGGATGACAAGAAGTTTTTTCACAACAGGTGTTTTTTAGATTATCGTTGACAAAATGCGATGAACTGTTCCAATATCACATTGCTCTCTTCCGCTATTTCCCACATACCCATGTGGCCCACGTTTTCAAAAATATGTATGCTGCTAACCGGGGGTAAAGTTATCTGAGGCAACACGTTATCCAGCGGCACTGCATTATCATCTTTCCCGATCATAAATAATACCGGCACGCGAAGGGTTTTCAATACTGCTGTCCGGTCCGGCCTCACTGCCATTGCTTCGTAATACGCTATCAACGCAGGAAGCTGGCATTCCATGCCTAGTTTTACATAGGCGTCTATTAATTCGTTGTGTTTACTTTTGGTAGCCGGGCTAAACATATTGGGCAACGTTTGCCGTAAAAATGTTTCTGCTCCGTATTGTTCCATCATCCGGATGGATTTGCGCCTGCCTTCTTTTTTCTCTTCACTGTCTGCCTTTGCAGTAGAATGAAAGAGTCCAAGTCCTTTCAGCAGCGCCGGGTATTTTTCAGCCAGCGCCAGCGCAATATAGCCACCCATCGAGTGACCGATAACAACTGCTTCACTGATATCTTCTGCTAACAGGATGGCATATACGTACTCCGCCATAGATTCAATGGTCAGCGGAGTAGTCAGCGGTGATAATGCGGTGCCGGGCAAATCAGGGATAATAATCCGGTAATGCTCCTTTAGTCGCGTTGTTTGGTGGTGCCAAAGCGTGGCATTTTCTGAAAAACCGTGTATAAGCACTATCGCTGCACCCTTGCCTTCGTCGAGCCAGGTGATGTTTCCGTTATTGATTGATTTCCGCATGTCTTAAGCCGGGAATAAATCGTGAAATAAAAGCATGTACCACAAACAAGATACAAAATATTAGTGCCGCTTTCGAAACCAGATCACCATTTTTTACATAGAACGTAATACCTGCCTCCGGTGTTACAGTTGCTTTAAAAACAGCTTCTTTCCAATAGGGCTGCGGCTGATGAACGTTTCCTGCCGGGTCAATCACGGCCGATATACCCGTATTGGCACAGCGGGCTATCCAGCGCCGGGTTTCAATGGCGCGTATCCTGGCATACTGTAAATGCTGCCGGTGACCTTCGGTGTTTCCCCACCATCCGTCGTTGGTTATAATGACTAATAAATTAGCACCGGGTTTAATATGGGTGGCCATGTAGTTGCTAAACACAGATTCATAACATATTACGGGGAACACGTTGATGCTGTCGGATGGATTTGTAAACATTTCCACCCCCGGCATTCTGCCATAGCTGCCGGTAATACCACCAAAATCCAGCGCCACACTTTGCATAAACGACAGGTAGCCTACATAGGGCACCAGTTCAACGCCGGGCACCAGCTCATATTTATGATATACCTGGATGTTGCGGGAAGTATCTACCTGGATGGCACTGTTATAGGCATCCCAGCGGGTGCCGTCGTTCGTGGTGCGGGCGGTGGTGGGTACTTCATCGGTAGCGGCGTAGCGCTTCATGGTAACGGCGCCGCTGATGAGCTTCGCCTTCGGGTATTTGCGCAGCATTTCACGGACGGCCACAATTTCCGGCTGATAATTCAGTTCGTGTTCCCAGGCGCCCTGTGGGAACAATGCCGTTTCCGGCCATATAATATAACGGGTATTGCTATCCGCTTTTTCTGCTGTGAGATGTAAAAACTTTCCAAGCTGCTCCATCGCCGATCCTGCGCTGAACTTTTCATCATAAGGATCAATATTCGGCTGCACAATCACGATCTCTGTTTTCCGCGAAGGGTTATCCACCGGGGCAGATATAAAGGCGGAAATAATCAACGGTAAACCAATTACCAGCAGCGGTTTCCAGCTTTCTCCCAACAGGATCTGTTTCCACGTAAAATCGTATAGGCGGGCCCGTTTCCATACATTGTAAATCACAACGTTAGCCAGTAATACCCAGAAAGTACCTCCGCTGGTACCGGTATACTCATACCACTGGATCCATCCCGGCCGCAGCGCAAAGGCATGGCCAAGTACCAGCCATGGCCAGCTGAATTCCCAGGTCTGGTGAATGTATTCAAACGTTAACCAATATACGATCAATGCAAAGTAAGCCACAGATTCCGGCAATTTCCGCTTGGTGTTTTTGAAACCCAGCCAGGGAATGCTCAT
This sequence comes from Chitinophaga sp. RCC_12, assembly GCF_041360695.1. Classification (NCBI taxonomy): domain Bacteria; kingdom Pseudomonadati; phylum Bacteroidota; class Chitinophagia; order Chitinophagales; family Chitinophagaceae; genus Chitinophaga; species Chitinophaga sp. RCC_12. Next base: position 132,395 of record NZ_JBFUPS010000003.1, read on the forward strand.
GAGCAGGGCGTTGAAGCAATTGGCAAAAACGCCGCTCAGCGGAAGGGTAGTATTGCCCACCCACCAGGTAGATGCCACATTCCAAACGAGGAAAGCCAGGAAAAGAAGCCCAAAATATTTCCAGCGGTGCTGCACCTTATCGCTGATATATAATAGGGGCGTAAAGGCGATGAAAATAAGCGGGGTAAACGGCAGGGTGGGCCAGGCAAGCCAGCAAATCAAACCACTCAGTATACTCAGCAACAGGTAAGGCTTCTTCATGTAAGCATTGCGGATTATGAATTACGAATTATGACGAAGATAAGCGGGGAATTACTGAAAACAAAAACGCCCGGTACTTTCATACCAGGCGTTATATCTAAACAGTTGCTTATCTGCTGTAGTTAGGCGCTTCCTTCGTGATCACCACATCATGCGGGTGGTTTTCTTTTACGGTAGCTGCTGTAATTTTTACAAACTGCGCTCCCTGTAAAGCCTTAATATCTTTGGAACCGGTAAGACCCATACCAGCCCGTAAACCACCTACAAATTGCTGTACTATTTCTGACAACATACCTTTGTATGGCACACGGCCTACGATACCTTCCGGTACCAGTTTCTTGATATCATCTTCATCCTGGAAGTAACGGTCTTTACTACCTTCCTGCATGGCTTCAATAGAACCCATACCGCGATAAGATTTAAATTTACGTCCTTCGTAAATGATAGTTTCCCCCGGGCTTTCTTCCACTCCTGCAAAAATAGATCCTGCCATGATGGTAGAAGCGCCTGCGGCGAGGGCTTTCACCATGTCGCCGGTATAACGGATACCACCATCTGCAATTACGGGGATACCCAGTTTCTTCAGTGCATCAGCAGCTTCCATTACAGCGGACAGTTGCGGGAAACCAGCGCCTGTAACAATACGGGTAGTACAGATAGAACCAGGTCCTACACCTACTTTCACTGCATCGGCTCCTGCCTGTGCCAGTGCCAGCGCACCATCTGCGGTAGCTACGTTACCGGCAATCACCTGCAGTTTGGGGAATGTTTTCTTTAATTTCTTCAGGTTGTTTAATACGGCAATAGAATGACCGTGCGAACTATCCAGGCAAACTACATCCACACCTACATTAATCAGGGCTTGTGCGCGGTCCAGTAAATCGGCAGTAATACCTAATGCTGCACCCACCAGTAAACGGCCAAATTCGTCTTTTACTGCATTGGGATAGCTGGTCAGCTGAAGGATGTCACGGTAAGTGATCAGTCCTGCCAGTTTGCCCTGCTTGTTAACAACCGGTAACTTTTCGATTTTATATTGCTGGAGAATTTTTTCTGCCTTTTTCAGGTCAGTGCCTTCCGGAGCAGTGATCAGGTTTTCGCTGGTCATTACTTCTTTTACAAGGCGTTTTTTATTTTTTTCAAACCGTAAGTCCCTGTTTGTCAGGATGCCTACCAGCTTGTTGTGGTCGTCAATGATGGGAATACCGCCAATACCGTTCTCTTTCATCAGTCGCAGCGCTTCTCCGATGGTAGCATCCACCTTCAGCGTAACGGGATCAATGATCATTCCGCTTTCGCTGCGCTTTACACGTCTTACCATTTCGGCTTGCCGTTCGATGCTCATGTTCTTGTGGAGAATACCTATTCCGCCTTCCCTCGCCAGCGCAATGGCCAGCGTTGCTTCTGTAACAGTATCCATCGCTGCAGATACCATTGGTATATTCAGACGTATGTTTTTTGTTAATTGCGTAGAGAGATTTACTTCTTTAGGCAGAACTTCAGAGTAGGCCGGTACCAGGAGCACATCATCAAATGTAAGTCCGTCAGCTACAAATTTGGGTTTAGATTTTCCCGCAGGCATGATGCAACTATTAATCAGTTAAAAAATAATTGCACGCAAATGTACACCTAATTACCCAATAAATAAAATAATCACTCCCCGCCAGGCGCCGCCGGTTGTTAATAAATCATTAACAAACCAGCTCGTAAAGCTGTCCCGGTAAGCTTCTTAGCACACTTTGCATTTCCAGGTTGAACACTGCGGTAGCTACCTGGCTTCCCGATAAACGGGTTTGCAGGTACAATTCTTCGAGGTGCCGCTGCGATTTTTCCCGGAAAAGCGACATAATCAGCTGTTCGTCCTCGCTTAATTCCGGAAATAGCCCCGGTTGCACCACCGGCGCCTTAGTGGCAGCCGTTTTCTCCTGCCAGCCCATCAGCGCCAGTACATCTTCTGCTCCCGTCAGCAGGGCGGCTTTGTTTTGTTTGATCAGGTAATTACAACCGGCAGATTGGGGATCATGAAGCCTGCCGGGGATACAAAACACATCCCGGTTGTAGCCATTGGCCAGGTCCGCTGTAATCAGCGATCCGCCGCGCATCCCGCTTTCTATCACGATAGTGGCGTCGCAGATGCCGGCTACGATCCGGTTCCGCTTGGGGAAATTCTGCCGGTCGGGCGCCGTTTGGCTCGGGAAGTCCGTCAGCAGCCCGCCCTGTTCCAGCATCTGCACAGCTACCTGCTTATGCGCCGGCGGATAAATCCGGTCCAGCCCATGTGCCAGCACCCCGATGGTAGGTATTTGGGCTTTTAAGGCCGTTTTATGGGCAATGATGTCAATACCATAGGCCAAGCCACTCACAATGGTAATCCCCGCCTCAGAGAGCCCTTTTACCAATGTTTCACAAACGCTCTTCCCGTAGGTGGATGGATGGCGCGTGCCCACAATATTAATCATCCGCGGGGCATTCAACGACGCACTACCTTTGTAATACAACATCGCCGGATTGTCGTAGCAATGAAGCAATCGCTGCGGATACGCCGGGTCTGTACAAAATAACGGTTGTATCCTGTACTTCTCCATAAAACTGATTTCATTTTCTATCTCCGTAAAGTCACGGAAATTCCGGATAGCGGCGGCCCTGATAGCGCCTACTGTTTCAATTCTTTCCAGCTCCTGCTTCCGCGCGTTGAAAATGTTGCCGGCACTGCCGAAATGCTCGAGCAATTTTTTAATAATTACATCTCCGATCAGGGGAATACGGGTTAACGCCAGTTGATACATGAGTTCCTGGGGCATAACAAACAATATTTCCGCATAATTTACAATTTTCCTGCGGCACTTTTTCTGCACCGCATGAATTATTTTTGCAGCTACCAACGGATATTTTTATGAAGATGAAATGGATACTGACAGGCGTAATGGTAGCAGGATTGTTTGCCTGCAAAACTACCCGGCCCGCAGCAGAGAAAACCACCGGATCGCCACTGATCCCAGGCGGACCGGCATGGGCCGCATTATGGCAGCAACAATCCGGGGAATACAAGGCGTTATGCCTGCAGGCTTATCAACTGGCGGCCCTTCGCCTCGATCAATACCTCGCTGCCAAAGGGAACAAACCGCTGGCAGTGGTTACTGACATCGACGAAACCGTGCTGGATAACAGCTCCTACTCCGTACACCAGGCGCTGGCAGGTAAAACCTACGATGATAAAAGCTGGATGGAATGGACCGCAAAAGCCGTCGCAGACACCGTTCCTGGCGCCCCTTCCTTTTTTAAATACGCCGCCTCTAAAGGCGTAAAAGTATTTTACATCACCAACAGGGCCGAAAGCGAAAGAGCCGTTACCCTGCAAAACCTGCAACGCTACCAGTTTCCCGATGCCGACGATCAGCACCTGCTGCTGAAAACCACCACCTCCGGCAAAGAGCCCCGCCGGCAACAGGTATTGCAGCAATACGAAATTGTAATGCTGTTTGGCGATAACCTCGGCGACTTCTCCGCCACCTTCGATAAAAAACCTTTTGAAGAAAGAAATACCGCTGCGCTACACGCAGCCCCCAACTTCGGCAGCCGCTATATCGTATTGCCCAACCCCATGTACGGCGACTGGGAAGGGGCATTGTACAACTTCCAATACAAACTAACCACCCAGCAAAAAGACTCTATCCTGCAAAGCCGGTTGCGCAACTACTAATGCAACTACTAATGATGCAGGGGGGTGCCGCGAAGGTTGTCTTTCTCAGGATTACGCTGATTATATTGATTTTAAGGATTTGAACATGCTGGATTTTAAATGATTTTGGGAGATATAAGCGGATATTTTCGCTTATATCTCCCAAAATTTTATAAAAAAAGTAAAATCAAAAAAGTAAAATCAAATATCCGCTTATATCTCCCAAAATCATTTAAAATCCAAAGTGTTCAAATCCTTAAAATCAATATAATCAGCGTAATCCTGAGAAAGACAACCTACGCGCCGATCCCTCCGCTCTACAAGCTGATAATCCGGAACACCGTCCGCCTGTTGGCGGCTCTTCCTTCTTCTGTATCGTTGGTAGCCATCGGGTCGTTTTCGCCGTAACCCTTTGCGGTGAGGCGGTCCAGCGGGATGCCTTTTTCAACGAGGTAGCTTACTACTGCTTTTGCGCGGTTTTGGGAAAGCAGTTGATTGTCTTTGTCGGTACCTACATTATCGGTGTATCCGGCGATCTCGATTTTTATGGTAGGGTTATCCTTCAGCAGGTTTACCAGCTTACTGAGTTCCGTTACGGATTCAGGTTTCAGGTTGTACTGTTTGCTGTCGAAGAAGATATTATGCAATACGATGCTGGCATTGGCAGCCAGTGGCTGCAATGGAATATTTTTTTCGTATGGGATGCCGGGGTTATGTTCTTTCAGTGAAAAATTATCTGAATAAAAGAGATATCCTTTCCTGTTTACGTGCATGGCGTAATCCTTTCCTACGGGCAGTGGCGCGAGGTAGTCGCCGGTTTCATTGGTTTTCACGGTGGCAATGTTATATCCGCCCTGGAGGTCGATGATATCTATGCTGGCCGTTAACCGTTGCTGCGTGAGGGTGTCATACACATAGCCTTTTACGTAGAGTGTTTGCAGGGGGCGTGCTTCCGGATAAAGTTCAAAGCGGTAAATATCGAGTGCGCCGCGGGTATCGGAACGGTCGGAGGCGAAGTAGGCTGTTTTACCATTTGCTTCTACAACCAGCGAGGCGTCTTCATCGATGGTGTTGATCGGGTAACCGAGGTTGGTGGCTGGTCCCCAGCTGCCGTCCGGTTGCCGCCGTGAGTAAAAGATATCGAGGCCGCCATATCCTGGGTGCCCGTCAGAGGCGAAGTACAGTGTTTGTCCGTCGGCATGTATGAAGGGCGTGGTTTCCCTGCCGTTGGTATTGATATTGGGTCCCATTTTTTGTGGTACGCTCCATTGGCCGTTGGGTTGCCGGCTGGTTACAAATATATCTGCACCATGATCTGGTGTTTCACGTGCAAAATAAAGCGTTTGTTTGTCGGCGCTGAGGCAGGGTTGTGATTCCCAGTCGCGTGTGTTAATGGGCGATCCCATATTCTTTGGGGCGGTCCAGCCCGAAGCGGTTTTTTCGGAGTAGTAGAGATCGCAGCTGCCTTTGCCTTCCGGAAATTCGCAGCCTGTGAATACCAGCATGGTACCATCTTGCGAAATGTTTTGTGCGCCTTCATTGAAAGAGGAGTTTACAGGTTCACCCATGTTTTGTGCCGCTGACCAGATATTGTTGTCCCGGTACGTAATATAAAAATCTTCATTGCGGCCATTTACGCGCCTGGTGAAGATCAATGTTTTACTGTCAATAGTTAATGAGGGGAAGTATTCCGGATCTTTACTGTTTACCGGATCACCCAGGTTTTCCGGGTGGAATGGCACTGCCTGTCGGTTGTTGTTAACGGCAAATTCATAATTGACTTTCAGCTTCTCTGCATTTGCACTTTTCGATTTTATGGACGCAATGTATTGATTGATTAACTGTAACGCACCTACGAAATTACCGGTGCCTGCCATCGCTTTAGAATAAGGCACCATCACTGGCCGCAGCCCGCTGCTGTCCAGTTGTTTTAATTTCTCAAATGCGGAAATGGCCGCTGCATAGTCTTTCAGCTCTACATAACACAAACCCATTTGTCCGTATGCATCAGTAAATCCCGGCGCCACTTTTATAGCATCCTGCAGCAATCCGATAGCAGCTTTTGTCTGGTAAGTTCTTACGGCATCAATGGCGCGGTCAAAACTGGCTTTGGCTTTTTTAGGGGCATTTTCATAGGTAACTGTCTGGGCTTGCAACAGCAGCCCGGAGCCCAGCAGGCAAATCAGTATTAACAGGGAGGTCTTTTTCATAGTATGTATTCGCAGTGTAATTAACGAAAATACTGTGAAAATAGTGCGCGCGGATTTTGTCTTTCTCGCTGATTACGCTGATTTTACTGATTACCTGGATTTTTACTTTTGGATTTTTTTGGATTTTTGGATTAATAATTAAGGGAGATAAAAGGGAATATATCCGCTTCAATCTCCCTTAATCCTTTATAAAATCCAAAAAAACAAAATCAAACTAATCAGTAAAATCAGCGTAATCAGCGAGAAAGACAAAATCCGCTATGGGACATTGATATACTTATGGATCTGCAATGACATGGTCCACTCCGGATGATCCTTGATATACTCTGTTATCAGCGGCGTCATTTCTGCGCTGCGTTCCCATTCAGGCTGCAGGTACAGCTTACAGTGTTTGCCGGCTAAGGCTGCATATTTTTCTGCCCAGGCAAAATCTGTTTTATTAAAGATCACCACTTTCAGTTCATGCGCGGCCTTGCAGATTTCCGGCAGGGGCGCCTTAAACTTTTTGGGCGATAAAGTAATCCAGTCCCACTTTCCGCTGAGCGGCGATGAACCGGAGGTTTCAATATGCGTATGAAAACCCTGCTTATGCAGCGAGCGGGTAAGTGCATCGAGGTTGTGGAGCAAAGGCTCACCACCGGTAACCACTGCAATGCGGCCGGGATAGGTAGCAGCTTCGGTTACAATATCGGCAACGGCTACCTGCGGATGCTTATCAGCATCCCAGCTGTCCTTTACATCACACCACACGCAACCCACATCACAACCACCCAGTCTGATGAAATAGGCAGCCCGCCCCTGATGGTAGCCTTCACCCTGGATAGTGTAAAAGCGCTCCATCAGCGGGAGGGTATCGGTACTAATATTTATCGTTGTTACAGACATGACTTACTTCACAAAGGTCCGGTTTTTTTAGTTCCGGCTATATTTAATTCATACTTCCTTTCAAACCAATAGTGGCGTGATAGGTATTTTTGAGTAATGCGGCAATCGTCATCGGACCTACACCACCCGGTACAGGGCTGATATAGCTGCATTTAGGCGCTACTTCGTCAAATTTTACATCCCCTTTCAGGCGGAATCCGCTTTTCCTGGTGGCATCTTCCACCCGGTTAATACCTACGTCCACAATTACAGCGCCTTCTTTCACCATATCCGCCGTCACAAAATCCGGTCTGCCGATAGCGGCAATAATGATATCTGCCTGGCGGCAAATTTCAGCCAGGTTGTGGGTCTGGGAATGGGTAAGGGTAACGGTGCAGTTACCGGGATTGGTATTGCGGCTCAGCAAAATACTCATAGGCGTACCTACAATATGGCTGCGGCCTATCACTACTGCGTGTTTTCCTTTGGTAGGGATGTTGTAATGCTCCAGCATCAGCATAATACCATAAGGGGTAGCAGGAATAAAGGCAGGTAAACCACTTACCATTTTACCTACGTTCATGGGATGGAAACCATCCACATCTTTGCTCGGATCAATGGTGTTGATCACCAGCTCTTCATTAATATGTTTTGGTAAAGGTAATTGTACAAGGATACCATCCACATCCGGATTCTCATTCAGCAGAATGATCTGGTCCAGCAGATGCTTTTCAGAGATCTGCGCATCAAAACGCAGGAGGGTGGAATTGTAACCGCATTCTGCACATGATTTTACTTTGGATGCTACGTAGGTTTCACTTGCCGGATTATTACCTACCAATATGGCTGCCAGGTGAGGGACCTTTTTCCCAGCGGCCTTCAATTCAGCCACCTGAGCGGCTAATTGGGCTTTTATAGCCTCAGAAACGAGTTTACCGTCTAAAATTTGCATGTGCAAAGGTAAGAAAAAGCTGTATGTAATCAGCTATGGGAATCAGCTTTTTAGGGAAGCGCTGCCAGAAGGAGCGGGGAGCTATGGACTTACATCTTCCGAAGATCCAGCAAAACAAGCTCCTGTAAAGGAACTTGCTTTGCTCAGGCATTGCGCCCATCAGGAACTTACGAGTTGTTCAGTGGAAATTATAAGGCAAAACTTAAATATAAATCTTCGTGTTGATGTATACAACGGAAGAGCCAGATCACAGTACTTTATTTATTAAATTTTAGGCGCCGCAGCCAGGATTTCCGGTGCTGCCGCTCCTGCATATTTTTCAAAATTGCGGATGAACTGTCCGGCCAGATCCTTCAACTGCTTGTCATAAGCGGCTTTGTCTTCCCAGGTATTGCGCGGGGCCAGGATGTTGGCCGGAACGCCGGCGCAACGGTCAGGGATCGAAAAACCGAATACAGGATGCGTATGGAATGTTTCCTTATCCAGGCTGCCATTCAATGCCGCGGTGATCATAGCGCGGGTATACGACAATTTCATGCGACTACCGGTGCCATAAGCGCCGCCGGTCCAGCCGGTGTTGATCAGCCATACGTTTACGTTGTATTTCCGCATTCTTTCACCCAGCATCTGTGCGTACTGCGCCGGGTGCAAAGGCATGAACGGCGCACCGAAACAGGCGCTGAAAGTAGACTTCGGCTCTGTAATGCCCGCTTCCGTACCCGCTACTTTAGCGGTGTAACCGGAAATGAACTGGTACATGGCCTGCCCGGGCGATAACCTGGAAACCGGTGGTAATACGCCATAGGCATCACAGGTAAGAAAGAATATATTCTTTGGAATACCTCCGATAGAAGGCTCCATGGCATTGTCGATATACGGCAACGGATAAGACACACGAGTATTTTCGGTGATCCGGCAATCCGCATAGTTCACAGTATTGGTGCCGGGGAAAAAGTTGATATTTTCCAGCAGCGCGCCTTCACGGACAGCATGAAATATCTGTGGTTCCTTTTCTTCAGAAAGATCAATACATTTTGCATAACAACCGCCTTCAAAATTAAAGACGCCGGTCGCCGTCCAGCCGTGTTCATCGTCGCCGATCAGCTTCCGCGAAGGATCGGCACTGAGCGTGGTCTTGCCGGTGCCGCTCAAACCAAAGAAGATGGCCGTGTCGCCGTCATCGCCCACGTTGGCGGAGCAATGCATGCTTAACACATTTTTGTTGTGCGGTAACTCGTAATTCAGGATCGTGAAAATACCTTTCTTAATTTCACCCGTATAGGCGCTGCCACCGATGAGGATGATCTTTTTGGTGAAATTCACGACGGAGAAATTTCCCTGCCGTGTGCCGTCAGTGGCGGGATCAGCTAAACAGCCAGGCGCCTGGATCACGGTCCAGTCGGGGTGCATGTAATCCAGTTCATCTTCCGAAGGACGTAAAAACATGTTGTAGGCAAACAGACTTGACCAGGGCAGTTCTGTAATTACTTTGATGTTGACCCGGTAATCCTGGTCGGCACACGCATAGCAATCACGTACCCATACATCTTTCCCGCTGAAATAACGGGTGATTCTGCTATATAAACGATCAAAATTTTCTTCAGAAATGGGGAGGTTAAAATCGTTCCAGTTAACAGTGTCTGTGGTGATGTGGTCTTTTACAATGAATTTGTCTTTAGGTGAGCGGCCGGTGTATTCGCCGGTATTTACAGCTAATGCCCCTGAATCGGCATATACCCCTTGTTTACGGGCGACCGTTTGCTCCGCCAGTTGCTCGGGTGAAAGTTGGTAATAGACGTTCGTTACGTTCTCTATGCCAAGTCCCCGTAAGTCAGCAACAGGATTCCTTACGCTACTCATTTGCATAAAAGCAAGATTGTTTTGGTGTAAAAGCAAAACTAGCGATTTTTTGATATTGTCAAATTTTATAGGTGTTATACCATTGAAATTTAGAAATTAAATAGTGGTTTGGGGTAGTTGTTGCGATATCTTCAGAATGTCCACTTTTCATTGCGGAATTATCTAAGCAAAATTGAGAGAATATACTATTAAATAATTGTAAGGAAATATTAGTACGATTTTGTCATTTAATGGTGCAGATATTGACCGATTTGCCGGTTCCGGCCATTTTCATATTTCTACCTCCCGAATTTTACATAGGTTTGAAGCCTCATTTGAAATTAAGCGATATGAAGAATCTGCCCTTGGATCCGCAGCTGTTCGTGAAGAACCGCCAGCGTTTTGTGGCTAAAATGCAGCCACAGTCTATAGCTATTATCAACTCCAATGACGAACTGCCCACCAATGGCGACGCGTTGTACAAGTTCAAACAGAATGCTGATCTGTATTGGCTCACAGGCATTGATCAGGAGGATACGATGGTGGTGCTATATCCCGATAACCCCGACCCGAAGTACCGCGAAGTACTGGTGCTGGTACGGCCTAACGAACTAAAGGAAAAGTGGGACGGCCACAGGCTGCGCAAAGACGAGGCGTATGCGGTGTCAGGAATGAATACCGTTGTATGGCTCGATAGCCTGGATGCGCTTTTACAACAGTGGATCAACGAAGCCGCCAACATCTACCTGAATTCCAACGAAAATAACCGCAAGGCAAACCAGGTACCGGTAAAAGACTACCGCTATGTACAGGAAATGAAAGTACGCTACCCGCTCCATAACTACCTGCGTGCAGCCGTTATCTTTAAAGAACTGCGCGCGGTAAAAACACCGGAAGAAATCAAGGTGATGCAGGAAGCAATGGACATCACGGAAAAAACTTTCCGCCGCCTGCTGACATTCATTAAACCCGGCGTATGGGAACACGAAATCCATGCGGAAATTTTACACGAATTCCTGCGTAACCGCTCTGCCGGTGAAGCTTACAGTTCTATCATCGCCTCCGGCGACCGTGCCCGCACCCTGCATTACATCTCTAATAACCAGGAATGTAAGGATGGGGAAGTGATCCTGATGGACTTCGGTGCAGAATACGGCGGATACAATGCGGATCTTACCCGCTCTGTACCGGTAAATGGTAAGTTTTCGCCCCGCCAGCGCCAGGTATATGATGCCTGCCTGCACCTGCATAACTACGCCAAATCCATCCTCCGCCCGGGCATCACCATCGCCAAATACCACGAAATGGTAGGAGAGGAAGCCACTAAACAATTCATAAAAATAGGTCTGCTCACAGAAGAACAGGTGAAAAACCAGGACCCGGAAACACCGGCCTACCGCAAATACCTGTACCACGGTATTTCCCATCACCTGGGTGTGGATGTGCACGATCTCGGCCCTTCCTTCCATCAACCTATCCCGGTGGGCGCTGTAATGACCATCGAACCAGGTATTTATATTGAAGAAGAACAACTGGGTATCCGCATCGAAAACAATATCTGGCTCACCGCCGATGGTAATGTAGACCTGATGAAGAATATTCCTATCACGGCAGATGAAATTGAAGCCCTGATGGCGAAAAAATAAAGGTGTTTTTTTGTGATTATCCTGGTTAGCAAAGATTAAAAGATAGATGATATAATATAATTGTCAATATTCTATCTTCGCTCATCAGGATAATCACAAAATCATCATAATCATAGTTAATGAAACAAATACCGAATATTCTTACCCTATGTAACCTCTTCTGCGGTGCACTGGCCATTATCTGCATACTGCATGCGCCCGAATACCGCGCGGAAATTAACGGTACCGACTATACGATTATCAGCCCTGAACCTGTATACTGGGCATCTGCTCTGGTAGTGATTGCAGGGATTTTTGATTTTTTTGATGGCATGATAGCCCGCCTCCTCAAAGTATCAGGGCCTATGGGCAAGGAACTCGATTCACTGGCCGATGTAGTTACCTTTGGCGTAGTGCCCGGCATGATGTTATACCGCCTCCTGCGCAGCGCTTATTTTCAGCAACCCGACGTTTTCGACGTATCTATTCTCAACCTGGCGCCGGCCTTACTGGTACCCTGTTTCGCTGCTTACCGCCTCGCCAAGTTCAATATAGATACCCGTCAGTCTGAAAGTTTCATTGGCGTGCCCACTCCGGCAGTAGCCTTGCTGGTGGCCTCTTTCCCACTTATTCTTTTATTTAATCCCTTCAACCTGGCGCATTGGTTCCAGAATATCTGGGTATTATATATCACCATTGCCGTGCTCTGCTACCTGATGGTGGCGGAAATACCCATGATCAGCCTGAAGTTCAAAAGCAAAAGCCTGGCACACAACTGGCCCCGCTTCTTACTGATCGGGCTCACCCTGGTGAGCATACCGCTTCTGAAGTTCGCTGCCGTTCCTTTTATATTTATTTGTTACGTAATATTATCGGTAGTGGCGCCGCCCAAAATAGAAGCGGTTTAACATTCTGGATTTTTTGATGTAGGTTTGCGGCAAAATTTCTAGCACAATGACTTTTACTGCACATATCAATGTGATGCCACTGAAAGAATTATTAGACCCGCAAGGTAAAGCGGTAATGAGTGGTCTCAAGAACCTCGGCCTGGGCCAGGTACAAGATGTACGTATTGGTAAACACATTACTCTGCAAATTGAAGCCGCCAGCCAGGAAGAAGCAAGGCAGATCGCTGAAAATGCCTGCCAGAAACTGTTGGCAAACCAGGTAATGGAATCTTTTGAAGTACAAATACAATAATTAATTGCGAATTGCGGATAACGGAGCTGTGGGGAGATGACTGGTAAAGTCTCCGGACTGCATCTCCCCACACTTTCGTAATTCGTAATTCGTAATTAAATTATGAAATTATATCTCGTTCCATCTCCCATTGGCAACCTCGCCGATATTACCTACCGGGCCGTAAAAGTACTCGAAGAAGCTGATCTCATCCTCGCGGAAGATACCCGTACTTCCAGCGTATTACTGCGGCATTACCAGATCAATAAACCCGTTACACCCTACCACCAGCATAATGAGCATAAAATAGTACAACACCTCCTGCAACAGCTGCAGGGTGGTAAAACAATGGCCATGCTCACGGATGCCGGTACACCCGGAGTTTCCGATCCCGGGTTTTTACTGGTAAGGGAATGCGCCCGCGCCGGCGTACCGGTGGAATGCCTTCCCGGCGCCACCGCCTTTGTACCCGCACTGGTAAACAGCGGCATTCCCATGACCCGCTTCGCCTTTGAAGGATTCTTCCCCCTTAAAAAAGGTCGCCACACCCTCTTTACAAAACTGGCTACCGAAGAACGGACCATCGTTTTTTATGAGTCGCCCATGAGGCTGCTCAGAACCCTCTCCGACCTGATCCAGTATTTCGGACCAGACCGCCCATGCTGCGTATGCCGCGAACTCACCAAAATGTTCGAGGAAAATAAACGCGGCACCCTCCAGGAAGTACACGACTACTTCGCTGAAAAAGGCGTAAAAGGAGAAATTGTAGTAGTAGTTCAGGGCGTTGAATAATTATCTTTAACTTCCGGTTGGTTGCTGACATACCGTTGTCACACCCGTGCTGTTGTTTTGTATAACAAATCATTTAGCCATGCCTGTTATTGATATCGCTGCATTAAGACTCCAGCACCAACAGTTGCTCAAAACATCTTTCAAAAAACCACAGGACATAGTAGCCTTCTTCGGCGCCATGCAGGCTCAGGAGCATGCCAACAGCAAATGGGGTATTGGTGCACGGCTCCCCGGCAGCACCGATACAGACATCGAAAAAGCGATCAGCAATAAATCCATTATCCGCACTACCGCCTTCCGCGGTACCCTGCATCTCCTGGCTGCCGCCGATGTACGATGGATACTCCAACTCATTTCGCCCACCATAAAAGCCCGCATGGGCAGCATGATGCGCAAACTGGACATGGACAACGCCCTCCTGCAGAAAACCAATCAATACATCGCCAAAGCACTGCAGGGAGGTAACCACCTTACCCGCAAAGAACTCATCATCCTGCTGCAGGGAAAAGGAATTAATACCGATGACAACCGCATGAACCACATCATTTATCACGCTGCGGCCGACGGAATTATTTGCAACGGTCCCCTCAGCGGAAAACAATTTACCTACACCTTATTAGATGAATGGCTGCCCGGCACAGCAACACTCGACAAACAAACGTCGCTGGTTACCCTGGCCAAGCGCTACTTCATCAGCCACGGCCCGGCTACCTTACCGGACTTTGCCCAATGGGCCGGCTTGTCGCTCACAGATGCCAGAACCGGACTGGAAGGCGCCCAATCCGCATTAAAACCATTGGATGTAAACGGCACGGCCTACTGGATGGCCCCCGGAAAAAAACAAACCACACAAGATACCGCCCTGCTGCTGCCCGCCTTCGATGAATATTTCATCGGCTATAAAGACCGCAGCACACTGATAGACATGCAGTTTGCCAAAAAGGTAATGACGATCAACGGGATCTTCAACCCACTCATGGTGCAGAACGGGCAAATCATCGGCACCTGGAAACGCAGCTTTAAAAAAGACAGTGTCACCATCATGACCGATCCGTTTAAACCACTTAAAAAAGCCACACTCAAAACGTTTGAACCAGCCGCACAACAGTACGCGGACTTTGTCGGGCTCACCCTCCACAGTTTCTCCTGATTTACTTCCGCCGCCCGCATTCATCAAATATCAACGGCAAAATCGCCAAATCATCCTTATTTTAGCTGTTTTAAACCAAATGAAACGGAATGAAGTATCGGGTTACAACAGGTAGCTGTCTGGCCATCGCTTTGCTGGCGGGCAGCTGGTTAAAACTAAGCGCTCAGTCAGACCGCTGGCAGCAGAGAGTAAAGTATACGATGGATGTGAAGGTGGACGCGCCGGCCAATCAGTTCACAGGGCAACAACACCTTGAATATTACAACAACTCCCCCGATACATTAAAGAAAGTCTTTTATCACCTCTACTGGAACGCCTTTCAGCCCGGCAGCATGATGGATGTGCGCAGCCGCGAACTGGGCAAAATTGTAATAGGAAAAGATAAGAAAGGGAATGAACGCCGCGACTGGGATAACCGCGTACGCGACCGCATCTCCCAGCTGAAACCAGATGAAATAGGCTACCAGAAAATCATCTCCCTGAAACGCGATGGAAAACCACAGGACTTCAAAGTAGTGGAAACTATCCTGGAAGTGCCGCTGGATAAGCCGATCCTTCCACACTCCAAAGCCGTTTTTGACATGGAGTTTGCCTCACAGGTGCCGGTACAGATCCGTCGCAGTGGCCGCAATAACGCAGAAGGAGTGGACTTCTCCATGTCACAGTGGTATCCTAAAATGTGCGAATACGATTATGAAGGATGGCACGCCACCCCTTACATCGCCCGCGAATTTTATGGCGTATGGGGCGACTATGACGTAAAGATCACCATCGATAAAAAATACGTGATTGGCGGTACAGGCTACCTGCAAAATCCCGATCAGATTGGCCATGGTTACGAGAAACCAGGCGTCAAAGTAGCGCCTCCTACCGGCAAAACGCTCACCTGGCATTTCATTGCGCCCAATGTACATGATTTTATGTGGGCCGCCGATCCGGATTACAAACACATCACACAGAAAGTGGATGGCTTTACGGCGCACTTCTTTTATATCGACAACGAATACACGCACAATACCTGGCCTCAACTGGCCAAAATGGTACCGGCAGCCTATGCCTATATCAAAGCACATTACGGCGCTTACCCGTATGAGCAGTATTCGTTCATACAAGGCGGCGACGGCGGTATGGAATATCCAATGGGCACGCTCATCATGGGCAACGGTAAAATGGATGGCCTGTATGGTGTAGCCATGCACGAATGGATGCACAGCTGGTACCAGGGAATGCTGGCCACCAACGAAAGCCTGTATCCATGGATGGATGAAGGCTTTACCACCTTCGCGGAAAACAATGTGATCTTTAATACGGTCGACTCACTGAAAGGCCGCGATGCACAGGAAGATGCTTATGCCGGCTATTTTGCGCTGGCAAGAAGCCCGTTCGAAGAACCCGCTACCACACACGCCGATCACTTTAATACCAATTATGGTTACAGTCTTACCGCCTATTCCAAAGGCGCGGTGTTCCTGGAACAGCTGGGGTATGTAATCGGTGCTAAAAACCGCGACAACGGCCTGTTACGCTATTATAACGAGTGGCGCTTCAAACATCCGAACGTAAATGATTTTGTACGGGTAATGGAGAAAGAAAGTGGGATAGAACTGGATTGGTATAAACAATATTTTATCAATGCGGTAAAACATATCGACTATGGTATCGACAGTGTTTTTGCAAAGGGGAATAAAACAATAGTGCGTTTGCGCAGGGTAGGATATATGCCGATGCCCATTGATTTTATGGTAACAGATAAGAGCGGTAATAAAGTGCTGCACTATATTCCGTTGTCAATTATGTATGGCGAAAAACCGAACGAATACCCGGATGTAAAGCGTATAGTCGATCCCGTTTGGTACTGGACTAATCCAGTTTATGAAGTGGAACTGGATACCCCGCTTGGAGATATTAAGGAGCTGGAAATAGATCCCAGTCAGCGTATGGCCGATGTGGACAGAAGTAATAACAAAGCAGTGTCTTAACACACACCAGTAATAAAGCATGCGCCGGGATGTTGTTTGCAAAAGCAGCATCCCGGTATTTTTTTACAGCAGTTGCAACACTTCTGCTGCCCGCTGTTCCCCCGCTTCCATCATTTCTTTCATTGCCTGCGGTATAAATTCGAGTCCTCCCATAGCTACATCCAGTGCTGTTTTTGGACGGATGACATGCAGCTTTACCGTTCTTTTCCCCTTGAACGGGTTAGTAGTAGGAAGATCAAAACACGCATCGATATCAGCAGCAGGGATGCCCTTTTTTTTCAGGTGATCTTTTACAGTATCAAGATAGGTCAGCGACTGGTTGATGAGCTGTGTTATTTCCAGGTCGGTAGCAGCTATTTCATTGGTGCTGTTATCCACCTGTTTTTCGAGGATATCGAGTAAGTTTTTGAATAAGATATCGTCTTCGCCGGGTATTTCCGGGGTGAGCAGGATAACATAGATTTCGGCGGCGCCTTTTTCTATGGCCAGTTTAACGGGATGATAGTGGGCGCCTCCTGCATTGGTGAACTGCTGCACATGATCGGGAAGGGAAGCCACTTCCACCGGCGGCATAAACACCGGCATGCTGCAGGATGCCTGCATGGCTTCACGGAATGTGTAATTGTCGTGCAGCGATATAACGTCATAATCCTTCTTCACCATATCCGTACCTGACGGGGAAAAGTAGGTGATACGATTGGTTTGCAGGCAGCGCGCGGCCACAAATACTTCTTTGTTCAGCTGTTGCAGCGCCCGGAAGCGGACGTCAGTAAAGATGTTGGTAATTTTATGGGTAAGGGCGGTGGCGTTGTAAAGAGAGTTGTTTTGGGGGAAGCGTTGCAACATGGTACTGGTGCTTACCAGGTCGGCGGTGGTGTTGCTGGTGAACAATTTTTCCAGCAAGCCAATTTCTCCCAAAGCTGCAAGCGGAGCAATTAATGCGCTGATACCAGTGCCACAAAAAAAGTCGAATGCAATGGCCGGTTGTTGTGAATAGAGGTACTTCAGGGCGCCAACAGCAAAAGCTGCCCTGGAGCCGCCGCCGCTGATGACTAACGCAGTTGTAGCCATGATGATTTTTTAAGTAGGAACAATTTAACCTAAAAAATCAGAATATCAGCTGCTGTAATTGGTTCTGCCAGGTGTGGCCCTGTAATTCCTGGTCCTTTAATTTGTTCAGGTGATGTTCATTATGATGCGCAATGTAATACAGCATCTCGCGGATAGTAATTTTTCCGAGCAGGGGATGCGGCAGGCGGTATTTGTCCAGGTCACTTTCCGACCAGGCAGCCAGTTTGTTGATCAGTTTATTTTTCTGGAGAAGAAAACCTTGCAGTAACGCCGGTCGCTGCGCAGGATAGATCACCCCGGGCTGATAGGCCCTGGTAGCCTTTGCGCCGGCATCCAGTATCCGCTCATAATCAGCCACCAGCTGGTCATACGACCGTGATGGCATGGCGCTGGTGCCGAAATACAGCAGGGTTACTTTGGGAAATCCCATGGCGCTGCTTACGGGCCTGATGGATTTGGTGAGATGATCGAGCTGCTGGCCGGCAGACCACTTACCGTAAGGGGATGCGGTAAAACGTATATCCGGCAACGTATTCACAAAATCCACGAAGTTATCGAAACTGGTATTTAAGAGAGATTTGATCTCGTGCTGGTTCAGGTACATAGGAAACAAAATTTAGAGGGTTTCAAATACACAATACCTGGCTTTGTAAACAATATACCCGGGCCGCTGCATTCTCTTTGAAGTTACGTCAGATTTGCGAACCGGCCAATAGCATATTACATATAAAATGAATTTATGTATAATAAAACCGCCACATGGCCCGGGAATATTGATTTGCTGTGGAAAAATCTCAGATTATTCCAGCACAGCGCATTCAAAACCTTGTTTTTGAACGAATTCTATAATAATATTCTCTTCCACCTGTAAGTCGGCAATGCGTAATACTTTATCGCAGTCGTCCAGGTCTACATGGCATGACCCAACGGGAAAGCTGGAAGCAATGGCCTGGATCATCTGCTGGCGCTCCTCCAGGCTGCCTATATTGGTTTTGAATATTCCTATCATCGCACAAATGTTTTTAGTGTGATTCTTTTTCTTCGTTTTTAGGTTGTTCAGGGTCACGGTCACGGTCCCATCTGCTGTCCGGATCACGATGCCAGTCGTCACGTTTCCATGCGCCAAACCCGGTTCTGCAGCGGTTGCGCAGGTGTTCTCTCATTTTCTCCTGTTCTTCCGGCGTCATGTTCGCCATCCTGTCTTTCAGGCGGGATTTCCATTCCCGGCCACGGTTAAATTTATCGTGATGGTTATGCCATCCAAAAAGTAACTTACCCAGTAACATCAGGCCAAGCGCCTGCCAGAAAGTAATGACCGGCCCGTGGAACAGTTCAGGGATCAGGCAGTTCCATAATAGCATGGTGGCAAATCCCACAACTGTAACAAACAGCACTCCCATTATCACAAATTTGAGCACCTGTAGTCCTCTTCTTCTGCCAAAATTGTTTCTCATATCTTTTTAATTAAATCAGTCGTTAAGTAATTCGTTGTACAGCTCTGCCAGGCGTTCCCGCAGGAATAGCACTGCATAACGTTTGCGTGACAAAAGGGTATTTACCCCGATGCCGGTTTCTTCACTCATTTCCTTAAAGGATTTCCCCTCCAGTTCGTGCTGCAGGAATACCTGCCGCTGATCGGCCGGTAACTCATCAATGGCCTGCATAATGGCTTCCGACATAATCTTTTTCGCCATCGGAGTGTCTGCCTCCATGTTTTTGTCGGAAAGTAGTTCGGGGAGAAATAGCACTTCTTCGCCCTCTATCTCGCGCGTGAATTCGGAAAAAGGAGTTTCTTTCTTCTTACGGAACCAATCGGTAATCTTATTCCGGGTTACGGCAAAAAGCCATCCGGTGATAGAATCTACCTGGCTTCCCAGGCGCAGGTATTCGGTAAACTGATAGAAAACATCCTGTAAAATATCCTCTGCATCGGACGCATTATTTACCCGTTGCCGGATAAAATGCAGCAATCGCTTGCGTTCCTGCTTCACGGTTGCCTGTATGCGTTCGTTTTGCTCTATGGCCATAATGCTATTTGTAAGGACCAGCTGTTTCATCTTAATAAGGATGACGAAGCAGCGAAGCGGATATTTTATAAGGACGAAAAAAAATCTTCTTAAATTACGTACAAGGAAATCAGTCGTTTATGCATGATCATGCCCACGCTCATACGCCGGCACTTAACAACGCCCAGGTTAACAGGGCTTTCATATGGGGTATTTCCCTCAACCTGGCTTTTGTGGCGGCCGAGTTTATCGCCGGTTTCCTCACCCATTCCCTGGCCCTCATGGCCGATGCCGGGCATAATCTCAGCGATGTGGCCAGCCTGGCCCTCTCACTGCTGGGTTTCCGCCTGGTTAAAATCACCTCCAACCCCGGCTATACCTACGGCTACCGCAAAAGTACAATTCTTATCTCCCTGTTTAACGCTATGCTGCTGCTGATTGTGGTAGGCGTAATCGGGTATGAGGCTATCCGCCGTTTCAGCCAGCCCTACGAAGTACCCGGAACCCCCATTGCCATTGTAGCAGGCATCGGTATTTTCATCAATGCCTTTACGGCCTGGCTGTTTTTCAAAGACAAAGAAAGAGACCTGAATATAAAAGGAGCCTACCTCCACCTGGCTGCCGATGCCCTGGTATCTATGGCAACCGTAGTTGCCGGTATCCTGATCATCTACACAAAATGGTATTGGCTGGATCCCCTGCTGAGTATAATAGTTATGGTAGTAATTGTAATCGGTACCTGGGGGCTGCTGCGCGATAGCCTGCGCCTGTCGATGGACGGGGTGCCCAAAGACATCGACTTACAGGAAATAAGGAAAAAGGCACTGGCCGTGAAAGGGGTGAAAGATATTTATCATATTCATGTGTGGGCGATCAGCACTACCGAAAACGCTTTAACTGCCCAGGTAACCATAGATCCGCAGCTGGACGCTGCCGGCACAGAAGCTTTGAAGAAAGAACTGCGCCATGAACTGGAACACCTGGGCATCCACCACACCACACTGGAAACCGGGTTTAGCTCTTAGCCAATACCACAAATTTCTCCTTAAAACTTTCTTCCGGGAAAATATCATACACCTTTACCAGGCGTGGCTTTAAGCCGCTGTCAGAAATTTCCTGGGCCAGATCCCCGCCCTTCAGGCAAATCAGCCCCTTCTCAAACTGCTTACCAGGTACGGTGGATTTCTTTAATACATGCTTGCTCCAGCGCCAGAGATCTCCCAAAGGAGCCACAGCACGGGAAATCACGATATCAAACTTCCGGTTCTTGATGTCTTCCACCCGGCTGTGCGCCGCAGTAACGTTTTTCAGCTGCAGCGCTTCCGCTACCCCCTCCACTACCTTGATTTTTTTACCGATAGAATCTACCAGGTGAAATTGTACTTCCGGGAAAAAGATGGCCAGGGGAATACCCGGGAATCCGCCGCCGGTACCCAGGTCCAGGATTTGGGTGCCTGGCTGGAACTCCGCTATAGCGGCTATACTGAGAGAATGTAATACGTGTTTTTCATATAAGGCGTCTATATCTTTACGGGATATCACATTGATCTTTTCGTTCCATTCCTGGTATAATCCCTGCAGTGCCTCAAACTGCGACAGCTGTCCCGGTGTGAAGTCGCTGAAATACTTTAAAATAACTTCCATGCGGCAAAAGTAAAGCAAAAGCAAATAAGCAGAAAGCTATTGCCTGCTGCTTATTACCATTTATTTTTTGACTTGAAAAGCAAAGCGGGTGTGAAGATGATATAATATAACACCATGAAAATGTCCATCAGCCAGCTGAATTTAAACAAATCGCTTTCATCCAGCCTGCGCATGGCGGCGTAAGTAATAATGGACTGTATCAGCACTTTCCCGGCGAAAATTCCCAGCACATACCAGAGCATGGGCGGCGGGAAAAATAAAGCGAAAATAAACGCCGGGTAAAAAAGGAAATGTGTCAGCGAAAATAGTCCCAGCACAAACTTATGACCGAAACGGTAATGCTTGCCGGTAGACATATGCCGGGTTTTTTGCTGGAACCAGCTTCTCCAGCTCAGCTTAGGCTCAGAGTAGGTAAAAGCCTGTTTGTCTATTACCACCCCCACATTTTTCCGGTTGGCCGCCGTGTTCACAAATAAATCATCGTCCCCGCTGGCAAGATGCTGGTGGCTCGTAAAACCCTTGTGTTTAAAGAACAGCTCTCTTTTATAGGCCAGGTTACGGCCTACACCCATATAAGGCATACCGCTCATGGCAAAGGAAAGATGCTGAAGCGCGCTGAAAAAGGTTTCATACCGGATGATCTTATTCAGGAACCCCGGTTTTTTATGATAAGCGCCGTATCCCAGCACAATTTCCTTCTTATCGGTAAAGCCCTGGCTCATCAGCGACAGCCAGTAGGTGCTGCCTGGTTTGCAATCGGCATCCGTAAGCAATACCTTTTCAAACTGGGCCCCCTTCAAACCGATGGAAAGCGGGTATTTCTTGCCGGGAATGAATTTGGCCGCCTGCTTGATCTCTATATGCCGGTAATGTGGATAACCCGGCTCAATGGAGCGCAGGTAGTACTTGGTGTCGTCCTCAGAGTTATCATTTACCACAATCACCTCGTATTCGGGTTTCATGTGCTGGTGATAACGTTGTTGCAGTACCCCCGGCAGATTCTTCTGCAGGTTCAATTCTTCATCCTTGGCACAGATGATAACCGAGAAAGGCCCGTCCGGTGCATGGTCCAGGTCAAATTTACGTCTATAGAAAGCTACCCGGGAAAACACAAAAAGAAAATAAATGATCTGTATCCCGGCTATGGCAGCAAAAGAGTATAAGGCAATTTCACCTAGATGGTCTAGCATAATGACCGCAAAAATATAATATTTTTATTATCTGTAAAAGAATTAATTATGAACATTGGAGAGATTGTCTCCCGCAGCAAAATCCACCAGCTTCGATCTTCGCTTCATTTCAATATCTTTGCGGCCTGAAATATCGACGAGTGAATTTTGAACTGATAACTACAGATAGCGGCAGCAATGCCAGGGCCGGGAAAATCACCACTGCCCACGGGGAAATAGAAACGCCCATTTTTATGCCGGTAGGCACTGTTGGCAGCGTAAAAGCGGTTACACAGGAACAGCTGCGTGCAGATGTACAGGCTCAGATCATTCTTGGCAATACCTATCACCTTTATTTAAGACCCGGCCTGGAAGTGTTGTCGCTCGCCGGTGGCCTGCATAAATTTAATGGCTGGGACCGGCCCATCCTCACCGATAGCGGCGGATACCAGGTGTTTTCCCTGGCGGCCAACCGCAAAATCAAAGAAGAAGGCGTGGTTTTTCAGTCGCACATCGACGGCTCCCGCCACCTCTTCACGCCCGAAAATGTAATGGATATCCAACGCACCATCGGAGCCGATATTATCATGGCCTTTGATGAATGCCCGCCCTATCCGTCGGAATACCGCTATGCACGCAAGTCGATGGAACTCACGCACCGCTGGCTCGACCGCTGCATCACTCGCCTCAACGACACCCAACTTGCCTACGGTCACGAACAAACCCTGTTCCCGATTGTACAGGGCAGTACCTATAAGGATCTCCGCAAAGCCTCCGCGGAATACATTGCCTCCCGCAATTGCGCCGGTAATGCCATCGGTGGCCTCAGCGTTGGAGAACCGGAAAATGAAATGTACGAAATGTGCGGACTGGTATGCGAATCACTGCCCGCCGACAAACCCCGTTACCTGATGGGCGTAGGCACCCCCTGGAATATCCTGGAAAACATCAGCCTCGGCATCGATATGTTCGACTGTGTAATGCCCACCCGCAACGGCCGTAACGGAATGCTGTTCACCTGGAACGGCGTTATCAACATCCGGAACAAAAAATGGGCAACCGACTTTAGTCCCGTGGATGCCAACAGCCCCTGCTTTGCCACCAGCACCTACTCAAGGGCCTACCTGCGACACCTGTTTGTAGCCGGCGAAATTTTAGGCATGACATTAGCCAGTATCCACAACCTGGCCTTTTACCTGGAACTCGTGAAGGAAGCCCGCAAACAAATATTGGCCGGTACTTTCGCTACCTGGAAAACCGGGATGATCAATCAGCTGAAAACACGCCTGTAAAAGTCCGGACTATAAAATAAACTAATATCTTTGGGGTCATGACTAAAATTGACTGGTACATTTTACGCAAGCTCATAGGTACTTTCATTTACTCCCTGATGATATTCCTATTGATTTCTGTAGTGATCGACACTACGGAAAAGGTGGATGACTTCATGAAGCATCACCTGTCGCTGCATGAAATCATAGTGGATTACTACTTTGGCTTTATCCCGCATATCCTGGCGTTACTGTTTCCGTTGTTTATATTCCTGTCGGTTATATTTTTTACTTCCAAGATGGCCTACCGCTCGGAGATCATCGCTATCCTGGCTGCCGGCGTAAGCTTTCGCCGTTTTCTGCGTCCCTACTGGATGGGCGCCTTCCTGTTCGGTGGTGTACTCTGGCTCGCCAACTACTGGGTAGTTCCTAACGCCAACCGCATCCGTACCAGCTTTGAAAATAAATACCTTCATAGTCACGACGACGAGAAATCACAATACGACCGCACCACCCGTATCGATAGCTTTACCTATGTAACGTTCGGTACTTACGATCCCAACTATAAAAGCGGGAGCAATTTTGTACTGTCTGTTGTGAATAAACAATCCATGACTTTCAAACTTAAAGCCGACCGTATCAGCTGGGATTCCACCGCCAAAAAGTGGAAACTGGACTACGTATCCATGCGCACCATGAACGGCCTGAAGGAAACCTGGACCAGCAAACAGGATACCCTGCTTAAAATACCCCTGGTCCCCAAAGACCTGGTCGACGAAAAGAATATCCAGGAAGCCATGACCACGCCCGATCTCCGGCGATACATCCAGCGGGAAAGCATCCGTGGCGCCGAAGGACTTAATACCTATTGGGTAGAATACTACAGGAGAACCTCCGCCGCCTTCGCAGTAGTAATCCTTACCCTGATCGGTGGCATCATCGCCGCCAAGAAGGTGAGGGGCGGAAGTGGATTGCACCTGGCAGTAGGTATTGTGATCAGCGCCAGCTACATCATATTCCTCCAATTTGCCACCGTATTTTCCGTAAAAGCAGACCTGAACCCGCTGCTGGCGGTATGGATACCCAATATTTTGTTCGGCGCGCTTGCGTTCTACCTGTATCGCCAGGCCCCCAAATGACGCGGAGCGGAGATTTTAGCGGAGGTTGTCTTGAGCACTGATTACGCTGATTTTGCTGATTGACTTTTGAGATTTGGGGAGATGGAAGCGGAGGTTGTCTTTCTCAGGATTCCCTTGATTTTACTGATTGACTTTTTGAGATTTAGATTTTAGCGGAGGTTGTCTTGGGCGCTGATTACGCTGATTTTATTGATTGATTTTTGTGATTTTGGCAGGGATTTGGGAAGATTAGTACGCTGGTTAGATTTTAATTCGTCTATTGGTTTTTCTCTGGGGAATTGGTTTAATTTCGTTTTTATGTGATTTTTCGGAAAATTCAGTGGAATTAAAAGGCTTTTTACCATCACTATTCCATAAATAATTTTAAAATACGGGTTGTATTTACCAGTAGTGATTGCCTGAATGCTGGTGAGTCATTTTCACAGTTATATTAGCACACCGGTTCACTTATATGGTAGCACTGCGTCTAAGCGCCATATACTTTTTCGTCTGTAAGGCCCTGCCATAAAAGATCTTAGCTTCAAGTCCACGTCACCTCCACATCACCTCCACATCACCTCCGGGTCATCAGCATATATTAAGCATGTATCAAGCATCTTTCAAGCATATGCTAAACCTATGCAAAGTAAAAATGAAGTATTCCACAGTCACTATCAATCCTATCTTATTCAACCTTTATTCAACCCTAATTCAACCACCATCCTCCTCCCATTTCATTCAATAAAATTTACCTATCAATTTCCCTGAAAATTCCAAACTTCCCTCAAAATCACAAAAATCCAATCAATAAAATCAGCGTAATCAGCGCCCAAGACAACCTCCGCTTCCATCTCCCCAAATCTCAAAAAGTCAATCAGCAAAATCAGCGTAATCCTGAGAAAGACAACCTTCGCGACAACCTCCGCTTCCATCTCCCCAAATCTCAAAAAGTCAATCAGCAAAATCAGCGTAATCAGTGCTCAAGACAACCTCCGCTAAAATCACCGCTATTTTTCTTTCAATATTTTCAATTCATTCTGAAAATTTTACATTTCTTTAACGTCTATATAGATGTGTTATATATTATATTCGTAAGCGGCTTGTGGATATGTTGTTAACGAAGCTCACTGCGACTATATCGCCTTACTTTTTCATCCGGGAATCGTTGTTAATTTGGCATTAAATACCACGAAAGGGTGGTAACTTCGTTAACAAATCATTACTTTTGACTATTGATCGATTTTGTTTTCATTAATAACAATAGCAGTAAAATGGGGTACATAAAAGAGAAATTCAAGGTTAAAGCAGATGAACTTAACATTGAAGTAAAAGACCTGGTAAAGAATCACGGCACCAAGAAAATTGAGGAGGTAACACTGGCACAGGTTTATCAGGGTATGCGCGGTATAACCGGCCTGGTAACAGAAACTTCCCTGCTGGATGCCAATGAAGGAATTCGTTTTCGCGGATATTCCATCCCGGAATTAAGAGAACACCTGCCAAAAGCACCAGGTGGCGCAGAACCTTTACCCGAAGGTTTATTTTACCTGATGCTGATCGGCGAATTGCCTACTGAGGCAGATGTACAATATCTGTCCAGCATGTGGGGCCGCCGTTCTCATGTACCCAACCACGTTTTTGATGCTATTGAAGCACTCCCGATCACAGCTCATCCCATGACCATGTTCAATGTGGGCATCATGGCGCTGCAAACAGAATCTGCTTTCGCACAGGCTTACTCAGAAGGAATTAATAAAAAAGATTACTGGAGCTATACCTATGAGGACACCATGAACCTCATTGCCCGTCTGCCACGTATTGCAGCATATGTTTACCGCCGTAAATATAAAGGTGGCCAGCATATTCAGCCAAACGGCATGCTCGACTGGGCAGGTAACTTTGCACACATGCTCGGTTACTCCGATGAAGGTTTCAAAGAACTGATGCGCCTTTACATGGTAATCCACGCCGACCACGAAGGTGGTAACGTGAGCGCACACACGACGCACCTGGTAGGTTCCGCACTGAGCGATGCTTACCTGTCGTTCGCCGCCGGTATGAACGGTTTGGCGGGTCCGTTACACGGCCTCGCTAACCAGGAAGTGATCAAATGGATCCTCCAGATGCGTGAAGAACTGGGTGGTGGCGTTCCTACCAAAGAACAAATTGAATCCTACGTACGCAAAACCTTAGCCGATGGTAAAGTAGTACCCGGTTACGGTCACGCCGTTTTACGTAAAACAGATCCTCGCTTCACCGCACAGATGGAGTTTGCCAAAAAACACCTGCCAAACGATGAACTCGTGAAAATTGTATGGCAAGTGTATGAAACCGTGCCGCCAATCCTGCAGGACCTGGGCAAGGTAAAGAATCCATGGCCTAACGTAGATGCTCACTCCGGCGCATTGCTGGTACACTACGGCCTGGTGGAATATGAATTCTATACCGTGTTGTTTGGCGTATCCCGCGCATTAGGCGTACTGGCTTCCCTTTGCTGGGACAGGGCGCTCGGACTTTCCCTGGAAAGACCGAAATCTGTTACCACCGAGTGGATGAAACAGTTCGTGGAAGGAAAAGTAGATGCAATAGCCGAATAGTTTTATAATTGTTTTTTTAGTAAAAGAGGCAAGTGGTGAGTTTTTACCACTTGCCTTTTTTATTTTTGTTGTTCATAAAAAACGAAATAACCATTTCTACCTTTACTGCCATATTATCAAATCCGATAGAATACCTGAAAGGAGTAGGCCCGCAGAAAGGAGAACTGCTGCGTAAAGAAATCAAAGTATATACCTTCGGCGACCTCCTGCAATATTTTCCTTTCCGTTATGTAGATCGTACCAGGATTGATAAAATTGCCTCCCTCAGCGGGTATGAAGATTTTGTGCAGATCCGCGGAAAGATCATCAACATGGTGGTAATGGGAGAGAACAGGTCGAAAAGACTGGTGGCTACTTTTAAAGATGAAACAGGCACCATCGACCTGGTATGGTTTCAGGGCTGGCAATGGATGCAGAAATCACTGAAGGAAAATGTGGCCTACCTCGTATTCGGCAGGATCTCCGTATTCAATGGCGTTACCCAGCTGGCACACCCGGAGGTGGACCTGCTCACAGAAGAAATTGCTACCGGTAAACAATTCCTGGAACCAGTTTATTATACCACAGAAAAACTCAAAGCCCGCGGACTAACGGCAAAGGCTATAGGAAAATTGACCAAAAACCTGCTGGAACAATTATCTCCACTGGAAATCAGGGAAAATATCCCCGCGGAAGTATTACAGCAATACCGGCTCATGCCCCGTGCGATGGCCTATTTCCGGATCCATTTGCCCGCCAGCGAAGACGATGCACGACTGGCACAACGACGGCTGAAATTTGAAGAACTGTTTATTGCACAAATCCGTATATGCAGGTTAAAGCTCAAAAGACACAAGCAATCACACGGCTTTGTGTTTGGTGCAGTAGGCGAATCTTTTAATGAATTCTATAACAATCATCTTCCCTTTTCCTTAACAGGCGCACAGAAAAGGGTATTGAAAGAAATAAGAACAGATACCGTTCACGGACGGCAGATGAACCGCCTTCTGCAGGGAGATGTAGGCAGCGGCAAAACAATGGTAGCCCTGCTATCCATGTTGCTGGCAAAAGACAACGGCTTCCAGGCCTGCCTCATGGCGCCCACGGAAATCCTGTCGCAGCAGCACTTTAAAGGTATCTCCGAATTGCTGGAGCGGATGGATGTAAAGGTAGCACTGCTTACCGGCAGCATCAAAGGCAAGGCACGTAAGCAAATACTGGCCGGCGCCCTCGATGGCAGCATCGATATCCTCGTGGGCACCCACGCCCTGCTGGAAAAAGAAGTGGCGTTCAAAAACCTTGGAATGGCCATCGTGGATGAACAACACCGCTTCGGCGTGGCACAACGGGCACGCCTATGGGAAAAAAATACCATCCCGCCACACATTCTTGTTATGACGGCAACGCCTATACCAAGAACACTGGCTATGACCATTTACGGCGACCTGGATGTATCCGTTATTGATGAAATGCCCCCGGGACGTAAACCCATTACTACCGTGCACCGCACCGAATATCAACGGCCGCAGGTAATGGATTTTATAAAGGAAGAAGTAAAGAAAGGACGACAGGCATACATCGTATACCCGCTGATCGAAGATTCAGAGAAGCTGGACTATGAAAACCTGATGAAAGGATATGAAGAGGTGAAAGCTTTCTTCCCCGAACCGCAGTATTATATCAGTATGGTACATGGCCGCCAGCCGGCCGAACAGCGGCAAACCAACATGCAGCGCTTTGTAACCGGCGATACCCATATTATGGTAGCCACCACCGTTATTGAAGTAGGGGTGAACGTGCCCAACGCCTCCGTAATGGTGATAGAAAGCACCGAACGTTTCGGGCTGTCGCAGCTCCACCAGTTGCGGGGAAGGGTGGGCCGCGGAGCGGAACAGTCCTTCTGCGTGCTCATGACCGGTAATAAGCTAGGCCAGGATTCCCGCGAACGGATCAACGTAATGGTGCAAACCAACGACGGATTTATTATTTCGGAGAAAGATATGGAACTGAGAGGCCCCGGAGATATTGAAGGCACCCGCCAGAGCGGGGTACTCGACTTTAAACTGGCGGATATCGTTGCGGACAAACCCATCCTCGACGCCGCCCGCGCCAGCGCAGAAAAGATCCTGGAAGAAGACACCGATCTGCTTCTGCCTGAAAATCAGGCACTAAAAGAATTTTTAGCTGCCCAGAGAAGTAAATCTGTCTGGAGTAAAATTTCCTGATGGTTTTTACGTTTATTAACTAATGGATGAATTAAAAAAGTATAAAGCTGCTGAAGCTGAGATTCACCTTGTTTCCCATTTAGCCTGTTATTCCTCAATTCAGAAGTTTTGTGCCTTTCCCGACCGTAACAATTTGAGTGGCTTCTGCGTTTAATAGTATTATATTGGTTTTTAAGAATAAAATAAAATCTAATCCCGTTGAAATTTACCTTCCCGACCGGCCTTATTGGATTAATGATTTGCTTTTTGTTCACCGGACGATCCGCCCAGGCGCAGCAGCAACATGCGAACTTCACACCGCTGAATTTTATTGAGAACAAAGGCCAGTGGGATAAAGATGTCATCTACAGAACAGAACTGGATGGCGCTGCTATCTTCCTCAAAAAAACAGGCTTCACTTTCCTGATGATGAACCAGCAGGATCTCTGGAGCCTGAACGAATATGTGCACGGACACTCCCACCGGAGTGATACGGTATACGTTCCGAAAAGCAACTTTAAACCAGCACCTGCCCAGCCAGGGAATGGCCAGCCCCCTCCGCGGCCCGGCAAAATTCCTGATGTGCGCGGACACGCCTATAACGTTACTTTCCTGAACGCCAATCCCGACGTACAAATAGTACCCGAAAAAGAACAGGACGCCAAAAGCAGCTACTTCATCGGAAACGACCGCACCAAATGGGCAACCGGGGTAGGTTCCTTCCAGGGCGTTAATTATAACTCCCTTTATTCCGGCATCGACGCGCATGTTTACTCTGAAGGTTCCCAACTGAAATATGACCTGATTGTGCATCCGGGCGCTAACCCGGATAATATCCAGATGGTATATGAAGGCGCTACCGGCATGGAACTGAAAAAAGGCCAGTTACTGGTGCACACCTCTGTGGGCGATGTGATTGAACAACTGCCCTTTGCTTACCAGTATATCAATAATCAACGTGTAACCGTAAAGGTGTCCTACCGGTTAAATGGTAATAAACTGGGCTTCAAAATATCCGGTGAGTATAACACGGCCTACCCGCTGGTGATAGATCCAATCTACGTTTTTTCTACCGTATCCGGCTCCCGCACGGATAACTGGGGCTTTACCGCTACCTACGATGATGCCGGCAATTTATACGGCGGCGGTATTGTGTTTAATCCGGGCTACCCCATAACAACCGGGGCAGTACAAAGCGTTTATGGCGGCGGACAGTTTGATATCGGCATTTCCAAATTCAACACCAACGGAACCAGGCTGGTATACGCCACTTACATGGGCGGCAGCGGCTTGGAACAACCGCATAGCTTATTTGTAGATCAGCAGGGTAACCTCGTGATCTCCGGCAGAACTACTTCCAGCGACTATCCCAATACCAACGTAAAAGGAACCCGCGGAGGATGGGATATCGCCATTACTAAAATAAACGCCACAGGCACCGCTATTATCGGCTCACTGATCATTGCCGGCGGTGGCGACGACGGTGTAAATATGCGGGCAGACCGCCAGTCCGGCGACTGGGTACTGCTGCGCAACTATGGCGACGACGCCCGCAGCGAAGTGGTAGTGGATAATGCAGGCTATATTTATGTGGCCAGCTGCACCCGCTCCACCGATTTTCCCGTAACAGCCGGCGTATTCCAGGGTACCAATAAAGGCTCACAGGACGGTGTGATCATGAAAATAAACCCGCTTTGCCAGGACCTGGTATGGGCCAGTTACCTCGGAGGCAGCAAGGAAGATGCAGCTTATGTAATTGCATTAAACGGCCTCAATACCTTGTATGTGGCCGGGGGCACCGCCAGCGACGACTTCCCCGTTACCGCAGGCACCATATACCCCCAGTACCGCGGCGGCGTATGCGATGGGTTTATTGCGCACATTTCAAACGACGGAAGAAACATTATCCAGAGTACTTTCCTCGGTTCGGATAATGCCGCAGCCGACCAGATATACGGTATCCAGCTCGATAAAAACGGATTTGTATACGTAATGGGCACCACAGAAGGAGCATGGCCCATCATACAAGTAAGCGCCAATGGATACAATGAAAACGGACTGCAGTTTATCTCGAAGCTCCAGGCAAACCTGTCCGCATTCGTGTATTCCACTACTTTCGGAAAAAGAAGAACACTGGTTTCTTCCCCTAATATTTCTCCCACCGCCTTCCTGGTAGACCGCTGCGAAAATGTATACGTGTCCGGATGGGGCGGAGGTATCAATACCTCCCTGCACTACCCGAATTCAGGAACTTCCGGTTTAACTACCACCCCGGATGCGCTGCAACGCAGCACAGACGGGATGGATTTTTATTTCTATGTGCTGCAGCGCGATGCCGTACGGTTTAGTCCCACCCAGGGCCCATTGTATGCCAGCTATTTTGGCGGCTCCGGTTTGTATGAACACGTAGATGGCGGTACCAGCCGCTTCGATCGCAACGGTATTATCTACCAGGGCATCTGCGCCTGGTGCAACGTGAGCAACAGCGGTTTCAAACCGCGGTACCCGACCACGCCGGGCGCCTACTCCAGCACACCGCCAGCCTCCTGTAATCTCGGAGCGCTGAAAATTGCCTTTAACCTCGATGGGGTGAAAGCAGGCGCCAAAACACTCGACAGGCGCACCAACTACTGCGTACCGGATACCATCACCTTTGTGGATACCACCCGTTTACCAGGTAAGTCGTATCAGTGGTTCTTCCCCGATGATGGCACCACGCTGAATTTGGGGCCTGAAGGAGATACGGTGACGCACATCTTTACAAAAACTGGCACCTTCCGCGTAAGAATGGTAAAATATGATCCGCAAAGTTGTAACGGATCAGATACCGCCTACGTACCCGTAAAACTGGGCAACAATGAAGCGATACTCCATTTTGAAGCCCGGCGCCAGGATCCATGCGATAGCCTGAAGTATATGTTTGTCAATGAATCCACACCCGCTGCGGATTTCAGGGACAGCTCATTTATCCTCGACTATGGCGACGGAACACCTCCATTCTATACCGGTTTAGATACCTTCCCGCTATTCCACTATTACCAGAATGCCGGCATCTATAATGCTACCCTTACACTGGTGGATACCAATTTCTGTAACGCACCGCAAACAATTACCTATACCCTGCGTGTAGCCGAGAACGTTATAGCGAAATTTACCGACCCGGGAACGGTTTGCGTTGGCACAGAAATACAAATGGAGAATACCACCGAGGGCGGTGAAACTTTCACCTGGACCTTTGAAGATGATGGTTCCGTTTCACACGATCCTTACCCGGTACATACATTTAACAGAGCAGGCCGCTGGAAAATAACCCTGGAGGTAGACGATCCAAACACCTGTAACAAACGGGATTCGATTACACAGGAAATAAATGTGGCAGCGCCGCCTGTAGCAGACTTCGACTTTTCACCCACCAAAGCAATTGAAAATACGCCGATACAGTTCCTGAATGGTTCCTCGGCAAACGTGATACATTACCTCTGGAATTTTGGCGACGGGGATACTTCTTCCCTTCCCAACCCCAGCCATCAATACCTGCGCACAGGTACATACAATGTGTGTCTTACTGTTACTAACGCAGAAGGCTGTACGGATACAAAATGTGAAGAAGTAAGCGCTATTGTGGTACCGCTGTTTGATGTGCCCAACGCCTTTGCACCGGGTGGTAAGAACAATGTGTTTTATGTAAAAGCTTTTGGAGCGACCAAATTCAATCTTAAAATATTTAACCGTTGGGGTCAATTGGTTTTTGAAAGTTCGGATCCTCAAATCGGATGGGATGGCCGGTTTAAAGGAAATATTCAGCCCATGGATGCTTATGCCTATATCGTAAACCTCGAGTTTACGGATGGCACCAAAGGCAGCAGATCAGGAAGTGTAACCTTGTTAAGATGATGAGCCATGAATCAGATCGTTAAATTATCAACATGTCTGGCAATTTTATTAATTGTTTCAATGGGTGGGGCGTACGCACAGGACCTCCATTTTTCACAGTTTTTTAATTCGCCGTTGACAACTAACCCTGCCAATACCGGGTTCATTCCGGACGGCAATTACCGTATTGGCATTAATTACCGTGATCAGTGGACCAGCGTTCCGATACCTTACCGGACGATGTCGGCATATGGCGACTTCCAACTATTCCGCGATCAGCTGGAATATGGCTGGGTGGGCATCGGGGGCGTACTGCTCCGCGACGTGGCCGGCGCAGGAAACCTCACCTCCACCAAAGGATACGCTTCTATCGCTTATCACCAGCTCCTGGGTTTTAGCAGCCTGTTATCCGCAGGGTTCAACGTAGGCTCCGCCGGCAAACGGGTGGATATCACCAAGCTCACATTCGCCGACCAGTGGAATGGTAAATTCTTTGATTCACAGATCCCCACCGGGGAACCCATCACCCAAAGCAGCGTCAATTATTTCGACCTGCAGGCAGGCTTGAATTATGCTTATTTTCCTACCGATAATATTTATGTAAATGCAGGCTTTTCTGTACAACATATCAACACACCCCGGGAAACCTTTTTTGATGGCAATAACACCGTTCCCCGGCGGTATATCGGGTTCCTGAATGCGAGTTTGAAAATGAGCGATAAAGTGATCCTGAACCCTGCAGCGTATTATGCCACACAGGCCGGCGCACGGGAACTGATGCTGGGCGCCAATGCAGCCTATAATCTTTCCGGCGACGGTGTACAACAACTGTATGGCGGCGTTTATTACCGCGCCAATGATGCGGCGGTATTCCTGGTTGGCTACCAGATCAACGCCATAAAACTCATGTTTAACTACGATATCACTACCTCCAGTCTCTCTGCCGCCAACAACCGGCGTGGCGCTTATGAGATAGGCATCGTTTATACAGGACTTTACAGCAACCGCACCTTTAACAATGCGAGAAGATCTACGATCTGTCCCTCTTTTTAACAGTCCGGATATACCACCTAACCGGCATTATGATTATTTTTGTTCCATGACAACGTTCAATAAAGTAACTGCCGCTCACGTAGCGGCATTACGTGAAATAGCCGGAGCGCAATATGTATTGGCCGACGAAGAAAGTATGAGCCGTTATGCACAGGATGAAACCGAGGATCTGCATTATCTCCCCGAAGTAGTAGTTAAGCCGGATACCACCGAACAGGTAAGCCGTATCATGAAATTATGCAATGAAGCATTGTTGCCCGTAACTCCCCGTGGTGGCGGTACAGGGCTCAGTGGAGGAGCGCTCGCCCAGTTTGGAGGCGTGCTCATATCCATGGAACGGTTTAACCGCATCACCCTCATAGATGAAAGGAACCTGCAGGTAATCACCGAACCCGGTGTGATCACAGAAGAATTACAGAACGCCGTAAAAGAAAAGGGATTGTTTTATCCGCCCGACCCGAGCAGTCGCGGTACCTGCTTTATTGGTGGTAATATTGCGGAAAATTCTGGCGGCCCCAAAGCGGTGAAATATGGCGTGGTAAAGGATTATGTGCTGAACCTGGAAATGGTGCTGCCCAGCGGTGAAGTGATCTGGACGGGCGCCAATGTGCTGAAAAATGCCACCGGTTACAATCTTACCCAGCTGGTAGTAGGCAGCGAAGGCACCCTGGGCATCGTTACCAAAATAGTATTACGCCTAATACCACTACCCAAAACAGACCTGCTGATGCTGGTTCCTTTCCGCTCTGCTGAAAGCGCCTGTGAAGCGGTAAGCGCTATATTCCGGGCGGGTTACACACCTTCGGCCATGGAATTTATGGAGCGTGACGCCATTGACTGGGTAACAAAATATGTACAAAGCAGCGCAGTTAAAATAGAAGACGATATACAGGCACACCTGCTCATAGAAGTGGATGGGAACTACCCGGAAGTGCTGATGCAGGAAATGGAAGGTATTGCCGGTGTGGTAGAAGGTTTTGATATAGGGGAGATATTGTTTGCAGAAGATTCCCAGCAGAAGGAAGAACTCTGGAAACTGCGCCGCCGGGTGGCGGAAGCCGTAAAGGCAAATTCCGTATATAAAGAAGAAGATACCGTGGTACCCCGCGCAGAACTGCCGGTATTACTGAAAGGCGTGAAGGAAATCGGGAACAGGTATGGATTCCATTCAGTGTGCTACGGGCATGCCGGCGATGGTAACCTGCACGTAAATATTATCCGCGGCACCCTCACGGAAGAACAATGGAACGGAACCCTCACGGAAGGTATACGGGAAATTTTTCAGCTGGTGAAAGCATTGGGCGGTACCATCTCCGGTGAGCATGGTATTGGGTTGGTACAGAAAAACTATATGGATATCATTTTTGACCACACATCCATGCAACTCATGAAGCAAATAAAACAGATCTTTGATCCAAAGAATATATTAAACCGGGGTAAAATTTTCGATTGTTAAACCTTTCTGCCGGTAAATAGTTAAACTTAATAAAGCTGATCATGAAACGTTTATTGATATGTATTTTCCTGCTGGCTGGCGTACAGCTGGCACACGCCCAGTATTATAAAACAGATACCGTTGCCCGTAAGGGCTTTGATCCTTCCCGTTTGGTATTAGGCGGTTCGCTGGGAATGGTGTTTGGCGATGTTACCAACGTGGATATCTCTCCGCTGGTAGGTTACCGCTTCTCCGACTACATCGCTGCAGGTGTTAATTTAAACGCACAGTACGGGCAATTTAAATCACGTGATTACTACACCGGTAATACCACCCAGCGCGACAAATACACCATCTTTGGCGGTGGTATCTGGGGCCGTGTATATCCGCTCCCGATGGTATTTATACATGTTCAGCCTGAATATAATTTCGTTACACAAAATTCTACCGTTTACCTCAACAACAACGAAAAACAAACCTACAAAACCAACTATGGCGTTCCCAGCTTACTGGTAGGCGCGGGTTACACCCAAAGCGTAGGCGGCAGGGTAGGTATTGGCATCTCCATTTTATATGATGTGATCCAGGACGACCGCTCGCCCTATAACAACAGCCTGATATACCGGGTGGGCGCAGGGCTCGGCTTCTAGCGAATTTTGTCTTTCCCGCTGATTACGCTGATTATACTGATTACAAGGATTTTATTTCTTTGGATTTTAAATGATTCGGGGAGATATAAGCGAAAATATCCGCTTATATCTCCCCGAATCATTTAAAATCCTTACAAAATCCAAAAGCAAAAATCCAGCTAATCAGTATAATCAGTGTAATCAGCGGGAAAGACAAAATTCGCATATTACGCGCATGTTAAATGTTTATAAATGCTAAACTTATTTTTAGTAACTCCTTATCTTTGCCACATATTAACAATGGGAAAAGATGGGAATACAATTAGTTGTTTTTGATATTGCAGGCACTACCCTGCATGATGAATCCAATGTAGCAAAGGTGTTGCAGCAAACGATCGGGCTGGCGGGTGTTACAGTAACGCTGGAACAGGTGAACGAGGTGATGGGATACGCCAAACCGTATGCTATCCGCTATTTGTTGCAGCAGCAGAAGGATAGCCGCTACAGCGACGAAACCTTTATTGGCGACCTGCACAGCCGTTTTGTAGCGGACATGAAAGTGCATTATGCCACGCATCCTGCGGTAAGGGAAAAAGAAGGGGTATCGGCGGTATTTGCCGCACTGAAGGCAAAAGGTATTAAAGTGGCACTGGATACGGGTTTCGACAGGGCTATTACCAACGTAATCCTGGAAAGGGTGGGCTGGCAGCAAAAAGGACTTATTGATGCCGTGGCTACCAGCGATGAAGTGCCCTTCGGCCGTCCGTATCCGTATATGATTTACCGGATCATGGAACAGCTGGGAATCCGCAGTATACTGTCGGTCGCTAAAACCGGCGATACTATTTCCGACCTGGAAGAAGGCACCAATGCGGGTTGCCGCTATGTAATAGGCGTTACTACCGGCGCTTATACGCGGGAAGAGCTGGAGAAAGGTCCGCATACCCACCTGGTAGCATCTCTGGATGAACTGCTATCTATATTTTAATCACACTTTACATTGATATCATGCAACAACAACAGGCAGATGTAGCAGTAATAGGTGCAGGAATAGTGGGATTGGCCATGTGTTACCACCTGGCGTCAAAAGGAAGAAAAGTAGTGCTGTTTGAACGTAACAGCAAAGCGATCAGCGCTTCCATCCGCAATTTCGGGTTGGTATGGCCCATCGGGCAAACTGCCGGTAAAATGCACAACCGCGCTATGCGCAGCCGCCGTACCTGGAAGGAGCTGGCTGCTGCCACCGGGTTGCAGTGCCAGGAAACCGGATCACTGCACCTGGCGTATGAAAAAGATGAACTGGCGGTATTGGAAGAATTTGTACAGGCCGCTCCCGGCAGCGGTTACAGCTGTGAGCTGATTGCTCCCTCACAAATAGGAAAATATACCAGCGCTATTAAAACAAACGGGTTGAAAGGCGCATTGTGGAGCGCTTCCGAAATGACCGTGAACCCACGCCAGGCCAGTGCCGCTATCGCAAAGCATTTAGAGGAACACCTGAACGTAACGGTTCGTTTTGGTACGGCGGTAAATGGCATCAATATGCCCTTTATTGAAACAAAAGACGAGCGCTGGAAAGTGGAAGAGGTATTTGTTTGCAGCGGCGCTGACTTTGAAACGCTTTACCCTACTGAGTTTGCGGCTGCACCGCTGAAAAAATGCAAACTGCAGATGATGCGTACCATTCCGCAACCGGGCAACTGGCAGCTAGGCCCCGCACTGTGTGCCGGCTTAACCCTGGGGCATTATGCGGCCTTCGAAAGCTGTAAAACCCTGGAACCACTGAAGCAGCGCTTCGCACAGGAAATGCCGGAGTATGTGAAATGGGGCATTCACCTGCTGATCTCTCAAAATGGCGCAGGCGAACTCACCATTGGTGACTCGCATGAATATGGTCCGGACTTCGAACCATTTGATAAAGCATTTATCAATGAACTCATCCTGCAGTATATGCATACGTTTTTACAGGCGCCGGAGTACACCATCCAGGAACAATGGCATGGCATTTACCCAAAACTTACCAATGGCAAAACAGACCTGGTATTCTCTCCTGAAAAAAATGTAACGATCGTAAATGGTCTTGGCG
Organism: Chitinophaga sp. RCC_12; assembly: GCF_041360695.1. Taxonomy (NCBI): domain Bacteria; kingdom Pseudomonadati; phylum Bacteroidota; class Chitinophagia; order Chitinophagales; family Chitinophagaceae; genus Chitinophaga; species Chitinophaga sp. RCC_12. Next base: position 171,060 of record NZ_JBFUPS010000003.1, read on the forward strand.
GAGCCGGGATGACATTGTCTTTCGGGCTGGCCGAAGAAGTAGTGGCAGGCGCGCATACCTTTGCGTAACCTTGATAAATTTAAATTAGGTTATTGCTTAAATAATTAATAAATTAATGGAGATTAAGCGTTATGAGAACATCTGTTGATTAAACGGTAGTACTATCTTACTAAATTTCAACATTATTTATTTTTTTGATTGCCAGCATTAGCAACGTTTCTGCAGCGATGTTTATTTAACATCGCTGCACGTTCATAACGTGTTAAATGTAAAGCAGGTTTCTATATAGTTACCTGCTTTTTTTATGCGTATAGCTGTTACTGTAAGCCAATTATTATATAAATTACATCATTCCGCGTGCCTGCACGGGGGAAGGTGTTTTATAGCATAATAAAAAAGCAGTTGCATGAACAGTAGTATAAAGAATCTTAAAGAAAGAGACTGGACGGAAACAAGAGCGCATTCCAGCTGGCAGATATTCAAGATAATGGCGGAGTTTGTTGAAGGATTTGAGAAACTGGCTAAAATAGGACCCTGTATTTCCATATTCGGATCGGCCCGTACCAAACCAGGCAACCGTTATTACGACCTGGCCCAGGAAATATCCACCAGGCTGGCAGAAGAAGGCTTTGGTATTATCACGGGTGGCGGACCAGGTGTTATGGAAGCCGCCAACAGAGGCGCGCAGGCAGCACATGGTAAATCAGTGGGCGCCAATATCACCCTGCCGCACGAGCAACATCCCAATGTTTATATAGACCCGGAAAATAGTCTCAATTTCGATTACTTCTTTGTCCGTAAAGTAATGTTTACCAAGTATTCCCAGGGCTTTGTGATGATGCCCGGTGGCTTTGGTACAATGGATGAATTCTTTGAAGTAGCCACCCTTATTCAAACCAAGAAAATGGAGGAAACGCCGATGGTGCTGGTAGGGAAAGAGTATTGGAGTGGCCTGCTCGACTGGATCCGTAACGTCATGATGGAAAAGGAAAGCAATATTAACCCGCAGGACCTCGATCTGCTGCAGTTATTTGACACGGCAGATGAAGTAGTGGAATATTTCCGTGTTTTCTACACTACCAATAAATTAAGACCGAATTTCTGATAAAGCCTGCCTTCAGGCTGGAAAAGCGGATATACGTGAACGTACCCCGGAGAGAATAAAACCCGGCAGAATAGCGTTTATGGATATATCCGCTTTTTCTGTTGGAAGCAACAGGCTGTCGGTTAGCCGCTTTTCCTTAGCTTTGCAGAAATTTTAATATATGGAGCTCATACCGGCAGCAGTGGAGGCCTATTCAGAAAAATATACCAGTCAGGAAAGTGAATTGATGTACCAGCTGAACAGGGAAACACATCTGAAGGTAGCGTTGCCGCATATGTTGAGCGGGCAGGTACAAGGGCAGTTCCTCAGTATGATAAGCCATATGATCCGGCCCCGCCGCATCCTGGAACTGGGCACTTACACCGGGTACTCAGCGATTTGCCTGGCCGCAGGCCTCGCACCCGATGGCATATTACACACCGTAGATATCAACGAAGAACTGGAAGCCCTTTGTCATCAATATTTTTCGGCAAGCGGGAATGCAGATAAAATAAAAATGCATATCGGCAAAGCGGCCGATGTCATTGAACAACTGGATGAAGTATTCGACCTGGTGTTTATTGACGCGGACAAATCCGGATATGAACAGTACTACGACCTGGTTTGGGATAAACTGCGTCCCGGCGGATTTATCCTGGCAGATAACGTGTTGTATCACGGCCAGGTACTGCTGCCTGAAAATGAACAGGGACGCCAGGCAAAAGCCATGATCAGTTTTTGTGAAAAAGTGTTGGCAGATGACCGTGCGGAACAGGTATTACTCACCATGCGGGATGGTGTACTGATGATCAGGAAGAAATAAAACGCCCATTAAATCCGAACATACATGCAAGTAAGAAAATTCTTATTGGTAGTCAGTTTTCTTATTGGCTTCGTTACCGTACTGCACGCACAGAACATCACAACGCAGCAGTACATTGCCACCTATAAAAACTTAGCCATTGAGGAAATGCGCCGCTCAGGCGTGCCTGCCGCCATCAAACTGGCGCAGGGGATTATAGAAACACAGTCCGGCAACGGCACCTTGTGTTTACAATCGAACAACCATTTCGGTATTAAATGCAAAAATACCTGGACCGGCAAAACCATCAAATACGATGATGATGCAGCCCAGGAGTGTTTCCGCGTATATGAATCCGCCACCGATTCCTACCGCGATCACTCCGATTTTCTGCACGCCAACCCACGCTATGCCTTCCTCTTCCAGTTTGATGGCGAGGATTATAAATCATGGGCTTTTGGTCTTAAACAAGCCGGATACGCCACCAACAAAACTTACCCGCAACAGCTGATTAAAGTAATTGAAGATTATAACCTTCAGCAATATACGATGATTGCTATGGGTAAAGATCCTTCTGCCGGTGGCGCAGCTACCGATGGAACGATGTATGCCGAAGTAACCGAAAAGGGAAGCAAAACATCTCCCGGAAGGAAAAATCAAAGTACGGCCACCAAACAAACTGCCAGCTATCCGAAAGGCATCTTTGAAATCAACGGCCGCAAAGCAGTGTATGTAAAGGCCGGCAGCTCCCTCATCCAGGTAGCCGACCAGCGTAATATGCGCCTGCGTAAACTGGTACGTTACAACGACCTGGAAAATGATAATCCGCCCGCAAAGGATATGATCGTTTTCTTACAAAAGAAAAGCAAAAGAGGAAGCAGGGAATACCACAGCGTTGTTAACGGGGAAACCATGCACGACGTAGCCCAGGCAGAAGGTGTACAGTTAAGATGGTTACGCCGCCGTAATAAAATGAATGAAGGGGAAGAACCTGCTGCGGGTCAGCGGTTAACGCTTGACGGTTTTGCTTCCGCAGCACCGCGGCTGGCTAAAAATACCCGGGTACTGAAAGAAGAAGACCAGGAACCCCCGGAAGATTTCTCTCCCCGTAAAGCACTGGAGGGTATTAAAGAAGAAGTGGCCCAAAATGCAGCAGGCGCTAGTGCTGTACCGGAAACAAAACCAGCCCCGCAACAGGGTGGTGTGCCGGTAGCCATGATAGAAGACCTGAAGAAAGCCGGCCAGGTAACCACCTCCGGGAATACAGGTACGCCAAAAACATCCGTGCCGCAACCAGCACCGCGGCCAGCTACACCAGCACCGGTGCAGAAATCAGGCATGCAGTACCATGATGTACAGCCGAAGGAAACGTTGTATGGCATTGCCAAAATGTACAACCGGTCTGTTACACAGCTGCAGGAATGGAATAACCTGCAGGGTTTTGATATTAAAATCGGCCAGCGTTTGCTGGTAAGTAAATAAGCAGCGATCTTTTTTTGCTGATGATTGTTAAATAAGGAAATGAGCGTATTATGTCGTTGATCAAAGTGCATGACAAGGAGTTCCAGCCCTATATTGATGAAGTGGCGTTGCAGCAGCGGGTGAAGGAGATGGCGGAACAAATCAATAAAGATCTGGAGGGAGAGCGCCCTTTATTTATTGCCATTCTTAACGGCTCCTTTATGTTTGCCGCAGATGTGTTTAAATACCTTACCATTGAGGCGGAGATCTCGTTTATTAAACTGGCTTCCTATAAAGGCACCAAATCTACGGGTAATGTGGTACAGGCCATTGGCCTGGACGAAGATCTCTTTGGACGCACCGTAGTGATCCTCGAGGATATCGTGGACACCGGCCGGACCATGAGCCAGTTCCTGCCCCAGCTGGAGCATCAGCAACCGAAAAAATTACTGGTGGCCGCGCTGCTCACAAAGCCGGATGCGATGATACATCCTATCAAAATAGATTACCTGGGCTTTTCCGTTCCCGATAAGTTCCTGCTGGGATACGGTCTCGATTACGATGGCCTGGGCCGGAATCTGCCAGCCATTTATCAACTGGTGGAATCCGGGCAGTAATTATTTTTTCCGGGCGCTTGCCCGGAAAAAATCTTAACTTAATACATGCTCAAGTACCTTTTACTCTTTCTTTTGTGGGGTGGAGGGCTGCAGGCGCAAACAATCTGGGTATCGGGAGCGGTAGAAGACAGTTTATCCCACCGCCCCGTTGCAGGAGTACAGGTGAAGGTGATGGATGACACAGTCCATGTGGTCACAAACGCTTTCGGTCTTTTTAAAATTTCAATCCCCACGGCATCGGCCACGTTATTGCTTACGCAAAACGGTTATCAATCCAAAGAGATAACGGTGCGCAAATACGACAGGCTGTTAATAACGTTATCGCCTCTACGAAAAGATGCAGATCCGGTGGCCCTTGCCAAAGCCCGGTCAAAACTGTTGCATAGCAGCAATCCCAATTACGGTAATACCGGCATGGGAGTACATTCCTTTTACAATGAAACTTACGGAGCTACCTACGAAAATAAATTTGTCCGTACGGCCAACCATCCCATATCTACCTTCGCCGTGGATGTGGACAGGGCAGCGTACAGCAATATCCGTCGCTTCGTGCGGCTGAAAGAAGCGGTGCCGGTAGATGCCGTTCGTATTGAAGAGATGATCAACTACTTTCACTACGATTATCCGTTACCGTTAGCCGGCGAAACGATGGCTATGTATAGTAATTACACCACCTGCCCCTGGGAAACTACCCACCGGTTATTACAGATCGCCATCAGGGCCCGCGCATTGGAAACAGATAGTTTTCCCGCCAGTAACCTGGTTTTCCTGCTGGATGTTTCCGGCTCCATGGGCACTCCCAATAAATTACCTTTATTACAGGCAGCTTTCCGCATCCTGGTCAATAACCTCCGCCCGGTAGATAAAGTAGCGATAGTAGCCTATGCAGGCGAACCCGGTGTTCTTTTACCCGCTACACCCGGCGATCAGAAAGAAAAGATCCTGAACGCAATAGATAATCTCAGTGCCGGTGGCGCCACTGCAGGGGAAGCCGCCATTAAACTGGCATACCGGATCGCATCGGAGCAGTATATCCCTGAGGGCAATAACCGCGTGATACTGGCCACCGACGGCGATTTCAACGTAGGCCTCAGCAGTGATAATGAAATGGAAGAGCTGATCGTTCAGCAGAAGGAAAGTGGAGTATTGCTTACCTGTTTGGGTTTTGGGATGAAGAATTATAAAGATTCAAAGCTGCAATCCCTGTCCAGTAAAGGGAATGGTAATTTTGCCTATATAGATGACCTGGAAGAAGCCAATAAAATATTTGCCCGTGAATTCGGCAGCACCCTGTTTACGATTGCCCGCGATGTGCAGTCGGAAGTATGGTTTAATCCAGCCCTCGTAAAATCGTACAGGCTTATCGGTTATGAAAATAAAATACTGCCTGCCGACAGCTCAGAGAAGGGAGAATTTAGCGGAGGGATCATTGGCAGCGGGCATTGTTCTGTGGCATTGTATGAAATTATCCCCACACCGGAAGCTGCTGTGGATTCAGTGCTGGCAAAGGTAAAAATATCCTGGCGGGATCCGCAGGATACGGCGATGCAATATTTACCCGGTGTTATATCTGCAGAAATGAAAAATTTTGATAAAGCCTCCGATGATTGCCGCTTTGCTGCGGGGGTGGCTTTATTTGGGATGCTACTGCGCAAGTCGTCTTACTGCGGCAAAGGCAATATAGAAATGGTGAACGATATTGCCCGCCAGGCGTTGGGCGCCGACAAAGGCAACTATCGCTCAGAGTTTTTGAAGATGGTAAAAATGGTACGCAAAGGAAAGCATTGATCCCTTATTTTATTAACCGGTAGCACTTCCTGATCATCTTCTGCTGAAAATCAAATGGTAAAGTTTGATTGGTAATATCCTTTATGCTGGAGGCGCTGATTTTATCGGCTTCCAGTACAAACCGGCGGTAGTTGTTACTGAAGTAAACAATGCCATCTTTTTTTGTAGCCAGCAGCACTTTATTGAGCATATCCGCATGATCCCGCTGTACATCGAGGAAATCCTTCATCCGTTTGCTGTTGGAGAAAGTAGGCGGGTCTATGATCACGAGGTCGTAGGTATTAAGTTTAAGGGTATCGAGGTATTGCAGTACATCCGCATGTACAAAAGTATGTTTCGGGTTATCGAATCCGTTCAGCTTCATATTTTCTTCTGCCCAGGCCAGGTAGGTTTTAGACAGATCCACAGAAGTTACTTCTGCTGCGCCACCAGCGGCGGCGTATACGGAGAACGAGCCGGTATAACAAAACAGGTTAAGTACTTTCTTGTCTTTTGCTTCTTCCCTTACCATGCTGCGGGTAGTGCGGTGGTCGAGGAATAAGCCGGTATCGAGGTAATCGGAAAGGTTCACTTTAAATTGCAGGCCAGCTTCGTAAGCTGTCATGATATGGCTTTCCAGGCTGAGTTTTTCGTACTGGCTTTTCCTGTTTTCTTTGCGTTGCCGTTGTTTAACCCATATTTTATTGGGCGCTACTTCCAGTACTTTGCTGATCAGTTCGAGGCAGGTATCGAGCCACTCTTCATGTGCATCTTCTTCCATGCCGTGTTTGCGGTGGTACTCTGCGATGTAAACATGGTCTTCATACATTTCTATACTGAAGGGGAATTCAGGAATATCATCATCATACACCCGGTAGCAGGTGATGTTTTGTCGTCTGGCCAGTTTGGAGGTATGCCGGAAAACTTTCGTCAGCCGGTTTTCGAACATCTGCAGTTTTTGTTCCATGGTGTAGTGTTTACCGCGCGCGGATTTTGTCTTGGCTCAGGATTACGCTGATTTTACTGATTAGCTGGATTCTTACTTTTGATTTTATAAAGGATTAAGGGAGATAGAAGCGGATATTCGCTTTTATCTCCCTTAAATATTATTAATCTAAAAATCCAAAAAAATCCAAAAGTAAAAATCCGATTAATCAGTATAATCAGCGTAATCAGCAAGAAAGACAAAATCCGCATCAGCTGAAAATATCTCTTACCTTTTCGAAGAATCCTTTATCAGATTTTTCGGGATTTGGTTTGAAGTTATCGGACGATTGTAATTTGTCGAGCATTTCTTTCTCTTCCGCGGTCACGTGTTGTGGTGTCCATACGTTCACATGAATCAGCTGATCGCCTTTTTCATAAGAGTTTACGGAAGGGAATCCTTTGCCTTTCAGGCGGAATATTTTACCGCTCTGTGTGCCGGGAGGGATTTTAATTTTGGCTTTTCCGTCGATGGTAGGCACTTCCAGGGAGGTGCCATATACTGCATCGGGGAAGGAGATGTGCAGATCGAAGGCTACATTGAGTCCGTCGCGTTGCAGCTCCGGATGTGGTTCTTCTTCGATGAGGATCAGCAGATCGCCGGGTGCGCCGCCTCTTTCGCCGGCGTTACCTTTGCCACTCATGCTCAGCTGCATGCCTTCCTGAACGCCCGCCGGGATGTCGATGCTCACCATTTCCTCACCGTACATACGGCCTTCACCTTTACAGTGGCCGCATTTGCTGGTAATGATCTGGCCTTCACCATGACAGGTAGGGCAGGTGGTAACGGTTTGCATTTGTCCGAGGAAAGTTTGGGTAACTTTTCTTACCTGGCCGGAACCGCCGCAGGTATTACATGACTGGAATGCGTTTTTATCTTTTGCACCCAGGCCACCGCAATGCTGGCAGGGTACATATTTTTTTACTTTAATCTTTTTGTTGGCGCCTTTGGCGATTTCTTCATAGGTAAGACGAATCTTAACCCGGAGATTGGAGCCGCGGGTACCGCGTCCACGGCGGTTTCCACCGCCACCACGGGCGCCACCGCCGCCAAAGAAGCTACCGAAAATATCATCGTTACCAAAAATGTCACCGAAGTTGGAGAAGATGTCGTCCATGTTCATTCCACCACCGCCATATCCGCCACCACCACGGTTGCCATTCATGCCGGCATGGCCAAAGCGGTCGTATTGCGCCCTTTTATCAGGATCGCTTAATACTTCATAAGCTTCAGCTGCTTCTTTGAATTTTTCTTCTGCCTCTTTGTTATTGGGGTTGCGGTCAGGGTGAAACTGCATAGCCACCTTGCGGTAGGCCTTTTTAATTTCATCCTGTGAAGCAGATTTGGCAACAGCCAGTATTTCGTAATAATCTCTCTTGGTAGACATTATAATAATCACTTAATGCTGGTGCAGGCACCAGCTCTTGTCCGGTAAAAAATATTGTTTTACGTCAGCTTTTAGCATAGGCATCCTTAGAGATTATGCCACATCGTCATTTTATTTGCCCACAATTACCTTAGCATGACGGATCAATTTGTCACTCAGGTAATAACCAGGTTGCAGCACATCTACTACCTTACCAACCAGCTCCGGCGTGGGAGCAGGGATTTCGGTAATAGCTTCTTGCAGATCCGGATCAAATGGGGTGTGTATACTCTCCATTGGCTTTAGTCCTTTTGCTTGCAGGGTGTTTCTCAGTTTATTGAAAACCAGCATTACGCCATCTTTAACGACCGCAACATCTGTTGTATTTTCCAACTGTTTTTCAGCCCTGTCGGTATCATCCAGCACATCCAGTAAAGATATGATAACTTCCTTGCTGGCTGTTTGCATCAGTTCTATACGCTCTTTAGCAGTACGCTTACGGTAATTGTCAAATTCTGCCTGTAACCGCAGGTACTTATCACGGATTTCACTTACTTCCTTTTCTTTCTTCTCCAGCTCACTCACTTCATCTGATTCATTATTCGTATTTGAACTATTGCTTATATTTTCTTCTGGCATGCCTTCGTTTTCGCTACCAGTGTTAGCCTGACCGTTTGTCTGCATGTCTTTTTCGTTTTCTGTCATAATAAGTAATAATTGTCTGCGCAGGTATCCAGTCAATTTCTTTGCCAACAGCGGTTTTGCCGACAAAAAGGCAGAATAGAAAGTGAAATCCCCAAGGCTAACCGCTAAATAGCTACCTTTGCCCCTCGAAATACAATAAATGACTAAAGTTTTTTTAAAGAAACAGATACAGAACAGGGTGTTACAAGGGCATCCCTGGATTTTTGGCAATGAAGTGGCCGAAATAAAAGGAGATGTAAATGCCGGTGATATCGTAGATGTATATACGCATAAAGGTTTTTTCCTGGGTCGTGGTTATATCAATCCCCAATCCCAGATTCTTGTAAGGCTCCTTACCCGCGATAAGAACGAAGAAATCAACCCTGAATTCTTTTACCGCCGTCTGCTGAAGTGCTGGGAATACCGCCAGAAACTGGGCTATGTGGAAAACTGCCGACTCGTGTACGGGGAAGCAGATGACCTGCCGGCGCTGGTAATCGATAAATTCAACGATTACTTCGTGATACAAACCCTCGCGCTGGGTATGGAGAAATGGAAAGATGCCATCGTAGATGCTATCAACCGCATTTTTTCACCCAAAGGAATTTACGAAAGAAATGACGTACCTGTAAGGGAACTGGAAGGCATGACCCAGCAGAAAGGCTTTCTCAGCGAGGCTTTCGACACCAACCTGATCATCAATGAAAATGGTTTGCGGTTTCATGTGGATATCGTAAACGGTCAGAAAACGGGCTATTTCCTGGATCAGCAAGACAACCGCCGCGAAATCAAGCATATTGTAAAAGGCGCCGATGTAATGGAAGCCTTTTGCTATACTGGTACTTTCTCCTGTCATGCTGGTTTTTACGGCGCCAAAAGCGTACTTGGACTTGATATTTCCGAAACAGCGGTTGCTACTGCCCGCAAAAACGCCGAGCTGAATAACCTGCAGGATATCTGCCGGTTCCAGGCGGTGAATGCGTTTGATCAGCTGAAGCAATGGACAAAGGAAGAGAAGAAGTTCGACGTGGTAATACTGGATCCGCCGGCCTTTACCAAAAGCCGCGAAAATATTTCGAAGGCAGTAACAGGGTATAAGGAAATTAATCTTCGTGGAATGAAACTGCTGAAGTCCGGAGGCTTCCTGGTAACAGCTTCCTGCACCAACCTGGTATCGCCGGACCTGTTCCTGCAAACCATAGATGCGGCCGCAAAAGATGCGAAGAAAAGACTGCGCCAGGTTACTTTCCAGACACAAGCCCAGGATCATCCTATCCTGCGGAATATTGAGAACACTACTTACCTGAAATTCCTGATTGTAGAAGTTTCCTGATAAGAGAAGATATAAAAAAGGAAAAGTCACGATGTAAATCGTGACTTTTCCTTTTTTATTTTGATGCCAGATATTTCTAAGCTATTTGACTACATTGAATTTCCCGGATTCCACCAGGTTGCCCCGCTGGTCTCTTAACTGGAAAATATACAAACCATTATAATAATTATCCAGGCTCACCGTTGTCTTGGAACTGATGCCTTTTAACTGATCTATTTTTTTTCCGAGGAAATTATATACAATAAGATCGTATAGGCGATCGTTATTATGTTGTTGAACTTCAAATGTTATGACGGTAGTAGCGGGATTGGGATATAGCTTCACGATTTTGCTACCCCCTTCCGTGGCAGGTTGGGATTTTTCGCTTTGAGCCTTACCTATGCTGGTAAAAAGGCTGAAAACCATTATGAGAATCAGGGTAGAGGTTTTCCACATAGTATTATAAAAATAAAGTTTTTTTCAAATATTTCCTAATTTTTGTTTGACAAATTCAGCTCATTCGAGCGCCCAGGTTTCTACATAAAAATAACAAACCACAGGCCATTTTGTTAGCATTTCCGCATATTTTATGTAATTTTTAACGCTTGGTAATTTATTTTCATAATTAATTGATTTATAATAGTTTAAAATCTGGGACAGTTTACGCTTTCCAGCGTTGAATTCCGGCTGTTAAGAAATCCCTTGAAAACCAATGAAATTTCGAAGCCGCCAAATGTCTGGCTGGCTGTTCTCAGTTTGGAAATATTGGTGTCATAACTCATTCCGATCTCGTATTTATCCATGTCAATTTTGATGGTTGGGATAATAGCGTCATTCCACCTCAGGAAGAGGCCGCCATAAATGGCCCGGGTCGATTCCAGCCCCTGGTCCATTAAACCATAACCGATTAAAGCACCGCCAATATATTCTGTGTAAGTGCCCTGGTGCAACTGGTTGTAATGTGCAATTACTTTTACCCGTTCATCTACCGGGATCGTAATACCCGCGTTAAACGTAAGTTTCGGCTGCAACTCAATATTCTGATCATTATAGAAGGATATTTTAGCGCGGTTAAAATGAAAGTAACCGGCCCCGATAAAGTAATTCACATCTTCTCCGATCACACTGTTGTAACTCAGGCCCACACCGGCATCCAGGTAACTGTAGCCTTTCAGCGCCAGTTTGCCTTCTTCCCCGGTTGCGGTAGCAGGATCAAACCGGCCGTTGGTATACTGGTTGTTAAAGGTCATGTTGGTAGGATCGAACTGCCGCTGTACAAAGCCGCCCATGAATCCTACAGAAAGGAAACTACTCTTATCCTCATTAAGCGATTTATGATAGTTGATAGCCGGGAAGATCTGCGTGGACTGCAGTTTGGAAGTGCCTGCACGGTCATAGGTAACCTGCAAACCGGTAGTTACATAGTCGTTGCTGCGACCTACAGGGAACTTTATTTCACCACTCACAGTACCGGTCTGGTAAGGAATGGTAACGCTGTTCCACTGGTTGCGATATACAGCCTGCACGCGCACATCGCCGTTGAAAATGCCTATCAGTGCGGGATTGCGGAGGATAGGCGTTTCATAGAACTGCGATAGATGTATATCCTGGGCATACAACGGTGCTGCATGCGTGATGCAAACTATCGCCAGTAATACGCGGTATATGGTTTTCATGTTAGCCAGGTTAAAAATATTTATCTGAGTAATGTTACGTTGCCTTTCATCTGGAAAAATTCGTTGGTATCACAGTAAGCCTCAATAAAGTAGATATACACATCAGAAGGCTGGGGCTTGCCGTTAAAGGAGCCGTTCCACCCGGTGCTGATATCATCGATATTGATTCTTTCGCGATGATGTACTTCCTGTCCCCAGCGGTTGAAAATCCTGAAAGACTTTATCAGGCTGATGCCCTTTCCGCGTGGATAGAATATATCATTTTGCCCGTCGCCATTGGGACTGAAAGTATTTGGAATAAATACCACGTCGGTATTACAAACGAGGTCCACGTTCATGATATCGCTTTTCGTACAGCCATACTGGTTAGTACCGGTAATGCTGTAAGTAATGGGTTTACGTACGGCAGCTGTTACATAAGGAGAACTGGTGTTATCGAGGTAATTATCCGGGCTCCATTTCCACTTCACAATGTCAGGGCTTCCGCTGGCCATCAGCCGCACAATATCTCCCACCATCACTGTCTGGTCCTTGCCGGCATCTACCTGTGGTACCGGTTTTACGGATACTTTCACAGAAAGCGGTGCACTCATGGGGCAAATGGCGTCGTTGGTACCGGTTACCTGGTAAGTGATGTCTGTTATAGGCGTGGTAACCGGGTTAGCGATAGTGTTGTTGGTGAGGCCGGTAACGGGCGTCCAGTTATAGATGGTAGCGCCGGCAGCTTTCAGTTGTACTGAAGTGCCGTAGCAGGCAATGGTATCATTGCTTACAGTAAGATTTACTTTCGGCACCACTACTACATCAGTGGAATCATATACCGTACATCCGTATACGTTGGATGCCTGTACGCGGTAACGGGTATTTGTAAGTGGCGATGCCACCGGATCTATACAGAAAACACAACTGAGCTGGTTGGTGGTGAGCCATTGTACCGTGCCGTCTGATAAGGCATTCAGGTTAACACTGTTGCCCTCGCAAATCTTTGGTTGTTGCGCCGATGCTTTCAATACCGGGGTGGGATGAATGTTGATGGTTTTGCTGACAGAGTCCTTGCAATTGCGGGCATCTGTCACCACCAGTTTCACCGCCTGTCCGCCGGAAGCGCTGTACTTAGTGGCTGGCGGTGTTTGAGCAGTGGAACTAAGGCCATTGCCCAGATCCCAGTACCAGTTGGCAATCGGGATATTGGGAGAAGTAATGGTGTTATTGATAAAGCTTACAGCCTGGCCTGCACAGGTAACCGGGCCGGTGGTAAAGTCGGCCTGCGGTGCGAGGATGTCAATATCATCCGGTTTATACACAATGTCGTCGCAGTAAGCGGGATCGTTATAACGAATGGTCAGCTGGTTATCGAAGGTGCCGGCGGCCGCCCATGTTTTTATATAGGTTTGGTCAGTAGTGGTAAAAGTGGTGCCATCGCCAAATTGCCAGGTGTAGCTGGAAACCAGTCCCAGTGGTACATTCAGCACACCATAGGTAGCCTTGCTTCCGCGGCAGATGGAGTTGACGCCGGCAGTAAAATCGGCCCGGAAATAGTAGATTGTCTGGAAGCTGCTATGGTTGCAGTTATTGCCTATTTCCCCGATAGTAAGACGAACGGTATAATTGCCGGGCGTTGTATAATTATGTACTGCGTCCATGGTGTTTACCAGGGGAGAGTTATCTCCAAAATCCCACTGGTAGGTGGAGTTAGCGCTGGTACCAATGGAGTTGTTGGTAAAGATGAATTTACTTTTATCAGTACAATCGCGGACTACGCTGAATTGTGACACCGGACCGGTTACGTTCACCCTAGCCGGTGGCGCAGCGGTGAAGCAGCCATTACTCCCTGCTTTCATTTGCACGGTGAGGGTGCCATTGGCGTTAAAGGAATGACGGATATCGTTACTGCTGCCTGATGCCGTTTTTCCATCTCCGAAATCCCAGCTGTAGGTGTCCGCAAAGCTGGCGTTAGCGAGCAGTCGTACCGGATCGCCGGTGCAGGTACTAGCCGGAGATATAGTGAAGCTTACATTGGACGGGGGATTGCCGGTATGCACAAACTTATCGAACGTTGTAGCTACAACGCATTGCCCCTGGGTAGTAACGGTAACGCCTACATTATAAGTTCCGGTTTGCGTATAGATGTGATTTGCATTTCCGTTGGTGGTGGATTGGGTGTTGCCATCCCCGAAATTCCAGGCCCAGGATACCACCGGATCATTGATATCGTTGGCAGAAGTAGCCGTGAACGCAGCGGTATAAGGCACACAGCCTGATAGTGGCGTAGCCATTGTAATCTCGGGCAGGGAGATATCGATATAGGCATCTTTCTTTAAGGTGGCCGTACAGCCGTTGGTGTTAGTAACGGTAAGGGTTACATCAAATTTCCCCGCGCGGGTGTATTGATGTGGTATATAGGCATTACTGGTGGTAACCGGTGCAGTACCGTCGCCGAAATCCCACGTACGACTGGCCGCGCCTGTGGTGGCATCCGTGAAATTAGCGGTGAATACTTTGCAGCTTTTTGTTACATCTGCCGAAAAAATTACCTGTGGGGTAGCACCTACTACCAGGCTACGCCAATAAGTACTGGTAGTTGTTCCGCCGCTTACTTTATATACTGCTTCCAGGGTAATTTTTACAGGTCCGCCAACGGTATAGGTTACCTGCGGATGCTCCTCATGTGAAGTTCTGCCATCCCCGAAATCCCAGTTATAGGTAAGCGGAGTGCCGGTGCTGGTATTTCTCAATGTAAGTGTTACGGGTGTACACAGGTTGCCTGGCGAAGCGGTATAGGTAAAGTCCGCCTTCTGTGCCAGTAAGCAGTTTGCCTGCAAAAGGGATATAAGGAGCAGCAATGTCCAAAAACACTTTGCCTGTCGGTATTTCATAGGGTACACAGGTTTTCCATTGACTAAATGTCTACACAAATTAATAAAAATTACATATATAAACTTTTTGATTTTCGGAAATTTTGATAAAGGAAAGATGGAAATACAGCAGAGTGGCTGCAAATCAACAACATCCGTATCAAAAATTCCGTTCGGGGCGTCCCTACCTGATAAGGGTAATATTCCCTTTCAACAGGTTTACAGCGCCCTTATCACACACTACTTCCACATAGTATACAAATACATCCGGGTTCAGGATGGCGCCTTTGTAACGGCCATCCCATCCCGAGGATGGATCATTGGTATTCACCCCGGTACGTTCAAATACCAGTTGTCCCCAGCGATTGAAGATCCTGAAAATGCGGATGGATTGCATACCGCGGCCCCGCACATAAAAAACATCATTCTGTCCATCGCCATTGGGGGAAAACGTGTTGGGGATGAACACATTACCTTCATCGCACACCAGCTTGATCGCTACATCGTCGGTACTTACACAGCCAAACTGGTTGGTTACCTTTACATGGTAAGTAATATCGTCTGTTGGCGTGGCTGTAGGCGTCAGGCAGTCGTAGCAGCTCAAACCTGTTACCGGCGTCCATTCGGTTTTAATAATATCCCCGCTGCCTGTTACCGGTAATGGAATAACAGAGCCGGTAGCTATCACCATATCCGGGCCGGCATTCACTACCGGTACCGCACGTACGTAAACTTTGGCTAACGCAGTATCTGTAAAGCAAGTACTGTTATTATAACCCACTACCTGGTAGGTGATATTACCATCCGGACTGGCAACGGGGTCGGCAATATCCGTGCGATTCAATCCCCTGGCGGGAACCCACTGGTAGCGTAAGGCACCGCCTGCATTCATCTTCACGCTTTCGCCCGCACATATTTCGGCATCCTGCGCATAAATTTTGAACGGCTGCGTAACGGTAACGGCTATTTCGCCGGTATTCGTGCAGCCGTATTCGTTAGTGGCGGTAACCCGGTATACGGTATCAATGTCCGGCGTTGCCTGTGGCGATACACTGGTTAGGTCGGAGATGTTGTAATCAGTCCAGTTCACTGCTACGTTTGCGGTGGTATTCGCCTGTAACTGTAATGCCGCACCACGGCAGATAGTGGCGGTAACCGGAGAAGGATTTAATACCGGTGAAGGATGTACGATCATCTGCGCAGTGGTTTCTGAAGGACAGGAACCATCACTGTTGGTGATCGTTAATACCACCGGTATGGTGCCGGTGCTGTTTAAAAGTATTTCCGGCGGTACAGGTACGTCGTATGTTTGCCCGGTCCCTATCTGCCAGTGCCATTTGGTGCCTGGTATGTTTTTACTGTCGCTGCCGGATAGCTGCACTTTTCCAGACACACAAAGTGGTAAAACAGGAGCGATGACGGCCACCGGTTGCGGCGGAATTACCACCGGCAGGATCTTCTCATCTATACAACCATAGGCGCTGGTTACTACCAGTTTAACATGAGTAGTTCCGGGCTGCGGATAATTAAACAAGCCGTTCACAGTGGTAGCACTATTGCCCGGATTGCCCGGTACGCCAAAGTCCCAGGCATTGGTGAAATCAAGTGCCAGTGAGTCTTTGGTTAACGTTTTACTTTTGTTGGTAAAAGTTACTTCACCGCCGCCACATACCTGGAAATCATTGGTAGCAAAATCGGCTATTGTTTGATCTACAATAATCTTATCGTTGCCAGCCGCTTTTACCACGCAACCCTGATTGTCCAGTAAAGATACACGCGGATAATATATGCCTGCCTTGGTATAAGTGTGGGCCGGGGATACCGGTGTGGTAGAAGTAAGTACGGTACCATCGTCGAAATCCCACATATAGCTGTCGGTTTTAACAGAGGTAGCGCTGATACTGATTGCCAGCGGCACACAACCCTGTGTAGGCGTGGTTTTCATGGTGCCATCCGGTCCTTTGATAGTAATAGGAAGCGTGGCCGTGCTGGAGCAACCTCCTGCTGAATATACAGTGAGCACTACGTCGTAGGTGCGTGCCCGTGCGTATATATGCACATCCGGATCATTTTTGGCGGAAGTGCCGTTATCGCCAAAATTCCAGCTGGAGCTTACAAAATCAGAGGACGTATTGGTAAATAAAACTTTCACCGGCGGGCACAGGTCCAGGTTATCCGGGATCGTGAATGATGCTTTCGGATCAGGCACACGAATAACATTTGTTTTGGTGATTTCATCTGTACAACCCGCGGGAGTGGTTACTTTGAGCGTTACATTATATTGGCCAGGGGCGCTGTAAACCTTTGCAGGCCTGTTTCCCGTGCCGGTGGTGTTATCGCCGAAATCCCATGCGTAGCTCTGGATAGTGCCCTGCGACTGATCCACAAATGTAAACGACTTATCCAGGCAAGCGATATTGGATGGTACCATAAAGTCGGCCTTCACCCGGTCGAAACGAATTACTTTCTGGATTTTCACTACACAACTAAACTTATCGGTGACGGTTAATGATACCGTATAATCGTTCGCGTTAGTATAGGTATGTTTTATGTCAATGGGTTGCGTAGTATAATTCTCTTTACTGCTCTGATCCCCGAAATCCCATTCCCAGTTGAGTATGCTGTTGCCGCTGTTTACAGTAGACTTATCCGTGAAGCTGAAAATCTCATCTTTACATCTTTTGCCGGTATAATCAAAATCAGGTGTAGCCCCGTTTACGTCAATGCTAATGGGTGCAGCTTCGCGGGTACAGCTGTTTTTATCTGTAATGGTTAGCTTAATGGTAAAGGTGCCTGTTTTGTTATAGGTATGTGTGATACCATTGGCAGGATTAAAATTGTAAGCCGGTATATTTTGTATGGCACTGCCGTCGCCCCAATCCCAGTTATATTCGTTGATATTGGCATTATTCAGCGGCCCTAATGAAATGTGGATGCTTTCTCCTCTGCATATCCTGGGCTTATCAGCAGTAATAACGGGTTTTTCATCAATGATGTTCACCGATTGCGTAGTGGTAGAGGTACAGATACCGTTGTCGATGGTAAGCCGTACCTGTTTCAGACCTGTTGTCTGGTACCGGAAGTCCGGGTACTGATCGGTGGATGTGGCGCCGTTTTCACCAAATTCCCAGAGCCAGGATTTTACCGCGGTGGGAATAGGTCCGAAGGTGGAATTGTCCGTGAATTTACGGTGATAAGGGTCCACGCAATCCGGCGCAGTTTCAAACCGTGCAATGGGTGGAATGATCTGGATATAATTCCGTTTTATTAGCTGCTCAATACAGCCGTTATTGTTTACTGTGAGGATGATATCATGACTGCCGATTTCGTTGAAGGTGTGGTTGGGGTTTTCTTCCGTACTGGTGCTGTTATCCTGTACAAATGTCCAGATCCAGGAAGTACCACGGGGAACAGACAGGTTGGTAAACTGTACCGGGTCTTTAGCGCATGATTTCAGGGGCGTGGCAACAAAATCCACTACAGGTCTTGTTCCTGCCATAATAATGGTAGTGCCGCTGGCAGTACATCCGCCTGCGGTGGTTACCGTAATAGTAACATTGAAAGTTCCCTGTGTGCTGAAAATATGGTGGGGCCTTGCATCGGTAGAAGTGTTGCCATCGCCGAAGTTCCATTGATAACTGACAATGGGATCGGTAACATCCAGTTCTACGTAGAAGTCAGCTGGTAAAGGGATACATCCTTCCGTTACGCTGCGATAAATACTCAGGTTGGGTTTGGCAACGTTGATATAACCAGGATTGGTGACTGTTTTACTGCAGCCCAAAGCATTGGTAGCGGTGAGGCTTACCGTGAAAGATCCTTCGCGTGTGTAGGTATGTGAAGGGTTTTCAAGCGTAGCAGTAGTGCCGTCTCCAAAGTTCCAGTTCCATGCAGTGGCGTTGGTGGATTGCGCGTTGAACTGCGTGGTAAAAGGCGTATTGCATGCGCTGAGTGGCGTAGCTACCGGGTTAATTTGTGGAGAGGGATTTACGTGAATAGTTTGCTGGATCTCTTCCATGCAGGTACCGAGGGTGGCCTGCATTTTTACGACATAATCGCCTGGTGTTGTAAATTGTTTCACCGCGTTTGCAGTGGTTTGAGTAGTGCCATCCGGGAATGCCCAGGTCACCTGGTCCGGAACAGGTTGTGTGGTATTGGTGAAGTTAACCGGTTGATCAGCACAGGGTGCTGAAAAAGTAAACGCCGGTTTCACTTTTTCAATGACGATATACGCTGTTTTGGTAAGTGGAGTGGAGCATCCGCCGGAGGTAGTGGCGGTGAGCTTTACGGTGAAACGGCCTTCCCAGGTATAGGTATGCTGGTTGGCGGTGCCGGTAGTGCCATCGCCGTAATCCCAGGTATAGGTCACCGGATCGGGCGAGTTATTCACCGTATTGTTAAAGAAATTTACGGCGAATGGTGTGGTGCAGCTTTGTGTTTTGTCGGCCGAGAAAGCCGGCGTAGGCGCACTTTGTATTTTCACTGGTTCGGGTCCTTTAAACGCCGTACATCCGTGGCTGTTAGTTACAGCGCTGAGTACATTATAAGTGCCTGCCTGCGTATAGGTGTGCGTAACATTTGCGCCGGTGGCGCCTCCGCCGTCGCCGAAGTCCCAGGTAATATCTGCAATGCTGCCGTCTCCTGGGGCAGACTGGTCCCTGAAAGTAGCCATGAAGGGCGCACATCCGGTGGTGTTGGGGATGGTGAAGTTGACAACAGGTTTGTTATATACCTGGATGTCAAGCTGTTTGACGATGGTATTGGCGCCGTAGGTAGCCGTTAGTTTAACATGATAAATGCCGGGGTCCTGGAATGTTTTGGAGGGGGCCACGTCGTTGGTCACATTGGCGCCAAGTCCGAAATCCCATTCTATCTGTTGGTAGCCTGCATCCAATGTGGCGGTAAAATTCACCAGGAAAGGCGGGCAGCCTGCTAATTTATCTGCATTGATGGCAACTGACTGCGCGCGGGCAGCAATGGTCAGGGCCATTACCGGCAGCAGACAAAGCAAAATATGTTTTGTGACAATCCACAAATAATTGTGTAGGCTTTTCATGGCATAGGTTGGCGTTAGGGCCTTTTCACAGGTATATTCAAAGCATAAAAATAGTAATAATGTTTGGAAAAGCGATGCATTTATGTATGTGGCTGAATGGCCGTAACTTAGCATAAAAAGCAATGCCGGATATGGATAGTCAGTATTGGAATGACCGCTATCTTAAAGGAGATACGGGCTGGGATATGGGAGCGGTGTCGCCACCCCTGAAAGAGTATATCGACCAGTTGGTGGACCGGGATATTCGTATACTCATTCCCGGTGGAGGCAACAGTTACGAGGCTGCTTACCTGGCAGGCCAGGCTTTCAGTGATGTAACGGTGCTGGATATTGCACCGGCGTTGGTGCAACAACTGAAAAAAACGTTTGCCCGTACCCGTGTGAAAGTGCTGGAAGAAGATTTTTTTGCGCATAAAGGCAGTTACGACCTGGTATTGGAGCAAACATTTTTCTGCGCGTTGCCGCCTTTCCTCCGGATGGATTACGTGGACCACATGTATTCGCTGATCAAACCTGGCGGGCACCTGGCAGGGGTGTTATTTAACCGTCATTTTACGCAGGACGGGCCACCCTTCGGTGGTACAGCAGCGGAATACACCAAGCTGTTTTCTCACTTATTTGATATTAAAACGTTACAGCCTTGTTATAATTCTCATCCGGCCAGGCAAGGTGCGGAGTTGTTTATTAATTTTATGCCGAAAATAAAAAAGATATGGGACGAGTTTTCTTAGCCATCATATTGATGCTCACAGGCATTACCGCAACGGCACAGGAGCGGCAGGAAGTGGATGCCGCGGAATTTGACAAGGATATTCAACAACCGGATGTACAGGTGTTTGATGTGCGCACCGCCGGGGAATTCAGTACCGGGCATTTGCCACATGCCTTACAGGCCGATTATACAAAAAAAGAAGAATTCATGGACCGGGTGCAGTACCTGGACAAGAAAAAGACGGTTTATATTTATTGCCTGAGTGGGGGCCGTAGCACCGCCGCTGCCAAATGGATGAGAGAGCATGGTTTTACGGAGGTAGTGGAGCTGGATGGTGGCATCAATGCGTGGAAGCGGGCAGGCAAACAATTGGAGGGCGTTGCTGAAAAGAAGCCGCAGCTTACTGTAGCGGATTATAACAGCGCCGTTCACGCAAAAGGAATGGTACTTACAGATGTTGGCGCTGCGTGGTGTCCTCCCTGTAAACAGATGGAGCCGGTGCTGGAAAAATTCTTCCAAAAACATCCGCAGGTAAAGAAGGTATTGGTGGATGGTGGTAACGACCTGGACGTAATGAAATCTGTTGACGCAACTAAGCTGCCTACTTTTATTTTATATAAAGATGGTAAAGAAATAGCGCGGAAGCAGGGTGTGATGGAATTGGCAGAGCTGGAGAAGCTGGCGGGGTTGTAATTGAAGTATACTACAAATAACGGGAAAGTCCGGAACCATCTTTCACAGATCGTTCCGGACTTTTTATTTTAGAAACCGTATATCCCCGCATATTTCGCTTTCGCATATGCCAGGAACTCACCAAACACCAGTTGTTTCCCGGTTACTTTCTCACACAATTCATTTGAGGTATAAAACTTTCCAAACGGATGAACGTTGCTGCGCAGCCATTCCAGTAACGGCTGGTAATCACCGCCGGCAATACGTGCATCCAAACCAGGCACTTGTTTTTGTGCGGCAGCAAAAAACTGGGCGGCGTAAAAACTGCCGAGTGAATAGGTGGGGAAGTAGCCGAAGCTGCCGTGCGACCAGTGGATGTCCTGCAATACGCCATGAATATCGTCGGGTACTGTTACGTGCAGGTATTGACGGTAGTATTCATTCCAGGTATGTTTCAGATCTTTTACATCAATGCTGCCATCGATCAGTCCTTTTTCAATTTCATACCGGATCATGATATGGAAATGATAGGTGAGCTCATCTGCTTCCGTGCGGATGAGGGAAGGCTGCACTTTATTAATGGCTTTATAGAACGCATCCAGCGGCACGTTTCCGAGGTTTTCGGGGAAGAGTTGCTGTAGGCGGGGATAGTGATATTGCCAGAAAAGAAGGCTGCGGCCCACGTTGTTTTCCCAGAGGCGCGACTGGGATTCATGTATACCCAGGCTGGTGGCTTCTCCGCAGGGAAGGCCGTATTGTTCGGTAGGAAGCCCTTGTTCGTAAAGGGCATGGCCACCTTCGTGGATACAGCTCCAGGTCATGTTACCAAAATCATTTTCATCGATGCGGGTGGTTACCCTTACATCAAGTGGACTGAAGCTGGTGGTGAAAGGATGCTCTGAAACGTCCTGCCGGCCTGCTTTCAGGTCATATCCCATACCTTCCAGCAGGGCGAGACCAAATTTCCATTGTACATCGCGGTTATAATGCAGGTGCAGGAAATCCTTATTGATAGCGGGTTGTTGTTCTATTTGGCTGAGCAGTGGTGAAAGGGCGGTTTTCACTTCATTGAAAATGTTATCCAGCATACCGGTATGGGCGCCTTTTTCATATTCATTCAGCAAGGCGTTGTAGGGATGTCCCTCATAGCCGAGGATATCCGTTTCCTGTTTTTTCAGTTCAACCATCCGGGCGAGCGCCGGGGCGAAAATGGAATAGTCGTTGGCTTTGCGGGCTTTTATCCACGCGTGATAGCTTTCGTTGGTCACTGTCGACATTTCTGCCACAAAGGCTGCCGGGTATTTTTTATTCTTTTCAAAGTCCTCGGTGGAAAGAATGATATTTTTCTGTTCTACAGGATCCAGTGTGGTATTCCCTTTCAGGGCCTGGAGGATGGCTTCCAGTTCCGGGGCGGTGAATAGTTCATGGGCAATAGAGCTGAGGGTGGTGATTTGCTGACCACGGAATCCCGCGCCTTTTTCCGGAAGATAGGTTTCCTGGTCCCATCCGAGTACCGCCAGGGCATTTCTTACGTCCGCAATTTTTTGCATTTTTATTTTGTAATCCGCATACTGTTCTGCTGTAGATTTGCTTCCGGGCATAAAAGATATTTTTTTGCAAATTTAGCAGATGCCGGGAATGAACCATTAATTTTTGCAGATATGAAGATAAAAGAGATCATACAGGCCATCGAACAGTTTGCGCCTTTGCAGTACCAGGAGAGCTACGACAATGCCGGGCTTATTTTCGGGCGGGCGGATGTGGAGGTGACCAATGCCCTGCTTACCCTGGACGCCACCGAAGCGGTTATTGACGAAGCCATTGCAACCGGATGTAACCTGGTGATTGCCCACCACCCCATTGTTTTCGGGGGATTGAAGAAGATTAATGGGAATAATTATGTAGAGCGGGTGGCTATTAAAGCCATTAAACATGATATTGCCGTGTATGCAGCGCATACCAACCTGGATAATGTACGGAACGGAGTCTGCGCGCAAATGGCGGCTAAACTGGGGCTGGAGCAAACAAGGGTATTGCAGCCGAAGCGGGGATTACTAAAAAAGTTATTCACATTTGTGCCTTCGGCAGATGTGGAAACGGTAAGGGCTGCTTTGTTTGAAGCGGGCGCCGGCCATATTGGCAATTACAGTGAATGCAGCTTCAACGGCACGGGGGAGGGCACGTTTAAAGGGGCGGAAGGCACTGATCCTTATGTAGGTACGCCCGGAAAACGACATTTTGAAGCCGAAATAAAGTTGGAAGTAATTTTTCCGGTATATTTGGAAGGAAAAATTTTACAGGCGCTGTTGGGCAGCCATCCGTATGAAGAGGTGGCTTATGACATAGTAAGCCTGGAAAATGCCTATCAGCAGGTAGGTTCGGGATTGATAGGTACTTTGCCGGAGGCGATGGAAGAGCTGGAATTTTTACAGTTTGTAAAGGAGCAGTTCCGGACTGGTTGTGTGAAATACACCCCTTTGAGAGGGCGTCCCGTAAAAAAAGTGGCGTTGTGTGGTGGAGCGGGCAGTTTCCTGTTGAAACAGGCGATATCGGCCGGGGCAGATGCCTACATTTCGGCAGATTTTAAGTATCATGAATTTTTTGACGCTGACAATCAATTAATTATAGCAGATATTGGACATTTTGAGAGTGAGCAGTTCACAGTGGAATTATTTTATCATATATTGACCGAAAAATTCCGTAATTTTGCGCCTCTTAAATCTACGATTAAAACAAACCCGGTAAATTATTTATAATACATGGCAACCGTAAAAGAATACTCCGTTGAAGAAAAATTAGCGTCTGTACTCAGATTGCAAAAGATCGATTCCAAGCTGGATGGGATCCAGGTGTTGAAAGGGGAGTTGCCGATGGAGGTAAAAGACCTGGAAGACGAGATCGAAGGCCTGAACACACGTCAGTCTCACATTGAGAATGAAATGAAAGGTATACAAGACTTTGTTGCCAGCAAGAAAAACGCCATCAAAGAAGCGGAAGCGCTGATCAAGAAGTACGAGAAGCAGCAGGATAATGTGAAGAATAACCGTGAGTTTGAAGCCATCACCAAGGAAATGGAGATGCAGGCGCTGGAAATCAAGCTGGCTGAAAAGCATATCAAGGACGCTAACGAAGAGATCAAGGAAAAAAGCCGCGTACTGGAAGTAGCCAAGAAAGCGGTAGCAGATAAAGAAGCGAACCTGAAGCACAAGAAAGGCGAACTGGAAAAGATCATCGGCGAAACAGATAAAGAAGAGAGAGCATTCCGCAAAGAAAGTGAAGACGCTAAAACCAAGGTAGATCCCCGCTTACTGCAGGCTTACGAAAAAATCCGTAAGAACTACCGCAACGGTTTGGCTGTAGTAACGGTAGAGCGTGATTCCTGCGGTGGTTGCTTTAATGCGATCCCTCCTCAGCGTCAGGCAGAAATCCGTCAGCACAAAAAGATCATCGTTTGTGAGCACTGCGGACGTATCCTGGTAGATAACGACCTCGAAGCAACTGTGACTATCTAAAATATAGTTCCTCAGCAATAAGTATTTAAAAGGACATCTCCGGATGTCCTTTTTCTATTGGTGTATGTGCATAAAAAAATATACTAATTTATTTAGTTTTGTTTTACTAATTATATTAGCTTTGTGAACATTGCCGTTGCGCAGGTACCTTGCGTAGTAGTTCTTTTATTTTGTGGCAGGGATTTAGCTAAAACAATGCAACTTTAAAAAATGTGAAGTGTTATTTGGGATTTGGAAGATGTTATGAGAGATTTGGCCTTTAATTTTGGAATTTTTCCCCGTATGCGTATTATTTTTTCTTTGTTGTTATTGTTGAGTGTAGGATTTAACGTGAGCGCCAGGCAGAAAGTTTTTGATTTTAACACCCGCTGCGAGCAGGCATATGATGCCATTATGCAGCTGAGGTTAAGCACCGGTAAGGCTTTGCTGGAAGCAGAAAAAAAAGAGCATCCGGATAATCTGGCGCCCTATTTCCTGGATAACTATGCAGATTTTTTCCCACTCTTCTTTAATGAAGACCCTGCAGAGTATTCAAAGAAAAGGAGCCTGCGTTCCTTCCGGCTGAATAAAATGGCAGAAGGTTCCCCGGACTCGCCTTATTACCTGTATACACAGGCGGCCATCAAATTCCAGTGGGCCCTGATCAAAATAAAGTTTGATGAAAAATGGGATGCTACCTGGGAGATCCGGAAAGCATATATCATGCTGAAAGAAAACCAGCAACGGTTTCCTGGCTTTGTTCCTAACAACCTGCTGCTGGGCGCCATGCAAACTGTATTCGGTACTATTCCGGAAGGCTATAAGTGGATCACCAATATCCTTGGCCTTAAGGGCAGTATGAAAGAAGGGATGGCGAATGTGAACAAGTTCATTGAGAGCAATGCGCCGGAAGCCAGAATGTTCCGGGAAGAATCTTACTACTATTATTGCTACCTGATGTTGTTTATTGTGAATAAACCGGAAGAAACGTGGGAATTCTTACAAAAAAAACAACTGGATACTAAAAATAACTACCTGTTTGCTTTAATGGTGGCGAACCTTTCTTTAAACAACCAAAGGGCAGCTACCGGCATAAAAGTGTTGCAGGAACGGAATGATACAGCGGAGTATGCGGACATGCAGTATTACAATTATGTAATGGGATTACTGAAATTAACGCGGCTGGATCCGGATGCACATATTTACCTGGAGCGGTTTGTCACTAATTTTAAAGGCAAGTTTTATGTGAAAGAGTGTTTGCAGCGACTCAGCTGGTATTATTACCTGGAAGGAAACCAGGCTGCGGCAGATAAATACCGCGCCCTGATCCTCACAAAAGGGGGACTGGAAACGGACGCCGATAAACAGGCACTGAAAGAAGCCAAAACCGGTAAATGGCCCAACCCATTCCTGTTACGCGTACGTTTACTGAGCGATGGCGGATATTTCAACAAAGCGCTGGCATTGCTGCTTACCAAAAAAGCAGCTGAATTCCCCGCAATGGAAGATAAGCTGGAATATGCTTACCGTTTGGGCCGCATATATGATGAAAGCGGGCAGGATGATCAGGCCATTGCCATGTACGAGGTAACCGTGAAAGTGGGCACCAACAGGCCGGAATATTATGCGGCACGGGCTTCCCTCCAAATGGGTTACATTTATGAAAAGAGAAACGAAAAAGCCAAAGCCATAGAATGTTATCAGCGTTGTCTGAACATGAAAGGCCACGATTATAAGAATTCCCTTGACCAGCGCGCCAAAGCAGGCATGCAGCGGGTGAACGGAACCTGAGCTTTCAACATCATAAAGGAATTTCCTTACTTATGTTACAGCGACTAACCATCAAGAACTACGCAATTATCGATCACCTGGAAGTAGACTTCTCAGGGAACCTGAATGTGATCACCGGAGAAACCGGTGCAGGTAAATCTATCCTCCTCGGAGCCCTTTCCCTGATACTCGGAGAAAGAGCAGACCCGGGAGTATTGTTCGATAAAACCGGCAAATGCATCATAGAAGGGCTCTTTAAAGTAAAGAAATCACAGGTGGCGGCCTTCTTCCAGCAACACGAGCTGGATCTGGAAGATCAGCTGATCATAAGAAGAGAAGTGAGTGCTGCTGGTAAATCAAGGGCGTTTGTAAATGATACGCCGGTGAACATCTCCCAGCTCGCAGAACTCAGCGGATACCTGGTAGACCTCCATCAACAATTTGATACACTGGCGCTCGGTAACGCCGATTTCCAGCGGGAAGTGATCGATGCCCTGGTAAACAAACCAACGGAACTGCAACAGTACCACCAGGGATTTGTTCAGTACACACAGGTACAGAAGAAATACAAACAGCTGCTGGATAACCGCGACAATGCCAACAAAGAGCTGGACTATAACCGCTTCCTGCTTGATGAACTGGCAGAAGCAGGCTTCAACACCAACGAAATAGAAGAACTGGAAGCAGAACTGCAAACATTGAGTCACGCAGAAGAAATAAAGAACACCCTGAACCGGGTTTATTTCCAGCTAAAGGAGGATGAACAACCCATTCTTCAACAGCTGAAACAGCTGCAGTCATCGCTGCAGGCCTTATCTGCCTTCCATAAAGACATGCCCGCGGTAGCTGAACGGCTGTTATCCACCTATCTCGAACTGCAGGATATTGCCGGTGAAGTGGAAAGCATCAACGACCATGTACAATATGATGCGCAACGGATAGAACTGGTGAATGAAAGAATGGCGCTGGGCTACCGTTTGTTCAAGAAACACGGGGTGCACACTACTGCCGAACTGCTGGCCATCAAAGAAGTGCTGACACAGAAAGTTGAGGATGTACTAAACCTGGACGAACAGCTGGCATCACTGGAGCAGGAACAAACCCGGCTGAAAGAAAGCCTGCAGCAAGCGGCCGCTGTCATCACGGGGCATCGCAAGGAGCAGGCCGGTCCTTTTGAAAAACACGTAAACACTTTACTGGCGCAGGTAGGCATGCCTAACGCCCGCCTGAAAGTAGACATCATACCCGGAGAACTCAATTCATACGGACAGGATACCATCGAATTCCTGTTTGACGCCAATAAGAGCAACCAGTTTGCACCAGTGGGCAAAGTGGCGTCCGGTGGGGAATTGAGCCGCATCATGTTATGCATCAAGTCGCTGGTAGCCCAGTCGGTAGCGCTGCCTACCCTGATCTTTGATGAAATAGATACCGGTATTTCAGGAGAAGCTGCCCGCCAGGTGGGGGTTATTCTGAAAGATCTGGCCAAATCACACCAGATCATCTGTATTACTCATCAGCCGCAGATAGCCGGGAAAGCAGATGCACATTACTTTGTATATAAAGACGCTAAAGCGGATAAAGTAACTACCAGCGTACGTTTACTGTCGCCGGACGAGCGGGTGAATAAAATTGCCCAGATGCTGAGCGGAGAACGGCCTACTGCCGCTGCGCTGGAGAACGCCCGCGAAATGCTGGCCGTACATTAATAAACTGCTATCTCATAATAGCTGTTAGCCTTTAGCAGGCTGCATTTAGTTAAAGGCTAGCCGTCTAAATGCTGTTCGCTGACAGCTAACAGCTTTTTTTTTCAACTATAACGACTATTTTTGCCGAAATTAATTTTTGACCAAATGGCTCATAACTTATTAAAAGGGAAGAAAGGTATCATCTTTGGCGCATTGGACGACAAGTCTATTGCCTGGAGAACTGCACTGCGTTGCGTGGAAGAAGGCGCTGAAATTGTGCTTACCAATGCCCCTATTGCCCTGCGTATGGGTGAGATCAACAAACTCGCGGAAACCTGTAAGGCACCTGTTATTCCGGCTGATGTTACCAATATGGATGATCTGGCCAACCTGTTCAACAAATCCATGGAGCACTTTGGTGGTAAGATCGACTTCGTTCTCCACTCCGTAGCAATGGGTATGAACATCCGTAAAGGCAGAAGCTATACCGACCTGGATTACGATTTTAATCACAAAACATTTGATATCTCTGCGATGTCTTTGCACCGCGTGCTGCAAACAGCCTACAAGCTGGATGCACTGAACGAATGGGCATCTGTTATCGCATTGTCTTATATCGCGTCTCAGCGTGTATTCCCCGATTATGGTGAAATGGCCGACGCAAAAGCCCTGCTGGAATCAATTGCACGCAGCTTCGGTTACCACTATGGTACCCACAAAAAAGTACGTGTGAACACCATCTCCCAGTCACCGGTTAAAACAACCGCAGGTGGCGGCGTGAAAGGTTTCGATGGCTTTATGTCCTATGCAGAGAAAATGAGCCCGCTGGGTAATGCCACTGCAGACGAATGCGCTAGCTACGCCGTAGCCATGTTCTCTGACCTCACCAAAATGGTGACTATGCAGAACCTGTTCCACGACGGAGGTTTCTCCTTTACTGGCGTTTCCAAACCGGTGATCGACCAGATGGAAAAATAAACCAGTTATTTATGGAGCCCGGCGATGTAGCAGAAACAATCATTTCTGCCACATCGCCGGATCTCTGAATACCAAAAATAAAAGCCGCTTCCTTATCAGGAGCGGCTTAGTAATTATTTGTCATAGTTGAACGGGAGTGCGGTCAGCGATACTGGCTAATATTCATCCTCATTAAAGAAGAAGTCATCCTGCGACGGATAATCAGACCAAATATCTTCAATCCCCTCATAAATTTCCCCTTCATCCTCCAGCTCCTGAAGGTTCTCGATTACTTCGATCGGTGCACCGGAACGAATGGCGTAGTCGATAAGTTCGTCTTTAGTAGCTGGCCATGGAGCGTCCTCCAGGTATGAAGCTAATTCTAATGTCCAGTACATCTTATTAAAATTTTTACTTTTTAATTTTCCGCAAAAGTATTATTTAATTTGAAATAAACAACTTTTACTATTTTATCGGTTAATTACTTTTCTTTGGGTTATGCTAACCGCTCGCAATGTTACCAAAAATTATTCCAATTTACCCATATTAAAAGGGGTAGACATTACTGTCAGTAAGGGAGAGATTGTAACCATCGTAGGCTCCTCCGGAGCTGGTAAGAGTACCTTGCTGCACATTCTTGGAACCCTTGATACGCCCACTGCTGGCAGTATCTGGCTTAATGATGTCAATCTGACCGGTTTAAAGGGAAACGCCCTGGCCGATTTCAGGAACCGTCATATTGGCTTTATTTTCCAGTTCCATCACCTGCTGCCGGAATTCACTGCCCTCGAAAATGTGTGTATCCCCGGTTATATCGCCGGCACCCGCAAAAGCCAGGTAAAGGAAAAAGCGGTGTTCCTCCTGGAAACACTCGGACTGAAAGACCGGCTTGAGCACAAACCCAACGCCCTCTCCGGTGGAGAACAACAAAGAGTAGCTGTAGCGCGGGCTCTCATCAATGACCCCGACGTGGTAATGGCAGACGAACCTACCGGTAACCTCGACTCCCGTAACGCGCGGGAACTGCATCACCTGTTCATGGAACTGCGCGATAAACTGAAGCAAACCTTTATCATTGTTACGCATAATGAAGAACTGGCGCCTATGAGCGACCGTCAGCTGGTAATGAAAGACGGGAAAATTATTTAACCGTAAATACGGATGCCTGCCTTAAAAGTATTACAGTGCGCATTTACGATATCGCGGATGTGGGTGGAATAACCTCCTCCCATCGCGACTGCACAGGGGATGTGATGTTTTTTCAGTGAATGGAAAACCATTTCATCCCGCTCCAGGCAGCCCTGCTGCGTAACCTTCAGCTTCCCGAATTTATCCGTTTCCAGGATATCTACCCCAGAAAGATAAAAAACAAGATCCGGTTTAACCCGGTTAATCAGCACTGGCAGGGCTTCTTCCAGCAACTGCAGGTAAGTGCCGTTATCCATACCGTCTGCCAGCGGAATATCCCAGTCTGATGTTTCTTTATGAAATGGATAATTGTGTGCGCCATGCATACTAAACGTATATACATGGGGGTTACCGGCAAACAATGCGGCAGTGCCATTGCCCTGGTGCACGTCGAGGTCTATCACCAGCGCCTGTTTGATATGCTGCCGGTGCAGCAGGTAATTGGCGGCTACGGCAAAATCGTTGAGCAGGCAGAAACCTTCCCCATGATCCGCAAACGCGTGGTGAGTGCCGCCAGCTACATTAAAACCAATACCATGATCGAGCGCATGCAGCGAAATATCGATGGTGCCCTGTGTAATCACCATCTCGCGAAGGGTTAGCGCAGGCGATTGGGGAAAGCCTATTTTCCGCTGTTCGCGGGGCTCCAGCGTTTGGTCTCTCAGCTTATGCCAATAGGCAACGGTATGTGTTAAAAGAATAGTTTCTTCTGTAACCGGTTCGGGAGCAAATAACTGCCCGGGGTTGATAATACCTTCCCGCAGCAGCTGGGCTGGTATCAGTTCATACTTGAGCATCGGGAAACGATGATCTGCCGGCAAAGGATGGGTATATATATCGTGACTGGCAATCTTCATTGGGCGCGTATAATCGATTTTCCGGCTATTACAAACACAGGATCCCTTTCCTCGGGGTCAAGGTTCGCTGAGCCGGTAAAGTGGCCAAAAGCGGGTAAAATGCCGCAATGCCGGCCAAAATAAAAGCAGGGTAAACGCAGCCGTTGCCTGCCGGCTCCATGCATCACGAAAGCCGGGTGCAGGTGTCCGGAAAAAGTATAGGCGAAGCCATTGTTGTCTTCACAAGGCTCATGGATAAAATGAATATTACGCAAAGTAAGTGCAGGGTGTACATTGATCTGCAGCTGCTCATACACGGCATCGGCCATAATATCATGATTGCCTTTCACCAGGTCGAAGGAGATCCGGGAAAACTGCTGCCGCCATAATTTGAAATACTGCACTTCATTGTTCTCCCGGCTATGAAACATATCTCCCACTATAATAATTCTGTCTGGCAGGTAATGGGTAATCAGTTGCTGTAACCGGAACAGGTCTTCCTGTACAATACCCGCCGGCACGGCAATCCCTGCTTTCCGGAAATGAGCCGCCTTCCCCAGATGCAGATCTGAAAGGATCAGCGCTTTTTCTTCTTCCCAGAAAATTGCCCGCTGAGGTGATAAATGCCAATGCTGTTCCTGAAAGTGAAATATTTCCGCGACCACTGAATCAACTGTTTTTTAATGAGGTGCAAATTAGAGATTTCTTAACCGTTCACCGTGATCAATTTTTTGATCCGGTCTTCCAGCTTTTCGCTGGTCATGGTGTCACGTAAACTGTCTACTTTAATCGGGAAGCAGAAAGGCGTGAGCTTTTGTGGTGTGGTGATCACGATCCGGCTAACAGCAATGCGTTCCAGCGTTTCCCTCAAACGGGCCTCTTCCATCTGGTAAAAGAAGGCCTCGTTGAAAGCCTGCTTTAGCAGCAGGTTTTGCGGATCGTAGTCTTTGAACACGTTAAATAATAAAGAAGCCGACGATTGCAGGTGACGGTTAGCTTTGTGTTTACCGGGATACCCCTGGAATATCAAACCGGCTATCACCGCAATGTCGCGGAATTTTCGCCGGGCCATCTCAGTAGCGTTTACACTGGTTTGCAGCTCCATCAGCAGGTTTTCTGTAGAAAAAAGCTGTTTGGCGTTTTCGGCCGTCAGCGGAATAGGCTGGTCAGACAACAACTCAAAGCCATAGTCATTCATGGCGATAGAAAAAGTAATAGGCTGGATGCGGCTGATCCGGTAAGCCAGCAACGCCGCCATTACTTCATGTACCAGCCGCCCTTCAAAAGGATACACAAAAAGATGGTAACCGTCTTTGGTGGCTATCTGTTCAATCAGCAGTTCATTGGCTTTTGGAATATGCGACAGTTCTTCCTGGAGGTTGAATAGTGGTTGTAAGGCAATCAGCTCCGGATCTTTTGTATTCCGCGAAAGCGCCTCATTAAATTTTTCGCGCAGCATCCGTCCCAGGTTGGAAGAAAGGGGAATACGGCCGCCCTGGTAGCTGGGCACAATCGATCTTTTGGAATTTGATTTGCGGACCAGCACCGTCATATCTTTGATCAGGATAAATTCCAGGTTGCGGCCCGCCAGGGTAAAGGAATCGCCGGGCGACAGGCGGGAAATAAAACCCTCTTCGATGACACCGATGTAGCCGCCGCTCATGAACTTTACTTTGAGCATCGCGTCGCTTACAATGGTGCCTATATGTAAACGGTGACGCATGGCCATCATCCGGCTGCGGCAGATGTAGAAGTTGCCTTCCCGTTCTACTTTTTTGAATTCATCATAGCTACCCAGCGCCTCGCCGCCGGTGGTGAGGAAGGAGAGGAGCCACTGCCAGTCATCTTCGGTAATATGCTGATAGCAAAAGGTATGTCTTACTTCTTCCCATATTTCATTGCCATGAAAGCCGTCGGATACCGCCAGCGTCATGAGGTATTGGAGTAATACATCATAAGCGAGTAGCACCGGCATCCGGCTTTCTATAAGATCCTGTTCCATAGCGGCTTTCAGTGCTGCCGCTTCTACCAGTTCCAGGGCATGGGTAGGCAGGAAGAAAATTTTACTGATGGCTCCCGGCTGATGCCCGCTACGGCCGGCTCTTTGCAGGAATCGGGCCACCCCTTTCGGGCTGCCCACCTGTATAACGCTGTCTACCGGCCGGAAGTCCACCCCGAGGTCCAGGCTGGCGGTACATACCACCGCTTTCAGGATACCGTTGTGCAGGGCTTCTTCTACCCATATACGCAGCTCCATATCTATAGAGCCATGGTGCAAAGCCAGCGCGCCTGCCAGCATGGGGTCTTCGCGGAGAAGCGCCTGGTACCACAGCTCCGACTGCGACCGGGTATTGGTAAATATCAGGGTAGTTTGACTGTCGTTGATAATGGGTAACGACTGTGGCAGCATTTTGATGCCGAGATGTCCTGCCCAGGGGTAATTTTCTATTTCGTGGGGGATCACGCTTTTCAGGGCGATATTCTTTTTCAGTTTGGCGCGGATAATAAGGCCATCGCTATGATAAGGGCCCAGCAACACTTCCAGCGCTTCATCGAGGTTGCCGATGGTAGCGGAAATCCCCCAGACTTTTAGTTGATCCTGTCGCAGTCCCCTCAGCCGGCTGAGACCCAGTTCCACCATTACGCCCCGTTTACTGCCTATCAGCTCATGCCATTCGTCTACCACCACGGTGTGCAGGTGTTTAAATACCGAAGGGTATTCTTTCTGCGCCAGCAGCAGGTGCAGGCTTTCCGGTGTAATAATGAGTACTTCCGGCATTTGCTTTTTTTGTGCCGCCCGCGTGGCAACGGGTGTGTCGCCACTGCGGATGCCTACCTGCCAGGGAACATTGAGTTCCTGCAGGGCGCTTTCCATGGCCCGGCCCAGGTCTTTGGCCAACGCGCGCAACGGCGTTATCCATAATAGCTGTAAGCCATTTTTTGTTTTGTGGGTATAATCTTTCGGGTGCGCATCTATCCAGGCGATAACGGCGCCCAGGAACAGGGAGAAGGTTTTTCCGAAACCCGTAGGCGCATTCACGATTCCTGATTTGCCCTGCAGGTAAGCCTTCCAGGCATCCTCCTGGAATTTGAAGGGCTTCAGTTCTTTTTCGCCCAACCAATTATTAATCACTTTCCATCCACCCGAACGTTGTTGCATAGGAATGAAATTAGGATAAAATGGTAAATCGTGAAACGCTTATTTTTGCATCATGCTCGCAAAATTTTTCCGGCTCTCCGAACATCGCACTACTGTTAAGAAAGAAGTACTGGCAGGGTTAACCACCTTTTCCACCATGGCGTATATCCTGGCTGTTAATCCCAGTATCCTGTCGCGTACAGGAATGGATTTTAATGCGTTGATTACCGCCACTGCCCTGGCCGCTGCCATTGGCACATTGGTGATGGCATTATATGCCAGGCTGCCTATTGGCGTAGCGCCGGGGATGGGACTGAACGCATTTTTCGCCTACACCATTGTATCTTCTATGGGCTACAGCTGGCAGTTTGCGCTTACCGCGGTTTTCCTGGAAGGCATTATTTTTATTTTTTTGTCGATGTTCAGGATCCGGGAGGCGATCATCAACAGCATACCAGAAAACCTGAAGCATGCTATTTCAGTGGGTATCGGGTTGTTGATTGCCTTGATAGGGATGGCCAATGCAGGTATTATTGAAACGGGTATGCATCATGTAGGAGGTGGAAAGCTGGATGGTGTGATCCTGAAAATGGGCGATGTGACCAGCATCGGGCCCCTGGTAGCGCTGATAGGACTCATCGTCAGCGCGGTGCTGATGTACCGGAATGTGAATGCCGCGTTGCTGATTGGTATCCTGGCGGCTACTGTAGTAGGTATTCCGCTTGGCATCACGCATTTGCCGGCCAACGGCCACCTGGTAAGCCTGCCGCCTTCGCTGGCGCCGATAGCCTTCAAGCTGCAATTCGATAAAATATTCACCCTGGATATGGTGATGATCCTGTTCACCCTGCTGATGGTAAACCTGTTTGATACAGTAGGAACGCTGATCGGTCTTTGTAATAAGGCGGGCCTGCTGGATGAGCAGGGCCGGCTTCCCCGTGCCAAACAGGCTTTGATGGCAGACGCGGTGGGTACTACGGCGGCGGGATTATTAGGGACCAGCGTAGTAACCGCCTATGTAGAAAGTGCCAGCGGGATTGCCGCCGGTGGTAAAACCGGTTTAACGGCGCTTACGGTAGCTGTTATGTTCCTGCTCTCCCTGTTCTTTGCGCCTGTTTTTGCTATGATTCCACAGGCCGCCACGGCACCGGCTTTGATCATCGTAGGGATGCTGATGATGGGAGCGGTCACCAAAATTAATTTCAATGATGTAACAGAAGCAATTCCTGCATTCCTGGCTATTGTGATGATGCCATACAGCTATAGCATTGCAGAAGGCATTGTGTTTGGTATGTTGTCTTACGTATTGCTGAAAGTATTAACCGGGCAATACAAAAGCATCAGCCCGGTCATGTATGTACTGGCCGTATTATTTATCATTACATTTTTTGTAAAGTAATTATTCCTTTAAAGTAACTGTGTCGTCGCCAACATAGAGGGAATGCATCATGCCACATTTAAGGGCATAGTTATTTTTCTGATGCCCTACGGGGAAATTAAAACACACGGGAAAGTTAAAATCTTTCACCTTTTCCAGTACCATATCATACACGGTTCTGCCAAATTCTTCGCCGGGATCATCCGGTTTAATCCGGTTAAACCCGCCAATGATAAGCCCTGCGAGATTGTCGAGTTTATGTGAGCGCTGCAGGGTGCCTAACATACGGTCAAGGCTATACGGGTATTCCCCCACCTCTTCCAGGAACAGGATCTTCCCGTTGGTGTCAATTTCCGAATTGGTGCCCGACATACTTTGAATAATAGACAGGTTACCGCCGGTGAGCACCCCTCTCGCCTTTCCTTTCCTGTTGCGGGTATCCGGCAATGCGCTGTATTGCATTTTTTTGCCGGTAAGCGCCTGGTAGATGGACATGATAGTATCCTGGATAACGGGTTCCGATTTTCCGAAATCGTCCGGGAAGCTGTTGCACATTTTTGAATGCAGGGAAGCAATACCAAAGTGCCGGCTAATATGGCAGTGCAATACGGTAGCGTCGCTGAAACCAATCACCCATTTGGGTTTCCGCTGAAAGCGGGAGAAGTCGAGTTTGTCCACAATCCGTGCGGTACCATAACCACCCCGGCCGCACATGATGGCCTTAATATCATCATCATTCAGCATGGCTTGTAAATCCGCGAGTCGTTCCGCATCGGTACCGCCGAAACTATAGTCCCGGTCGCCCACGGTTTTGCCTATACGAATATTAAAACCCCAGCTTTCCATAATCCGGATCGCGGGCTGGATCTCCTCCCTGCTGATGTATCCTGCGGGGCAGGTAACGCCGATGATATCACCGGGTTTCAGATAAGGAGGAACAAGTGGTTCCTTCTTATCTGAAGGAGCAGATAACTCAATGCCAGCGAATGTTTGCAGTGCCGGCAGGCCCGCGCCGGTGGTAATAAGAGCAGACAAAAAGTGTTTGCGGTTCATACGCTTAAAATAAGCATATTTCAGCAAATAATTTATGTGGTGATCATTTCACGGATAGACCAGTGGGCAATGTATTGCCCGTCTTTCAGCTGTATGATATCAATAATACGCAGGGTGGCTTTTTTGCCGGTGGGCGCCTGTCCCATAAAAGGCGCGGTGAAGGTGCCTGTAAATGCTTTGCGGGTTACTACCTTGTCATCTTCCGCTATCATATCAAAAATTTCCAGTTGAAGATCCGGCATCGCGGGGTGTAGTAGCTGTAGGATAAAATCGCGGGTGGCAATACGGTCGTTGTTGCCAGCAGGTGCAGTATGGTTAATAAAGTCCTGTGCTACTATTTCTTCAAAAGCCTGCAGGTTGCCTTTCACCAGGAATTCTTCATTGAAGCGTTTTACCACTGCCTTATTCTTTTCAGATAATGTTTGCATATTCTTCTTTTTATAAATGCAAAATTATCCCCGAATACGCATCGCCGGTAACGGAAAAAGCTCAGATGATAGCTTTTTTGGCTCTCACATGATTGGGCGTGATACCATAAGTTTGTTTGAAGATGCGGATGAAGTGGGAAGTGCTTTCAAAGCCACAGGCAATAGCTATTTCAGCTACCTGCTGTGTAGTGGTTTCCAGGAGCATGTGTGCATAGGACAGTCGCTGCTCATTGATCCACCGCCGGGGTGACGACTGGTATTGCTGCTGGAAATCCCGCTTAAAGGATGCCAGGCTGCGGCCGGACAATCTCGCCATTTCTGCCAGGGTAATAGGTTGAAACAGATGTTGCTTTACAATAAAGGCAATGTCCTGCGGCTGTGCGTGTACAATCTGTTGCATAAAGGCCAGCACGGAAGCATGTTGCGGCGTAGCCAGCAATAGGAGGAATGCCTCATATAGTTTTACCGATAACAGCGCCGCCAGCGTTGACGGTGTTTGTGCAAAGTAGGCGGTATAATGTTCCCCGAAAACTTCCAGCAGCGGGGTGATGGGCAAGGTAAGATGATTGGTGACAGCAGCTTTTACAGGCGTAACGTAATTGTATTTATGGAGGAACCTGCGCAGTTGTTCATCTGAAAAATATAACAGCAAACTTTGAAATTGTATTTCTTCCCTCACATAGTCGGACATTACGTAAAACCCACGTTTCATCAGCAATACAGAACCCGCTTCCACCTTTACGGTATGCTGGTCGAAATGCAGCTGTTTATGTCCCGCCAATACAAATATCATCACGTTTTCCGTCAGGAATATGGTGCGTTTATCAGCCTTACTCCTTTGCTTTAACATGGCGAAGTGGGTATTGCCTGCTTTGAGGATCTGCTGCCCGTTTTGATCTTTGGGAAATTTGAGTAACATGGGGGTAAAGGTACACGAGATTTGCTAAAAATAGATTTTTAAGAAGCTGGTTGCTTATTGGCAATTTGCTCCCGGATAAATTGCTTTTCGCGTTCAAGTTCATTTTTCAGTTCCTCCTCAGTTGGTAATACAAGTCGGTACTTTGCCGCAAAAATTTGTTTACCTTCTTCCAGCATACTATATTTAACTATAGCTTGGTCTTTTTCAGCACAGAGAATAATTCCAATAGTAGGATTATCTCCTTCTGTTTTTTTGAGATCTTCAAACATCCGAACATACATATCCATCTGCCCAATATCCTGATGTGTGAG
Source organism: Chitinophaga sp. RCC_12 (assembly GCF_041360695.1). NCBI lineage: Bacteria > Pseudomonadati > Bacteroidota > Chitinophagia > Chitinophagales > Chitinophagaceae > Chitinophaga > Chitinophaga sp. RCC_12. The sequence goes on from NZ_JBFUPS010000003.1 coordinate 209,267, forward strand.
ATCCTTTATTTTCAGGTCAATTAATACGAAGCATTTTAAAATATAGTTGTAGAAAACCATGTCTATGAAAAACACTTTAGTATCTGTCTTAATACGATATTGGCGTCCAACGAATGAGAAGCCTTTACCTAATTCGAGTAAGAATGATTGTAAATTGGTAATAATCGCAGACTCAATTTCGCTTTCTGAGTATCCGGTTGGCCACTCTAATCCTAGAAATTCCAAAACATAAGGGTTTTTGATAACATCGTCAGGCTTTGTTTTTTCCATTTTTTGCTCGGCCAATAAGGCCTCCCTTTTATTAGAGGTCGATAATATCCGTTCGTAATAAAGGGTATTGATATTGCGTTCAAGCTGGCGAGTACTCCAGGATTGCTCTGCAGTCTCTATAAGGTAATATTGCCTGGCTGTTGGGCTGTCAACTCGTAAAATAATGCGATAATGAGTCCAACTCAATTCGGGGCGCAGTGCGTCCCGAATTGGGAATAGCTGGTAAAATTGCCGCATACGGCGTAGTTCTCTTTCATCAAAACCCTTCCCAAACTCCTTAGTTAGGTGCCTTGCAAGTTCCTTTATCAGAAAGGTACCATAATCTGCACGTTCCTTTCCTAACTGCTCTTCTTCAAAAATACGTTTGCCGATGTTCCAGTATACTTCTACCATTGCAGAATTAACAGCGGCATATGCTTTCTGTCTGGCGGTAAAAAGCATGCTTTTAATATCTGCTAAAAATGATGTTTTTATATTGACCATTAGGTGTAATTTTATGTTCAAAGTATATACACCATTGTTTGTGTAAACGTCACATTGCTGCTGCTGTTTTATATATTTTTGACTACAATTTTAACTTTTCTGTAGAGGAGAACGTTACTATTAATGGCAACATTTTTGAACTCATTTCCCAAACGAAAACTATGCGCCTCCTTATCATTTTCTTATCCATCTTATCTGCTACCTCCGCAGCATTCGCCCAGAAAAGCGCCTGGCTCATCACACCCGGAAAATCAATCGGACAAATAAAACTCGAAGCACCGGCCCAGAGCCTGGCAGTATTGGGAAAACCGGATGGCGGCGATGCCGCTATGATGAAAGCCTGGCGGATATGGTACAGCCGGAGGAAAGACAATACTATCGACTCATCGCATATGCTGGCCGTATTTACCGCGATGCGTACACAGGACACGCAGTACGTAAAACAGATCCGCGTAAATTCACCGAAGTTCAGAACCAGTAAAGGCGTAGGACCTGGAAGCAGCATTGCAGCTATCAAAAAAGCATATCCGGGTGTTCAAAAAGCACAGGCTTATGAATCTGCTAATAAGGCAAGAAAAATTGTAGTATATGAGGATAAGAAACAGGGTATCGCTTTTGAAACAGCCAACTCCCGCAGCAGGAAGCCGGTATGTTCTATGGTAGTTGTTTTTGATCCGGGGGAATCTGCTGCAGGCTATCTCGACTTTCACGCAGGTTTTGATTTGATGAACCCCGTGGCGCCATAATTTTTCGCCGGCTCTCCATTTTTTTCTTTCTCATTTCACGGTCCAGTTCGTGATAGTATTCCCTGGGGTGGTCGTAGTGCCGCTTCTCCCTGTGCTGATGTATACGGATGCCGATATTATAGAGCAACGACATGCTGAAGATACCTTTGATATCAGGATTGTTATTACTGAAGTTAAACATATAGGAAGACTGCAGGCTCCATGAGGAATTACCCCTAGGAAAATTGATCCTGCCATCCAGCACCAGGCCATGCGCATGCACTTCCACCGTATCGATACCGGGACCCGGATCCACATAGCGGCGGCCATTGTGCGCTGCGTAGCCTGCCCCAACGGAGTACCCAATATATTTATAGCTTCGGGGAGTGGCAGCATTGCCAAAAGTATAATTAACGGTAACGGGAATATTCACCATCCATCCTGGCTGTATAGGGCCGCCGGAAATCTTATCGCGATCAGTACGCCGGTCAGAACCAATAGAAGGTCCCATCGCAAAGCAGGCGCCAACTGATAAACTTTCCTTCTCAGAGAATTCATAAAAATTAAACCGGGGCTCAAAACTGAAAGCCAGGGCGCCGTAATGATAGCCACCAATACCGCCTATTCCGACAGCGGATTGAAAAGATTTCTTTTGGGCAGTGACAGTAGCAGTTACAAACATTAACAGGGATAGGTAAAGATATTTCATAGGTTTAAAACGGGTAAATAAGTTATAAGGTTACAGTAAATATTTTTTTGTGTATCAATTTTATCGTGTACTGCTGATCCCTAACCCGTTTGCTGGCGTTAAAACACTACCTGGTGCGTTGCTTTAATCACGGAAATCACAAATATGCTTTGTGTATGACTCAGATTGTCTAACTCACCCAGTTTATTCACGTAAAATTCACGGTACTCATCCATGTCTTTTACCTGTACTTTGATCATGAAGTCAAACTCCCCTGAAATATTCAGGCACTCCGTTACTTCCGTGAAACCGAGTATTTCCTGGATGAATTTCTTACCACACTTTTTATTGTGTTCTTTCAGGGTGATATAACATAACACAGTGAGACTCTTATTAATCTTCCTGGGATCTACGATGGCTGCATATTGTTTGATAACGCCTGCCTGTTCCATTTTCCGGATCCGTTCGTACACCGGGGTGGTGCTAAGGTTCAGCTGACGGGCAATATCCCGGATAGTCATTTTTGCATCCTGCTGTAATAACTTCAGGATGCCCAGGTCTTTCTCATCCAGGTTCAATTGTATGTCCTCCGTATTATTTTCTTTTTTGCTTGCCATGTGTATATGTGTTTGGAACAAATATCTAATTTATTGTGAGATTATAGCCGTTTGTTCTAAATTTTTAAGAATTAAATTCCTTTTGAGATGTTTTAATACGTTTGTACCGTGAAAAAGGAACGAATCATATTAACAGTTGCCTGCATGGCTATCTTCTTTGAAGCATTGGATGTATCTGTGCTCAACATGGCGATTCCGCAGATGGAATTATTTTTTCATTTTGATGCAGCTGCCATTCAATGGGTACAAACCGTGTATGTTTTATTTTATGGAGGACTCGTATTGCTTGGCGGCCGGCTGGCGGATACTACAGGAAGAAAGAAAGTATTTGTAACAGGCGCCTGCTGTTTTGTGCTGGCTTCCCTGGCAGCAGGTTTTTCACCCAACTTCACCTGGCTGCTGGTATGCAGGGCGCTGCAAGGTGCTGGTGTGGCCTTCGCCATTCCTGCGGCAATGGCTATTATTACCAATACTTTTAAAGAACCGGTAGCAAGAAATCGCGCATTCGGAATTTTTGGCGCTACCGCAGGCATCGGATTTGCCACGGGGCTTGCCATCGGCGGATTAATCAGCAACTATCTCGGGTGGCAATGGGTATTTTTTATTAATGTACCGGTAATAGGATTGGCAGTGATACTGGCGATGGTATATATTCCTGCCGATGAAAAGACCGCGGCAAAACCAGCGCATAACTTACCTAGTGCATTATTGATTACCGGACTGATGATGCTGGCAGCATGGCTGATCCACGATCTTGGCAATATCACTCACCACTATACGGAATACTGCCTGTGGTTATTACTGTTCCTCGCAGCCGGTATGTTTTTTATACGCCGTGAACGCGTGCATCCGTCTCCGTTAGTAGACTTTAAACTGTTCAGATTACATGGGGTGATCACCGGAAATATAGGAGCAGTAATGCTGGGTAGTATCTTTCTAAGCTATATTTTTATGCTCACCATCTACCTGCAACAGGATCTGCACTTCACCTCTTCACAGGCCGGCCTGCTGTTATTCCCCTTTAGTATTTTATCAGGTGTCATTTCAAAATTTATATTACCCCGTTTGTTTAGCAGGCTGGGCGTGGTAAAAACAGGCATGCTGGGAAATGCTTTTATGGCATGTGGCATACTGTTTTTTATCGTGAGCTACTTCACGGATTATAAGTTGCTGTTTATTTTTTGCGCGGTAGGCTGTATCAATTCATTTGGTATGGCGATTACTTTTCCGTGCGTAACTATCCTGGCGGTGCAGTCGGTGCCGGAACCACAACAGGGACTTGCTTCGGGGATCAATGGTACGGCCAATGCGTTGGGCGGCGGCCTGGGTTTATCTTTGGTCGGATTGATGATGCAACTGGCTGCAATAAAGGGTTGGAGCAGCTATGCCGCAGGATTAACCATGCTGGCGATGATTGCATTGGCAGCTATTGTACAGCTGCTGGTATTTTACCGGCGCAATCAATCAGCTGCAGGTGTTATGGCCGTTCACGCGCAATAGTTCTTTCAGGTCTTCGAGGGTATTTATTTCTGCTACCGGCTTATCTTTTCTCCACCGGTTGATGCGTGGAAAGCGCAGGGCTACACCGGATTTATGGCGGTTAGAGGCGGCAATGCCTTCAAAGGCAATTTCAAATACCAGCTGCGGCTGCACCGTTCTTACCGGTCCAAATTTTTCAATAGAGTGGCGCTTGATCCAGTTATCCACTTCCGCAATTTCTTTGTCTGTCAGACCGGAATAGGCTTTGGTAAAGGCTACCAGTTGATCGCCATCTTTTACTGCAAAAGTGTAATCAGTATATAAATTTGAACGGCGGCCATGGCCTTTCTGTGCATATATCATCACGGCATCTATTACCAGCGGATCTATTTTCCACTTCCACCAGTCGCCGCGTTTGCGGCCCACCTGGTAAGCGGCTATCTTCTTCTTGAGCATCAGCCCTTCACTGCCTTTATCGCGTGATTGAAGCCGCAGTTCCGTTAGCTGATCCCAGCTGTCAAAAATAATTTCGGGCGATAACTGTAATACCGGCATCTGCATATTTTGCACCAGCGCTTCCAGAAGGGTGCGGCGTTCCGCCAGCGTTTTTTCCCGGATATCGGTTCCTTCCCATTCCAAGAGATCGTAACACAGGAATATAACCGGCGCTTCCTGGAGTTGTTTGCGGGTCACGTTTTTACGGCCTATCCTGGTTTGCAGCGTTTGAAATGGCAACGGAAGTCCATTGGCAAAGGTGAGTATTTCTCCATCCAGTACAGTACCATCCGGTAGAGCGGCAGTTAATGGCGTAAACTCCGGGAACTTTTCAGTGATCAGTTCTTCTCCCCGCGACCATACAAACAGTTGTCCTTCCCGCTTGATGATCTGCCCGCGGATGCCGTCCCACTTCCATTCCGCCTGCCAGTCTTTTTCCGGCCCCAGTGATTCCGGTAATCCTTCCAATGCGTAAGCGAGATAAAATGGATATGGCCGGGAAGCGTCTGCACCGGTAGTATGTTGATGCAGCAGTTCTTCGATCGTAACATTATGCGGATCCCAGTTGCCGCTGATCATATGTGAGAGCGTAGCAGGTTCAATCTGGTATGTTTTGGCGAGTGCATTCACCATCATTTTCTGCGACACGCCTATACGAAATCCACCGGTGATCAGTTTGTTGAATACAAACCTTTCCCCGTTATCCAATGCATCCCATGCCTGCAGAATAAATGCCTGTTTCGTTTCTTCTGTTGCTTTCTCCAGTTGCTGCAGCTGCTCCAGCCAGTAATGCAGGGGCGCCGCTATGGGAGTGGTGCTCGGCGGCAGCAGCAATGCGATGGTTTCTCCGAGATCTCCCACCGTATGATAGCATTCTTCAAAAAGCCAGTCGGACAACCCCGTGGCCTGCATGCACCAGGTTTTCAGTTGTGTGCTGTTGACCGTTCGTTTGGGCCGGCGACCCGAGAACAATGCCAGCACCCAGGTTTTATCTTTGTCCGGCGCTGTGGCAAAGTATTGGCTCAGCGCCCCCAACTTCTCATTGGTTTTGGTGCTGTTGCTTAATAATTGTACCAGTTCAGCAAATTGTTGCACGGTTTACGATTCAGGATTATTAATAATTTCCTCATCGCCATACGAAGTAGTTACTTCTTTGGCGGCAATACCTTTTTCTGTAAGATAACGGGCGAATACGCTGCTGAAGCCATGAGTGGCATATACCTGCTCTGCGCCGGTAGCGGTTACCGCTTCCAGTAAGCCAGCCCAATCCGCGTGATCAGACAATACAAATCCAGCATCCGCGTTCCTGCGGCGCATATTACCACGCACCTGCATCCATCCACTGCAAATGCCCAGTGAGTATGGCTGGAATCTGCGCATCCAGACATTATCTTCCGCCGAAGGCGGGGCAATAATTACTGCATTCTTAAAAGCAGTTTTTGGTGTTTCGGGCGTTATCCTTTCTACGGGAGGTAGCGCCCAGCCTTCCTGCAACAGCACTTCATGGGGAATGGCGATGGCGCCATGCGCCAGGAAATGATCCACTTTATCTTTCAGGTGATATAACAGCCGTTGTGCTTTTCCCAGGCTGTAAGCCAGTAGTACGCTGGCTTTGCCGGCCTGCTGGTTTTCGTATATCCATTGGGTGATGCCATCAAAGATCTGTTGCTGCGGCGCCCAACGGTAAATGGGTAATCCGAAGGTAGATTCGGTAATAAATGTATGGCAGCGGATAGGTTCGAAGGGGACCGACAGTCCATCATTTTCCAGTTTGTAATCCCCGCTGGCTACCCATATTTCTCCATCCTGTTCCACCCGTATCTGTGCGGAGCCAATGATGTGTCCCGCGGGATGCAGGGATACCTTTACTCCGTTAAAAAAAATGGTTTCTCCATAGGCGACGCCCTGTACCTGGATGTCGTTGCCAAGCCGTAACCGCAGCAAGGGAACACTGGCATTTTCACATAAGTAATATTGATTTCCCCACCGGGCGTGATCGGAGTGTGCATGCGTGATCACCGCTCGCTTGACGGGTTTCCAGGGATCAATGTAGAAATCGCCTGCAGGGCAGTAGATGCCGTTGTCGGTAAATTGCAGCACATTCATATAGGGAATGTACGTAAAAAAAATCGTGCCACGGCGGTTGTCGTGGCACGAAGTAAGAGGTGTTGCAAAGCAACTATTTATTCATTTTAATGTCTACGCTGTCGCCCTTCTGGATGATGTAGATATTTTTATTTTCAAAGTAGGAAGGCGTTTCCTCTCCTTCTTTCAGATACACCGGAAGGAAGTTATAGTTGGTGATCACTTTGGGGGAAGTACTCACCATATTGTTGAAATAAACGCCATTGGTATACAGCAGTTTTACAAAGTAGTAGGTCAGGTCAAAGCCTTTGAAAGCCATGTCAGACGGGCGCGCTTTGTATACCCTGCGGAAATAATCGGAAACATACCGGCTGTAGTAATCTGTTTTGTCGTTATAATAGGGAGATGAATAAAATACCTGTAAGCCTTTAAACTCGGGTTCTTTCAGCTTAATTACGTCCCAGGTGGGCATACCAAAGATCTGCAGCGGATAGGTAGTGGCAGAAATGCTCAGCTTACGCAGCAGGCTTTTGGCGCCCGCTTCATCCAGGGCAGTTACGATGACTGCATTGGTACGGTCTGCCAGCAGGTATTTGGAAATTTCTTCCGGTGTGGTGGCCTCATTCCATACTACTTCCCGGATCCTTGATTTTTTGGAACTTTCCATTTTATCATAGGATGCCTTGAAATCTGCTGCCAGTCTTGTTTCAAAGGCAGTATTCCTACGGAACAGCACAATATTTTTAGTGGCAAATGCGTCCTGGATATAGTTCTGGAGCGCGTCGCAATGTGTTTTCAGCGTGCTGTTGGAGATGTATAAAAACGGGTTGTTGCTGATACCGCCATCGTTGGGGAAGGTACCGGAAACAAAATTGATCTCTTTGTTTTTGGCAAAGTCGCTCAGTTCTTTCAGTTCCGGGTTGCTCACAGCACCCAGGATCAGGTCCGTTTCATCGAGTGCCTTGCTGCGGATCAGGGAAGATACACTTTGCCTTGCCTTGCTGTCATATACGGTTACTTTCAGGTTATATCCCTGTTGTTGCAGCGTATCCAGCGCCAGTTGTGCGCCTTCATAAAATTCGAGACCGGGCAATACATACCGTGGCATGGTGCGGCCAGGAATTTCACTGCTGTTGGCAAAAACGGAATCGAGGTATAATGGTGCGAAGAAGGCAATGTTATAGGAAGCTTTTTTAACTTCTTTCCCAAATGCGGGCACATTAAAAGGCGCTTTTGCAGCGTCTTTCTTATTATCCTCCGGTTTTTTGGCCGGTGTAGGTTTACTCAGAGATGGTGGTGGCCCGTCTACCTTACTGGTACTTTTCCTGGTAGATGAGCAGGAGCTGATCAAAACCAATAAAGCCAATCCGGATAACAGGTGCTTAATTGAAACTAAGTGGTTCATAATTGGCGCTAATTTACAAAAATCATTCCGGGGAATGTGAAATAAAGCATTACGGAGTTATGGATAGAAGAAATTATCTGTCTATCCACAACTCCGTAACTATAGCTCAGTATTTTATTGCTTCCTTTTTTTATTCCCACTCAATGGTAGCAGGTGGCTTGGAGCTGATATCGTATACTACGCGGTTAATGCCTTTTACCTTGTTAATGATGTCGTTAGACATTTTAGCGAGGAATTCATAAGGCAAATGCGCCCAATCGGCGGTCATTCCGTCTACAGAAGTTACTGCACGTAAAGCTACTGTGAATTCGTAGGTACGTTCGTCGCCCATTACGCCAACGCTTTGAACCGGCAGCAGGATGGTGCCCGCCTGCCATACCTTGTCGTATAAGCCGGCTTCTTTCAGTCCTTCTACATATACATTATCCGCTTCCTGCAGCATGTGTACCTTTTCGGGGGTAATGGCGCCGAGGATACGGATAGCCAGGCCAGGACCCGGGAAAGGGTGGCGGCCCAGGAATATTTCGCTGATGCCAATTTCACGACCTACGCGGCGTACTTCATCTTTAAAGAGGAAGCGCAGCGGTTCTACCAGCTGCATATTCATCTTTTCCGGCAACCCGCCTACGTTGTGGTGCGACTTGATAGTAACGGAAGGACCGTTTACGGAAACGGATTCAATTACATCGGGGTAAATGGTACCCTGGCCCAGGAAAGAAATATCGGTGAGGTGAGTGGCTTCCTGCTGGAAAACATCGATGAACAGGCCACCGATGATCTTGCGTTTTTGTTCCGGATCGGAAACGCCTGCCAGTTTTCCGTAAAAAAGATCTTTTGCATTGATCCCTTTTACGTTCAGTCCCATGTGTTTATAAGATTCCAGTACGGTTTCAAATTCGTCTTTTCTCAGCAAACCATTATCCACAAAGATGCAGAACAGGTTTTTGCCGATGGCTTTATGGATCAGTTCAGCGGCAACGGTAGAGTCCACACCGCCGCTGAGGGCCATTACCACTCTTTTATCGCCTACCTGCGCCTTGATCTTTTCTACGGTTTCATGTACAAAGGCGGCCGGTGTCCAGTCCTGGCTACAGTTACAGATGTGTAACAGGAAGTTGCGGAGGATCAGCTTACCTTCCAGGGAATGGGTTACTTCCGGGTGGAATTGTAAACCAAACATCGGGTTGGCGGCCAGCGTGGTATTTTTGAAAGCCGCTACCGGGATATTTTCTGTAGTGGCAATAATTTCAAAAGCTTCAGGAATACGTTTAATGCTATCTGCATGGCTCATCCATACCTGGCTTTTTGCAGAGATATCATATAATAACTTTTCCTCTTTGTCGTTGTGCTCCATAAAGGCGCGTCCATATTCACGGAGGTTGCTTTTAGCCACTTCACCGCCAAAAACTTTGGCCATCATCTGTGCGCCGTAGCAAATACCGAGTACGGGTACTTTTGCAGCAATCGCGGCAATATCAATGATAGGCGCATGCTCATCATTCACCGAAAAAGGACTGCCTGATAATATAACACCTTTAATAGTTTCGTCCCAGGCAATGGGCTGAAGGCAAGGTTTAATTTCGCAATAAACATTCAGTTCACGGATGCTGCGTGCAATCAGCTGTGTATACTGTGAACCGAAATCGAGGATAAGTATCTTTTCTGTCATGGTGGTGCAAAGATAAAGTCCTTCCACGAATTTCGGATTTGGAAATTCGAAATTCGGAAATCTGGCGTATCTTTCTATTATAATTTAAACCCATGATATCAGCAAAATCGCTCCTGTATCAGGCCATAGTGGCCTCTTCTGTTTCTGTACTCTTTTATTCCTGTGATGTAATCGGACAAAATCGTGTAAAAGGTAACGGCCATGTTATCAAGGAAGAACGGCAGGTAGTCCCCTTTCAAAGGATCAAAGTAGAAGGAAGCATGAATGTATACCTCACACAGGGCGCTGCCAAAGCGGCTGTTATTGAGGCAGAAGATAATATCGCCCCACTGGTGGAGCTGGTAGAAGAAGATGGCCGCCTCATTGTAAGATTGAAACGCGGCGTTTCCATCAGCACCCATAAAGATCTGAACGTATTCCTCACCACCCCTGAAATCAATGAGGCCAGCCTGGCTGGCTCCGGCGACCTGAAACTGGATGGTAAGTTTACTTCCCGCTCCGATGTGAAGTTTAACCTGTCCGGCTCCGGTAACCTCAAAGGCGAAATCAATGCCCCGGCAGTAAAGGCCTCCATTGCCGGCTCCGGCGACATGTTCCTGAAAGGCGAAACAAAGGAGGTGAATTTGTCTATTGCAGGCAGCGGTAATTTTGAGGCAGATGAGCTGCTGTCGGAAAATGTAAGTGTAAATATTGCAGGTAGCGGTGACGCAGATGTATATGCCAGCGTAAAGCTGGATGCAAAAATTGCCGGCTCCGGAAACGTAAATTACAAGGGTACCCCGCAAATTTCCTCTTCTGTAGCGGGTTCTGGCAGTATTAGTAAAAAATAAGCTTCAACATTTACAAATCTTTAACATTCTCAATATCATATTTGGCGGCGTTAAAGAGTTTATAGAGATGTTTTGAAGAAAACAATATCAAGTCCTTGAGTCCAGGTACAGCATTCGCTTTAATTATCCCGCTGATGCTGTACCTGGCTGGGGCACAAGACATTACCCCCTGAACAAATACCCCACCCCATCAACAATTCGCGTCAAATTATCATTAAATCACATGAATCATTGCCGTTTTTTTGTATGTTTACGGCTTGAATTGTAGATTTTACTATTTGAACTGTTTGATTTACGTTTTGAATTGTTGAACTCCTATTCCTTTTATGAACGAAAGACCGAAGATCCTGGTGGTATATTATACACAGACAGGGCAATTGAAGAGGATTATTGATCATGTGCTGGCTCCGCTGGAAGGCAAAGCAGATATTACTTTTGAGCAACTGGTGCCTGTAACGCCTTTCCCTTTCCCATGGGGGAAACAGCAATTTTATGATACCATGCCGGAAACCGTTCAATCCACCCCCCGTGGTATTGAACCATTGAAAGTGGACGTGAATGCGCAATTCGACCTGGTGATACTGGCTTATCAGCCCTGGTTCCTTTCTCCTTCACAACCAACCGCCGCTTTCCTGCAAAGTGACGCTGCCAAACAATTGCTGAAAGGCAAAAAGGTGGTTACCCTGCTGGGCAGCCGGAATATGTGGCTGAATGCACAGGAAAAGGTGAAAAATTACCTGCAGCAGGCAGGGAGCACTCTTGTGGGCAATATTGTACTGGTAGATAAATCACCTAACCTCATTTCCGTAATCACCATCCTTCGCTGGGCTTTTAAAGGAAAAAAGGAAGCCACGCGCTTTCTGCCCCAGGCAGGAGTACAGGAAAACGAGATCATTACTTCCGGCCGGTTTGCTGCACCGATAGCTGAGGCGCTGCAAAGGAATCAATGGGACACCCTGCATGCACGATTGCTGTCGCTGGATGCGGTAGAACTGATTCCCAACCTGGTAGTACTGGAAAATAAAGGAATGAAGGCTTTCCGCTTCTGGGCAAAGTTCATCAGCGCTAAAGGCGGTCCGGGCGCCCCTTCCCGTCAGGGACGCGTATCCATGTACCGGGGATTACTGCTGGTAGGTATTTTTGTTTTAACACCAATATCCCTGATTACTTCTCTTATACAGTTAAATCTGAAAAAGGCTAAGCTGCGCCGCGAAGTAGATTATTATAAGGGTATTTCCCTGAGATAACAGGATCAAGTCCACCTTAAAGGCGTATCAAAGCCGTACATAAAGCGTGTATAAAGCGACCTTCAGGCAGTGGCGTGATACTTGTAATTCCAATTAGAATTCTATATTTACGTCTGTATACAACGTATATTAAATTAAAATATGTTTTTCACTGTGAGCTGGCTGGCAAGGCAGGGCAGCTTTGACCAGGTTTTACATGTAGCCTTAAAAGACGAATAAATTCAAATGAAGGAAGTTTATATTACCAGGCTGTCTAAATTTTTACCTAACAAGCCTGTAGAAAATGAGGAAATGGAGAGCATTCTCGGCATGGTAGATGGAAAGGCTTCCCGTGCGCGTTTGAAGATACTGGGTAACAACAAAATCAAAACCCGTTACTACTCTTTGGACAAAGAAGGGAAATCCACGCATTCCAATGCAGAGATGACCGCAACTGCAGTGTCACAATTATTTGATGAGCAGTTTCCCATCAGCAAATTGCAGTTACTGGCCTGCGGTACCACTTCTCCTGATCAGTTGTTGCCTAATCATGCTGCGATGGTGCATGGTATTTTGAAATGCCAGCCGGTAGAGCTGATTGCAGCCACAGGTGCTTGTGCGGCAGGAATGCAGGCTTTTAAATACGCCTGGATGTCCATCCGCTGCGGCAATACTTCCAATGCCGTGAGCACCGGTTCTGAAAAATTTTCCGCCTGGATGCTGGCGCAGAAATTCCAGCCGGAAGCGGAAAATCTGAAAAGCCTCGACGAAAATCCTATCATCGCTTTTGAAAAGGACTTTCTCCGCTGGATGTTATCAGATGGCGCCAGTGCAGCCCTTTTCCAGGATAAACCCAATGAAGAAGGCTTATCCCTGCGGGTAGACTGGGTAGAAATACTCTCCTACGCCAATGAGCTGGAAACATGTATGTATGCCGGCGCTATCAAGCAACCGGATGGCAGCACCACCGGATGGATTGATATGACCCCGGAAGAATGGGCGCAGCATAGCGTATTCTCCTTTAAACAAGATACCCGTTTACTCGGTAAAAATATTGTTCCTTCCGGAGCACAAATGTGGAAAGAGCTGGTAGAGCGCCACCAGATTAATCTTGATGAAATAGATTTCTTCCTGCCTCACCTGTCATCTGAATTTTTCAGGTTAAAGATAGACGAGGAAATTACCCGGTTAGGCGTTCCTATTCCTTTGGAAAAATGGTTCACCAACCTGGCCGAGGTAGGAAACGTAGGCACCGCATCACCTTACCTGATGCTGGAAGAACTGATGAACAGCGGCCGTTTTAAGAAAGGTCAGAAAGTAGTAATGATGGTTCCGGAAAGTGCACGTTTTTCATATGCTTATGCACATATCACCGTGGTATAAGCAATCACTTCTAAAACTGCTATCATGAAAAAAGAGGAAGTACCACAGGATAGTGATAACCTGCATGAAGGTACATTCAAGCAGATTATGTATGCGGTGGATAATTCCGGCAATTATGTACAGGTGCAGAGCGCAGGCTGGGAGCCGGAAAACATTGCTCTGGACCAGGCCTGGGAAGAAGTAAACGAAAGAGTAAAAGCGGCGCGCGCCAGGGTAGAAGCCGGCGAAATCAGTCCTGTTGCCTATTACATGGAAAAAAACCTGATGGACCTGCCATTATTGGCCAGTTATGTCGGTAAATTTCAATGGCAGGTAAAAAGACACATGAAACCCGGCGTATTCAAAAAGCTCGGTCCTAAACTGCTGCAGCGTTATGCAGATGCCTTCAAAGTGAGTTTAACAGATCTGCTGCACATCAGATAAAGCATACCAATAGTAACGGATTTGTGGGTAGATGATATCCGATGATCTTCCCGCAAATCCGTTATTCGTCATGCTGCTACAAAAAATATTATGACTAATTCTTTTTTCCAACACCACCAGACCGCCCATTGTGAAAGTGGAGTAATATCAAACCTGCTGGGACATTATGGTTTGCAGATCAGTGAACCAATGGCTTTTGGCATTGGTGCAGGCATCTTTTTCGGCCACCTGCCTTTTGTAAAGGTGAACGGCGTGCCTGGTACCACTTACAGGATATGGCCAGGCGCTATTTTTCAACGGGTGTGCAAACGGCTGGGCGTACGAATGGAATCCGAGAAATTTTCTACACCGGAAAAAGGAATGCAGGCCCTGGATAAAGTAATTGAAGCGGGTATTCCCGTTGGATTACAATCCAGTGTTTATTACCTGCCCTATTTTCCCGCTTCCTACCGGTTTCACTTTAACGCACATAACCTGGTTGTTTACGGTAAACAGGATGGACAATACCTGGTAAGCGATCCCGTAATGGATACCGCCACCACCATTGATCCGGAAAGCCTGGCGCAGGCCCGCTTTGCCAAAGGGTTTCCGGCCCCTAAAGGAAAAATGTATTACCCGGTACATGTACCGCCGACTGCCTCATTTGAAAAACCGATCAAAGCCGGTATTGAACAGGCCTGCCACTTTATGCTGAAAGTGCCTATTCCGATGTTCGGCGTAAAAGGAATCCGCTTTCTTGCCAAAAGGGTCGCCAACTATGCTGAAAATCCCGGCGACCGGAAAGCTACCCTGTATCTTGGAAATATTATCCGCATGCAGGAAGAGATCGGCACCGGTGGCGCAGGTTTCCGTTTCCTGTACGCCGCTTTTTTACAGGAAGCAGCAGTTTTGCTGAAGAAAGATGAATTGAGCAGGCTTGCAGGGGAACTGACAAAAACCGGCGACTTATGGCGTAATTTTGCATTTGCCGCTGGCCGCGTATGCAAAAGCAGATCGGCAGATAATGTTTCCTATAAAGAGCTGAGCCAGATGTTACTGGAGTGCGCGGCATCGGAAGATGCATTCTTCCGCAAGCTGGCACAGGTGAAGTGGTAATTAAATATCCAATTGAATTATGTCCGGCATATCTGTAAAAGATCTATATAAAACCTACAAGGGTAGTGCAGAGCCCACACTGAAAGGACTTACGTTTCAGTTCGGGAAGGGAAAGATTGCCGGTTTGCTGGGTCCCAACGGGGCAGGTAAAACCACCACGATTTCAATATTATGCGGTATCGTGAGGGGCGACAGCGGAGAAGTAATCATACACGGTTTAAAACAGCAGGCCGCCCACCGGGAGGAAATCAAACATATTATCGGGATCGTACCACAGCAGATAGCCTTGTATCCACAACTATCTGCCGTAGAAAATCTCACTTATTTTGGTAACCTCTACGGTTTCAAAGGAAAGCCACTCCAACAAAAAATTATGCATTACCTGGAGCTGTTTGGCCTGGAGAAAAGCGCTCACAAAGAAATTCATAAATATTCCGGCGGTATGAAGCGGCGGGCCAACATTATTGCAGCCATCCTGCACAACCCCAAATTGCTGGTGCTGGATGAACCTACTGCCGGCGTGGATGTGCAGTCGCGCAGTATGATATTACAGTTCCTGCGCGATTACAACAGCCAGGGAGCCAGTATCCTGTATACTTCCCATTTGCTGGAAGAGGCGCAATCGTTATGTGAAGAAGTAGTGATCATGGATGCAGGAAAAATGATCGTACAGGGTAACCCGCAAACCCTGATCCATCAGCATCCTGACTGTAATAACCTGGAAGACGTATTCCTGCATTTCACCGGAAATGCACTCCGGGATTAATTTTTAAAAGCTAAAAGCGAAGGGCCAAAAGCGATGTTAAGACTACTGGCAACCATCAGGAAAGAGTGGCAATTGCTGTTACGTGATAAAACAGGGATCATCCTCCTGTTTGTAATGCCTGTGGTATTGATTACAGTAATGGCGCTGATCCAGGACGCGCCCTTCAAAGATTACCAGGATATCAGGTTCGACATCTTAACAGTAGATAATGACCATGGTCGTTTGGGCAGGTCTGTAAAAGAAGGACTCGCATCCGGCGGACAATTCAATATAATCGATTCTCTTGATGGCCAGCCTGTAACGGCCGAACGGGCCAAACAACTGGTGAACGAAGGGAAATACAAGATCAGCATCATTATACCCGCAGGCGCTACAGCCGCTATTGTGAGCAATGCCAACCGCATTGTAAATGATATCACCCATCGAATGGGCATGTCGGTATCCCTGCCGGTAAAGAAAACCGCTGATTCATTAAACGTAACAATCTATTTCGACCCGGCCGCGAAGAAAGCATTTAAAGGCGCTATTCATCAATCGGTAGATAATTTCCTCACACAAGTGGAAACAGATTTGCTGCTAAGCCGTATTAAACAACAGCTGAAGAGTAAAGACAGCACAGTTGCTCCTGCTGATACGCTGGCCATCCGTTTGCAGGCGGTAGGGTTGAAGGAGCAAAGCACGGGTACGGCAAAACAACTGGATGTAATTTCTAATTCTGTTCAGCATAACGTACCTGCCTGGAGTATTTTTGCGATGTTCTTTATCGTGATACCCATTGCAGGCAATATGATCCGCGAAAGGGAAGATGGCAGCCTGCTGCGGATGAAGCTGATACCCGGGTCTTACCTGGCTATCCTGGCTGGTAAGATGCTGTTTTTTGTAGGGGTTTGTGTATTGCAGTTTTACCTGATGATGCTGGTCGGCATTTATGTGCTGCCACTGCTGGATTTGCCGCAGCTGGTAATGGGACAGCATCCGGGGGCTACCTTGCTGGTAGCGGGTGGAATAGGGCTGGCCGCAACCGCTTATGGTATCCTGATTGGCACGGTATTTAAAACACCTAACCAGGCATTGAACTTCGGTGCAATCTCTATCGTGATACTGTCGGCCATTGGCGGCATATGGATCCCGCTGGAGGTAATGCCCGCCAGGATGCAGCTGCTGGGGCATTTGTCGCCTTTAAGCTGGGGACTCGATGCGATTAACGATATTTACCTGCGCAATGGAGATGTCAGGTTTGTATGGAAAAATGTATTGAGATTAATACTCACCGGACTCGCTATGCTGGCCATAGCCGGATGGGTGGAAAAAAGAAGAATGAACTGATAAATGTTTTCAAAACAATAGTAAAACTGTATTTTTACTCCCCACAAGGGCATTCGCCTGTTGTGAACAACAGGTGATAAACCTACAACATTATGGAAGAATTAAAAAAGAAACTGAAAGAACAAATCATTGAGGCGCTCAACCTTCAGGATACCAAGCCGGAGGACATTGATGACAATGCGCCGTTATTTGGAGATGGCCTGGGTCTCGATAGCATCGATTCGCTTGAACTGATGGTATTGCTGGAAAGACAGTATCATATCAAAGTAGAGGACCCGCGCGAAGGCCGTAAGATCCTGCAGTCTGTTCAGTCTATGGCGGAGTTTATCCAATCAAAACAACCAGCATAAGTAAAGTGGCTACATGGCGGAAAGAGTGTTTATAACAGGGATAGGAATGATCACCGCCATTGGTGATAATGTAGCCGGAAACTTGCACCATCTGCGGTTACAGCAAAGTGGACTGGGTTACAGCAACTACATTGATACCATCTACAAAAATGTGCTGCCTGTTGCAGAAGTAAAACATGCCAGCGATGCCTTGTTTGCATTGGCCGGTGTACCAGTAAAGGAAGGATATACACGTACCACTTTACTCGGACTGGCAGCTATGCGGGAAGCCTTGCAGGATGCCGGCATTACGGATGTTCAATCGACCCCTACAGGCTTTATTAACGCCAGTACCGTGGGAGGTATGTGCGATACCGAGAAGTTATATTTTGACATTATCAATCCTGAAAAGACAGGTTCCTTTTTACAATATATAGATACGCTGGATTGTGCGGATTGTACTCAGCGTATAGCCGACACCGTAGGGTTCAGTGAACATATTGCTACCATCAGCACTGCCTGTTCCTCTTCTGCCAACGCACTGATGTTTGGTGCGCGCATGATTAAGCTGGGGATGTTACCACGGATGGTATGCGGCGGCACTGAAGCGCTTACCCGTTTTACACTGAATGGATTCAATTCCCTGAAAAATGTGGATAAGCAGTTTTGCCGTCCCTTTGATCAGCAACGCACGGGTTTAAACCTGGGCGAAGGCGCGGCATACCTCGTACTTGAAAGTGAATCTTTTGCCAGGGCCAACAACAGCCGCATCCTGGCAGAGCTAAGCGGATACTGTAATACTAACGAGGCATTCCACCCTACGTCTCCTTCACCGGACGGCGACGGCGCCTATGAGGCCATGAAAATGGCCCTCGCTATGAGCGGGTGCTCACTGGAAGAAGTATCTTACATCAATGTACACGGCACTGCCACACTGAATAACGATGTTTCCGAAGGAAAGGCACTGGAACGTTTATTCGGAGATAAAGTGCCCCTGTTTAGTTCTACCAAGCCTTTTACAGGACATACACTGGCTGCAGCGGGTGCTATAGAAGCCATCTATTCCATACTGGCCATTCAACATGGGATAATATTTCCCAATCTCAATTTCTCTGAAAGGATGGAGGAATTGAATATTAGTCCGGTTACCACCCTGATGAAAGGATACCCGGTAAATCATGTTATTTCAAACTCATTCGGCTTTGGGGGCAACAATGCTTCCCTGGTGATCAGCAAATATGAAGGGTAAGTGTTACATACAAGCAATGGCGGCCATCTCCCCGCAGCCAACTTTTGAAGGGGATATTTTTTCGGCACAGCTGGCACATACAGATAGTAATCTGCTTGCCTGTATTGAACCCGATTATAAGCCCTTCATCCCCGGCAACAGCCTGCGTCGTATGACAAGGGTGCTTAAAATGGGACTCACCGCTGCACTTAAATGCATCCGGGAAAGTGGTATCACCACACCAGGCCCCATTGTTACCGGTACCGGCAAAGGCAGTTTACAAGACACGGAAAAGTTTATCAAAGAGATTTCCGAATACAAGGAAACAGCCCTGAATCCCACTCCTTTTATTCAATCTACTTACAATTCTGTGAATGGATTAATTGCATTGCAGCAAAAGTGCACGGCTTACAACAACACTTTTGTACACCGCGGTTTTTCCTTTGAAAATGCTTTGCTGGACAGTATGATGCTGTTGCAGGAAGGCGCCACGCACACGCTTACCGGCGCATTCGAAGAAATTACAAAAGAACATTTTTATATCAAAAGCCGGATCGGTTTCTGGAAAGACCAGCCCACCGACAACCGGGAACTGTACCGTCACCTCTCCCCCGGCAGCATTGCCGGAGAAGGCGCTACTTTCTTCACACTAACGGGCACGCCTACACCGCAGAGTTATGCAGCCATTGCTGACTTCAGGATGTTGTACAAACCAACCGGGGAGAAATTGTCTGCCGCACTGAAAGCCTTTACTACTCCTCCTGACCTGATCATTACCGGCCGTAATGGCGACAGTAATTACGAACATTTTTACCAGGAGCTGGATCAGTGTTTTCCTGGCATACCACAGTTGCCGTTCAAGCATCTTTGTGGTGAATATGACACCGCCGGGGCGTTTGGATTGTGGTTGGCCGCGCAGATTGTAAAAGCGCAGCAAATACCCGTGGCCTGGTTTCCAGGTACGGAGCAATTGTCTGCGCCTGTGCATTCTCTTCTCTTCTACAATCATTTTTACGGGGAACAGCATATCATGCTGAAACTGGAAAGAGTTTAGCTTTCACATCTTCTCAATTCACCCGCCAGGAACTGCTGCAACTGTTCTTTGGTAGGGAGCTGTACTGCATAAGTGGAGATGAACATTTGCTGGTCCATTCCGGAAGGAATGGCATATTCAGCAAGTGCCTCATCTTTATTGGTAACCAACAAAATACCGATCGGTGGATTATCACCCGGCGCAGTCATTTTTGCTTTGAAATAATTCAGGTAGGTTGTCAGTTGTCCGGCATCGGCATAAGTGAAATCACCCACTTTTAATTCGATCAACACATGACATTTGAGAATGCGGTGATAAAATACGACATCTACAAAATAATATTCCTGTCCTATCAGTATCCTTTTTTGCCGGCCTTCGAGGCAGAAGCCATGCCCCATCTCCAGTAAAAATTCCTGTAAATGATCCAGCAGCTTTTGTTCTACAGTACTTTCCTTTTCTATTGCTTTTTGGGGGAGATCTAAAAATTCAAATGAGTATACATTTTTGATCAGATCTGCAGGTGTCACCGGGCTTTCAGCTGATTGTTGTATCAGCCGGGAAAGTTTGTGAGGGTCTTTAGCAAGGCCCATACGCTCGAAGTAGAGACTGTTGATTTGCCTTTTTAGTTCGCGTACACTCCAATTGCCTTTGATGCATTCTACTTCGTAAAAGGTGCGCTTAAAATCATCTTCAATAGTGAGTAAGCTGGCAATGTGTGTAAACGACAGGTTATTTACAATCTTCTTACCTGAAACTCTGCCAATTTCCACCGGGGCGATTGCAGAAGGGTCAATTGGATTATTTGAAGTTCCTAATTCGTCAGACACTGTCTGACGAATTGTATGTATTTGATTATTAACGATTTGTAATTCGTCAGTCACTGACTGACGAATTCGCATGTTAATTTTTTCAAATTCATCAGCCATTGACTGATGAATTTGAAAAGCACTATTTTTTAATTCGACTGAGACTTCAGAGTTAATCTGAGGATAATACTGATAGAATTGCCTGCACAACTTTAAGTTTGTAGGGGATAGTTTTAGCATCGGTAACGCTTTCGAAATCTGTTCTAATAATTGCGCTCCATATTTTGCCCTGTCAACTCCCTTCTGTTCATACTCTACAATATAGCATCCAATCATCCAGTTGCGGATGGTAAGGGAACGATTAATAGCTTTGGCAGCAACTTCCTGGAAATGTACATGTGTGGTTTCAATGCTGTTAAGCAGATGGTTAAATTTCATTTTGATAATGGTTTTATGTTAGAGATTTTGTTGTAAAGGAAGAATGATAACGTGTAGACGGGAACGGCAGTTATTTTGGGATTATTAAAATGAGTTGTTCATTATCATTTTTATAGCATTTTGCCCAGTGCTTCAGCATCAGGTAAAAATTCTTTCATGTTTTCAGGTATACTATTGGCCTGATAATGTGTATAGGTACCTACACTCATCGCTTTATCGATAGATTTGATAGCATAATCTACCACCATATTGTCTTTCTGTTTGCAGAGTACAATACCGATGCTGGGATTTTCATGTGGCAGCTTTACTTTGTCATCCAGTACATTCAGATAAAAGTTCAGTTGACCGGCATATTCAGGTTTAAACTTTTTACGTTTAAGTTCAATCGCCACAAGGCATTGCAGGTGCCGGTTATAGAAGAGCAGATCTACAAAGAATTCATTGTTGTTTACTTCCAGTTTATATTGATTGCCAATAAAGGAATATCCTTTTCCCATACTCATAATAAATTTCCTGATGTTGTTCACTATTTCGTTTTCAAGTATGCCTTCATCATCGTCTTCATTAATATTAATAAAGTCGATGAGGTATTCGTCTTTAAATACTTCCAGTGCTTTGGATTTGATATTTTCCGGCAGTGTTTTATTGAAGTTGTGGGGCATATTGCCCTGGTGTTTGAAAAGATTGGCGTTAATTTGATGTTCTAATTCTCTTACTGACCAGAATTGTTCTGCGGCTTGGGAGATATAGAAAAGCCGGGCATCTTCATGGCTGCATTTTTCCAGGATGAGAATATGATGGGTAAAGCTAATGCTGTAGAAAGAAGCCTGTAATTGGCCCGTCACTGACGGGCCAATTACAGGTGCTCCGTACGTGTCATAAAAGTGGCGCATTTTTTTTAAATTGGTGTAAGAGAAACCTTTTACACCAGGGAGTTCTTGTTGGAGATCCCGGGCTATCTGTTCTACTATTTTTGCTCCCCAATTCTCTGAATTGATTTTCTCAGAAAGCATTTGACCGAGCTGGAAATACAACTTTAATTGTTCCTGATTTGCTAATCTGGCAGCCAGATATCTGCTCCGAACAATGTTTTGTTTTAAATCCTGTACAAATTCCTTGTAAGACATGTTTTTCGTTTTTTTGTTAAAGAATACTGGTTATTTTATATCTGAAAGATGATTGAAAGCGTGTTTGGCAAATGATGCAATGGCTCCTATGTTTAATCCACATAAGTAATTGCAAAATTCATGTCGATATGATTTTAATAATGGAAGGATTATGCCCACTTCAGTTTCGCTGAAGTATGTAACAAACATTTAAACGGGCACGAATTTAAAGTATGTTCCAATAAAAACCCGTTCATTTTATTCAGGGGTGAAATGATCCGTTCATTATCATGAACAGCATGCATAAAAAAAGCGGAGACATAAGCCCTGCTTACATCTCCACTTCTATCTGCAAAAATATTCTATCTTACTCTATACACCGGGTAACGCATATATTCCGGCTCTGCATAAGGTGAATTTTTAAACACAAAATTCAGTTGTGCACTGGCACTGTTTGCAAATGCGGTATCGGTAGCTTTTTTCTTAGCTAACAATTCCTGCAGCTCAGGATGTTGTTTTAAATATTCAGCGCCGGTATCTTCAAAAACATAGGGAGAATATCCTTCTTTTTGTCCGAGGATGGCATCAAAAAAGTTCCAGGCAAAAAACGAATCGCCACCGGTGGGTTCCAGTGTTTCTATCAGGAAACGATTGGCATTCTGGTTCATGGGAATATAGTAATCTCCTTTACGGAGCCTGATGGAATCTTTGCTGTTGGTTACTTTAATATTGGTGTGCAGATAATGCTTTTCAAACGGTTTGGTGTAGCTCTGGAAGTCGGCAATGTGATATACTTCTACGAAGATAGTGGTATCATGTTGCAGTGGCTGCATTTTTACCTGGTTATTTTTCAACAGGTTAATTACCGCCCACCAGCCTTGCGGAATAATATAGGCTTGCGGTTTTTCCACAAAGTTTTCTTCGTTGGCGTAGTTATAAAATTTCACTTGCCTGGTGTAGGGTTTCGAGCGGTCGTAATACAACCTGGGCAGACCAGAAATGTCACTTGGCTTGTGTCCGGAAGCAAAGCCACGGAAAGTGATCAGGCTGTATTTGTTCATATCAAACTCCCAGGCGAGCGGAAATGTTTTTTGTGTAAGAGCAGTTTGCTTTGCCTGTTCGCGCAGGTGTTTAATCTCTTCGCTGTGGGTGGCAGTAAACGCAATAAAGCATTCCATCAGGGCGTAAGTTGCCTTTACGCGTAATGGATAGGGTTTCAGCATATGTGTTTCCGGCACAAAACCGAAGGTATGGAAAAGGGTCGTATAGCCGGTAGAGTAGCGGGGAGCGTCGGAAAATTCCACCCAGCCGCTGTCGGGTGTTTCACCAAAGTGATTTACGTAGGGAACGAGGTCGTAGCCTTTATTTTTCATAAGGGCGTATAATCCGGGTTCAAATGTTTTGTTCATGAATTCACCCATTGGGCCGCCGAGTTTATTGTGCTGGGTGGTGAGCAGGGTCATGATATGCTGATAGTCGGCGCCGTTGCTCACGTGATTATCCACAAATACGTCCGGATCAGTGAGGTGATAGATTTGCTGGAAGGCGAGGGCGTTTTTGGAATCGGCTTTGATGAAGTCACGGTTAAGGTCCAGGTTCTGGGCATTGCCGCGGGACCCGAAGGCATCGGGTCCGTTTTGGTCTACCCGGTACCAGGGGGAGCGGTTCAGCATTCCGCCGATATTATACACCGGGATTACAGCGAGTATGATATTTTCCGGGAGATGGATTTTCCCCTGTGCAAGGTCGCGGAGGAGCATCATACTGGCGTCTATGCCATCTGGTTCCCCGGGATGGATACCGTTATTGATGAGTATAACCCGTTTATTTTGCCGGTGAAGGCTTTTAAAGTCGAAATTCCGGCCGGGGGAGTAGGTAACCAGGTGCAGGGGGAATCCGGCATCGGTGGCGCCAACGGTTTGTATATGAATTTGCGGGAAGCGTTTGGCGAGCTGTTCGTAAAACCGGATCACTTCAGTGTAGGTGGCGGTTTCGCGGCCATTGGTTTTTTCGTATCGCGTGGTGAAATCCTGCGCAGAAGAGAGCAGGGGAAACAGGGCGGTCAGCAGCAGGAGTATCTTTTTCATCGTCTTGATAAAATGGAAAAACAAAAAGCCCTTCCTTTTCGAGGAAGAGCTATAAATATTGTTACTGAAGCAATTAAGCCAGAGCTAATACTCTCTTAGCCAGCTTGCTTTTCAGATTTGCAGCTTTGTTCTTGTGAATAACGTTACGTTTAGCCAGCTTATCAAGCATAGAAGCTACCTCAGTTAAATCTTTCTCCGCTGTTGCTTTATCGGTAACTGCTTTCAGGTCACGGATGGCGTTACGGGTAGTTTTACCATAGTAACGGTTACGCTCATTACGCTTTCTGCTTTGACGTACGTCTTTCTTTGTTGCTTTATGGTTTGCCATTTTTCAAATTTCAAGTTTCGGACGGCAAAGGTAACTATATTCCCTTTACAAAACAAACTAAATCTAGTTTTTCCGGTGAGCTACAAATATAAGCACCTTTTATCACAGATAATCAGTTGATTTTTTCTCATTTTTTCCAACCAGCGTATCGAAAAACGAGCGATATTTGCAATCCCATATATTAATATATTGGGATCAACAGAAAAGTATTTGAACTGAAGATCAGCAAAACTCGTTGTAAATGAAGGACTTCTCATTCGTCACTAACTCACATCCTGCTTACATTGAATCGTTATACCAGGATTTCCGCAAAGATCCCAACTCTGTAGACCCGGATTGGGTTAAATTTTTCGAAGGATTTGATTTTGCAGTATCCAACGTAAACGGCAAGGCGGCAACATCAGCGCCGGTAGCAGGGGGTAGCACTTCGTTGCCTGTGAGCGACGACCAGCTGGCGAAAGAACTGGGCGTGTACCGCCTGATACAGGCGTATCGCAAAAAAGGCCATTTAATTGCTAAAACCAACCCCATCCGTGAAAGAAAAGACCGCAAGGCTAACCTGGATCTTGCCAGTTTCGGATTAGGGGACGCTGATCTTAAAACAGAATTTTACGCCGGAACCACCATTGGCGTGGGTAAAACTACCCTGGAGAAGATCGTTGCCTACCTGCAGCAGATCTACGCCGGTTCCGTAGGACTTCAATACACCTACATCAACGACCGCGATAAAGCGAAGTGGATGGAGAAAGAGTTTGAGTCAATCATGCTGCAACCATTGTCGCTGGAACAGCGCAAACGCATCCTGCAAAAGCTCAACCAGGGCGTTATTTTTGAAAAGTTTCTTCACACAAAATATATCGGGCAGAAGCGTTTTGGCCTGGAAGGGGGAGAATCCACCATTCCGGCGCTGGATGCGATCATTAACGTAGCCGCAGAATATGGCGTACAGGAATCCGTGATAGGAATGGCCCACCGTGGCCGTTTGAACGTACTGGCCAATATCCTGGGTAAAACCTACGAACAGATCTTCAATGAATTTGAAGGCCTCGCCGTACCAGACATGACCATGGGCAGCGGCGACGTGAAATATCACCTCGGCTTCCGCTCACAGGTAACTACTCCCGGCGGCAAACCCGTTAACCTGCAACTGATGCCCAACCCTTCCCACCTGGAAGTGGTGGACCCGATCGTTGTGGGATTTGCACGCAGTAAAGCAGACGTGATCTACAACAGCGATTATGACAAAATACTCCCCATCCTCATTCATGGCGACGCTGCCGTTGCGGGTCAGGGAATAGTGTATGAAGTGGAACAAATGAGCAAACTGAAAGGATACTACGTTGGTGGTTCCATTCACTTTGTCATCAATAACCAGATCGGCTTTACCACCGATTTTGATGATGCCCGCTCGTCAGACTACTGTACCAGCGTTGCATCTATTGTACAGGCCCCGGTATTCCATGTCAACGGCGACGATGCAGAAGCAGTGGTGAAAGTATCCCAGCTCGCTGCCCGCTACCGCCAGGAATTTAATGAAGATGTGTTCATCGACATGGTTTGCTACCGCAAACATGGCCACAACGAAGGCGATGAGCCTAAGTTTACACAGCCGAGCCTCTACGCCCTGATTGAAAAACACGCGAATCCGCGTGAAGTATATACCCAGTTCCTCCTGAATAACGGAGAGTCTGAAGCACAGGCGCTGGCCAAAGAAATGGAAAAAGGCTTCTGGGACGATTTACAGGCCCGCCTGGATGATGTGAAACAACATCCGCTGCCTTATGTAAGCCAGAAACCGGAACAGTGGTGGCAGGCCCTGCGCAAAGCCACTCCACAGGACTTTGAGGCTTCTCCTGTAACCGCTATTAAAGAAGAAGATTTTAAACGGCTGTTCGACGGCCTTATGAAATGGCCTGAAAGCTTTGTGCCACTGCGTAAAGTGAGCAAACTGCTGCAGGACAAAATAAAACTCTACCAGGAAGAAGGCAAGGTGGACTGGGCAACCGGTGAACTGCTGGCATATGCCAGCCTCCTGATCGAAGGAAAAGATGTAAGAATGAGCGGGGAAGACGTGAAACGTGGTACATTCTCCCACCGTCATGCGGTGTTGTTTGATGAAAATACCAATGAAACGTATAGCCGTCTCAGTCATTTCCAGGAGAACCAGGGTAAATTCAGAATTTATAACTCGTTATTGAGCGAATATGGTGTATTAGGCTTTGAATATGGCTATGCCATGGCTAATCCTAATAACCTGGTATTATGGGAAGCACAGTATGGCGACTTTGTAAACGGTGCGCAAACAGTGATTGATCAGTACATCAGCAGTGCAGAACAGAAATGGACTACACAGAATGGCCTGGTAATGCTGCTGCCTCATGGTTATGAAGGCGGCGGACCGGATCACTCCAATGCCCGCCCGGAACGCTTCTTACAACAATGCGCAGAAGAAAATATGGTGATCACCAATATTACTACTGCTGCCAACTTCTTCCATGCGTTACGCCGCCAGTTAACCTGGCAGTTCCGCAAACCACTCATCAACTTCTCTCCAAAAGCGAATCTGCGTCATGTGGGCGCTTACTCTGCCATGCAGGAATTTACACAGGGTGGCTTTAAGGAAGTTCTGGATGATCCGTTTATCGACGACGCCGCTGTGGTGAAAAAGGTATTACTGTGCTCTGGTAAAATGTATTTTGATCTGAGTGACAAACAGGCGAAAGACGATCGCAAAGATGTAGCGATTGTTCGCCTGGAACAACTGTATCCACTGCCGGTTAAACAACTGGAAGCCATTGCGCAGAAGTATAAAGGAGCTACCTTCTTCTGGGTACAGGAAGAACCACTGAACATGGGCGCTGCAGCATTCCTGCAAATGAACCTGAAACAGATCAATTATGGTGTTATCAGCCGCAACCCGAGCGCTTCCACAGCAACCGGTTATGCGAAAGTTCATGCCCGTGAGCAGCAACAGATCATCGACACGGCTTTTAACATCTAAAGAAATTCAAAGTATAAACAGAATAACGGGGTTTTACGTTCAGCTAAGGGCTAACCGCTAAATGCAAAACCTGGTATCACCATCAACTGATTAAATATGGTTATCGAAATCAAAGTCCCTACGGTAGGAGAATCTATTAGCGAGGTAACAATTGTAAAGTGGTTGAAAAAAGACGGAGATTATGTTCAGCAGGACGAGGTATTGTGTGAAATGGAATCTGAGAAAGCCACCTTCGAACTGAATGCAGAAAAGGCGGGCGTTCTCAAAATTGCCGCCGCAGCTCAGGAAGGAGCTACTTTGAAGATTGGTGATGTAGCCTGTAGCATCGATACAGACGCCGCTGCACCAGCAACCGGCGCCGCACCGGCAGCTGAACCCGCTGCACCTGCAGCAGCAGCTCCTGCGCCTGCCCCGGCAGAAGCCGCACCGGCAGCACCTGCAGTGAATAAAGGGACGATTGAAATGAAAGTGCCTACAGTAGGAGAATCTATCAGTGAAGTAACACTGGTAAAGTGGCTGAAGAATAATGGTGATTATGTAGAGCGTGATGAAGTGGTATGTGAACTGGAATCAGAAAAAGCCACCTTCGAACTAAATGCAGAAGAAGCCGGTGCACTGATTACCGTAGCTAAAGAAGGCGATACGTTAAAAATAGGCGACGTTGCCTGTAAAATTGATACCAGTGTTGGCAGACCGGCAGGCAAAGCCGCACCGGCAGCCGCTCCCGCCGCACAACCGGCCAAAGCTGCTCCACAACCGCAACAGGCGCCTGTTACCAGCATCCCGAATGATGTGAAAGCATCCCCGGTAGCTGCGGCAGTGATTGCCGATAAACATGTGGATCCTTCCAGCATCAAAGGCTCCGGCGCTCATGGCAAGATCATGAAAGACGACGTGTATGCCGCCCTGCAAAATCCAGGCGTGGCAATAGGCCAGGAAATGTTTACCCGTGCGGAACGCCGCGAAAAAATGAGCAACCTGCGTAAAACCGTTTCCCGCCGCCTGGTGGAAGCGAAAAATACAACGGCCATGCTAACTACCTTCAACGAGGTAGATATGACAGAAATTATGGCGCTGCGTGCCAAGTATAAAGAAGTATTCAAAAAGCAGCATGAGGTAAACCTCGGCTTCATGAGCTTCTTTACCAAAGCATGCTGCTTCGCTTTACAGGAATTCCCTTCTGTAAATGCTTATATCGACGGAGAAGAACTGGTGTACCACGACTACTGCGATATCTCTATCGCGGTATCGGCTCCGAAAGGACTGGTAGTACCGGTGATCCGCAATGCAGAAAGCCTGGATATGGCAGGTATTGAAAAAGCAGTAGTGGAACTGGCTACCAAAGCCCGCGACAACAAACTGACCATGCCGGAAATGACCGGTGGTACTTTCACCATCACCAACGGTGGTGTATTCGGTTCCCTGATGAGCACACCTATCATCAATATCCCGCAATCCGCTATCCTGGGTATGCACAAAATCCAGGACCGCCCCATGGCCATCAACGGCCAGGTGGTGATCCGCCCGATGATGTACCTGGCGCTGAGCTACGACCACCGTATTATCGATGGCCGCGAATCAGTGAGCTTCCTCGTAAGAGTTAAAGAAATGCTGGAAAATCCTGAACAACTGCTGTTCGGTAAAGATCCGCTGAAAGCATTGCTGAAACTCTAGTTTCAGCTGAGAAGATAAAGTGAAATCCGGTCTGTTATCAGGCCGGATTTTTTTGTGCGATCACCACCGCGTCAATATTAGCCCTTATCTTCGCGTATGACCCGTTGGGAAAATTATTTAGCATCTGCAGAAAAAATTATCGGCGCCTACCAGGGCAGCCTGCCATTACACCATTTCCTGAAATCTTTTTTCAAGGAACACCCCTACATGGGAGGCCGCGACCGGCGCTGGATTTCACAGCTGGTATATCATTACTTCCGCCTCGGAAGCTGGGGTAAAAGCCTTTCTGTAAGCGAACGGATCATTACCGGCGCGTTTCTTTGCGAAACCACACCGAACGATTTCCTGGCAGCGATCCGCCCTGCCTGGAACCAGCAGATCACATTGCCGCATACTGATAAAGCAGCACTGTTGCCTGTTCCTTTAACTCCTGATACGCTTTTCCCGTTTCCGAGCGACCTGTCGGACAGTATAGATGCTAACGCATACGCCTATACTGTTCTGAAGCAGCCGCGGTTATTTATCCGCGTGCGCAACAATAAACTCGATAAAGTATTGCCATTGCTGGATAAGGCCGCCATTCCGTATGAATTGTTTCCCAATAATACTACCGTGGCATTGCCCAACGGCACTAAAATAGAAGTAGTGGTGCCGGAAAAAAGCTGGTACGAGGTGCAGGACGCTTCCAGTCAGCAGACCGGTGAATTATTCCATCCGCAGAAGCAACAGCGGTGGTGGGATTGCTGTGCTGCCAGCGGCGGTAAATCCATCTTGCTGAAAGACCAGCAGCCTGGGGTACAATTACTGGTATCTGATGTAAGAAGATCTATCATCGAAAATCTGCAACAACGTTTTGCGATAGCAGGGGTCAAACATTTTGAAGCGCGCGTGGCAGATCTTACTGCAGAAAATTTCCATGCTTCTATGGGAAGTCAGCAGTTTGATGGCATCATCCTCGATGCACCCTGCAGTGGCTCCGGTACCTGGGGCCGTACACCGGAAAGCATCTCCTTCTTTAAAAAAGACGAGATCGGGAAGTACCAGCAGTTACAGAAAAAGATAGCTCATAATGTAGCGCCATTTGTAAAAAAAGGGGGCTCGCTGATCTATATCACCTGCTCTGTTTTTAAACAGGAGAATGAAGAGGTGGTGAAATATATAGAAGAGACCAGTGATCTGCGGAAGCAGGAAGGAGGCGTAATTGCCGGATATGACAAGGGCGCGGATACCATGTATGCAGTAAGATTGTCTTAGTTTTTGAAGACAAAAAAGGGTGGGAAGACAAATCTTCCCACCCTTTTTTATGAAATTAATTTTTACAAAACCGGCATCGTCCGCTGGATGATTCCTCCGCCAACTACATCGTCGCCTTCATAAAAAACAGCCGACTGACCCGGAGCAATGCCTTTCACGCTTTCGTAGAAGCTTACTTTTACCTGTCCGTTTTCATTGTACAGGTTACTCAGCGCGCCTTTATCTTTATAGCGGATCTTGGTAACCGCTTCCATGCCGTCCGGAATGGTATCGTATTTACCCATGTTAATGCCGCTTACAAACATTTCGCTTCTCTGTAATTCATCTTCATTACCTAACACTACGGTGTTGGTTTCGGGAATAATCTCCGTTACAAAAACGGGACGCCCGAGGGCAATATCAAGCCCTTTACGCTGCCCAACGGTATAGAAGGGGTAACCCTTGTGGTGGCCAACGATCGTGCCGTCTGCCAGCACAAAATTGCCGCCGTTTACTCTTTCTTCCAGTCCCTCCACTTTTCTTTTCAGAAAACCGCGGTAGTCGTTATCCGGCACAAAGCATATTTCATAGCTTTCTGCTTTTTTAGCCAGTTCGGGATAACCGAAATCAAAGGCCATCTGGCGTATTTGTGTTTTACGGTATTTGCCTAAAGGAAGAATTGTGCGGGCCAGTACATCCTGTTGAATGCCCCACAGCACATAGCTCTGGTCCTTGGTTTCATCCAGGCCCTTGCTGATTACATAGCGGCCGTTGTCGTGCTGACGGATCTGGCCATAGTGACCGGTGGCAATAAACTCACAATCCATTGCGTCTGCACGTTTCATCAGTGCGCGCCATTTTATATGGGTATTGCACAGTACGCACGGGTTAGGCGTACGTCCTGCGATATATTCCTCGACAAAATTATTCACTACAAAATCACCAAATTCATCACGGATGTCCAGCACAAAGTGCGGGAAGCCGTGATGCACCGCTGCCGCGCGGGCGTCGTTAAAAGAATCCAGGTTACAGCAGCCGGTTTCCTTTTTACTGGAACCAGCAGATGCATAATCCCAGGTTTTCATGGTGATGCCCACCACGTCATACCCCTGTTCATGCAGCATCAACGCTGTAACAGTGCTGTCGATACCACCACTCATGGCTACCAGCACTTTACCATGCTTGCTCATTTATAAAAGTTTAGAGCAACAAAATTACTTAAATTTAAGCCAACGGCCATCTGTGCTTTATTGATCCTGACAATGGCGGGATTGATTCTGATTATATCCCTGGTATAATTTTAACAAGTTTGGGCGATTATTTTCCGAAACACTATAAATTGTTAGTTGTGAATTATATATTTATTAGTTTTAGCCACCTTTTAGCATAAATTAGTCGCAATGCTACCTATATTAAACAAAGAACTTATATTAGGAAATCAGGATTCCGGCGTTCATGAAAAAACATTCACCTTCCCGGAAAAGATCCTTCAATTCGGTACCGGCGTGCTTTTACGCGGTTTAGTAGACTACCTTGTAGATAAAGCCAACCGCCAGGGAATTTACGAAGGAAGGATTGTGGTGGTGAAATCGACCGATGGCGATACCATTGATTTTTCCAGTCAGGATGGCCTTTTTACCACCCATATCAAAGGTGTTTCCCAGGGAGAACTGGTAGATCAGGTGCTGATCAACGCCGCTATTAGCCGGGTTTTGCAATCGAATGCAGAATGGCAGGAAATATTAGCTGCTGTTCATCAGCCCGCTTTGCAAACAATTATCTCCAATACCACAGAAGTGGGGATTCAATATGTTCCGGAAAAAATAGCAGATGGCGTACCTGCCTCCTTCCCCGGCAAATTGCTGGCGGTGCTCTGGGAGCGGTTTACCTTTTTTAAAGGCAGCGCCAATACCGGCTTTGTGATTGTGCCCACGGAACTGGTGGTAGACAATGGCCGCCTTTTAAAAGATATTGTATTGCAACTGGCCGCCTATAATGAGCTGCCACCGGCATTTATCACGTGGATACAGCAGGATAATCAATTCTGCAATTCCCTGGTCGACAGGATCGTTCCCGGGAAACCCCGCAACCTGGCGGAAATTGAACAAAAGGCCGGGTACACCGATAAATTATGGATAGAAGTAGAACCCTACCTGTTATGGGCCATTGAGGGGAATGAACATACCCGTTCTGTATTATCTTTTTATAAGGCAGATGAAAGAATGCTGATTGAACCCAGCATCACCCCGTTCCGGGAACAGAAGCTCCGGTTACTGAACGGTAGTCATACTGCAGCAGTGCCATTGGCTTTCCTGTCGGGCCTCAACACGGTATACGAATGCATGCAGGACGATTATATGAGTCATTACTTCAAAGAAGTCGTGCTCCGCGAAATACTCCCTACCATTGAAGAGGCTTGTCCTACGGCCGCCGCATTTGCACCGGAAGTGCTCGATCGTTTTGCCAATCCGTTTATTGCGCATAAGCTCATCAGCATCACTTTCCAGGAAAGTTCCAAGATGAATGCGCGCAACGTGCGCACATTGGTACGTTACTACGAAAAATATAAAGCGCTCCCGCCTCATCTGTGCCTGGGCTTCGCCGCCATGCTGCTGTTTCTGCAGCCGGCGAGGGAAGAAGCCGGTAAATATTACGGCAGCAGGAACGGGGAAGAATATGTTATTACTGACGATAACGCCCCGGTTTTTGCAGCCTGGTGGCGTGATCACACCAATATAAGCGATATGGTAACCGGGATCTGCAGTGATAAACGTTTATGGGAAACAGACCTGTCGGCCATTCCCGGTTTTGCTGAACAGGTGGCCGGGATCTTAAAAATGCTGAAAAGCAACGGCGTGAAAGCATTTATTCAATCGCAGCTGCTCAAAAATTAATCATGTTATGAAGGAATTTCTGTCTGAAGATTTTTTATTAAAAACGGAAACGGCTAAACGATTGTATTTTGATTACGCCGCGTCCATGCCAGTGATAGATTATCATAACCATCTGCCACCGGACGAAATAGCAGGGAATAAAACATTTGCCAACCTGTACGCCATCTGGCTGAAAGGAGACCATTATAAATGGCGGGCCATGCGTGCCAACGGCGTGCCGGAAGAGTTTATTACCGGCCCCGCCGACGACTATACGAAATTCCGCCATTGGGCAGCCACCACGCCGTATACGATGCGTAATCCGCTGTATCACTGGTCGCACATGGAATTAAAGAATCCATTTGGTGTAACGGACCTGCTTAATGAAAAAACAGCGGAGAAGATATACCATGATTGTAATGCACAATTACCCCGGTTATCCACACAAACACTCCTGCAACATTATAAAGTAGACACGCTGTGCACAACCGACGACCCGGTAGATTCGCTGGAGCACCACCGTGCTATTGCCAATAAGCCTTTCGGCACACGGGTGCTGCCTACCTTCCGCCCCGACAGGGCCATGGCGGTAGACAATCCAGAGGTGTTCAACCGTTTTATTAACGAGCTGGCAGCAGTTACCAATAAAGAAATCACCAGGTTCGATGATCTCATAGAAGCATTACATAGCCGGCATACTTATTTTCATGAAGCCGGCGGCCGCCTGAGTGATCATGGCATCAGCACCTTTTATTTTTCACCGGCTACCGGAAAGGAACTGGACACTATTTTCAATAATACCCGCGGCCATCGCGCAGCCACGCCCTACGAGAATGCACAGTTTAAAACGGCGATCCTGCTGGCTGTTTGCGAGTGGAACCACGAACGGGAATGGACACAACAGTTTCACGTAGGCGCTATCCGTAATAATAATTCCCGCCTGCTGCAACGGGTAGGGGCGGATGCCGGTGTGGATTCTATCGGCGACTGGCGCGTTGCGGAGGCCATGAGCGCATTTTTTGATGCACTGGATAAGAAAGATAAGTTAACAAAGACAGTTGTATATAACCTCAACCCTTCTTACAACGAAGTTTTTGCTACCATGGCAGGCAACTTCCAGGATGGCACCGTTGCCGGCAAAATCCAGTATGGTTCCGGGTGGTGGTTCCTGGATCAGAAAGACGGCATGGAAAAGCAGATGAACGTATTAAGCAACATGGGCCTGCTGAGCCGGTTTGTAGGAATGTTAACCGATTCCAGAAGTTTTCTGTCTTATTCCCGCCATGAATATTTTCGCCGTATTTTGTGTAACCTGATCGGCAACGACGTGGAGCAGGGAGAGCTGCCAAATGATATTGCCTGGTTAGGGAAAATGGTACAGGATATATGTTACTATAACGCAAAAGCATATTTTGGATTCTAATGAAGCCGGTAAAAGTTATCACATTCGGAGAAATATTATTACGCTTGTCGCCGCAGCTGGCACAAAATACCGCCGCTATTTACGTAGGCGGTGCGGAAGCCAACGTTGCCGCCGCATTGGCCAACTGGGGCACAGAAGTGGCTTATATCAGCAAAGTGCCTGAAAACGGCCTGTCGAAAGACGTGCTGGAGCAACTGAGTAACCGCGGTATCCATACCGACAGGGTATTGTGGGGCGGTGCGCGCATTGGTATTTATTACCTGGCACAGGGCAGCGACCTTAAACATGCAGAAGTGGTGTACGACAGGGCATGGTCATCTTTCAGCCAGATAGTCCCCGGCACGGTTGATTGGGACAGTTTGCTGGGTGATGCCGAGTGGTTTCACTGGAGCGCCATTACACCAGCCTTAAACCCTGATGCAGCCGCCGTTTGCAAGGAAGTATTGGAGGCTGCCACCCGGAAAGGGTTGACCATTTCCACGGATCTTAACTACCGCAGCAAGCTATGGCAGTATGGGAAAAAGCCGGTGGATGTGATGCCGGAGCTGGTGCAGTACTGTGATGTAATCATGGGCAACATCTGGGCCGCCAATAATATGCTGGATACCGCACTGGATACAGCTGCGCTGGAAGCCAATACCAAGGACACCTACCTGCAACAGGCAGAAAAGGTAGCAGCAGAAATCACTGCTACGTATAAGCGTTGCAAGCGGGTGGCTTTTACTTTTCGTTTCAGCAATGCTCCTACTCATAATTTGTACTACGCTTTTTACTATAACGAAGGACAGATGAGTATTTCCCGTGAATACGATACCAACGACGTGGTGGATCGCGTAGGCAGCGGAGACTGCTTCATGGCCGGGTTGATACATGCACAGCTGCAGGGACTGGATGATCAGCAGATCATTTCTTTTGCCGCCGCTGCCGCGTATTCCAAATTTTTTGTGATGGGAGATTTTAATACTACTTCTGAGAAAGAAATAATAAAACTGATATAGCATATGGCACCAAGTCCTGATACAATTATAACAGCATTTGAGCAAAGCGGGATTATTCCGGTTTTTTATCATGATGATGAAAATGTTTGCCTGGAAGTACTGCAAGCCTGTTATGATGGCGGCTTACGGGTATTTGAATTTACCAGCAGGGGAGAAAATGCACGCAAGAACTTCGCTACCCTGCGCGACAGGAAACTGGCTGCCATGCCGGATTTGTACCTGGGTATCGGAACCATTAAAAACGCATCAGATGCCGCCGTATATGCCGGAATGGGCGCCGACTTTATCGTTTGTCCCGTAACCGATCCGGAAACGGCCGCTTATTGCAGTGCTGAAAACATTACCTGGATTCCCGGCTGTATGACGCCTACAGAAATTTCGGTCGCCGAAAAAAGCGGCGCCCGGCTGGTGAAGCTGTTTCCGGGTAATGTCCTCGGACCGGGCTATGTAAATTCCATTAAGCCACTATTCCCGCAACTGAAGTTTATGCCTACAGGCGGTGTAGAACCTACTCGTATTAGTATGGATGCCTGGTTTGATGCCGGCGTGGTATGCGTGGGAATGGGTTCTAATTTGCTGTCCAAGTCCCTGATTGAAAGTAAGGACTGGGGCGCGCTGAAAGATAAAATAGTGCAAACGTTTGCATTTCTCAGGGCTAAGAAGTAACTTATGCACTTTATAAATTCCAAATAAACCGTAATGAATTCCACAACTTTAGGTAAGTATCGCTGGCGGGTATGTGCACTTTTATTTGTTGCTACAACCATTAACTATATAGACAGACAGATATTAGGATTGCTTAAAACTGATTTATCAGCCGAGTTTAACTGGTCGGAAACAGCGTACAGCAACCTGGTAATGGCATTTTCCGCTTCCTACGCGATTGGCTTGCTTTTCTTTGGCGCATTGGTAGATAAGATAGGTTCCAAACTGGGATACGCGGTATCTATTGTGGTATGGAGCCTGTCGGCAATGGCGCACGGACTGGTGCGTTCCACGCTGGGTTTCGGCGTGGTAAGGTCTATCCTGGGCGTGAGTGAAGCGGGCAACTTCCCTGCGGCTATTAAAGCCACCGCGGAATGGTTTCCCAAAAAGGAGCGGGCACTGGCTACGGGCATCTTCAACTCAGGTTCCAATATTGCGGCTGTTATAGGACCGGCTATGGTATACTGGCTGGCCAGCAATCATGGCTGGAGAAATGCGTTTGTATGGACCGGCGCCATCGGTTTTATCTGGTTGATATTCTGGTGGATCTATTATGAAATTCCTGCCCGTCACAAGAAATTATCCAAAGCAGAATTTGATCATATCCACTCCGATCAGGAAGTGGAAGAACTGAAACCCAAACCCATTAAATGGAGTAAACTCCTGGGCATCAGGCAAACATGGGCTTTCATATTTGGAAAATTACTGACAGACCCCGTATGGTGGTTTTTCCTGTTCTGGTTACCAGGTTACCTGGAATCTATTTTCCATGTAAATATGAAAGAAACGCTGGGTCTGCCGGTAATCATCATCTATTCCATTACCAGCTTTGGCAGCATCGGTGGCGGATGGTTATCTTCCCACCTGATCAAATCCGGCTGGCCGGTTTTCAAAGCGCGTAAAGTGTCTATGCTGATCTTTGCAGTTTGTGTATTACCTATTATGCTGATACAATATTCCAATAATGTATGGTTCGCTATTGCATTGATCAGCCTGGCTACGGCAGCACACCAGGCCTGGTCTGCTACTATATTCACCACCGCATCTGATATGTTCCCTAAACGGGCGGTAAGTTCTGTAGTGGGTATCGGCGGTATGGCCGGATCAATTGGCGGTACGCTGTTCCCCATGCTGATCGGCGCTATGCTGGATCATTATAAATTAATCGGCAACATCGGTATTGGCTACAATATCCTATTCACCATTTGCGCTTTAGCCTACCTGGTGGCCTGGACCGTAATGCACTTCTTTGCACCTAAAATGGAGGCGGTGAATTTGAACTAAGCGCGCGAAGGTTGTCTTACTCAGGATTACGCTGATTAAGCTGATTACTTTGATTTTGTCTTTTTGATTTTTTTTGATTTTATAAGATTAAATAAGAGGAAGGAATTTTTGTAAAATTTATAAATAGAAAACGTCCGGGCAGATGTCCGGACGTTTGTTTTTATTCTTATGAGTATCAAAAATTATTCTCTTAGTATCTTTCTTAATTCACAAATCAAAAGTAAAATCAAATAAAATCAAAAAGACAAAATCAAAGTAATCAGCTTAATCAGCGTAATCCTGAGTAAGACAAAATCCGCTACAGGGAAACTCCCCGTTTCCATGGAATGAAATCGTCCTGGTTAAGCTGCTCGGCCTTTGTATGCACTTCGCCGCTGGCGGTACGGATAATGTATTCCAGGATTTCTTCTCCCATGCCGGCAATGGTTTGTTCGCCGCTGATGATAGTACCGGTGTTGATGTCGATGATATCTTTCATGCGGGTGGCCAGTTTGGTATTGGTGGCCAGTTTTACTACCGGTGCAATCGGGTTGCCGGTAGGTGTGCCAAGGCCCGTGGTAAACAACACCACGTTAGCGCCGGAACCAACTTCTGCTGAAGTGGATTCAACATCGTTACCGGGGGTGCAAAGCAGGTTCAGACCGGGTTTGGTGACATATTCGGTATAATCCAGTACGTCTGTAACCGGTGAAGTGCCGCCTTTTTTAGCAGCTCCCGCAGATTTGATGGCATCTGTAACGAGGCCATCTTTGATATTTCCCGGAGAGGGGTTCATATAAAAACCGGAACCTACTGACTGGGCCTGGCTTTCATATAGACGCATAATGCGGATAAATTTATCGGATATATCTTCTGTCTGGCAGCGGTTAATCAGTTCCTGTTCCACGCCGCAGAGTTCAGGGAATTCAGAAAGAATGGAAGTGCCGCCCAGCGCCACCAGGAGGTCGGAAGTATGACCTACAGCCGGGTTAGCCGAAATGCCGGAAAATCCGTCAGAGCCCCCGCATTCCAGTCCGATTACCAGTTTGGAGAGCGGGCTTGGCTTCCGGGTCAGCTTATTGGCTTCCACCAGTGCCAGGAACGTGTCTTTGATGGCGGCAGACAGCATCGCAAATTCGGAAGCACTTTTCTGCTGTTCATATACCAATACCGGCTTGTTAAAGGCCGGGTTGAGCTTTTTCAGTGATTCCTGGAGGATGGATACCTGCGCATGCTGGCATCCCAGACTCAGAATAGTGGCTCCGGCAACATTGGAGTGATGAATATAACCGGCCAGCAGGGCGCATAAAGCGTCTGAATCCTGGCGGGTACCTCCGCAGCCCCCCTCATGGGTGAGGAATTTGATACCATCAATATTCGGGAAAACTACGTTGCGTTTACTCGTTTCCGTTAGGGCACCTGCCTCATAGTTTTTAATGGCTTCCAGGTCACCGCTTTTGTAAAGCGAAACCAGGTCTGTTACCTGTTCGTTGTATACTTCCGCAGGAGAAAAACCAAGACCCTTTTCGAAGGCGGTTTTAATTACACTTACATTCCTGTTTTCACAAAAAACCAATGGAATTACCAGCCAGTAATTACGGGTGCCTACCTGGCCATCGGCCCGGTGGTAGCCCATAAAGGTGCGGGTTTTCCATTTACTCACATCGGGCGCCTGCCATTCCAGGGAGCTGTCTTTTTCATGAAATGCGTTGGCATCATGGATCACATTTTCCGTGGTAATGGTTTCACCCCTCCTGATACTTTTGCTGGCTTTGCCCACCAGCACACCATACATCGTGATGGGATCGCCTTCACGGATATCATTTACCAGGAATTTATGTTTAGCAGAAATATTTTGTTGCAGTTGAATGTTATGTCCGTTAAATGAGATATCGGTTCCTACCGGTATATCCTGTAAGGCTACCAGCACATTATCGTCAGGATGAATTTGTAAATAAGCGTTCATAGGAGCTAAAGTAGTAAATAACTGCTCCGGCTGGTGATAGTAAAATGTTAATCCATGATAAGATTTTGACTATTTGATTATACCGCTGGAACACCTTATGGGAGCAGGTCAGGAATGAATTATAAATTGTTAATCGGCTATCAGTAGGATTTCACCAGCCGGATAGGAGCAGGTCGTTATCCGGTAATGTTTATGCAAACGTTTGTAATTCTGGTATATTTTGATATTTTTGATTTACCGGCGCGGGTTTCCGGCGATGAAACCAGTAAATTCCATGGGAGAAAGAGATGATATTTTTAAAGATGCCCGTATGGGCACTACCGGAGGCGGCAAGATTCCGTTTGAAAGCAGCGCACCCGGTGAACAATGAATGACACTATTGTAACAAATACATGACAGTGCCTCGCCACACCTTTAGCCTATAATTTCGTCCTGTTTATATCTTACTAAAATAAATGTCAAATGCACGTTAAAAAACTGGTATGCACGGTATTACTCTTTTCAGGTATCAGTATAGCCGGCAACGTTAGTGCCCAGGATGCTGGTAAAACAAGAAATTATTTGTATGAAGAATACAGGCAGAAAGGTAGTGATGCTGCATTTAAAAATATTGTGCAATGGAGGCTGCAACGATATAAATCCATCGTGGAACAAATTGCCGCCCTGCCGGCCGCCAGTAAGGCCATATTGCTGAAGGAAGCGGATAAAAATTTATCGTTCAGCTGGCCTTCATTGCCAGCTACTTTATACCTGCAATACCGCGACAATGGCAACCGCGTAAATTTTGAAAATGCGCAGTTTGAACGCCGGAAGGTATTAGCAGCATTAGTGGCAGGAGAACTGGTGGAGGGAAAAGGAAAGTATATACCGCAAATAGTAAACGGTTTATGGCTGATCCTGGAAGAAAGTACCTGGGTGCTGCCGGCACATATCGGGGCACAGAAAGCAGGCAGCGATCTGCCGGACCCTGAAGAGCCGGTGGTAGACCTGTTTGCAGGGGAAACAGCCGCTACACTGAGCTGGGCGCAGTTCCTGCTGCATGATCAGCTGGATAAATTTTCCCCGGTAGTAAATAAGCGGATCACCTATGAACTACAACACCGCATTGTGGAACCTTACCTGAAACGGACCGATTTCTGGTGGATGGGATGGGCCGGCCGTAGCGTGAATAACTGGAATATCTGGATCAATACCAATGTTTTGCAAACCGCATTGCTGGGTATAAATGAAACGGATACACGAAATAAAGTAATTGAGAAAACGATCCGCAGCGCAGATAATTTCGTGAACGGCTATCCGGAGGATGGCGGCTGCGATGAAGGGCCTACCTATTGGGGACATGCAGGAGGTAAACTCATTGAATTTATCGACTTGTTGACCAATGCTTCTGCGCATCAGCTGAGCTGGAGCAACAATGAACTGATTCACCGTATTGGCGCCTACATTTATAAAATGCACGTGGACAGCAGCCGGTTTGTGAATTTTGCAGATGCTTCTGCCAGCACCATTCCACCCGCACATACGGTATATTTATACGGAGCAGCCTTTCATGATCCATTGCTGGTCAACTTCGCCGCTTACCTCTCAAGGCTGGATAGTCCCGACACCAACAGGGTAAAGACGCCTTCCCTGGCTTTCTTTGTGTATAACGTGGAACTCCGCAACGCATTACTTTCAGCGAAAGCAGCGGCCCCTTATACCGCTGAAAACTGGCTTCCTGATTTGCAGGTATTGTCTCTTCGCTCAGAAGCCGGCGTATCCAAAGGCTTGTTCTTTGCCGCACAGGGCGGGCATAATGCAGAAAGCCATAATCATAATGACGTGGGAAATTTTGTGCTGTACATGGATGGAAAACCCGCCATTATTGATGTGGGCGTAGGCACTTATACAAAGCAAACATTCAGCGCCGACCGTTATAAGCTATGGTTTATGCAATCGCAATGGCATAACTGCCCTACTATCAACGGTGTTCAGCAACGCGATGGCCGGCAGTTCCAGGCCACTGCCGTGCAATACAGCCGTAATAAGCTGAGTATGGACATTGCCGCGGCGTATCCCGAGGCAGCTATGGTACAAGCCTGGAAACGCACCTTTACATTCAACCCCGCCAAAACTTCACTGCAGTTATCAGAAGCTTACCAGTTGAAAGATTGGAAGGAGCCCTTCCTGCTGCATTTTATGACCAGCCTGGATACCGATACCCATACGCCAGGGAGGATTTTACTGAAAGGTGGAACAGCTGACCTGTTAATGACCTACGATCCTGCCTTATTTGAAGCAACAGCAGAACAACAGGAAATAAAAGATAGCCGCTTATCACCGGTATGGGGCGATCATATAACACGCATCAGCCTGAAGGCCCGGAAGCAGGCATTAACCGGCAAACATTCGGTGGAGTTCGTGATGCGCCGTAAATAAAGGAAATCCGACCGTCCTGTGAAGGCATTTTTTTAAATAAATGCTTGATTTTTGCAAACGTTTGCATTACTTTAGAGTTTCCGCCTGATTAGCAAAAATTATCGGGAAAGATAATGATGTAAATTACCAGTAAGCTGAGAAGAACCATCAGCTGCTCTTTCAAATAAATAAAAACATGCAGATTATATGAGCACCACGTTCGAATCAAGATATGCCAGCAGTCCGGCTGAAGTAAAGCAAATGGACACTGCACAACTCAGGCAGGCATTTTTAATGGAGAAAATCTTCGACGCCGACCACATTGCCTGGACCCACACCCATTACGACCGCTACCTCACAGGCGGCGCTATGCCCGTAAAAGGACCGGTAACACTGGACACAATTGACCTGCTGAAAGCAACCTATTTCCTGGAAAGAAGGGAACTAGGCATGATCAACGTAGGTGGCGATGGCGTAGTGGAAGTAGACGGCGAGAAATTTGAACTGGCGTATAAAGAAGCATTATACATCGGCAAAGGAAAACAACAGGTGATCTTCTCCAGTAAAAACGCAGCAACACCCGCTAAATTCTACCTTAATTCCACACCTGCGCATCATAGCTACCCAACCCGTAAAGTGTCTAAAAAAGAAGCGGAAGTGGTAACACTGGGCACATTGGAAACTGCCAATCACCGCACCATCAATAAACTACTGGTGAACAGCGTGCTGGAAACCTGCCAGTTGCAAATGGGCATGACAGAGCTGCAACCAGGCAGCGTATGGAACACCATGCCGGCACATACGCACGACAGAAGAATGGAAGTGTATTTTTACTTTGAAGTACCGGAAGGCCAGTCCGTATGCCACTTCATGGGACAGCCACAGGAAAGCCGGCATATCTGGATGCAGAATGAACAGGCGGTTATTTCCCCACCCTGGTCCATTCACTCCGGCGCCGGCACCAGCAACTATACTTTTATATGGGGTATGGCCGGTGAAAACCTCGACTACAGTGATATGGATCATTGCAAGATCACGGAACTACGTTAATGAACTGATAATAGCTGCTATCATGATGATGAAAAAAATTATCGCAGGAAGCTTGCTGGGCTTGTCTTTCCTGCATGCCGGCTTACCGGTGCATG
Source organism: Chitinophaga sp. RCC_12 (assembly GCF_041360695.1). NCBI lineage: Bacteria > Pseudomonadati > Bacteroidota > Chitinophagia > Chitinophagales > Chitinophagaceae > Chitinophaga > Chitinophaga sp. RCC_12. The sequence goes on from NZ_JBFUPS010000003.1 coordinate 252,265, forward strand.
CTGTGGAACCTGTTACCGGCCTGCATGCCACGGCTTTCACGGATGCCTATACCGCAGCCGCAGTAAGGGCGCAAATGGAAAAAGTGGCTTCCTGGCAATGGCGCCATATAACTGAAAATGGCTGGAACCACGCGCCTACCGACTGGACCAATGGCGCAATGTACGCCGGTATGATGTCGCTGGCCCAGGTAACATCCAATCCCTTTTTTGTGGACCGCCTGGTACAGGTAGGGAAAGACAATAACTGGAACACCGGGCCGGATCGTTTCTTCGCAGATGAATATTGCGTAGGTCAACTCTATTCACAATTGAATAGTGTGTATAAAGATCCGGTGATGACCGATAAATTCCGTAAGCTGGCAGATAGCATTGTGGCAGCGCCGCATACAGAATCGCTCGAATGGAAAGATGGTATTCATCACCGCGAATGGGCCTGGTGTGATGCCTTATTCATGGGTCCCCCGGCATTGGCTTATTTAAGCACGGCCACCGGTGATCCGCGTTACCTGGCCACCGCAGATAAGCTATGGTGGAAAACAACAGACTACCTGTATAATAAACAGGACAGCCTTTATTACCGCGATGGCAGCTATATCGGCAAAAAAGAAAAGAACGGGACCAATGTATACTGGAGCCGTGGCAACGGCTGGGTAATGGGCGGCCTGGTGCGTATGCTGGATAATATGCCCGCCGGTTACGCCGGGAAGGCGCGTTTCCAGGAGTTGTATAAACAAATGGCTTACCGCATAAAAGCCCTTCAAACAGCCGATGGTACCTGGCATGCCAGCTTACTGGACCCCGGCAGTTACCCGGCAAAGGAAACAAGCGGCACCGGCTTTTACGTATATGCGTTGATGTGGGGAGTGAATAACGGTCTTTTGCCGGAGAAGGAATTTTTACCAGTGATACAAAAAGGCTGGGAAGCGCTTACCGGCTGCGTACACCCGGATGGTAAGCTGGGCTTTGTCCAGGAAATAGGCGCTGCACCCGGAAAGGCAACCGCCAATGATACCGAAGTATATGGCGTAGGTGCGTTCCTGTTAGCCGGCTCGGAACTGATCAAATACGATCTCCGGAAAAATGCTGCTGCCCAGGTAATCATCTCCAATAACACTGGTATCAACAGGATAGAAGAAGTGACTGAAATTTCTTACCCGGCTTTCAGCGCAAAATTATCCAAACAAACGCTGAAAGGTTTTAAGATAGTGGATGTATTGAGCGGACAGGAAATTCCTTATCAGCTGATTTATGAAGGTGGTAAATCGCCAAAGAAGATATTGTTACAGGTAACACTGCCCGCTGCTGCAAGTTTGTATGCGCGGGTAGTGGAAGGCGCCCCGGCGCCCGTAAAGGCAAAGGCATACGGCCGTTATGTGCCGGAGCGTAAAGATGATTACGCCTGGGAAAATGATCGTATGGCTTATCGCATGTATGGCAAGGCGCTGGAAAAAGTACCAAAAGAAATGGCCTATGGTATTGACGTATGGGCCAAGCGTACCACCGATATGGTGATTGACACCTGGTATAAACTGGACAACTATCACCACGATAACGGGCAGGGACTGGATTATTACAGCGTGGGTTTAACACTTGGCGCGGGCGACACCGCGCCATCCGGACAGGATACCATCTATTTCCCGAAAAACTACCGGCAGTCGAAAACCCTCGACAATGGTCCGTTGCGCACCACTTTCTCCCTCACGTACGATACCTGGCAGGCAGGCAATACCGCCGTTACCGTTACTAAAACTATCTCCCTGGATGCAGGTTCCCAACTCAATAAAATGCAGGTGCAATACAGTTTCAAAGGGAATGACATCCCCGTGGTAACCGGTATTGTAAAACGCAAAGAGCCCGGCACCGTATTGCTGGATGAGAAAACAGGCGTAATGGGTTACTGGGAGCCCGCTCATGGCGACGATGGCACACTCGGCATAGGTTGTGTTTTTGCACGGGAAGTACCCGGAATGAAAACGGATCAGGTACATTTGCTGAGTCCGGGAACAGCAGGGAGCCAGCAGCCATACGAATATTATTTCGGGGCAGCATGGAGCAAAGGCGGCAGGATCACTTCTGCCGAAGAGTGGTTCGCCTATCTCGAAACATTCGCCCAAAAGATTAAACAACCCTTACAGGTAACGATTCAATAACTTTTCCGGCAGGCCACCACTGGCCTGCCGGAAAACTCCAACTTATTCATCATGGATTTATTTCAGTTAAAAGGAAAAACTGCCCTGGTTACCGGCTGCAAACGTGGCATAGGAAAAGCAATGGCGGTGGCACTGGCTACCGCAGGTGCAGATATTATCGGGGTTTCAGCCTCCCTGGAGCTGGAGGGCAGCGAAGTGGAAAAAGAAGTAAAAGCATTGGGCCGTAGTTTTAAGGCCTATCAATCCGACTTTTCCAACCGTACCAGCCTCTATGCATTTATTAAACAACTGGAACAGGATGTTCCGGTAATAGATATCCTCGTCAATAACGCCGGCACTATTCTCCGTAAACCCGCCGCAGAGCACCCGGACGAGTACTGGGACGAAGTGATTAACATCAACCTGAACGCTCAATTTATCCTGACCCGTGAAATAGGAAAAGGAATGATTGCCCGTGGAAGCGGAAAAGTTATCTTTACAGCGTCTTTGCTCACCTTCCAGGGCGGTATTAATGTGCCGGGATATGCAGCCAGTAAAGGAGCCGTAGGATCACTGGTAAAGGCATTTGCCAATGAATGGGCTTCAAAAGGCGTGAATGTGAATGCCATTGCGCCGGGATATATTGCCACGGATAATACGGCAGCCCTCAGGGCAGATCAGCAACGCAGCAGCGCTATACTGGACCGCATTCCGGCAGGCAGATGGGGCGAACCGGAAGACTTTGCCGGACCAGCCATATTCCTTGCCTCAAAAGCGGCTGATTACATACATGGTACAATCCTTACAGTGGATGGTGGCTGGATGGGAAGATAACAGGACATTTACAGCTAATAGCCTCTATACATGAGCAAACGTACCGAAAAAACAATTGTGGATATTGCAGAAGAGCTGAAGCTCTCCGTATCCACTGTTTCACGCGCCCTGAATGATAATCCTAACATCAGCGCACGTACGAAAGATAAGGTAAAGAAGATGGCCCGTAAACTCGGCTATCGTCCCAATGCCTTAGCCGCCGGGTTACGCAACAACAAAAGCAAAACCATCGGGCTTATTGTTCCGCGTATCTCTATGTTCTTTCCCGCTACCATCAGCACCATCATTCAAAACAAGCTGCAGGAACATGGATATAACCTGATCATCTGCCAATCAAATGATTCCTACGAACAGGAAATAGCACTGGTAAATACGCTGTATTCCGCAAGGGTGGATGGATTGGTGGTATCTACCACTTTATATACTACCGACTTTTCTCATTTCGATGTATTTAAGGACAACAAAATTCCACTGATATTTTTTGACAGGGTACCGAAGGATTATAATGTAAAGGTAATTAAGGGAGATGACTACCTGGGAGGTTATACCGCCACTAACCACCTGATAGAAAAAGGCTGTAAAGATATTGTTCATATTTCCGGGCCACTCAGCTGTAACCTTTATGTGGAAAGGGTGGCAGGGTATAAGAATGCATTACAGGAGTCAAAGCTGCCGTTTAAAAAAACGCGTGTATTTTATCACGAACTCACCCGCGATAACGCCTGGCAAACCTGTGAAAAAATATTCTCGCAACCTCCATTCCCCGATGGCGTATTTGCATCTAATGATACAACGGCCATTACCATCATGCAGTATTGCCGCAAAATAAATGTAAGGGTGCCGGAAGACCTGAAAATAGTAGGGTATTCCAATGATCCCCGTACAGAAATCGTAACACCGGCGGTTACCAGTGTAGACCAGTACCCGGCCATGATGGGAGAACGTGTGGTAGCCGCTCTCATGGAACTGATCAGTACCGCACCTTCCAGTGTATCACGTTATTCACAGGAAATAATACCTATTCAACTGATAGCCCGCGAATCTTCTGCTGGTACAGCAAAGAGCAGCGGAAAAAAGAAATGATCATACTATAATCACGTTATTATGAAGAAGCACCTGTTCTTTACGGCATTGTTATTGCCGGCATTTATAATGCAATCGTATGCGCAGGCGGGTAAAGCAGATAAAGCCCTGCTCACAAAGGCAGATGCCACCCTGCAATTCGCCGCCAGGCAGTACAAGCTGATGATGACGCATGTACCCGACAGCTTGTTGCCCCGCAGCACCAGCAAAGATGGCAGTTTGATGACGTCTAACTCCGGCTGGTGGACTTCCGGTTTTTATCCCGGCACTAACTGGTACCTTTTTGAATATACCCAGGATCCGGCCTTTAAAAACGAAGCCCTGAAGAGAATGGCGCTGGTACAAAAAGAACAGTACAATACCCACACACACGACCTGGGCTTTATGATGTACTGCCCCTTTGGCAATGCCCTGCGCATCACAAAAGATACTGCTTACCAATCCATTTTGCTCACCAGCGCAAAGTCACTGTCCACCCGCTTTAATCCAACCGTAGGTTGTATTAAATCATGGGATCACGGCGCATGGAAGTTCCCGGTGATCATCGATAACATGATGAACCTCGAGCTGCTGAACTGGGCTACCCGCGAAAGCGGCGACAAAAAGTTTGCAGAAATCGCCCGTATACACGCTAACACTACCATGAAGCATCATTTCCGCCCGGACTACAGCTCTTACCACGTAGTGGATTACGATCCCGCTACCGGTGCGGTAAATGAACGTAAAACACACCAGGGACTGGCCGACAGTTCTGCCTGGGCACGCGGACAAGCATGGGGATTGTACGGCTACACCCTTATGTACCGCGATACAAAAGATAAAGCATACTTGGAGCAAGCCCGTCATATCGCAGACTTTATCCTGGATAACCCGCATATGCCGGCCGACCTCGTGCCTTACTGGGACTATGACGCACCGGATATTCCCAACGCACTGCGTGATGTATCTGCCGCTTCAGTAGCCGCATCAGCCTTGCTGGAGTTAAGCCGTTACACCAATAAAGCCGATGGCAAACGTTACTGGGATGCAGCAGAAAAAATGCTGACCAGTCTTTGCAGCCCGGCATACCTGGCGAAGGAAGGAGAAAATAATAATTTTATATTGATGCATAGCGTAGGCCACCTGCCTAATAAATCGGAAGTAGATGTACCGCTCACTTATGCCGATTACTACTTTGTAGAAGCATTACTCCGGTATAAACAATGGGCAAAATAATGCCGTAAATTTATTTGCATGGACAGACGTTTTTTTATCAAAGCTATTCCAATGGCAGGAGTGGCAAGTACCATAGGCACTGAAAAGGGATTATTGAAAGCGATGGCGGCTGAAAAGCCTGCTCCCGGTGACAGGGAGTATAATGTGGATTTGATGATTCGTATATGCCAACCCGTTATTGAGCAACTGAGCAAAGGAAAACTGAAAGCCACCATGCCTACCGAAGTGGCGCCGAGCTATGGAAAGCCGGTGGAGAAAGTAACCTACCTCGAAGCATTTGGCAGAACCCTGGCCGGTATTGCCCCCTGGCTGGAACTTGGGCCAGACAACACGATGGAAGGAAGCAAGCGTATTGCCATGCTGGAAATGACCCACAAAGCAATAGCGATGGCAGTAGATCCTGCATCTCCTGACTATATGAACTTTACCGGCAAGTTTGATGCACAACCACTGGTAGACGGCGCTTTCCTCGCGCATGGATTATTACGCGCACCCAGGCATGTATGGAGCAGGCTCTCCCCTAAAACACAACAGCAGGTAATAGATGGATTAATCAGTTTACGCAGCATTAAAGCATTTACCAACAACTGGGTATTGTTTTCCGCCATCATTGAAGCCATGCTGCTGAAATTCGGCGCCGACTGGGACCGCAAACCAATTGACCTGGCCGTGCAAAAAATGATGGAGTGGTATAAGGGTGACAGTATGTATGGCGACGGCGCGCATTTTCATTACGACTATTACAACTCTTTTGTGATCCAGCCCATGCTGGTAGACGTATTAAAGGTGATGGCTGAAAAAGAAGAGGGGAGTAAAGCAAACTATGAGCTGGCATTAAAACGGATGCAGCGCTATGCCGCTATTCTCGAAAGACAAATTTCTCCTGAAGGAACTTTCCCGGTAGTGGGTCGCTCCATGCCTTACCGCAACGCAGCTTTCCAGGCACTGGCGCAAATTGCACTGGAAGAAAAACTACCGGAAGAAATATCACCCGCACAGGTAAGATGTGCACTAACGGCAGTGAATAAACGAATATTTGAGGTGCCCGGTACTTTTGATAAGAAAGGATGGCTACAGATTGGTTTCTGCGGGCATCAGCCGGAAATTGCAGATACCTATACCTCTACCGGCAGCCTGTATTTATGCAGTACCGGTTTCCTGGCATTGGGCTTACCTTACGGCAGTCCGTTCTGGTCGGATCCTGCGCAGCCATGGACCTCAAAGAAAGTATATGCCGGAGCTTCTGTGAAAAAAGACCATGCTATCGACTATTAGAGAAGGGGCTGTTAAGTCAGCCACTTCTCATATACCAGCCGTACCGGCTCATATTTTTCCGACGCCAGGAACCGTTGCATACGATGGTTGTTCGCCAGCGTATATCTGACTATCCTGCGAACACCCATTGCTACGTATATCCGTTCCAGTTCTTCATTCAGCATCCTGTAAATACCCTGGCGGCGGAATTCATCTGTCACATAACCATCAGATACATAGAGGGTGTTACCCGTATAATCTTCAATCCGGCTGTCGTCCGGTTCTTCCGGATAGGCAAAGATGAAGCCGGCTGGTTTATCACCTGCATAGGCCAGCAGGCAGGTGCCATCGCAGGTTTCCTGCATCTCTATTACATGTTGCATATAGTTGGATGCAATGCTTTCCCAGGTGGCTGTTTTCGGGAAAAATGCTTTTTCCGAAAGATGCAGCTGCTCCATCATGTTGTTGATGAGCGCATAGTGGTCGCTTATTTGTATGGATTGGATGTTAATCATTTTCGTATAGTTGATAGCGTTATTCCGGTTTAACCGGGCTGCCTGTCCAGCTGGTACCAGGTTGTAATTTTTCTCCTTTCATTAACAACGACAACGGCGCAATATTTACATCATCGCCAATCTCACTGTCGTACAGGATGATGGACCTTGCCCCAATGCTGCTCCTGCGGCCTACTTTAATGGGCCCTATCTTCATTACCCTGTCTTCAAACAGGTGTGTCTGCGGGCCGCTGTCTTCGTTCAATACGCTGTCGGTACCTATTTCCACCATGTCAAATTCCGTGATATCTGCGGTATTCAGTAATACGCGGTGGCCTGTTTTTACACCCAGCAGGCGGAGTATTACCGGCAGCCAGGGAGTTCCTTTCAGGTATTCCAGCAGGAATGGAATAGAGAGTGCTTCGTAAGTGGAAGTAATCGCTTCACTGCGCCATACATTGGATGTCCACATAGGGCTTTGTAAAGCCTTGTATTTGCCTACAAGCACCCATTTGAGCAATACGGTAAAGAAGAATGCCGGCAGTCCAAGGAAAAAGAGATAGTAGAAAGGAAACTGCAACAAGATCATCCACCAGGGTTCATCTGTTACAAGATCATGCGCATAGGCAATGAACAGGATGCTGCAGCAGATCACCACTGTTTCCGGGATGAGGATACGTATAAATTCAACCGTGGCCCTGGCCAGTTTGCGTTGTGGTGATGGATGAGTAGTGAGTTCCGGGGGAAAGAAATGACTTTCCTGGCGGCGTGGCAGCGCAATAGCCGGGGATCCAAACCAGTCGCGGGCAGTACTAGCTGCCAGCTGTTCTTTGGACGGAGGTGTGGATAACACGCCAATCAGCATATTCTCCGGCAATTCATAACCCTGTGGTATCAGGGCACTGTTGCCAACAAAGCTGGTATTATGAATAATCGTTTTTTCGAGTATCAGCTGTTGTCCGCGTACATCAGATTCGCCGAGTGTTACCGCATCTGCAATAAAGGCGCCGTCGCCTATTTCCAGTAATGGATGCGTAACGCTGCTGGCGGTAGACACTTCGGTATTGCGGCCTATTTTGGCTCCCAGTGCGCGGAACAGCGAAGAGATATACACCGTGGCAAAAATAGGATGTATTACAATCAGCGATAGCGACATCAACTGGTCAGCAAACCATTTACGGGCATAAAATGCGCTGTAAATAGGATAAGTGCCCGGCTTAATTCCCCATTGCAGTAAACGGGTAAGCAGCACGGTTTGTGCGGTAAATAAAATAATATAACTCAGCGCCAGCGCCGGTGTGATCACCATATAATTGAAGTTATAATCCGGTGCGGCATTATCCATCTGGTTGAGCGTAATGATGGTGGGCAATAACGGCAACAGCACCGTGAATGGAAACACCAGCAGGAACAGCGAAAAGATAGCGCTGTATTTTCTGCGGGTAGCTTTTGATACCGGCAGGGGCTGTGGCAGGTCACTGATGTTTTTAGTTACTTTTAGCACAGCCGGGCTACCATGCCATACCTCGCCAGATTTCACAGTACTGTTGGCAGGCAGGAAACTAAGGTCCTGTAATTCGCTCCAGGCTTCCATCACCGTGTCGCCGCCAATAACTGCACTGCTGCCTACGTATGCATGATCGCCAAGATACACGCTGCGTAGTTTCAGCCATCCATCTTCCACAAATGCATTATTGATGACTGCCTGTGAACTGATACTTACATCGCTGCCAATGGTAACAAGGTCTTCTGCGCCAATGGTCACCGCGCCGAGTTGTGCATCCGGCGCTATTTTCACGCCCAGCATCCGGAGATAAGCCGGGTATAAAGGCGTGCCATTGAGGAATTGTGAAGGCATGAGGCGCTGGATCGTTTTTACCAGCCACCAGCGGAAGTAATAAGTACCCCATAAAGGATAATCTCCTGCTTTCATTTTGCCTATTACCAGCCATTTGGTGCTGATAATAAGCATAGAAAAGAGAGGCGGCAACAGGCAAAACATGATAAGAGCGGTAAGGATCGCATATCCCAGGTGGCTGGTATCCTGTTCTACATAATAATATCCCAGGTAAGGGAGGAATATCTGCATGGCAAATAATCCGAAGATCACCAGTATGGCAATGGTTTGTGCTATCCAGCAACTGAGATGACGCCACCAGGGCACTTTATTAAAAACGCGGGGTGGCTTAGGGGCCGACTGTGGTTGTGCGGCCCATACATTTACCAGTTCCTGCAGGGGGCGGTGTATATAAATATCTTTGAGAGATGCATTAGGCACATTGGCTTCGCGGCGCAGTCGTGATACAAAAGCTGCTGCCAGTAAGGAGTGTCCTCCCAGGTCGGTGAAAAAGTCCTGTTGGAGGTCGATGGTTTTATCCGGAAATACTTTTGACAGGATAGCACTGATCCTGTCGGCGACGGGGGCATCCGGGTCAATAGCTTCATGAGTGCTTACCTGTGCAAAGGCCGCAGGCAGTGGTAGTGCCTTACGGTTTATTTTGCCACTGGGCAGGCGGGGCATATCTTCCAGCGCTACAATGGTGCCGGGCACCATATAGGGTGGTAATACTTTGGCGAGTGCTGCACGGAGGAAGGATTCATCAAAAGGAGTATGATCTTCCTGCACAATATAACCTACCAGCTGATCCTGGTCGTTGCTGTCTTTTTTCACCGCTACTGCTGCTGCGGCAATGCCGGTAATAGCATGGAGCTGGTTTTCAATTTCCCCGAGTTCAATCCTGTATCCACGCAGCTTGATCTGATCATCGAGGCGGCCCTGGAAGTCGATACTGCCATCCGGTAAAATAATGGCGGCATCACCGGTGCGGTACAGGCGTGTGCCGGGTAGTTCCGTCATGGCGGCTGGCTTGTCCACAAATTTTTCGCGGGTCAGCTCGGGACGGTCGATATACCCGTCGCCTACGCCGGGTCCTGAAATAACCAGTTCTCCGCGTTCGCCTACCGGCAGGATATCCAGTTTTTCGTCTACCACGGCCATGTTGTAATTGGGCAACGGCTGTCCGATGGTGATATAATCTCCTGGCTTTAACGCCGCAAAAGTGGCGCTTACCGTTGTTTCCGTAGGCCCATAACTGTTATAAAAGTGCCTCGGAGGTACAGCCCACCTGGATAGTACCTGTGGCGTACAGGCTTCGCCACCGGCATTAATGAGGCGCAGCGTGGGGATATTATCGTCCATGATAGCGAGCAGGCTGGGAACGGCATGTAGTACGGTGATTTTTTCACGGCGCAATACATCGCCCAGTTCATCAATGGCTTTGGCGGTGGTGGCATCGGCCACCCAAAGTGTAGCGCCGGCAAAGTAACTCAGCCAGGTTTCTTCGCACCACATATCAAAGGATACGGAGAAGCCCTGGTACACCTTATCGGTGGCACGGATATTTAAAACGGTTTGTTCTGCCCTGATAAGGTGGCAGATCTGCCGGTGATTGATCGGGATGCCTTTGGGTTTGCCGGTACTGCCGGAAGTGTATAATATGTAAGCAAAATTTTCGGGTTGTGGTCCGGCGTTAAGGGTGAATATTTCAGTGCTGCCGGGTACCGGTGGTACTGATAACACCGGGGCTTCCAGCCGGAGGGGAACTTCGCTGAAACAGGCCGCCGCCTTTACTTCTGTCAATACACCTTCTACTCTTTCTGCCGGCATCTCCCGGTCGAGGGGAACATAGGCCGCACCGGCTTTAATGATGCCCAGTATAGCCGCATGCAGTTCAAGGCTCCGTGGCCACCAGATCCCAACCACACTGCCGGGGCCTATTCCTTTGGATTGCAGGAATGCGGCGATCGCATCGCTCCAGTGATCCAGCTGCTGATAAGTAAGTGTTTGTTGCTGGAATATCAGTGCGGTTTGATGGGCATGTTCCTGCACCGATTGTGAAAAAATATCAGCCAGCGTTTCATGATGGAGCAGCTCTGGCTGTTGGGGTCCTTTAACTATACTGTAAACATTCATAAGTTCGCGTTCCCGTAGGTACTTTGGTGTTTGGTATAGCAAAGTTAGGTGTAAGAATCGGAGCGCCGCCTTATAATACGCTTAAAAAAAATAGATTGTTTGGCAAAATTTGCGTATTATCTGGTAAGATGCCAGCGCTCACTAACAGGTGTATACGGCATGTTGACCAGCCATCACCGGTCACACCGTTTCACTGATTTTATCCAGCACCTTTTTCCAGTAACCGTTCATTTTAAGCCTTTCTTCGCCATCTTTCAACCGTTCATGATGAAAGGCAATGATGGTCTTTTCTTTGGCAGGAATCACTCTTATCTGCACGGTAGACGCATGGTTGCCGGAACCCTGCTGCCATTTCATGCGGATTATCTTACCGGTAGTAACAGACGTTACCTGGATAGTGATGCCGGAGAGGGTGGTATAAGTGTCGTTTTTTTCGAAGGGAATGTCTGCATTACTATCAAGCCACAATCCAAGTATGGGTTGCGTAAACAGCATTTCCCAGGCCTTCGCCGGGGAGATAGCAAAGGTGCGTCGGATACCGGTTTCCCAACCTTGCGAGGTGGTCAGTCCGACAGGTTTCTTTCCGGAACTCATCGTTTTTTATAGAAAGGTAAGAAAACGTACGGATATTGGTATATGTAAAGGATTGATACTAAATATCGATATATTTTTTAGCACGGTCTGTAAACAAACAGGAAATTTATATACGAAAATGCAAAATTATTTTTTATTTTTAAGGTAACCTATTAAGCACTACTGAGCATCTGCGGGAGGATGTGTTTATAGCAACCAAAATCTGAAGAAAAAGTATCACAAACGATAAACTAACTTGATTAACATCTAAACCGGACGCTGATCTTCGTGAGAGAACTAATGCTCATGCCCTGAAGGCATGTTTGACGACGTTTATACAATGGTGATATTTTGACTTTTCTGATAAACTTTTTTTTCCTCGTCTAACCGGCAGGCACTATTTAGTGCTGGTCCTTTTTTTCATAAGCAAAAACGGGGCTGTCCTACACAAGCGGGCAGCCCTTTGTTTTTTTGGACGCTGCCCGAGTTATATCTCCCATCCATCTGTATTTCCTTTTTTGGCGGCTTCCCAGCCAATGATGGCGCTTTTACGTGTGCTTCCCCAATGGTATTGCCCGGTGTCGCCGGTGGCTTTAATTACACGGTGACAAGGAATCAGGAAGGCCACCGGATTCTGTGCTACCGCTGAGCCTACTGCGCGGGAAGCATTCGGGTTTTGAAGGGTTGTTGCCAGCTGTGAGTAGGTAGTTAAATTACCCATCGGAATTTTTAACAGGGCTTCCCATACTTTCAGTTGAAAGTCCGTTCCCCGCAAATGCAGTTTTATTTCAGACAGCCGGCTCCAGTCCTGCGTAAAAATATACAGGGTGTTTTGCTGAATAAGGTCCACCATCTGGGTAAACTGCGCATGGGGAAACTGCGTGGTCAGCGCTTGCAGGGCGAGTTGCTGATCGTCTGCAAAAGCCATATGGCAGATGCCCTTGGACGTGGATGCCACAATGATATCACCAAACGGACTCTCTGCAAAACTGTAATTAATGCGTAATGCCTTGCCGCCGTTTTTATATTCTCCCGGCGTCATACTTTCTATATTGATAAACAGGTCGTGCAGGCGGCCGGTGCCCGAAAGCCCCGCTTCAAAGGCAGCATCGAACACGGTTACCTTTTCTTCTCTCAATATGGTTTTGGCGTAATCCAGCGTAAGGTATTGCAGGAACTTTTTAGGGGTTACCCCTGCCCACTCCGCAAATACACGCTGAAAATGAAATGGGCTCATATGTACGGCCGCAGCAATTTCCTGTAAGTCGGGCTGCGTTTTGAAATGCTCTTTAATATAGTCTATTGCCGTGGCAACGGTGTTATAATGATTCATAGCTTCAATGTTTTTAAACAAAGGTAGCCTCGTGAATATCGGTAAAAAACCCGGTTATTGCGATTGAAGAAGATTTTTAATAAGAGTTGAAAATTGATTAAATTAGAAAGGAAGTATTAACTATGCTACACCTGACCCGTATCCTCTTTATTTTGCTGATCACCTGTTTACCCGTACATACGGCTGCGCAACAAGCCGGGCCCGGCACATTTTTATTCGACCCGGCCGTGCTCACAGCACAGAAAGCAGCCATCGCAACGCATCAGCCCGGAGCTGAAAAGGCGCTGCATGAATTACTCACGCGCGCTGACAGTGCGCTGCAACACGGTCCGTATGCGGTTACTTTTAAAAGTAAAGTCCCCCCGAGTGGCGACAAACATGATTACATGAGTGTAGGTCCCTACTGGTGGCCGGATTCCACCAAGGCAAACGGACTGCCGTATATCCGTCGCGATGGAGTGACCAATCCGGAACGTTACACGATTAAAGATGATTCCTATTTCAATGCGTTGTGCAACGATGTAAATGTGCTCGGTCTTGCCTGGTTTTATACCGGTAAGGAACAATACGCCACCAAAGCAGTGGCGTTATTACATACCTGGTTCCTCGATCCGGCTACCCGGATGAATCCCAATCTCAACTACGGCCAGGCCATTCCCGGTATCACAGAAGGACGCGGTATTGGCTTAATTGATACACATGCTGTGACTGCATTGATAGATGGAATGCAGTTGCTGAAAAATTCGCCCGCCTTTCCGGCAGCAGAATACAAAAGTATACAGGACTGGTTCCGCCAGTTCCTTACCTGGATGCGTACCAGTAAAATAGGGAAGGAGGAGCTGGCAGCAAAAAATAATCATGGTACCTGGTACGATGTACAGGCAGTAGCCATGGCATTGTTCACCGGACAACAGCCGCTGGCAAAACAATTGCTGCTCACACAAACCCGCCAACGGATAGAACAACAATTGGAAGCCGATGGCCGGCAGCCACTGGAACTGGAGCGCACCCTTTCCTGGAATTATTCTTATTTTAACCTGAAAGCATTTTTTGAACTGGCACTGATGGCGGAAAAGATGGAGGTAGATCTCTGGAATTATGAAAGCCCCGGTAAGAAAAGCCTGCGCAAGGCTTTCCAGTGGATGCTTCCATTCGCAGCCGGTAACGCCGCCTGGCAATACCGGCAAATTAAGCCACTGCAGGCAGATGGCTACCTGGAACTCGCTGCCATCGCAGAAAAAAAATATCCGGATCTCGATCTGACGCCTCTCTGGAAAGCACATCCGAAAGACACCGGTTATGCCTATACGCTAACCGGATGGGGAGAATAAAAATTCCGGTCGGTAATTGAATATATAAGCCGCTGATAGCTAAATGTTAGAGTGTTGGAAAATCGTTTTTGAAGAGATGAACGCAAAGTAATATTTATCACTGCGATGAAAAGTTAAATTTCTTTTTTATTTTTAAGCAACCAGTAAATCTGGCAACAAACCTTATTGTGAGTATTTGTACTGTAGTAGCAACCAAAGTTCTGAATCTAAACCTTAATTATTATAACAAAAATCTTAAAACTCGGGACTGTAGAGTCTTTTAGCTAAGTAATAACCTGGTCTTTGTTAATGCATGCCAATCCGGTTCATGAGCCGGAGCAGGATGTTTATTGCCAAAAATCCCGATACCACCATTGTAATTTTTATCAACAATTAAATCTAAACTGACATGAGGAAACTTCTACTCGTGCTGGCAGGTATGCTATTGATAGCAACCTCGCTGCTGGCACAGCATTCCCGCACTGTGAAAGGAAAGATAACAGACGATACCGGTAATGGATTACCCGGTGTTTCTGTGAGCTTACCCGGAGGCAAAACAGGCACCGTTACCGACGGAAAAGGCGAGTTCTCGCTTGCTGTGCCTGAAAACATCAATTCACTGAAAGTATCTTTTGTAGGATACGAAACAAAAACGCTGCCTGTCACAGGTAATACCACAGGAACCGTTATCCTGTTGCCTGATTCAAAAGCTATTTCTGAAGTGGTGGTAGTAGGATATGGTACACAACGTAAAAAAGATGTAACCGGCAGCATCGTCTCCGTTAAAGGTAGCGCCATCGCTGAATTACCGGTGCAAAGCTTTGAGGCAGGTTTAGGCGGTCGTGCCGCAGGTGTGCAGATCACCGTACCTAACGGAATCGTGAATAACCCGCCGGTGTTCCGGATCCGTGGCTCCAATTCTATTTCCATGAGCGCCTATCCCTTAATTGTTATCGATGGAGTACCTGCATTTTCCGGTGATGTAGGCGCAGGTATTTCCAACTCCCCGCTGAATCCATTATCAAGCATTAATCCTGCTGATATTGCCTCCATAGATATCGCCAAAGATGCTGCTGCTACAGCCATTTACGGTAGCCGCGCTGCCAATGGTGTGGTGTTTGTAACTACTAAAAAAGGAAAGGCCGGCCGCCCGAAAGTAGTCTACGATGGCTGGGTAGGTACTACCAGGCCCACACGCCTGCCCACCGTATTGAATACGGAGCAGTTTCTTGAAATGAAAAATGAGGCGCTGAAAAATGCCGGTAATGCCGATCGCTATGTAGCCAACCTTGATGCCAACGGTAAAGTGATTGATACCAAATGGATGGATGTGGTGTACCGCGACAAAACCATATCACAGAATCACAACGTAAATGTTTCCGGGGGTTCTGAAAGTACCAGCTATTATTTTTCAGCAGGATATACCAAACAACAGGGGATTCTGAAAAAGAATGACTTCGCACGCAAAAGCCTCCTGTTCAGCATTGACCAGCAACTGGGAAAATCATTTTCTATTGGTGCGCGGATGTCCTACTCCAACGAACAAAGCCTGATCTCGGGATCTTCCGGCTCACTGGAAGGAGAAGCCTTTAACTCCGGCGGTCTTGCCCGTCTTGCTTTCCTCACTTCCCCGTTAGTATCCGCCTATAACAATGACGGAAGTTATAATATCAGTGGTTCCGGTATGAGTGGCGGGAAAAACACTTTGCCTATTGGTATCTACAATCCACAGGTACTGCTGGATATGGACCATTCCAATACAGAGGCCAGTCACGTCCAGGGTAATATTTACCTGCAGGTGAAACCTTTTGAGTGGATGACATTAAAAACCCAGTATGGCGCCGATTACATCCTGATGAACAACGATATTTATCTCAATAACATGTCGGGCGATGGCGTTTCTTCTAACGGTGATGTGAACAGTATTTATACACAAAACAAACGTTGGGTATGGACAAATACAGCGCAGCTGGATCGTTCTTTCGGTAAGCATAACCTCAGCCTGCTGGCGGGTTTTGAGCAACAAAGGGATGCACGCGAACGGTATGGTTTGCGTCGCCAGAAACAAATGGATAACTATTTCAACAACAGTGAAGGCGGCTGGCTCACAGACCTGTCGCGTTATTTGCTGCGCAGGGAAAATTACCTGTTGTCTGCTTTCTCCCGTTTAAATTATAATTATAACGAGAAATATTATTTAAGCGCCAATGTAAGACAGGACCAGTATTCCGCTTTTGGTCCCAACTTTAAGAAAGGTACTTTCTATGGTTTTTCCGCAGGATGGGAAATTACGAAAGAAGCTTTCTGGACCAATGCAGGTCTTAATAATGTATTCAGCAGTTTCAAGATCAGGGCCAGTCATGGTAAAGTGGGTAACTTCGCGGGCCTGGGTGACTATGATGCATTATCACTGTATAAGCCTGCTCCTTACGGTGGCAGTTCTTCTATTTATTTTAACCAGGCAGGTAACCCCGATCTGAACTGGGAAACCAGTAAGAAAACAGACATAGGATTTACTTATGGTATCCTGAATAACAGGATCAGTGGTGAGTTCTCTTATTACTACAATGATATTAACGGCTTAATCCTGTTTGTGCCGCAAATGCCATCTGCCGGTATTCCTATTACCAGCATCACGGCTACCATTGCTACCATTCCTACCAACGTAGGCAGCATGTACAACAGAGGAATGGAGTTCAGCGTAAACGCAGTGGCGATTGATAAGCGCGACTTCTCCTGGAACATCGGTTTCAATATTGCACATAACAAAAATGAAGTAACATCCCTGGCCGGCGATATTACTGCCATTCCTTTTGTTACCAGCAGCCTGGAACAAACCAGTATCAACAAAGTAGGCTATCCTGCCAGTATGTTGTATGTGGTACGTACGGATGGTGTGGATCCTGCAACCGGCAGAAGGATCTTTATCAATGCCAACGGCGACAAGGTGTATTTTAATAATGCGGATGCCGTTAAGTATAAGTATGAAGATGGCAAAACAGCTCCTACAGTAGGGGTGAAAGATGCCGTGGCTTATAAAAATACCAATCCGAAAATACTCGGCGGATTGGAGAATACTTTCCGCTATAAAGCTTTTGAGCTGAACGTATTGCTTACCTATCAAACAGGATTTTATGTGTACTATGGCAGTAATGCAGGGTTAAGGGATCAACGCTACTGGAATAACAGTACTGATGTCCTGAACAGGTGGCAGAACCCCGGTGATCAGACAGATATGCCGCGCGTAGTATATGGCGATAACATTTCCAATGGTTCTTCTTTTGCGATTGCCGCCAACGTTTTCAAAGGCGACTTTGTAAAATTAAGTACCGCCGCACTCACTTACCGCCTCCCTGATAATGTTGCAAACGCTATCCGTTTGCAGGGCGCTAAAGTTTATGTGCGGGGACAAAACCTTGCGCTGATTACAAAGTACCCCGGCCCCGATCCGGAAGTTTCTTCCAATGGCAATAATGCTTCCGGTCAGGGTGTTGACCGTAACACGCTGGGTAATGGAAGAACGCTGACAGTGGGTCTTAATGTTAACTTTTAAATTGAAAGAAGATGAAAAAATATGTGTTAAATATATTGGCGGTTACTGTGATGGGTTTGGGTGCTTGTCAGAAAGGATTACTGGACCCGGTACCCTCCACAGATATTCCTGATTTCAGGGCTTTTGAAACCAAAGAACGGATTGCCAGCCAGGCGAATGGCTTATATTCTGCGATGAAGCACGGCAAGTTCCTGGGAGGGAAATATGCCATTGCCAACGAAGTAAGAGGGGAAGATTTTGTGAATGAAAAGGCCAACAACGTAACGCTGAATGCCACCTGGCGAATGGTGCCTACAGGCGAAGCGCAGGAGGTGAAAGAGATCTGGTCGCAGGGTTACATTACCATTAACAACGTGAACGTTTTCCTTACCGGTATGAATGCGGTTGGAAACCAGATAGTAGGAGACTCCATCGCAAAGCTGTACGCCGGGGAAGCCAAGTTTGTGCGGGGCGTAAGCTATTTCTCCTTACTGCAGTTATATGCACGTCCGCATTGGGATGGCGCCGGCAGCAGGCCAGGGCTGATTATTCACACGGAAGGACATGCTAAAATTGGCAGTTATGCGCGCGCCCGCAGTACGGTGAATGAAACCTATGCGCAGATTATCCGCGATCTTGATTCTGCAGAAGCGTTACTGACCAAACCGGCAGCAGGCGCCTTAACCTCCATTACACGCGCCAACGCCTATAGCGCGATCGCTTATAAAACCCGTGTATACCTGTATATGGAGCAATACGATAAAGTAATAGCAGAAGCGGCAAAACTGGTGTCTGCCAGTGCACCGTTTGTGTCGCCTGCAGGGCATGCGCTGGAAGCGGATGTACAGAAGGTATTTGCACCGCCCTATTCTACAAGGGAATCTATATTTTCATTGCCATTTACCGGGTCTACGGATGATTTCCCGGGCACACAAACCCAGCTGGGGTACTATTTTACACCTGCTGCAAAGCCATTCACCGGCAACGGAGAGTACTCCATGCATCCTAATGGCGTGATCGCTGATTCTTCCTGGAAGCCAGCTACCGACGCACGCAGGAGGTTTATTGTACAATCTCTCGGGAAGAATTTCTGGACTAAATTCCCTACGCCAAGCCCCTTCACAGATTATATTCCGGTGATCCGGTATGCAGAAGTGTTACTGAACCTGGCAGAAGCAAGGGCGCGGCAAACCAATTCAGTGGATCCTACAGCAGTAGCATTATTGTCTGCGGTACGGCACCGGTCCGACGCCACCATTACCTATACCGTTGCTGATTTTACCAACGTAACAGCATTACTGGCCGCCATCACCAGGGAAAAACATATTGAACTGCTGGGAGAAGGCTTCAGGAGTATGGAAATTACCCGCCTGGGTATTCCATTCCCTGCCAAAAGCAGCACCGTTCCGGTAATTGCGCCAACCGTTGCACAATATATCTGGCCGATCTCTTCGGACGAACTGATCTACAATAAGCTTTGTGTTGACAATAACTAAGTCCTCATAATTATAAAAAGCCCCCGCATCCATCTGGGTGCGGGGTTTTTTGCACAGTGAAGCGGAGGTTGTCTTGAGCACTGATTACGCTGATTTTACTGATTTCTCTTTTGTGATTTTTTTATGATTTTGGGAAAGGGGAGTCCTGATAGATTTTTTATTTAATAGCCTTCATTTGCTACTGAAAATTGAATTATTTTTGTCTTTTTATAGAATTTCCGGAAAATTCAGTCAATTTAGGATGGTTTTACAATAGTTGAATGCGGCATTCACTTTCCTCATGTATCAGCACGCCATTTTACATATATGGCACTGATGTGTATAACCGCCCTGTACTTTTTCGCCTGTAAGGCCCTGTGGTAAAAGATCTTAGCTTCAAGTCCACGTCACCTCCACATCACCTCCAGGTCATCAGCATACATTAAGCATATACTAAGCATGTACCAGGCATCTATTAAGCAGATGCGAAGCATCTGCTAATCATCAAAACAACCTTCTCCAACCCAAACCCCAATCTCCCCAAATCAAAAAAAAATCACAAAAGAGAAATCAGTAAAATCAGCGTAATCAGTGCCCAAGACAACCTCCGCTCAGATAACCTCCGCTCACCCTCCGCTCCATCCGCACAAAAAAGCGGCCCCACCCACCTACAACCTATTGTTCTTTTTTGTAGATTCCTTCCTAAAGGAAGCATTTAAAGACTTATTTAAACCCAAGATCAATGAAAATCAGGAAAAGCTTTGTAGTGGTGGCGGCATTTATGGCTGCCGGCACCCTATGTTCACTCGCACTGCCCCAGGAGCCGGAGAAGGCTACCAATCTGAAAGTATTGCCAAAAGATATCAGTCACGACGACCTGATCAAAGTAATGCGTGGCTTTAATGCTGCGTTGGGCGTAAAATGTAATTTCTGTCATGAGCCGCGGAAAGATGATGCCAAGAAGCTGGATTTTGCCAGCGACGCTAATCCGCATAAGGGCGTTGCCAGGGATATGATGAAGATGACCAAACGCATCAACAAGAAGTTCTTTAAGGGCAGCGAGGTAATGGCGGTTTCCTGCTACACCTGTCACCACGGGAATGAAGAGCCAAAAACCAAACCCGATGCTGCACCGGAAGCGGCAAAGTAAATTTCTAAAAAGCCGCTTCCCGGCGGCTTTTTTTTATTTAAGCCCTCATAACGGCAATTATGGACTGTTTTGACACTTAAAATACCCCTTTCATATGGTTTTTTTTTAATTTATCAACATCTTCACCAGAAAATCAGTATCTTTGCTTCCGTCTGTTGAGTTAAAAGCATAAAGCACAGAAATATCTATTCTCTCCAGTCCGGAAATCTTTT
Source organism: Chitinophaga sp. RCC_12 (assembly GCF_041360695.1). NCBI lineage: Bacteria > Pseudomonadati > Bacteroidota > Chitinophagia > Chitinophagales > Chitinophagaceae > Chitinophaga > Chitinophaga sp. RCC_12. The sequence continues at coordinate 272,832 of NZ_JBFUPS010000003.1, forward strand.
CTTTACTGCTCTCCTCAATTGTGATAACGCTAAAGATGAAGAAGCGTTATTTTATATTTATTACATCAGATATATCAACATGTTATTTGAGCAATTAGGGCTTATTGAGCCCATTTTAAAAGCAGTGAAAACTGAAGGGTACACTACACCTACTCCTATACAATTACAATCTATTCCCATTGTATTGGAAGGTAAAGACCTCTTAGGCTGCGCGCAAACAGGCACCGGTAAGACGGCTGCGTTTGCTATCCCCATCTTACAGTTATTACATAACAGTACGCCGGAAAAACAAGGTTTTAAACATATCCGTACACTGATCCTCACGCCCACCAGGGAACTGGCGGTGCAGATCGATGAAAGTTTTGCCGCCTATGGCAAACACACCGGTCTGAAACACGATGTGATCTTCGGTGGTGTTCCGCAGCACAGGCAAACCATTGCCCTGCGTAATGGAACAGATATATTGATTGCCACACCGGGTCGTTTACTCGACCTGATGAACCAGGGTTACATTTACCTGAACCACCTGGAAATATTTGTGTTGGATGAAGCCGACCGCATGCTGGACATGGGCTTTATCAACGATATTAAAAAGGTGATCCGGGAACTGCCACAGCAGCGCCAAACGCTCTTCTTTTCGGCTACCATGCCGCCAAGCATCGCGCAACTGGCTAACTCCTTACTTTACAAACCGGAGAAAGTTACCATTACACCGGTATCTTCCACCGCAGAAAGGATTGAACAATCCGTTTATTTTGTGAAGAAGAAAGATAAACAATCCCTGCTGGAAACTATCCTGAAAGACCACCGTATCGAACGCACCATCGTGTTTACCCAAACCAAGCATGGCGCGGACAGGATCGCAAAAAACCTGAAGAAACGTAACATCGATGCAGATGCCCTGCATGGTGATAAATCACAGGCTTCCCGTCAGAATACCCTGAACAACTTTAAAAATGGCCGCCTGCGTGTGCTGGTAGCTACGGATATTGCTGCAAGAGGTATCGATGTGGACTCACTGGAACATGTTATCAACTACGATCTGCCAAATGTTTCTGAAACTTACGTACATCGTATAGGCAGAACCGGTAGAGCGGGTGCGGCAGGATATGCCCTTTCTTTCTGTGATACAGAAGAAAGACCATTCCTCCACAGCATCAATAAACTTATCCGGCAAACCATTCCTTCCGTGTCGCATCCTTTTGAAGAAGCAGCACTGATGGAAGCCAACAGCGCCAACCCGGATATGCCAAAAGCGCTTCCAAGAAGACCCAAACCGCAAAACAGGAGAGGGAAACTGGATAAACGCGACAAAACTTTTTAATATTAGAAGATCGTCATAGTGATGGGGATGTTGTACCGCAACATCCCTTTTTATTTGTGGTACCGCATCAAAAGCACTACCGGTAACGGGTAAACGTGTATTTGCCTTTATTCCCCGGCCCCGGGCAATCCCCTTTTAAATCGCTGCCCTAACTATTATTGATATTGCTTTTGCTTTATCATACGCTCGTATCAGAACATTCTCTATCTTTGTGCTGTATACCTAGAAAAACTTTAACCTGGTTTTAAGCGTAAATACCAGGAGTTAGCTATTTTAACCGAACCCTTAACCAATCCTGATGAATCAGCAGCACTATATGGAGCAGCAACTGCGCAATATGGGACTCAGCGAAGAAGAAATTGCCATGTATAAGCAGCAGTTACGGCAAAGTACCAGCCCCGCAAACGATTGGCCTGCCCTGTTAAAGGATAACGTCAAACAGTTTAACCAATTATTTTCCGGTGATGATGCAGATGTAACTGACAGAGATGAACATCCGCTGGCCATATTACTGAATCCCCACAGTCAGCTGGATACCCCACAGCAATGGGCAATAGCCTGCGGCGCTGATATCGCCTTTGTAAACCGCCAATACCTGAACGATCTCACTACAGGCGCCAATGAACAGGCATCCCGCGAACATTTGTCGGAGTGGTGGGATATCAGCAATCCCGGTGAACTACAGGAAACGCTGGCCTGGCTGCAGGAAAGCGGTCACCGGATAGAATACGATATCATCTGGCAGGCGATCAATGCCGTATCCATCAAAGAGAGTAAAGCTTTTCTAAGGGAACATATTGCCACCAACGAGCTGGAAGAGGCGGTGGTAATGGAGCGGTTCCGCAACACCCGTAAAGCGCTGGAACTGTTCAGGGAAAGGAAACTGGTAACTGAAAACCTGCAGCCGGATATGCTGATCTGGGATTTTGGCCGCATTATTAACCTGAGCCGGTCGGGCTATGCGGCCGGTTATATCAGCTCCGGGGAGGCGCAGGAATATATCCAGGCCTGTGTGCCCCTGCTTAAAAGGACCTATACTTCCTGGAAACATCTCTCCGTTTCCTACCAGTTTGCACGTTGCGTGTGGAATGGCGTGGAAATGGGCAGCTTCGAAATCCTGCATAATAATATGGAATACCTGTTGGTAACGCCGGAAAGCCCCTGGGTACGGTTACCTTTCAACAGCTAGTTATTTAATGCTGCATGATCCTGTTCTGCTCACTGTCTTTCAGGTGTACCAGGATATGCTTTGGCAGCAACGGGCTGTCGAAGGCCAGGTCTACAGACGTTCGCTGGAAGTCCTTCACTTTAGCCACCCGGTGAAAGATCTCATACAGCGCTATGGGTTCTTCATTAAAGCTCACACAGGTGCTTACAAAGTTTAATTCGTTGATGGCATACCCGGATCTTTTAATATTGTCTTCCATATCTTTCAGCCGGCCTATGAAATGACGTTGACGGATAAACGTAGTACTGTTCATGATAATGAAAATGTAGTTGGCATAAGAGGTTATTTTGCCGTAATACATATGGTTGTCCCTGCCGGTGCGCTCCACCAGGTATTCATCGCCCGACTTATAGATCTCCAGGGAAGACCTCCAGATGCGTTCCGCCGCTTTCTTACCCGACTTAAACGGAAGGTTCCGGTTATAGCAATACCAGTAACCTACCAGGTGGTCCAGTAGTTTATGATTCACTTCCGACAGGGGGATACCGATCTTCAGTTCATGAAAAGGGTATACTTCTGCCGAATTGTTGATGAAATCAATGTAGCTGGTAAAGCCCAGTGCTACGGCCATTACATTCAGCTTGGAGAAATTAGGGCTGCTCAGCGCTGCAATACCCGCACTGTTTTTGGCTGCTTTCAGTTTCCGGATCACCAGGTGTTCATAGAAATAATTGTCGCCAAAGAGGGAAGGGGGTGTGGCTAATTTCCTGAAGCGCTGTTGTTTCTCAATAACGGTATTGAACTCATGCACCACATGGCTCCATTCTGTTTTTGAAACATCTTCCCAGCTTACCTTTTTCAGGTACTGATAAGCAATGTAATTCATTAATCTTTCCAGGTTAAGCAGTTCTTCCTTACTCATAATAAGACGATTATAATACGAAAATAGGTCGATGTAAGATACGCACAAGACTTTAGTATTCTGAAATAATTTCATCTTGGTATTAACAAATAAAAAATGAAATTATGATGATGAAAAACAACGAATTTGTAGCCTTGTCACCGGGTAAATTGCTCTGGGAGCAGATCAGTAACTTCCATTTGGATGAACCGGATATAAAGTTCCCCTTTTCGAAGAAGCTGGCCCGGGAACAGCGCTGGAGTGAAGACTTTACGCGGCAGGCCATACAGGAGTACAAGCGCTTTATTTATCTCTGCTGTATTTCTCCAACGGGCGCTTCCCCTTCTGAAATTGTAGATAAAGTATGGCACCAGCATTTACTTTACACGCAGAATTACTGGGAGACATTTTGTGAGAAAACGCTGGGTAAAAAGATCCACCATCACCCTTCCGGCGGGGGGAAGGCAGAACAGCAAAAACACGCCGCCTGGCAGGAAGATACGCTGCAGTTATACCGGCAATGCTTTGGAGAAGATCCACCGGAAGCCATCTGGTCAAACAAATCCCACTCTCTTTCCTTCTCCCTGATAAAGCGGCTTAACTTGTTTCCCCGTCGCTGGATAACACCCCTTCTCTTCTTTTCTTTCTTCTTCTTTACCGGTTGTTCGTCCGATAGCGCTCCTTTCTTTGGATTTACAATGGTACTGCTGTTTATGGGGCTTCTTATTGCGAAAAGCGGCAATAAAAAGAAGGAAGCCGGGAGTGAAAATGATGCCGGCGGCAGTAGCTGTAGTAGTGGCAGCAGCTGTGGAAGTAGCTGTGGCAGCAGTTGCGGAGGTGGATGTGGTGGTTGCGGTTCCTGATCTTTAAAAATGATAACATGAAAAATGAAACAACTCCACGGCCCCTTTTTCTTTCCATCCTGGTCCTCTGTGCCTTCTCGTTACCCTTCCTGTATGTTTACCACGTTACCTCGCAGTGGAATCCCTTTGCCATTAAAGGGAAAATATTCCTGGTTTTCTATGGCCTGTTTATTACCATTGGTTACCTCGCGTTATTGTTCCGGAAATATGCCGGTTTTTTCCCTTTTGCAAGAGGCATGGTGATCGCCTTACTGGTTGCCGGGGTGGCCCGGTTGTGCCAGGGACTGTATAACGGAAAGCCGGTAGGCTACCTGATCCTGCTGATGATGTGTTTGCTGATTTTGTGGCGGTGGGTACAGTGGTTGTATAATAAAAAGAGATAGACTGATGCCTATCTCTTTTAGAGCTGTAAGGGGGAAATCATAGTGTTTCCATAGAATAGAATAGTATTAGCAGGTAGATGTTCATACCCTCAGCTAAAATCTTTTTTTGGAGTTCACACAGGACAAAATTCGCTAGGTTTTCTGACCAGATTGGTGTAATATTATTAATAAATTAAATGTCAATCTATTTAAGTGACAATGGTAACAACAATGGATGAAAGTATCTTTCGTGCAGTTTATGCACATTTCATCCTTGTTTTTGTAGAATTTTTAACGGCAAAGAGCTTAAGCCAGCGAACATATTCAGGCTTGCATATCAAAAGTCAGCATTAAATAGCAGCCTGTTAAACTTATTAGACGTATTGACCTATAAACGCGATGAAAATGCGGTTGTATCCAACATCGTGTACTGTAGCTGCTGTCGGAAGGCATTCATAATGTGTAAGTTATAGACTAAAAAGGCTATTTGTATACCATTTTAGATTTATATGATAAAAGAAAATTCAGATTGGTAAAGTATTTTTATTTTACTTGCTGCTGCTTACTGTAAATTTTTTATATTCAGGGATACAATGCTAGCTTTTTTCAGAAGTAAAACCAATGGAGAGCCGCCTGACATCAGCCGGAAATTCATGGAATGGTTTTCATTTTTTTTGTCTGATAAGTATTATCGAGGGAGAGTAAGGATATGGGCACACGTGCTCATGTGGGGATGCATGGCAATGTTTTATGCGTTATTAGTGAGTGGCACTTTTGCTGTTTCCGCCAGCGCCAGCCTTGTATTTGTTATCCGGAACATGTTAGGGGCCATGTTCTTTTTTTATTCCATTTTTTATTTTACAATACCGAAGGTTTTACTGAAGGGGTATTTTTTTCTTACGATAGTATGTTTAATAATACCTTTTTTGTTCTGGTCTGTTATTAATTACCTATGCTCTTTGTATGTCGTTACATTTCTGGAGATCACGGATGTTCCGGTGAAGGAATTCCTGGAGCGGGTGGTAGGTAGCGGATGGAAAGATACTTTTTCACCTAACCATTTGCTGAAGATCTTCTTTCCTGTATTGATGACCATAGCGCCGCCCATGTCGTTGAAACTGGTCCTGGACATTATCCGCACCACCACCCGTACGTTAAGGCTGGAGCGGGATAACCTGAACCTGGAGGTTGATTTTCTACGGTCCCAGCTGAACCCGCATTTCCTGTTTAATACACTGAATAACATCTATTCATTGTCTATCAGAAATGACGCGCTGGCATCGGACCTGATCATGCACCTCTCGGAGATGATGCGGTATACGCTCTATGATTCGAATACAGAAATGGTACCGCTGCACCTGGAAGCGGAGTTCCTGAAAAATTATGTAGAACTGGAAAGTGTGCGTTATGGAAAAAATGCCAGTATACATTTCGATTGCGATACGGAAAAGATGGATGGCTACCAGATAGCACCATTACTAATGTTTCCTTTTGTAGAAAATGCTTTTAAATATTCACATAGTACTACAGCAGATAAATGCTGGATCCATGCGTCGATGGATGTATCGGATAACCAGCTGAGATTTGAAATATCAAACAGCAAAGGGGAACTCCCGGAAGGCAAAAAGGTATCCGGGGGAATTGGGTTAACTAACACCCGCAAAAGACTTATTCTGTTATATCCTGATCAACACATTTTATTTATTGAAAATAATCCCGAATATTACAAAGTTGTCTTGACACTAAAGTTGAACTAGAAAATATGGATCAAGTAATTACCTGCCTTGTAGTGGACGATGAGCCGTTTGCGAGGGATCTGATGGAAAATTACATTGGAAGGGTGCCTTATCTGCAACCTGTAGCCTTTTGCGAAAATGCCTTTGACGCAATTAATGAATTGCAACGGCAGCCGGTGGACCTGCTGTTTTCCGATATCCAGATGCCCAATATTAATGGCATCGAAATGATCCGTTCCCTGAGCAATCCGCCTGTTGTTATTTTTACTACCGCCTCAAGAGATCACGCTATTGCGGGTTTTGAGCTGGATGCAGTGGATTACCTGGTAAAACCTATTTCGTTTGACAGGTTCCTCAAAGCGGTAAACAAAGCGCGTGCGCATATCAGTCAGCGTCGGCAACCGGCAGCAGTGGAAACCACTAAGTCGAAAGTTCAGCCAGCCAATCACCTGTTTGTAAAAGATAATAACAAGTTGACGAAGATCCTCTTCGATGATATTTATTATGTGGAAGGGATGAAAGACTATATTAAAATTGTATGCAGGGAAAAAAATATCATTACCTATATGCGGATGAAAGCGATAGAAGATATTTTGCCGCCCGATCAGTTTATGCGTATCCATAAATCCTACATTGTAAGATTACAGGCGATTAAATCCATCATGGGTAATACCGTGGAAGTTGTTAACGGCCAGTCTGTAATTATCTCCAAAGCGTCGCGGCAGGACCTCAAGCGCTTGCTTGGCATTGCCAACTATAATGATGAAGACGACGAATAGTTATCAACAATGAGGGCTGTTGGTCGAAGAAAAAGGCAATTATGTCTAATAAAATATGATATTTATAAGCATTGGGCGAGATTCGGCCTGTGATTTGTTTAAGAGATCATCTTAAATGCATGTTTTATGTTGAAAAACAAATTGTCTGTGAATCGCCGCCCTGTGTTAATTTTAGAAAAAGAAATTGTTTCAAAAGCTGATGTAAGAACAATAGAGAACATTAGGGCATCCAATTATGAAGGAGTAACATCAATACTTTCGAGTGTTCCTACTACTCCCACTACTTTGACAGGGACAGGTTTTTTACGCTAGAACTTTAAATTTGTTTATTATTCCTAATTGATTAACCCCTTTGGTAAGAAATGCAATACAGATGTGCCATAGTAGATGACGAGCCTCTGGCATTAGATATACTGGAAAGCTATATCCAAAGAACATCCTATCTAAAACTCGTAAAAAAAGCATCAGAGCTGGACACCGTGGAAAGCCTGATCGCTGAAAGAAAAGTAGACGTCGTTTTTTTGGATGTTAACCTGAGAGGCAATACAAGAGATATCATAGCAAAGTTCCTTAAAAAGGACTGTGTTTTTATTCTTGTTACCGCTTATTCCAGCCGTGAGGTCCAGCATCTTTGCCAGGAAGAAAGGCAAGGTTACCTGGGTAAACCTGCCAGTTACAAGAAGTTTGTAGATGAAATGGAACGGGTTATTCCAGGTATCAAAATAGCTGTTACCTGAGATCCTGAAAAACATTTTATCTTTATTCAAGCATACGGAACCGGAAAGCATGGCTTTCCCACTAAAGTAAGTATGCCCTTGTCGCGTATGTCCGTGTTGAACGCCTGCGATTTCTTTTTATCGAGAATGCCACTATTGTCATATGAGGAAGTGTTACAACTGCACCGTAACACCCGCAATGACCAGCCCTCTTTTGTATCTGCCCTCCGGAAAATATATTCCCAACCGTTATTGCAGGAAGCCGTTTTCCTGGCCAGTCCAACGCTTTACGCAGAAATGCTGAAGTGGCTGTCATCGGCGGATACCTCCCTGAAACTGCCGCTGGCGCTTTACCGTTACCTGCTGAGAATGAGCACACGCTGCACCCCGTACGGCTTATTTGCAGGTTGCAGCACCGGTTACATCCGTACCGGGCCTACCCGCTTACCAGCCCCTGTTATAGCGCAGCGCCAGGCAGTGGCACGGCTGGACATGGGATACCTGTCCGGCTTGATGAGCGAACTGGCCCAACGGCCTGAAATAGGCCCGCAACTGCTGTATTTTTCCAACAGCAGTTTATATCATTCCGGCGATGCCTTCCGGTATTTCGAATACCAGCTGCGGGATAAAAAGCGGCATTATTTCCTCAGCGCCTTCCCGCAAAATGAATATATGGAAGCCATTCTCGCGGCTGCCGGCAAGGGGGCCAGTATTTCCCGGCTCGCCGGCCTACTCACCAACCTGGATATCCCGGCCGGCGAGGCCCGGGGCTTTATTGAGACATTGATCCGGAACCAGATCCTGGTAGCCGGATTATCGCCTGAAATTGCCGGTACAGATAACCTGGATGGACTGATCCGTGAATTGATGGCATTACATCCCGTACCGGACTGCCTGCCTGCATTACAACAAGTGCAGCAGCTTTTACAGCAACCGGCCAATGGCATAAACAGCTACCAGGAGATTAAAAATATATTAGCCTCCAATTTCCCGGGCATCGACGCGAAAGAGCCGGTACAGGTGGATCTTTTTTTCCCGTCGCCGGAAGTCCGCCTGGCTGCATCCGTTACCAATACCTTGCTGCAACGGCTGGAACGGCTACTGGTATTTGGCGCCTCCGGTGATGGCGGCGACCTTCAGCATTTTAAAGAACAGTTCCTTCAAAAATACGATCAGCGCGAAATACCCCTGATGATGGCCCTCGACAGCGAATCCGGAATAGGGTACGGGGTGGCATCCGGTGAAGACGCGAGCTATACCCCCCTCATAGATGACCTGGTAATGCCGGCCGGTAAAAAGAACGATACCATTCACTGGAACGCCCAAACGAAGTTTGTGCTGCAGCGCTTTCTTGCTGCCAGAGCCGCGGGAGTTACGGTCATTTCCCTCACGGATGCCGACCTGGACGAACTGGCCGCCGATACCGATAAACAGGAAATACCACCATTTTTTTGCGTCATGGGTTCGCTGGTAGCTGCTTCGGCCGCTGCTATGGATAGCGGCGACTTCAAATTTTTGCTGAAAGCATGCCATGGCCCCAATGCCCTGGCCTTATTAGGCCGGTTTGCTGCCGGAAACAGGGAACTGGAAAGCCTCTTACGTGATTTTACACGCCGCGAGCAGTTATTGGAGAAAGATAAAATACTGGCAGAAGTTATTCATTTACCGGAAGGCCGTTCCGGCAACGTGTTACTACGGCCATCCCTGTACGATTATGAAATACCGTTCCTGGGAAAAAGCAGCCTGCCGGAAAACTATCAGTTGCCTGTGAGCGATTTGCTGGTAAGCGTGCGTAACAACAGGGTAGTGCTGCGTTCGCAACGGTGGGGAAAAGAGGTGATGCCCCGGCTCACCAGCGCCCATAACTACAGCCGCGGCTTGTCGGCCTACAAATTCCTGTGCGACCTGCAACAGCAGAACGCACTATCAGTACAGTGGAACTGGGGGATTTTACAGGAAGAACCCTTTCTGCCCAGGGTAGTATACCATGAGGTAATCCTGGCGCCGGCCAGGTGGTACCTGACCCGTGCCGCGTTTGAATCACTCCTGGAAGCCCATTCCGCAGATGAGGCGTTGCTGCTGTTAAAAGCGCAGTGCCGGCTGCCGGAATATGTACTGTTATCCGAAGGGGACAACGACCTGTTAATAGATTTCTCCAGTGCTTTTGGCCGTATGCTATTAACAGATAAACTGAAGAAAGGCAATGTAGTATTATATGAATGTTTATTTAACGAGGCTACCCGTTTGTCGGCGAACGGACAGGGTGCTTACTGCAATGAAATTATAATACCGCTGCGTAATACCACCTGGCAGCCATCGGCTGAATTGCCCGCCACGCAGGTGCCGGCAGGGGTGCCGCGCAGCTTTGCCCCGGGCAGCGAATGGATGTATATAAAAATATACTGTGGCCCTAAATGGATGGATAAACTGTTGCTGAAAGTATTGCTGCCCCTCACCGTCAGGCTGCAATCCTCAGGGGTGACGGATCGCTGGTTCTTTGTCCGGTACCAGGACCCGGATCATCATATCCGTATCCGCTTTCATTTGCCGCAGCACCGGGAACACAGCGCCGCTGTGATACAGGAAGTGGAGGCACTACTGCACCCTTATCTTAACAGTGATATTGTACAGAAGATACAGCTGGATACTTATGTGCGGGAGCTGGAGCGGTACGGACCCGCGCTGATGGAACATAGCGAAGCTTTCTTTTTCCACGACAGCGAGGCGGCGGTAAGACTGTTACTGACCATCAGCGGTGCTGAAAGCCAGGAGCGCTGGCTGCTGGCGTTAAAAGGCGCAGATGAGTTGTTAAACGGTTTCGGCTATACGCCGTTGATGAAAATGAAGCTGTTGCAGCATTTACAACAGCAGTACTTTGCGGAGCATCATGGAGATGCCTCATTGCTACGGCAACTGAATAATAAATACCGTGCGCACAGCAGGCAAATTACGGATGTACTGTCGGATAACGTAAACGATTATACGTTACCGGATGGCGCCCGCGAAATATTGGCAGAACGGGCGGCCAGGTGGAAGGATATTATCCTGGAACTCCGGGTCATACAGCCGGCGGCAGTAACGGAACTGGTGCCGCATTACCTGCACATGTTCCTGAACCGCATGTTTACAGCCAACGCCCGTTTGCATGAACTGGTGATTTATCATTACCTGATGAAGTATTACATTTCCCTGGTAGCCAGGAGCTGATGCCATTCATCCATAAATTAGGAATTCCATAAAAACCATTACTATTTTTACACGGTAAGTTTAAATATCCCCTCATCAATCATTGTAAATAAAAGAAATATGAAAACAAGAGTAGTTCTCCTGGGATGTTTGTCTGTGATGACGCTGTTGTCCGTTCAATGCCTGGCCAATAACGGCGACAGCAGCGCTGTTCGCAGTACCGTGGCAGATCCCGGCAATGCAGGGTTGAAACTGCCCGCAGGATTCAAGGCGCAGGCAATAGCGGAAAACCTGGGCGCAGCCCGCCACATAGCGGTAACACCACTGGGGGATGTCTATGTAAAAATCCAGACTTCAAAACCGGGAAAAGCCATTGCAGTGATACACGGCAAGGATGTAAAAACCTTTGGCACTTACCGTGGTACCGGCATGGTAATCAAAGGAAACTACCTGTATACCTCCTCCGATGAGGAAGTATACCGTTATGCACTGAATGATAAATTTGAAGTGATCAACCCTGAACAACCGGAAAAGATCGTAACAGGATTGATTAACCGACACCAGCATGAAGCAAAAGCTTTAACGCTGGATAACGAAGGAAATATTTATGTGAACATCGGCGCGTATTCCAACTCCTGCCAGGAACAGGACCGCGCAAAAGGTTCCAAAGGCATAGAAGGATGTCCTATCCGCGATTCAGCAGCAGGCATCTGGCAATTCCGGGCAGATAAACAAAACCAAACCTATGGCGATGGCACCCGCTATGCCACCGGGCTGCGTAATGTGGTGGGGCTCGACTGGAATACAGTGGATAACCAGTTATTTGTAATGCAGCACGGGAGAGACGGGTTGTTTGACATGTACCCGGAATATTACACGCTGCAACAGGGTAATGAATTACCAGCGGAATGTATGTATGCCTTAAAGAAAGGAGATGATGCCGGCTGGCCTTATATTTACTACGATGGACAACAGCATAAGAAAATGCTGGCGCCCGAATATGGCGGCGACGGAAAGAAAACCGGTGGTGAAAACGCCATTGACCCCGTAGTGGCATTTCCTGCCCACATGGCGCCTAATGGCTTGTTGTTTTATACCGGCAGCCAGTTTCCGGCCAAATATAAGAATGGCGCTTTCGTGGCTTTTCATGGTTCCTGGAACCGTCAGAAAGGACAGAAGGGTTATTTCGTAGCATTTGTACCGTTTAAAGATGGCAAACCATCCGGTAAATGGGAAATTTTTGCGGATGATTTTGCGGGCGTACCGGACATCCAGTCGCCAGGCCAGGCAAAGCACCGCCCCTGCGGACTGGCACAGGGTCCCGATGGTTCCCTGTATGTAACAGATGATGTAAAAGGAACGGTTTATAAAATTACCTACAGTGGTAAATAATGATATGGTATGAAGAGAATCATTTTAACAGGTGTTGCATTTGGCGCCATGCTTTCTTTTTTATCTGCGCAGACCAAAAAGCCGGGCGCCAATCCTGCGATGGCCCGCGGTAAAAAGGTATATGAGCAATATTGTCTTACCTGCCACCAGGTAGATGGGAGTGGCGTACCACATTTAAATCCGCCGCTGATTAAAACCACTTTTGTGCTGGGAGATAAACCCACATTGGTGCAGGTGATATTAAAGGGCATGCAGTCGTCTGTTCCGATAGATGATGAATATTATTCCAATAATATGCCGCCGCATAATTTTCTGAAAGACCAGGAAATAGCGGATGTGCTGACTTATGTGAGAAATAATTTTGGCAACAAAGCCAGTGCGGTTACCGCTGCGGAAGTAAAGGCCATCAGGGCAAAAAATTAATCCGTAATGGAAAAGAGAGGCCGGATCAGCACATGATCCGGCCTCTTTTCATTTTAGTACCGGGAAGATATATGTTACCCGTTTATCGTATTTTTAAAATATGAAGGTCCTCTGGAACTATTTAAAGCCACATAAATGGCTGGTCATTTTATCTTTATTACTGGCCGGCATCAGCCAGGTACTGGTGATGACGGATCCGTTGATTTTCGGTAAGATCATTGACGATTATGCCGGTAAGGTAAACAGTATGCCGGAGAAGGACCTGGTGAACGGAGTGTTGTTCTGGCTGGGCGTTGCTGTGGTGGTGGCTTTGATGGCACGGCTCGCAAAATCTTTCCAGGAATATTTTCTTCGCCTGGTAGTGCAGAAATTCGGGATGCAGGTATTCAACGACGGGCTCAAACAAACCCTCCGGCTATCGTTTGAGGAATATGAGGAACAGCGGAGCGGGGAAACACTTGCCGTACTACAAAAGGTAAGAACAGATACAGAACGTTTCATTACTGCTTTTATTAACATCCTCTTTACTTCCCTGGTAGGTATGGGATTCCTGATCTGGTATGCCATTACCAAACACTGGGCACTGATACCTGTATTTGTGATCGGGATTATTTTCCTGGGCGGGCTCACCGGTTTGCTCAGCAAAAAAATGAAAACCGTGCAGCGGGCCATCAACCGCGAAACGCTGCAGCTTTCCGGCGCTATTACAGAATCATTGCGGAATATAGAACTGGTAAAAAGCCTGGGGTTAACCTTCCCGGAAATAAGACGGTTGAAAACCTTTACCAAAGAGATCTTCGACCTGGAAATGGAAAAGACACGGCAGGTGAGAACGCTGTCTTTTTTACAGGGCACTACGCTCAATATCTTAAAACAGAGCATCCTCTTTATCCTGTTGTGGCTGATCTTCAGGAATATACTCACCACGGGTGAGCTGATCACCATGCAGTTTATTACCACGGCTATTTTTGTTCCGTTGCAGGATCTGGGGAATATTATTATCCAGTACCGGGAAGCAGAAGCGTCGCTGCAGTTGTTTCATAAACTCATGCAACGCCCGGTGGAAGAGCGTCCGGAAGAGCCGGTGGAAATCGGCGATTTGCAGCAAATGCGTTTTGATGATGTGGTGTTCAGGCATAAAACCGCTACCACCAATGCCATCGACCATATTTCATTTGCCGTGGAAACCGGTGATACCATTGCGTTTGTAGGACCCTCCGGCTCCGGTAAATCCACCCTGGTGAAATTGCTGGTGGGGTTGTATAAACCGGTAGCAGGAGAAATATATTTCAATGATGTGCCCTCCGGCGATATCCGGTATAATGCGCTGAGGAGACAGATAGGCTTTGTAACGCAGGACACACAGCTGTTTGCCGGCACCATTAAGGAAAACCTGCTGTTTGTGAAATCTGACGCCACTGATGAAGAAGTGATTGAAGCATTGGAGAAGGCCTCCTGTACCGCCCTGCTGGCCCGTTCCGGTAAAGGCATTTACACCCGGCTGGGAGAGGGCGGCGTAAAATTATCCGGCGGGGAAAAGCAGCGTATTTCCATTGCGCGTGCCTTGATCCGTCACCCCCGCCTGCTGATCTTTGATGAGGCTACTTCCGCACTGGATTCTATTACAGAGGAGGCGATTACTGATACCGTAAGAAGTATTTCCGCCCGCAGGGAACAGATCACCGTGCTCATTGCACACCGGTTGTCGACCATTATGCACGCCGACCGGATCATTGTACTGGAAAAAGGAAAGATCGCTGAAACCGGCACACATGACGAGCTGGTGGAGCATAAGGGATTGTACTATGCCATGTGGCGCCAGCAGATAGGAGAAAGGAGAACGGCAGCCTTACCGGTGGAAAAGAAAGCGCCGGACGAGGAAAATGAAACCGAATGGGACGCTTTATAGTCCAGGCTTTAACCCCCATAAATTCCCCGGAATTACAAGATTGTCTGCTAAATCTTATTTAAACTTATATTTTTGTGCTCCAAATTTGATCGTTCCGTGGGCAAAAAATACTATATAATTGACTTTGACAGCACTTTCACGCAGGTGGAAGCATTGGATGAACTGGCGCGCATATCCCTGCAGGACCATCCGGAAAGAGAACAGATCTATAAAAAAATTGAAGATCTGACCAACCTCGCCATGGAAGGGAAGCTTTCTTTCAGGGAAAGCCTTGCCGCCCGGGTGCAGCTGCTGGAGGCGAATAAAGACCATCTGAAACTGTTGGTGAAGCATTTGAAAAAGCTGGTATCTACTTCTTTCTCCCGTAACAAAAACTTTTTTAAACATCATGCAGAGGATGTGCTGATCGTTTCCGGCGGATTCAAAGAGTTTATCACACCGGTAGTATTGCCTTTCCATATCAAAAAAGAAAATATTTATGCCAATACCTTTTTGTTTAACGACGAAGGGAAAATAGTTGGCTATGATGCCGCAAACCCGCTCTCCAACGAAGGCGGCAAAGTAAAATTGCTGCATGAACTGCAGCTCCAGGGCGAAATTCATGGTATCGGCGATGGTTATTCCGATTTTCAGCTGAAAGAGTCCGGCATGATCAAGAAGTTTTATGCCTTTACAGAAAATATAGAGCGTAAGTCCGTCACCGAAAAAGCGGATCATATCACGCCGAGTCTTGATGAATTCCTGTATGTGAACAACCTGCCCTCAGCCATCTCCTACCCTAAGAACCGTATTCTTTGCCAGGTAGCAGGCGATGTGCCGGAAGCAGCGGTAAAATACCTGAAGAAGGATGGCTTCACCATTAAACATGCCGGAACGGACGATAAACAGCTGTCGGCAGCAGGTATACTGTTAATGGGAGAAGGAGAAAAGCTCAGCGCAGAACAGCTGAAAAAAGCGACCAAACTGAAAGTGATCGGTTACCTGGGTAATAGTAAAAAACATATCCCGCAGGAGCTTTGTACAGAAATGGGGATCGTGATCTTTGATAATATGCGCAAACCGGAATCTGTGGCAAAAAGAATTGCCAGGTTTATCAATAATGGCGACTCCTTTAAAAGCAGCAACTTCCCGAATATACAATTGCCGGAAGTAAACAATGCGCACCGCTTTATCCACGTTCACCGCAATGTGCCCGGCGTGATGGCAAAGGTAAACCAGGTGCTGGCAGATCACCGCATTAATATTGTGTCGCAATTCCTGATGACGAATGCCGCTATCGGTTACGTGATTACCGATACCAGCAGCGAATACGATAAAAAAATATTGAAAGAACTGAAGAAGATTAAAGACACCATCAGCTTCCGGGTGTTATATTGAGGAAGTGGAGTTACTATATTAAAGAGGCTGTATCAAATGATTATTGGTACAGCCTCTTTGTTTTAACCCTGTCCCTGCTCAGCGCAGTTCCCGTCATATTCTAGTGACAGCTTCGTTAACTGTGCAGCCCATACAATAAACTTCGCCATTATTTCTGCTGCTACCAGGCCTGTAGCCATTGTAAAAGCTCTTGCAATGATAGCAGTCAGGGCAAACCAACCCGCCGAGACTACAATGAATTTTAAAATGGGCCATAAAATCATTTCACGATGCATTTCTGTTATAATATCCAGCCCGGACATAACGGTGATCGTAGTGCCGACTACAGCAGTGATTTTTGCCAACACCTTTGCATTCGCGATAGCGAGATTGAAAATTTTACCGGGAATCTGGTTGTAGGGAGAGAAAACCGGAAGCGGGAGGAATATGCCCAAAAATTTAACAGAGATGCTGTAGACAAAAACTATCCACCAGATAGTGCAGTCAGTTACTTCTCCTATTGGACGGTCATAAATAAGTGCGTCGCCACGAAGGTCGTGGTATATGATCTTTGTTCTTCCATTTTCATCTGTTCTCGTATAAACTTTCCGGAGATTTTCATTCTCTGAGAGCATTTCTTCTGCCCGTGCATATGCTTTTTCAAATTCTTCCCGGAAAGCATGTTGTTTTTCTCCATCCACCTTCCAGAAACTAACCAGGTCTGTAAATGTTTTCTCCTTCAGATCGGCGGAGGATAGTTCCCGCTGATCAGCAGGTTTTATGACTTTTGGAGGAGGAAGAGGTACTTCTTCCACGCTGTTAAAGTAGCTGGAATTGATAGGCATAGAAACACCCAGCTGGGCTTTTCTGTCTGCCAGTTCAAGGGTTGTTGTTGCCAGCGCGCTGGCAGCACCGTTCAGTAGTTGAACGGTATGACCCATTGAATCCATCGGTGGAGTAGTAGTGAAATCGAAGTTGGCTACCAGTCTTGGATCGGTGATCACATCATTCAGTATCCATTGACGGAGTTCTGCCTGCTCCAGGCAATCTTTCCATAAGCGGACGTTTTGAATGTAGCCGGTAAACCCGATTCCGCCTATTATCAGTCTTCCCTGGGCAACATTCGCTACGCCACCGGGAAAGTATTCAGCTGTTTGCAGGTTCCCGTTTACGTAGAGGCTCATCATTTTTGAATCTCCGTTATAGGAAACGGCAAAATGATAGAAACGTCCTTCCGTGATCTGTTCCTTGGAGTAGATGGCTTGTCCATCTGAATTCCGTTTTGCAATGAGGCGGCTGTTGACTTTATCGTACTGAATATAGTATTGCCAATGCAGGTCTTTTTCAAAGGCGACTAGTACGGCCATATCTGCTGTGGAGGTGGGGTTAAACCAACCCTCAATGGTATAAGGCTGATAGCCGCCGAAATTATACTCCGGATATACACCGCAATCAATAAAGCCCTTTTCTGTTACCCCTGTCGAAGGGATACTGTAAACGTAGTTGGGTGGCGGCGTACTGTAGGAGATCTCGATACCATTACCGGAACGGTCTTCAGTGGGCATTTCCGTGAAGTCTGTCCATAAAACGAGATCAGTTCCTGTTGCCGCGGGGGGAACAATCGCAAATGCATCTTCTGCGATTTCAAAAATGTCCCGGGCCGATTTCCAGATGGCTATGCGTGCTATATGCCCATAGAATAAATTTTGGTACCCGGATGGGGACTGGTATTTTCCGGCGCCAATATGAGTCTGAATCGGTATCGCCTGGTAAGGAATTCCCTGTATGGGGCTACTGCCTACTTCTATTCCATCCAGGCACAGCGTGATCAATTTCCTGTCGCTGTCAAAAGTAGCCGCCACCTGGTGCCATTCCAGCAGGGGTAGCTTTTTTGTAGCCGTTACCTGGAACGGCTTTCCGGTATTATTCATCGTCTCCAAATACAAAAAACCGTTGGAAAGGCCGAAGTTGAAATAAGCGCCGGCAGTCGGCGATGCACTGCAAAGAATGGTCCCTGTTGATGCCGTTGAAAAGATCGTTGCTTCAAGCGTAAACGACCTCATGTTGTTAAGGTGGTTGGATGGGAAATAAGCATACGAGGTCCCATTGAATTGAAGCGCGCTATATCCCCAGCGCATTGTTAATCCAAGATTCATAAGTGTATTTTTTGGTCCTACTCTGTTATGGTTTTTCGGTTTCACCCCCCGCTTATTGTCAAGCCAGGCAGACCTGTTTTTTTTCTGTGCTGCAGCTGCACATTCTTCTCCACAAAAGTCCGTTGATCTGCCGGCCTGAATAAGAGCGTAAATGAGTGTTTCTGAAAACAGGTATTTATACCTGTTTAGGGAGATATAGCGGGTATTTATACCTGCTTCCTGTTACTTTATGTGGCTTGCGCTAAAACGTTTTTTCCGTATTGCGTAAACCTTTTTCCCGAATCCATAACCTCGCCCGGAGTATCGCCATTAATTTTGCGCCTGAATTTTAAACTGAAATAACCGACCTATATGTTTTTATTTATCAACCGGATAACGGTGTACTTATGCTTTCTATGTACTGTTTGCTTTTCCGTGAATGCAATGGCTGATACGGAGCCCCTATCCGCTATCCGCGGCCTGGTAGTTACGTCCGACGGAACGCCTGCCGCTTATGTAGCTGTACAGATCAAAGAAAAAAACAGGGGCACACTCACCAATGAAAAGGGCGAATTTGTATTCAAAAAACTGGCGTCCGGAAAGTACACCTTGCAGGTGATGCTGATAGGGTACAAAACAATGTCGCAGGAAGTAACCGTGGAGCAGGACCAGATTGTGCAGATGAAACTGCAGCTCGAAGCTTCCGATAAACAATTGAAAGAAGTAATTGTAAGCGGTGCAAGGAACCGGTATAAAAACGACAGTCTTTCCGGATCACTGCGACTGAGAACACCTATTCTTGAAGTGCCACAGAATATCCAGGTAATATCTGCCAATGTAATTGCCGATCAGCAGGCATTTGACCTGGTGGATGGTATCACCCGTAATGTAAGCGGGGCCACACGTGTAGGGCATTGGGACAATCAGTATGCGAATATCAGGATGCGTGGTTCCAAGATCCCTGCTTTCCGCAATGGTATGAATATAGAAGCCAGCTGGGGACCTACAGCAGAAGATGCCGCTATGATTGACCGTGTAGAGTTTGTAAAAGGACCGGCGGGCTTTATGCTGGCAGGTGGTGAGCCGGGTGGCTTTTATAACGTGGTTACCAAAAAACCGACCGGAGTTACCAAAGGCGCAGCCAGCATCAGCATGGGAAGCTTTAGCACTTACCGCGCCGCGCTCGACTTTGACGGTAAACTGAGCAAGGATGGTAAACTGCTGTACCGCCTCAATGTGGCCGGTCAGCAAAAGGATTATTATACCAAATACAACTTCAACAACCGTTACCTGTTTGCGCCGGTATTAAAATACCTGGTAGACGACCGTACTTCTGTTACGCTGGAATATACCTACCAGGGATCAACCTACCTCGCGAATGGTAACTATGTTTTTTCCAGCAAAAAATTGTTGGATGAAGATATCTCGAATGATTTCTTTTATGGTGATCCATCCCTCACGCCGGGTAAATTGAAAGATCATAGTGTGTACCTGTATTTTGATCATAAGATGAATGATAAGTGGGAAGCGCATGCGCAGGTAGCTTATTTCAACTTCGGTATGGAGGCAAACAGTATATGGGCTTCCAAAGTAGATAGTGCAGGTAATATGGGCAGAACTTTCAGTGTGGCGGATGAAGCGGGGGAGAACCGTTTTGCACAGGCTTCCATTTCCGGCGAAGAGTACACAGGTACGGTGCGGCACAGGATACTGGCAGGTGTAGATATGGGGAATAAAAAGTTTTGGGGAGATTTCAGAACATTGGCCAATATCGATATGGTAGGGGGTAAGAAATTCAATGTATATAACCCTGTATACAGCATTCCTATTGGCACCCTGCCTGCTATAGACCGCAGTCAGAGCGTAAAAACAAGAGCAGGTGGCAGTAACTATGTGAGCTCAGTAAACTATACCTCCGCTTACATACAGGATGAACTGGGCTTTTTTAACAACAGGTTACGTTTATCGTTAGCCGGGCGTTTCACCTACGCAGAAACTGTTGGCAAAACCAAGGCGCTTGCTATTAAGGATAATGTGTTTACTCCCCGTGTTGGCCTGAGCTATTCTATAGATAAATCCACTACTATTTACGGTTTGTTTGATCAGTCGTTTGTACCTGTGCCGGGGGCTGATTCCAACCAGAACGCATTTAAGCCTATTAAGGGAGTGGATGTGGAAGCCGGTGTGAAGAAGGAATGGTTTGAAGGCAGATGGGTAGCATCCGCTACGGTATACCGTATTGCCAGGCAAAACTCGCTCGTAAGCCTGAATATGAAAGACAGTCGCGGTGCCGATGTACAGGAGCAACTTGGCGAAACGCTCACCAAAGGCGTTGAAATTGATATTGCCGGGGAAATACTACCTGGATTGAATGCCACGCTGAACTATGCTTACACCGATTCAAAGATCTCCAAGGAATCACCTACGGCTACAACGAAAACAGTAGGTAATATCACGCCTAATACGGCTACGCATATTACCAATGCCTGGCTGAACTACCGCATTGGCAAAGGAGTTTTGAATGGCCTCGGCGTTACAGGCGGCATTCAGTGGATGGCTGATCGCTACGTAGGAAGCGCCACAAAAGTGTTCTCTATTCCCAATTACTTCCGTACAGATGCGGGTTTGAGTTACGTTAAAGGAAAGTACAGTGTTTCATTACTGGTGAATAACCTGCTCGATAACCAACGGCTGCTCACTGCTGCTTCTATACCTACTACGGCTACCGGGTTTTATAATTATATAGTAGAGGCCCGTCGTAACTTCAGGATGACGATCGGTTACCGCTTTTGATATCTTACTAAAATGAATAAAAACAAAAGGTGTACTATGAGCAGTACACCTTTTGTTTTTATTCATTTACCAGCACTATTTTACCGGTATGTTCACTGCTGGCCATTAGCCGGTGCGCTTCCGCAGCCTCCTTAAAAGAGAACGTTGCGTATATCACCGGCAGGAATTTTTTAGCTGCTATCAATGGCCACACGTGTTGGCGGATATCAGCCGCCAATGCTTTTTTATAACTGTATTCCCTGCTCCGGAGTGTACTACCGGTGATGGTGATACGTTTCTGCATGACCGCGGAGATATTTACTTCCGACAGGTTGCCTCCCATGGAGTTGATGTACACCAGCCGTCCTTCCGGGTTAAGGATAGCAAGATTTTTACCGAGATATTTTCCTCCCACCATATCCAGTATAACATCTATGCCGGTTGTGGCCAGTTCCTCCTCAAAATCCTGTTTTTTATAATTGATATATTGCGTAGCGCCCAGCCTGATGCAGGCTTGTCCTTTCTCTTCCGTACCTACTGTTACCCATACTTTGCTGTTTAATGCATGTGCCAGTTGTATGGCGGTAATACCAATACCGCTGGAACCTCCGTGAACCAGCAATGTTTCACCGGGCATTAATTTAGCGCGTTGAAAAACGTTGCTCCACACGGTGAAAACAGTTTCAGGTAAACTGGCAGCTTCGGCGAAACTGAGACCTTCCGGAACCGGCAGGCATTGCCCTTCTTTTACGGTCACATAGGCCGCATATCCGCCGCCTGCCAGCAGTGCGCATACTTTGTCGCCGGGCGACCACATGGTAACACCCGCACCACAACTCACCACCGTACCGGCCACTTCCAGGCCGGGAATATCCGGCGGCACGCCGGGAGGCGCCGGGTATTTGCCTTCGCGTTGCGACAGGTCGGCCCGGTTTAATCCGGCAGCACGTACCTCAATCAATACTTCTTCCTGTCCGGGAACCGGTGTGGCGTATTCCTGTAGCTGCAATACTTCCGGTCTGCCCGGCTGGGTAATAACGATGGCCTTCATGACGAATGATTTCATCAAAAATCGGTGTTTCTTTTGGATTGTGCTTCTTTTATCCGGGGGTAAAATATTGAAGTTCTACCACCAGCATCCGCTTCAATCTCCCCAAATCAAAAAAATCCCAAAGAACAAAATCCGGTTAATCAATATAATCAGCGTAATCCTGGGAAAGACAAAATCCGCTGCACCCGGCAAAATTGAAGTCGCAAATGGCCCTGTATAATGTCGCGTTAATGCCTTGTGCAAACACCTGGATTATGCTAATTTTAAGAAAGAATTCAGCGATATGAAAACAGTAAACGACATTGATCAGTATATCGCCGGTTTTCCGGAGGAAACCCAGGCGCTGTTGCAGCAAATAAGGGCGGCTATCAGGAAAATGGCGCCTGCCGCAGAAGAGAAGATAAGTTATGGTATTCCAACTTTTACGTTGAACGGCAACCTGGTCCATTTCGCAGGATATAAACATCACATCGGTTTTTATCCTGCTCCTTCGGGTATTAAAGCATTTGAAAAAGAACTTTCCGTTTATAAGAATTCCAAAGGTGCCGTGCAGTTTCCATTGGATCAACCTCTTCCTATTTCCCTGATCAATAAAATAGTAAAGTTCAGGGTGAAAGAAAGCCAGGAGAAAAATACCAGCAGGCATACCAGCGCTCATGGGGAGCTTTTTGCTTCGCTGGCTGCCCCCGCCCGCCGCGCATTGGAGAGTAAAGGAATAAGAACCGTACAGCAGCTTTCTAAATTCAGTGAAGCCGATATACTGACGCTTCATGGCATGGGAAAAAGTTCCCTGCCGAAGTTGCGGAATGCGCTGAAAGAAAAAGGACTGTCGTTTAAGGGGGAGTAAAAGAATGTTTATTGTTGCAGGAAGCTGCTCAGTTCTTCCACGGTTTGCCTGGCGGTTCTGCCCACCCCAATAAGCGTGGCAGAAGCAAAGCCGGTCCACGATCCGTAGCCGGTTAGCCAAAGACCGGTAATATCCGTTGCTCTTGTTCCGTTTGTTTTAATCCGTTCATCTGGTTGAATGATCCCCAACGGGGCCAGGTGCGCTAACGCCGGCCGGAACCCGGTACAAAAAATAACGGCATCTACGGGTTCCTGTTGGCCTGTGTTCCACGCTATTCCACCGGGATAGAAATGATCAAATGCGGGAAGAAAATGTTTGTACACGCCTCTTTCCCTTGCTTCTTTTACAGCAGGCACCATTACGATATGTCCCAGTGATGGAGGCTGGTAATCCCTGCCTTGCTGCCGGGCTTCATATTGTTGAGTGGCCGCATCAAAAAGATATTTGCCATCAATATTATCCGGTAAAAATTCGGGTGGTTGCTTTGTGATCCACAGGGTAGATGCTACCTTGGAAACCTCCGCCAGGATTTGTGCGCCGGAATTGCCCTCGCCCACAATGGCCACACGTTTCCCTGAAAAGCTTCCCGGTTCCTGGTATTGCGCCGAATGAAGTATGATGCCTTTAAAAGAGCCGGTTCCGGGAATAGCAGGAATAAACGGATTGCCAGAAGTGCCCGTGGCGCTCACAATCGCTTTTGCATGATATGGGCCGGCAGTGGTGGTTAAAATAAAAGTTCCTTCCTCTTTCTCTACGGATGTAACCTTTACCGGCCTTGCTACCGGGAATTTATACCTCAACTCATACTCCTGCAAATACCTGATGGTTTCTGCGCGGCTGGGATAATGATGCTGGCCGCCCGGCATAAAAACGCCTGGAAGCGAGCTCCATTGCGCCGGGGAAAATAACGAAAGTGATTGCCAGGTATGCTGCCAGCTGCCTCCCGGAAGAGGGGCTGCATCCAGAAGTATATATTTCAGCGTGGTTCTGCGAAGATAATAGGCCACGGATAAAGCGCTTTGTCCGCCGCCGATAATGATTACGTCGTATATGTTTTGCTTGTCGTCTGTCATGATTATTTCCTGTCAATAGTCCTATCTAAGTTAACGATTTGCTTTAAAGAAGAGGCCCGCTCATTGAGCGGGCTCCTTCAAACCTGGCCTGGCGCTGGAACTAATGCTTAATAAATTTATAGGTATGATTTATTTCTGTTGAGGTAACCTTTAAGTAATACGTGCCGGGTATTAATTCAGCGATGTTAATTGACATGCCTAATGCCGTTTTCATTCGCTGACCGTCGTTGTCATACACCTCAAGGTTAGCGTTGTTATTTAGTCCCCTGATATAAAGCCTGTTGCCCACCGGGTTGGGATACAGGGAAATGTGCTGTTTTGCAGTTTTGGCGGTGTTCATCATATTGATGCGCGCATGGTTCATGCCTGCTACCAGGCTATCGGTGGAATCAACCGCCGGAAGACCATTTTTTTCACGCAGCAATTGGAAGAGATGATCCGGCCGCACCACAATATGGTTTGAATCAAGCGAATTCATTACGTTTTTAAAATTTGTAGGCTTCACATCCTGCCAGGGTTGCGCCTGTATAATCATGAACCTCGGTGATGTTCCATTCCATCCTGCAGAGGCGGAGGCAATGGCGTCCTTCATGGCTTGTTCGCCGGTGCAATAGTTGCAGGAGAGGGGCAATCCGGGCAAAGTTTGGTTATAGATGCTGAGAGGGCCGCCTGTATTCTGGGCTGTTAGCCCAAGCAATGATGGGGCGTGGGTGGCAAAGCTCTCTCCGACATTTTGGTTGATGCCACCGGTAATGGTGTTCCAGATAGTGACCACCCGGAACCCTGCTCTTTTATTATAATCTTCGGTTTTAGCAACAAATTGATTGAGTGTATTTTGATCCGGGAAATTATTGGGGTATACATAACCGTACCCGGACGGACCGGAAATAAGATTATCATTATCCGTAGCAGTTTGATGATAGAAGTTTAGCGCTCCCGGCATGGCATCCAGCATCGCCGGAGAAAGCGTCCACCCGATGGGAACCGATCCACGGTCAGCATTGTTCCAGAGCTTGCGCATCAGGTGTTCAACATATTGAAGATTGTCGCCGTCACTTAATATAAACGCCACATAAATTTTGTTTTTCAGGATTGGTTTTGGCGGTATAGGCTTAACATTAACGGTTCTGGGCATACCGCTATGCACCGTTAAATTAGTGGCATAATCGCTGGCGATGGTAGCTATTCCATAGGTGGATGCTCTTGTTACACCGGAGCCTTCTTCAGGCCACCAGCCCATGAAATTTGCCCCCGCCGGCATAGAGGCTAAGAAATTGTTCAGCAGTTCGCTTTCACCTGCCACCCGCGGGTCCAGCCATATTACTGCGGCGCCAAGGGCAGTGGCATATTCCCGCAGGGAACCCTGATGAATCTCGGGGCTTAACCCGATTAACAGCCGGTGATCCAGTGTGGGCCAATACGTGTTATACAATGTTTGGTATACCTGCAGGTTACTGGTAAACTGGCCACGTAAATCCTGCAATACGGGGAAATTATAAGGGGCGGCCGTTAACCGTGGTAATAAGGATGGTGACGCGATGAGCGCCTTTTTATTTTTTGCCAACATAGTAGCCAGGTTAACAGTGGCCGGCTGCGCCGGATCATACACGATCAGGCCGGATACCTCCGTGCGGTACTTGGTGATAAGCGCCCACCGGTCGGTATATTCTGTCCAGGTTAAACCTAATGACTGCATCCAGGTGTATGGCCCTTCTGCAAAGGCATCGCCTTCATAGGAAAAGAGCCGCGGCTGCGTGCGGTTGACGATACCTTTCAGGGAAGTGAATAAATAGGTTTCTGCGGTGGCGTTATCCTGCTGTACACCTACCCAGTCCACTTTTATATAAGCGCCTCCTCTCCAGAACACACGCAATTCGATAGCATGACTATCGGCCGGCATGGTGAACGGCAATTTAAAACTCGTATAATTGGATGCTACAGGGAATTGCTGACGGGTAATAGCCTTAAACGCAAGGATCGCACCGGTGGTAGCATCCCTCACATCGATATCGACGATGGAATCGTTATTCGCCGTATTATTATCTGTTTTCATCCTGAACTCGGCAATATTCGCTCCTGCCGTAACGCTGTTGTCGTAAGGTCCGTAAATCATATGCTGGTTCGCCGCATCGATTCCTACCTGGCAAAGCCAGCCATCGCTTTCCAAACGTCCCGTATGATGGCTGAGAGAGGGGCCTTCACCTTCCCAACGCCAGGACCGCTGAGAGGTGCCGTTATTATAAAATAGATCCAGGTTGCTTGCTGTTGCCGGAAACGAAGGCAGCAGCTGCCCCGCAGGCCAGGTTGTCTGGGCCATGGAAGTCGTTGTCATCAGCATCAATAAAGAAAAGAGCAACGCTCTGCGGGTTAAATAAGGGTTCAATTTGTGGGTCATCGTGGATAGAATTTGGGTCATAGAATAAAAATTAGAATATCAAGGGTTTATTGGTTGCGATCCGTCACGCGCACGGTATCCCCGGCATCAGTAGCCTGCCTGTTCCTGTTAACAAAGTGCCGGTGCAGCACATACATAAAATAGGGTAATTAAACCAGATTTTTCAATTTTTATTATCGACGGTTTACATCTTCTTTCGGTTTCTGACAATTCCACGGAGTAGCGGCTCCCCAACATCTAAAAACCAACCATATCCATTTGTTTTTTGTAATTCCCCGGAGACATTCCCGTAATTTTTTTAAAAATTTTGGAGAAATAAAACACGTTCTCAAAACCTGTTTGTGTAGCAATGTCAGCAAAGGTCATCTGCGTGGTTACAATCAGGTACTGTGCCCTTTCAATTCTTTTTTCATGGATGTACCTTACCGGCCTTTCTCCGGTGTGTTGATGAAAAAGGCGTGAAAAATAATCTGTATGCAGGTTCGCTCTTTTTGCCAGCGAGGTGACCGATAAATCGCGGTTCAGGTTTAATTGAATATAACTGATGGCGTTTAGAATTTTAACCGGCACATGACCGCCGTCTTTGTGTGTAAGTATTTCCTGTGTCAGGAAGCGTGAAACTAACTGAAGCAGAATACCGTGTGTTTCTGCGAATGTGGACATGCTTTGCCGGTTGTTCAATTCCTGGTATTCTTTGTAGAAAATATTTTTTTCATACACCCTTGGATTGTCTGAGCGGTTAATGCCCCTGCCCGGGTTTATTTCCAGCAAACGCGCAAAGTTCAGTATATCTATTTCAGTTGCTTTTACTTTAAGAATGGACCTGTTATTCTCAAACAAAGAAATGCCGTCCGATGATTCCTCAAAAAACTGCACGAAATACTGGCTGAGATGATGAGGGCAAACAAGGTTACATAATGTGAAGCTTGGTATGATGTACAAAAAGCCAGGTTCAAGTCTGATCTTCGCAGAAACATCCCAGATTTCACCTTCTCCACCGTCGATATAATATAGCCTGAAATACGGGCTGATCACATTTTTGTAATTCCACCTGGAGTCGAGCTTTACGTGATCAACGTTCAATAACGTGAATGTATGTTTTAGCGCTCTTTTAATCATACCGTGCAATTAATTGTTGAATGGCCTGTTGGGGAAAGCTGCTTTCACTTTTCCGGTATCCTGTTTTTCCCAATATTTCGGTTTCACCACCGCAATAATAAGCAAATAGTCGGTTTTGTATAAAGAAAAGTCCTATTAAGCCAAATGTTTGGTAAGTATTTCGGAGTAAGTTTGATTTATCGATATCATTTGCCATTAAAGGCTTGTGTTGAGCTAATAAAAAATAAATTCCATGAAAAGAAGAACGCTGATAAAGGGCCTGGCTACAGGTTTGTCATCTTTATATCTATCTAATCTTTATGCTCACCGTTTGTTAACATCTCAGTCTATTCCACGTATGGCGCCCGGTCCATTTCAACCTACCTGGGATTCACTGGGGAAATACCAGGTACCAGATTGGTTCAGGGATGCAAAGTTTGGGATCTGGGCGCACTGGGGGCCGCAATGCCAGCCGGAACGCGGCGATTGGTACGCCCGTGGTATGTACCAGGAAGGTGGCGATCAGTATAAATTTCATCTGCAGAAATATGGACACCCTTCAAAATTTGGTTTTAAGGATGTCATAAACGACTGGAAGGCGGAGAACTGGAACCCGGGAGAACTGGTTGCCTTATACAAAAAAGCCGGCGCCAAATATTTTATGGCCATGGCCAATCACCACGATAATTTTGATCTGTACGACAGCAAATATCACAAGTGGAATTCCACTAAACTGGGACCCAAAAAAGATCTTATCGGAGGCTGGGCAAAAGCAGCGAAAGAACAGGGGCTGCCCTTTGGCGTAACGGTTCATGCCTCCCACGCGTGGACCTGGTATGAGGTGGCGCAGCGTTCCGACAAATCCGGTCCTTATGCAGGTGTGCCTTATGATGGCAAACTGACGAAAGCCGATGGCAGCAATAAATGGTGGAATGGTTATGATCCGCAGGAACTATATGCCCAAAATCATGCGTTGAGTAAGGACAGCCTGAATGATGGCAGTATGGGCGACCGCTGGTATTGGGGGAATGGTGCAAGCGTGCCTGACAAGGCGTACTGCGATAATTTTGTAAACCGGACTATTGACCTCATCGACAAGTATGGTCCTGAACTCGTTTATTTTGACGATAATGCGCTGCCGCTTTGGCCAGTGAGTGATGCCGGATTAAGAGTAGCAGCACATCTTTATAACACCAGTATCAAAAAACACGGAAAATTGCAGGCCGCGTTGTTCGGTAAAATGTTGGACGAACAACAACGCAAATGCATGATCTGGGATATTGAGCGTGGACAAAGTAACCAGATAGAGCCCCTGCCCTGGCAAACGGATACCTGTATTGGCGGGTGGCACTACGATCGCCGTTTGTATGATAACAAAGGATATAAAAGCGCCAGAACGGTGATACATACGCTTGCCGATGTAGTAAGTAAGAACGGGAACCTTTTGCTGAATGTGCCTGTACGCGGTGACGGCAGCATCGATAGTGAAGAACAGGCTGTAGTGGAACAAGTGGCAGAATGGATGAAGGTCAACAGCGAAGCCATTTACAGTACCCGTCCCTGGAAAGTATTTGGCGAAGGGCCTGCCATGGAATCGGTGGTAGCTTTGAGCGCACAGGGCTTTAACGAAGGAAAGGGCAAACCATTTGGACCGGGAGATATTCGTTTTACAGCGAAAGGCAAAACGCTTTATGCGGTGATGCTGGGTTGGCCGGCAGATAAAACTGCATTGGTTAAAACATTAGCGAATGGTCAGGTTGGAAAAGTAAGCCAGGTAAGCCTGTTGGGAAATGACAGGCTGAGTTTTGAACAAACATCCGAAGGCCTGAAGGTGCAGTTGCCGGAACAACCGCCGTGCAAAGAGGCATTTGTGTTAAAAATTGAAGGTGCGATTGTATAGATGTTTTTTCACTCAACAGTTACCTGTAAAATTTAAGACGTTCATATGGCAAAGTCCCATACTCTTTTCCCGTTTATATTGATTACAAGCTTGTTTTTTTTATGGGGCTTTGCACATAACCTGGATCCCATACTTATCCCGCATTTGCAGAAATCATTTACGCTGACAACCGTTCAGGCTACGCTCGTTGATTCTGCTGTGTTCATCGCTTATTTCCTGATGGCGCTGCCGGCCGGTTTTATCATGAAAAAATATGGCTATAAGGCGGGCATTATCACCGGTTTGCTGGTGTTTGCATTGGGTTCATTTTTATTTATTCCGGCCGCCAATACGCAGCAGTATGCGTTTTTTCTCATAGCGTTGTTTATAATCGCCTGCGGATTAACCATCCTGGAAACGGCGGCGAATCCATATGCTTCCTCACTCGGAGATCCTGCCACTTCTACTCAACGGCTTAATCTTGCACAATCATTTAATGGCCTGGCTACTACGCTTGCGCCCGTGATTGGTGCGCGTGTGATACTTACCAAAGGCTACACAGCGGCGCAGTTAAGTACTATGACGGAAGAAGGCCGGAAGCTGGCCCTTGCCGCGGAAGCGGCCACCGTAAAAATGCCTTATTTTATTCTCGGTGGCGTGCTGGTATTAATAGCTGTCATTTTTGCCTTTACCCGTTTGCCGGCTATTCAAACAAACGAAGGCCATGTGGCCAGTAAGAATATTTTTCACGCGTTTAAACACCGTCATTTAACCTGGAGTGTTGTGGCGCAATTCTTTTACGTGGGCGCCCAGGTATGTGTGTTTAGTTTGTTTATTCTATACGCACCAAAGGCAGCAGGTATATCGGAGGTAAAGGCCGCTGATTATTTAGGGTTATGCGGACTGGCATTTTTAATAGGAAGATTTATCGGTACTTATTTAATGCAATACTATAGTTCCGCCAGGCTATTGGCGGTATATGCAGTCATCAGTATGCTGCTTTGTTTGATCGCCATCTGGGGAACCGGCATCATCACTGTTTATGCGGTTATTGGTATTTGCTTTTTTATGTCTATTATGTTCCCCACCATTTTTGCGCTGGGCATAAAGGAATTACGCGGCGATACAGAATTTGGAAGTAGTTTAATCATTATGTCTATTGTTGGAGGCGCCGTTTTACCGAGGATATTCGGTTATATAAGCGATGTAACCGGCAACATTCAATATGGTTACGCAGTGCCATTGGCCTGTTTCGCGGTGGTGGCTTATTTTGGATTTAAAGGTCACCTGGTAAAAATGAAGCAGGAGCAATTATCTGTTTCAACTATTCTTTGAAAATAAGTGGCTTTTATATGCAGGAACTCATATTGCCCAAAGTTATTTTTGGTACCAGCGGGTTAGGAAATTTATATGTGGCGCTACCGGATGAAGTGAAGTTATCTATCGTTAAGGAGAGCATCAAACACTCTCCAACGCCGGTTGTATTTGATTCCGCCGGTAAGTATGGCGCCGGCCTGGCACTGGAGGCGCTGGGCCGCAGCCTGGAACAATTGAAGATCAGTCCTTCGGATGTGCTGATCAGCAACAAACTGGGTTGGTTGCGCACGGAATTAAAAACAGCCGAACCCACTTTTGAACCCGGGATATGGAAAAACCTGGAACATGATGCCATTCAGCATATAAGCTACGATGGTATCCTGGAATGCTATGAGCAGGGAAATAAACTGCTCGGTAACTATCATGCGCAGCTGGTGTCTGTACATGATCCCGATGAATACCTCGCTGCATCAAAGGATGAGCAGGAGCAAAAGCAACGCTACCAGGATATACTGGATGCTTACCGTGCTTTACATGAATTAAAAGCCGCGGGCAGGGTGAGGGCTATCGGCGTGGGGGCAAAAGACTGGCGGGTGATAGCCCGGATAGTTAAGGATGTAAAGCTCGACTGGGTAATGATTGCGAATAGCATGACTATTCACAGTCATCCCACGGCGTTGGTGGATTTTATGCTGGAACTTGAGCAACAGGGCATCACCGTCATAAATTCTTCTGTTTTTAACGGAGGTTTTCTAACAGGATCTGCTTATTATAATTATCAGTTAACAGATCCGGAAAAAGACAAGGATTTATACCACTGGCGACAGCAGTTTTACCAGTTGTGCCAGGATTATAAAATAAAACCGGTAGCCGCCTGCGCAGTTTTTGGCATGAATGCACCCGGTGTAAGGAGTATCGCTTTGAATACAACACAGGCAGAAAGGGTAGCACAAAATGTTGCATTGCCCCACTCCATCATCCCGGAAGGGTTCTGGAAAGAAATGGAAAAGCGTGGACTGATTGACCAGTCCTATGCTGCCAGCTATTTGTAAAGTTAATTAGCACTATGAAAAGATATTGTTTAGCCCTTGATTTAAAGGATGATCCGGAGCTGATTGCAGAATACGATTATTGGCATAGGGCCGGAAACGGTTGGCCGGAAGTAAGAAAAAGCATTCTTGATGCAGGGATCGTGGACATGCAGATTTACAGAACAGGTAACCGCCTGATGATGATCATGGAAACCAATGATCTCTATAATGAGACAGCAAAAAATGCTTCGGATGCTGCCAATCCCAAAGTGCAGGAATGGGAGCAGTTAATGTGGAAGTTTCAGCAACCTTTGCCCTGGGCAAAGGGAGAAGAAAAATGGGTGATGATGGAACAGATATTTCAACTTTAAAAAATTGATATGCGAATAATAGTTTGTGATGAACCCGGGAAATTAACGCTTAAAGAAGGAAGCCGATCGCTGCCCGGGGAGGGCTATGCCCAGATCAGGATCCGCAGAATTGGCGTTTGCGGTACGGATCTGCATGCGTTCGAAGGAACACAACCTTATTTTAATTATCCACGTGTTTTGGGGCATGAGCTTTCGGGAGAATTAGTGGAAGCCAATGGAGCAGCAGGGTTTGCAAATGGGGAGATCGTAACGTTTATCCCCTATTTTAACTGTGGAGTTTGCGTTGCCTGCAGGTCTGGAAAACCGAATTGTTGTGTTAAAATTAATGTTTGTGGCGTTCATATAGATGGAGGAATGGCGGAATACCTGAATGTGCCCATCTATTCGTTAATACATGGGGAAGGACTGAGCTACGACGACCTGGCGTTGGTGGAGCCGCTGGCTATCGGGGCGCATAGTATCAGGCGGGCGGAGGTAAAGCCCGGTGAGTTTGTATTGGTTATTGGCGCCGGCCCTATTGGATTAGGGATCATGGAATTTGCCCGTATTGCAGGCGGGAAGGTGATTGCCATGGATATGAATGCAAAAAGACTGGAGTTTTGTAAAGAAAAGCTGAACGTTGAGCATGTTATAAACGTATCCACCGGAGATGTATCGGCGCAACTGGCTGCTATAACGAACGGCGATATGCCTGCAGTAGTAATAGATGCCACAGGTAGTTTAAAGGCGATCAATAACAGCTTTCAGTATATAGCGCATGGCGGCAGATATGTGCTTGTTGGTTTGCAAAAAGGAGAGATCAGTTTCAGTCACCCCGAATTCCACAAACGGGAAGCCACATTAATGAGCAGCCGTAATGCTACGCGGGAAGACTTTGAACATGTCATCGCCTCTATTAAAAAAGGATGGGTGCAGCCTGCCAATTACATCACGCATCGTATAGCGTTTGAAAATATTACCGGTGAATTTGAAGGGTTACTGGATCCGGCTAATGGGGTCATTAAGGCGATTATAGAACTGGAGTAATTACAGATTTAATTTCCTCTTAATATAAAACAGGCATTGGTTTTAACAATTATTATTGTTATTTTGACACTTATTAAAATTCTGTCCACGGGAAATTTTAAGTGTTTTTTATGAAACGTATATTGTTATTGATTTTCATAATTCCATTGTCCATACATGCGCAAAGCCATAAAGCGCTGGAATTTTTTTCTTTAAATGATGTCCGGCTGCTCCCCGGCATTTTCAAAGAGCAGGAGCAAACAGACATTAATTATATCCTTGCCTTAAACCCGGACAAGCTGCTGGCGCCGTTTCGCAGGGAAGCCGGTCTTCCGGAAAAATCCGGAAGTTATGGAAACTGGGAGAGCTCGGGGCTGGATGGGCATATCTGCGGGCATTATCTTTCTGCGTTAGCCATGATGTATGCCTCCACAGGTGATAAAAGAATGTCCGGCCGCCTGGATTATATGATAGGTGAGTTGAAACTTTGCCAGGACAAAAACGCCAATGGTTACCTGGGCGGCGTTCCGGGCAGTAGAAAACTTTGGGAAGAAGTACTGGAAGGAAATTTCGCGGATTATAAGCGGAAATGGGTGCCTTTCTACAATATACATAAAGTCTTTGCAGGCCTCCGTGATGCTTACTGGTATGCAGGCAATAAAACCGCCGGTGAGATGCTGGTCCGGTTTGCAGACTGGTTTTGTGAAATGACTGCTAAACTTAGCAGGGAGCAGATGCAGGAGCTGCTTGGAAATGAACATGGTGGTGTCAATGAAGTGCTGGCGGATGTATACGGCATTACCGGCAATAAAAAATACCTGGACGCAGCTTACAGCTTTTCCCACCAGGCTATTTTGCAGCCCCTGGAAAGGGACCAGGATAAGCTGGATAACTTACATGCCAATACGCAGATACCCAAAATAATCGGGTTTAAACGGATCGCCGATTATAGTGGAGATACCGCTTATAACCATGCCGCGGAGTTTTTCTGGCAAACGGTGGTGCATCACCGCACTATAGCAACAGGAGGGAATAGCGTCAGGGAGCATTTTAATCCCTCTAATGATTTCTCCACCATGATGTCCAGCGTAGAGGGACCGGAAAGTTGCAATACTTACAATATGCTCAAGCTTACGGAGGATTTATATTTATCAGATCCGGACGTGGCTTATATTGATTACTACGAAAAAGCTTTGTACAACCATATTCTAACTACCCAGCGTCCCGGAAAGGGAGGCTTTGTTTATTTTACGCCCATGCGCCCCGGTCATTACAGGGTTTACTCTCAGCCGGAAACGAGTATGTGGTGCTGCGTAGGCAGCGGGTTGGAAAATCACGCCAAATATGGAAAGATGATTTACACCCATTCTGATAACCAGCTCTTTGTTAACCTCTTTATTCCATCTGAACTCAAGTGGAAAGATAAGGGGCTCCAGGTAAGGCAGGAAACTGCGTTTCCTGAACAGGCTACTACCACGCTGAAAATAGTGAGTGTTAATAAGAACAGTTTTGATCTGAACATCAGGTATCCTTCGTGGGTAAAAGAAGGCGCACTGAAAGTAAAGATCAATGGTGCATCCGTAGCCGTCAACGGTAAGCCTTCATCTTACATAAATTTAAAACGGAAATGGAAGAAGGGAGATGTTATTACAGTGGAGACGCCTATGCAAACCAGCACGGAAGCGCTTCCAGACGGATCTCCCTATGAAGCTGTTTTGCACGGACCAATCCTGCTGGCTGCTGTAATTGATACGCTTTTCCAGAAATCACGCGAGGCCGACGACAGCAGGATGGGGCACATTGCCGGTGGTGAGCTATACAAAATGACAGATATGCCTGTTTTTGTAAGCGATGCCGCAAACGACGCTGCTATGATTGAGGAGGACAAGCATGCGCCCATGTCTTTTACGGCTGAAAAAATAATTTATCCTGCAAAGTATAAGGATTTGAAGCTGGTGCCGTTTTATAAAATACAGGATGCCCGCTATATCGTATACTGGCGAAAAGAATCCAGCAGCGGTTTTGCGGCTTTACAATCAAAATTGGCTAAAGAAGATTCGCTGGAAGCAAGCCTCGCTGCCAATACGATCGATGTGATCGCGGCAGGAGAACAGCAACCCGAATCAGACCATGCCATCTTACACGAGAGTTCCTTTGCCGGTGTTAGCTTTAACAGGCATTGGCGGTCAGCGAGAGAGTGGTTCAGTTATAAATTAACAGATAAGAACAAGACGGGTAAGAAAATACGTGTTACTTATTTCGGGAAAGAATTTAATCATAAGTTCTCCATATGGGTGAACGACCGGGAGCTGGCTAAGGTCGATCTCCGGGAAGGGCAGAGCGATACATTTTATACCCTTGATTACGAACTGCCTACGGATATTAATTATGCGGAGGATGGATCTATGCGGATTAAATTCCTGGCGGATAAGGGATCAATTGCAGGTCCTGTGTATGAAATACGCCTGTTGAAAAAGTAAGTCATGGTCCTGGAAAAGATAACGGCAATAATCACCATCGTGGTTATTGCCGTTTTTGCCAAATCGGGTCTGTCTCACAGGAATGAATTACCTTTTGCTTTTGTAAGAGCAAATACGTTATCAGGCAGCCGCAACAGCCGCAAGTGTATGAATGTCTGACGGCGTAAACTTTTTATCTAAAACCTACAGTAATGCGTTACCTTTTTGGGGTTGTTTTGCTACTGCAGTCTCTTGTTGTTTTATCGCAAAGCGAGCATTATAATTTTTCGAAGCTCAATACATATACAGGTCTGTCGCATAACCAGGTAAATGCAGTGCTAAAAGACCGGGATGGTTTTTTATGGTTTGCCACTGCATATGGACTTAATCGTTATGACGGATATTTCTGCAGGATATTTCATAAGGATCACAATGACAGCTCTTCAATAAGGGACAATAATATTCTGTCACTTTATGAGCTTCCGGACAGGAAAATGTGGCTATCGACCGTGAGTGGGCCCTGTATTTATAACCCCGATACCGAGAAATTTAATGACAACGCTGATGACTATCTGCATTCCATCGGTTTGCCATCTGGTGGTGTTACCAATATAGTGAAGGGGAACAATAACAGGTACTGGTTCCTGTATGATGATAAGGGTTTGTTCCTGTATTCAGCAAACGATAAAATTGTAAAACCATTTAATCAGAAAGCACCGCCGGCTTCCGGGAAAATTACTTCCGTCAGTGAAACATCGGATGGGAAGTTGTGGTTGGTATACCAATCAGGTTTTTTGCAGGAATATGATATAAAGCTGGATAAAGTAATTTTTTCTACCAATGCTTTACTGAAAAAGAATAAAGCTAATAACCCCTATCATCTTTTTATAGATCATGATAATGATATCTGGCTTTGGAGTTACAACTTCGGAATTTTTCTTTTTCACCCGGAAGATAATACTATCAAACAGTTTGATAAGAATTCTTATCCGGCGAGATTGAATGCAGAACTGGTAAGCCAGGTTGTACAGGATAGCAATGGTTTGATCTGGATAGGAACCGATCACGGAGGAGTAACGTTGATCGACAAAAAGAACGGGTTCAAAACCAGTTATCTGCTGAACAACCCCAATGATCCCAAGAGCATCAGTCAGAACAGTATCACCACCTTGTATAAAGATGATCAGGGGATTATATGGCTGGGAACTTACAAGCAGGGAATAAATTATTATAATAGCAACATCGTTCAGTTTCCATATTACCATCACCAGGAACAAAATGAAAAAAGTCCGCAATTCGATGATGTAAACCGTTTTGTTGAAGACAAGGCAGGTAACATCTGGATCGGTACCAATGGCGGTGGCCTGATTTATTTTGACAGGAAGAATAATACTTTCAAACAATACTTATACGATCCAAAAAATGAAAACAGCCTGAGCAACAACGTCATTGTGAGCTTATGGATCGATCATGAAGATGTTCTCTGGATCGGAACTTACCTGGGTGGCCTCAATTGTTTTGATGGAAAGAAGTTCACCCGGTTCAGGCATAATGATAATGATTCCTCAAGTCTGGCAGATGACAAGGTTTGGGAGATATTTGAAGACAGGGATCAGAACTTATGGATCGGCACTTTGGGTGGCGGCCTGGATCGTTTCGACAGAAGAACAAACCAGTTTAGCCATTATAACGCCGGGCGGGGAGTTTTACTTTCCGATTATGTTTCTGCTATTATGCATGATAGAAAGGGGAATTTATGGGTTGGTACAGCTTACGGTATTGCTGTTATGGAAAAGAATAAAACCACCAGTGTTTTTTACCTGGTAACAAATAAAAAAAATGGTTTAAGTGATAATGGGATTATCTGTCTTCTGGAAGACAGTAAAGGCCGGATTTGGGTAGGAACCAGGGAGGGATTGAATTTGTTTGATGAACAAAAAAAGGAGTTTCATACATTCACCATGTCCAACGGACTTCCTGATAATATGATCCTGAATATCCTGGAAGATAATCACCACGCGCTTTGGATATCCACACCTAACGGGTTATGTAACGTTACTCCCCACCAGGAAAATAAGGATATGGTTATTTCTGTGGTTACCTATGATGCCACCAACAACCTGCAGAACCGCGAATTCAATGATAATGCAGCGCTAAAAACGAAGACCGGTGAATTGATCTTTGGCGGCCCTTCTGGCTTTAATATTATCAATCCAGCTGCTATTGGTAAACCCGTTTATCATCCTAAAATTGTTTTCACCGGTTTTCAGATATTAAATAAAGATGTTGAACCCGGTGAGCTGGTCAATAACCGGGTGCTGCTCAAACGTTCTTTATCCCAGCTTCAGCATATTGATCTGAAGTATAGGGAAAATGTTTTCTCCATTGACTTTGCTGCGCTCGATTTTTCTCATAACGCATATGACAAATATGCATATATGCTGGAAGGGTTTAATGAAGACTGGTTATATGCAGATGGTAACCAGCGGAGAGCCACTTATACAAATCTGAATCCCGGCCACTATGTTTTCAAGGTAAAAGTTTTGAACAGGTCCGGCCTATGGAGTGACGTAAAAACGTTGCAGATCAATATTGAACCCCCTTTTTGGAGGACACCTGTTGCCTATATTATATATCTGTTGATCGCCGCGGCGTTGTTCCTGCTTATCCGGCGCATTACATTAGACCGCATACGTATGCGTTTTGAAGTGCAGCAACAGCGCAGGGAAGCGGAGAGAGCGCATACGCTGGAACAGTTAAAGACAAAGTTCTTCACCAATGTAAGTCACGAGTTCCGCACACCGTTAAGCCTGATCATTGCTCCATTGGATAAGATCATTAAAAATACGGCAGATGAAGAGCAGGTAAAGCAATTAGGGCTGGTACAGCGTAATGCCAAACGCTTATTAAACCTGGTGAACCAGCTGCTCGATTTCAGGAAGATGGAGGTGCAGGAAGTAAAGTTGCATCCCTCCATAGGCGATATTGTCAGGTTTTGCAGGGAAACCAGTTATTCTTTTACAGATATTGCAGAGAAAAAGAAGATCCAATTCTCTTTCTCGTCTGACACGGATAGCCTCGAAATTTATTTTGACAAAGATAAAATTGAAAAGATTTTATTCAACTTATTGTCCAACGCTTTTAAATATACTTATGACAGCGGGACGGTGAGTGTTGGTCTGATCTATAAGGAGCCGGCGGATAATGACTCCGATGGAACACTTGCTATCGAGGTAAAAGACTCTGGTATTGGTATTCCGGCCGATCAGCACGAAAAGATATTTGAACGTTTTTTTCAGACGGATGTGCCGGAAAGTATGGTAAACCAGGGAACCGGCATCGGCCTGGCCATCACAAAAGAGTTTGTAAAATTGCACAACGGCATCGTCACCGTAAAAAGTGAACCGGATCAGGGAACCTGTTTTACGGTATTGCTTCCTGCAAGAAAAATATATGTTTCTTCCCCCCGGATCCCACCCAATCCCGCGTTTTCAGGCGAAACGGAGCAAATAATGGCGGAGGAAAGTAAAAAAGGGGATAAGAAGAAGACGATAATGATAGTGGAAGACAATGAAGACCTGCGCTTTTATTTAAAGGATAACCTGAAAGGGCAATATCATATTGAGGAAGCTACAAATGGAAAGGAAGGCTGGGAGAAAATAAAGCTGTTAAACCCCGATCTGGTAGTAAGCGATATCATGATGCCTTTAATGGACGGCGTTGAACTTGCCAGGAAAATTAAAAACGAAACACTCACTGCCCATATTCCCATTATTTTACTTACCGCCATGGGAAGTGAGGAAAAACAACTGGAAGGTTTGAAAGCAGGTGCAAACGATTACATTACCAAACCCTTCACCTTTGAGATCCTGGCTTCCCGCATCAATAATCTGCTGGCCCAGCAGAAATTATTGCAAAAGCGGTTTCAGAAGCAGATTGAAGTCAACCCCGGAGAAGTGACCATAACGCCCGTAGATGAAAAATTCCTTCAACAGGCATTGGAAATTATTGAAAAGCAAATAGACAACCCGGAGTTTTCTGTGGATGAGTTCAGTAAAGAGATGTATATGAGCAGGGTTACTTTATATAGAAAGATACATTCGTTAACCGGTAAGTCGCCATTGGATTTTATCCGTTCCATCCGTTTGAAAAGAGCCGTTCAATTGCTGGACAAAAGCGGGATGTCCATTTCTGAAGTTGCCTATCAGGTCGGGTTCAATAATCCGAAAGTATTCCGTAAGTTATTCAAGGAGGAGTTCAAAACTACCCCTTCCGAATACGTGGCAAATCTTAAAAACAAAAGTCTCTAACGCCTCGCCTGTCAAAAATACAGCAGTGATATTCAGTCATTTGTAACATTTGTGCCCCTTGGTTGAATCAAATGGCCCCCCTGATTCAACTAACATAGCCATAGCTTTACAGTATTTAATCCACGTATATGAAACTACAATTGCTGCCGCCTCGCATGCCGGCTTATGTCCCGTTTGGGGACTTATTGGCAGGCCCTCCTGTAAACTTTGCAGATCCCAATAACCTGTTCAGCGTTATGATACTTCTGCCAATTCGTTTGCCTCGAACAGTTAAAGCAGAAGTCGTCCCCGATCACATTTAGCCTTATGAAACATCATCCTCGCTGAAAACGACTGCGAGGATCATCATCTACCCACGTTAAAATTAGAAAAATGAATTCAACCAAAATGATTCGCTTGCGAATACTACCGCTATTGGGTATTCTTTTGGGATTCCTTTCCACCCTAAACCTCTCTGCGCAAACAATAAAAATAAGTGGTAGAATCATCAGTAAAAGTAATTCCACCCCCATTCCGGGCGCCACTGTTACCTTAAAAAACACCAGCCACTTCACTATTACTGACGGAGGGGGAAAGTTTACGATCGACGCTTCCCCGGGGAGCACATTGATAATTTCAATGATAGGCTACCAGAAAAAAGAAGTGGTGGCTAAAACTGCTTCCCTTGAAGTAGAAATGACAGAGAATATTTCACAACTGGAGGATGTGGTGGTAATCGGGTACGGCAAAGTAAAGCGGCCGGATGTTACCGGCGCCATATCTTCTGTTTCCGGTGACGAGATCCGTAAAACACAGCCGGTAACCTTTGACCAGGCTTTGCAGGGCAAGGTGCCCGGACTGGTAGTTCAGCAAATATCAGGTCAACCAGGCGGAGCTGTATCTGTACAGATCCGTGGCTTGTCTTCTTTTGGAGGAGGTTCGCCTATGTATGTGATAGATGGGATCATTATTGGCAGCACCGCCACATTGGGCGCAGGTGTGAATCCATTGGCAGGTATCAATCCTTCTGAAATTGAAACCATTGATGTATTGAAAGACGCATCTGCCACGGCCATTTATGGTTCACAGGCAACAAATGGCGTGATAGTAATCACCACCAGGAGGGGACAGGTTGCTCCGCCAAGCATTTCTT
Source organism: Chitinophaga sp. RCC_12 (assembly GCF_041360695.1). Classification (NCBI taxonomy): domain Bacteria; kingdom Pseudomonadati; phylum Bacteroidota; class Chitinophagia; order Chitinophagales; family Chitinophagaceae; genus Chitinophaga; species Chitinophaga sp. RCC_12. Next base: position 313,822 of record NZ_JBFUPS010000003.1, read on the forward strand.
ATGAAATGTATACAGGCTACCAGCAAATTCCTAAAAGGTTACCTGTAATGAATTTAAGGGAATATGCAACCTTTATAAATGAGAGGAATACAGGGTTAGGATGGGGATTTGATACCCGGCCTGAATTTGTAAATCCAAAATACCTGGGCGAAGGTACCAACTGGCAGAAAGAGCTTTTCAGAAATGCCCCGATGTCTAACCATACTTTATCCATTAGCGGTGGAGATACAAGAACCCAATACCTGCTGTCGGGTTCCTATTTTAACCAGGAGGGTATCGCGCTTGGATCCAATTTCCGGAGGATTTCATTAAGGTTGAATCTCGATAATAAAACAACCAATTGGTTAAAGATCGGTACCAGCCTGCAACTGGTGAATATCAAGGAAAATGTAAATTCAACCAGCTCCAATGTAATTAATACCGCATTAAGCCAGACACCGGACATCGCCGTAAAGAATGAGGATGGCAGCTGGGGTGGAGCCTATAACCCCAATGGATGGGTGAACAGTACCGTGAACCCCTATGCGATCGCCCTCATTAATAAAGACGAGGCAAAAAGAAACCAGCTTTATGGTAATTTATATGCAGAAATTGCTTTTACCAAAGATCTCACGCTCCGGAATGAAGCAACAGGAAGTTTTTCCATGGCAACGGAAGACCGGTTTAATCCTACCTATACATTTGGTCTTGTAAAAAATAATACCAACAGCGGGTCTTATAATTTTTCGCAAAATTTGTTTACCACCATCAGGAACTTCCTTACCTACTCACATCTGTTTAAAGATAAATACAATGTAAATGTGTTACTGGGTCATGAAGCGCAACTCGGTACAAATGAAGGTTCTTCTGCTGCAAGAACAAATTTCCCTTCAAATAATGTGCAGGTAATCAGCAGCGGTGATCCAACCACCGCCACCAATAGCGGCTCCAAAGGGCAAAGCGCCCAGGAATCGTACTTTGGCCGTATCAATTTTGGCCTCAACGATAAGTACCTGTTTACTGCCAATCTCCGGGCAGACGGCTCTTCAAAGTTTGCCCCTGAAAACCGCTGGGTGAATACCTACTCAGGAGCATTTGCCTGGAAATTGAATAAGGAGAATTTCCTGCAGTCTGTTAAAGATATTAATGAATTAAAGCTGCGCCTGGGGTATGGGTTAACAAATAACCAGAATATCCGGGATTATGCCTATACCTCCACACTGGCTACGGTGGCTACGGGGCTAACGGGCATCGCCCAGCTTACCCAGAACGTGGGAAACCCTTATGTACAATGGGAAAAAACAAAGTATGCCAACATCGGGCTGGAAGGAACACTTTTTAACTGGAGATTGAATTTCTCTGTTGATTTTTATAACCGCAAAACCGACGGTCTTGTTTTGCAGATCCCTTTACCGCTGTATTCCGGAACGGCGATTGGTTACTCGCCAGGCGCCATGGAAGCGCCGTATGTCAATGTAGGTACTGTTAATAACAAGGGCTTTGATTTCAGGATCAGTTCAACCAGTATTAAAACCAAAAACTTTACCTGGAAAACTGATCTGACAGTTTCCCGCAATATCAATGAAGTGCTTAAACTCAATACAGATGGCGCTTCATTGAACAGGCAGTACAGCAAAACGGTAGTGGGCAGATCTATCGGCGAGTTTTACGGCTATGTTATTGACGGAGGTGTGTTTGCTACGAGAAAAGATTTTGAAACCCACGCATTGCCCACTAAAAATGGCGTACCACTGTCGGTAGGAGCTGCCGGTGGAAGCATCTGGTATGGTGATCTGAAATTCAAGGATTTTAATGGTGACGGCGTTATAAATGAATCTGATCAAACGTTTCTCGGTTCCCCCATACCTAAATACCAGATTGGTTTCAATAATACTTTCTCCTATAAGAATGTGGATTTGAATATATTTTTTGCGGCCAACGTTGGCAATAAAGTATTTAACCAGCTTCGCGTAAATGGGGAATTTCCGGGTACCAGCTTTGGTTATTTCAAGGCGTTAAACGACTATGCGAAATTAACCCTGATTGACCCAAAAGGCAGCGCCACTGATATTAATAATATACAGGTAACTAACCCGGAAACAAGAATTGTCGGAATCAGGAATGATAATACCAATGATAATAACAGGAATTCTGACAAGTTTGTAGAAGACGGAAGTTTTTTGAGATGTAAGAATATTTCTTTGGGATATACCTTCCCCGAAAAGCTGATCAATAAAGCCAGCATCAAATACCTGAGAATTTATTTCAATGTTTCAAACGCCTTTATCATTACAAACTATAAGGGAATGGACCCGGAGATCGGATCGTGGGACCCGCTGAGCGCTGGTGTTGATGGCGGCTTTTATCCGCAGCCCCGCGTGTTTACCATTGGTGCGAACATTAAACTGACTAAATAAAATATTCATCTGTTAATATAAATAGTTATGAGATCAATATTGGATAAAATAATTGTCTTCCTGATAGCTACGATAGCTATAACAGGATGCTCCAAAAGTTTTTTGGATCGTCCGCCCCTGTCGCAGATAAGTGCGGATAATTTTTATCAATCGGCTGGTGATCTCAGGTTGGCAACAGCTGCATTATATGCTGGTACGCCCTGGGCTGACTGGAACTACAATTGTTATTTGCCTGTTGGCGAAGTGCTGAGTGGAAATATGGCGGTTGGTTACTGGGGAGATGCTGTGCAGTTGAATACTTTCACCGTTACCGGCTTAAACGGCATCATGATTTCCAACTGGAAAGGGATGTATAATATCATTGCACACTGTAATGTTACGATCAATGCCATCACCCAAAAGGCGCCGGCTTCCATTCCTGATAAGGACAAAAATGCGGCTATTGCTGAGGCCCGTTTTATACGTGGATTTGCCTATTATAACCTGGCGGTGTTATGGGGCGCGGTACCCGTTATTGAAGATAACAGCGAACTGATTGTATCTCCGTTGATCAACCGGGTAAAAACGGAAGACGTATATAAATTCGCGATCAATGACCTCACTTTTGCAGCCGGCCATCTCCCCGCTGCTGATGCTGCCGGAAGGGTAACTACCTGGTCGGCACAAGGCATGTTAAGCAAGGTTTATCTGACGGTAGCCGGGTTAAATCAGCAGGGAGGCACCAGGAACCAGGCTTACCTGGACAGTGCAAAGAAATACGCCGGAAATGTGTGTAAGAAGAGCGGCCTCGCGCTGGTAAAAAATTATGCCGACCTGTTCAAAACCCAGTTTAACGACAATCCGGAGTCATTGTTTGCATTGCAGTGGGCGCCGGGAGGAGGTTGGGTGGAGGGAAATATGTTGCAGGTCTATTCTCCGGGAGGGGTGGAAATATCTGCCAATGGCTCGGCGGGCTGGTTTGCTATTAGCCCGACCATTGATATGTACCAGCTTTACAAAACAAAGGATTCCGTAAGGCGTAAAGCCACTTTTATGATTAACGGCGACTATTACCCCGAGTTGAATGCAGCAGGCGGAGGGTTTAAATTTACAGGTAGCTCCGGGTTGAAAAAGCATATTATCGGCACCAACAAGGATAACAGCGCGCCAACGATGACCCTGACTTCCTCTACAGAGCATAATGCATTATTAAGACTGGCGGATGTTTACCTCATTTACGCTGAATCAATACTTGGTAACAGTGCCTCAAGTGCCGACGGTGACGCGTTGCTCTACTTTAACCAGGTTCGTACAAGGGCCGGGATGGCTCCTGCTCCCAGAATAGATATGGACTCCGTCATTAATGAGAGAAGAATTGAACTGGCGGGAGAAGGACAATATTGGATAGACCTGGTCAGACTATCTTATTATAACCCGGTCAAGGCCATCAGCAAATTAAATGGAGAAAAGCGCGCACCATTTACCATTTCGAATGGTGTTATAACACCCGGAGATCCATATGGTATTATTACGCCTGCCACCATTCAAAGTTTCACATTTCCAATACCTTCTTCTGAGGTAACCGCCAACCCGAAATTGCTGGAACCTCCGGTGTCATATTATTAAGAACCACTAAAAACATTATACCGTGAATAAAATAATATTCAACCAGCGCTATTGGAGGTTACCGTTTTTTGCACTTGCAGCTGTTTTTGCACTAATGCAATCTGCTTGCAAGAAAGATGTAACTGAAGCAGCTCCTGTTATCACCAGCGTTAGAAATTATGCAGCTTCTCCTGCTGATACGCTTGTCAATTCCCTCACTACCGGGCAATGGGTGGTGCTGGTGGGGCATAATCTGCAGGATGCTGTACAGATCTCTTTCAATGGCGTACCTGCTAATATCAACAGCATCATGTTTTCAGATACCAGTGCTGCCGTACTGGTACCAGCTGTGATACCATTCCCATCGGTGCCCGCAGAGAGTCTGAATACGATCCGCTATGTGACCCGGCACGGGTCCACCACTTTTACATTCGGCATCGTGGCGCCACCGCCTTCTATTACCAGCATTTCCAATGAAAATGCCAACGCAGGCGACTCCGTTTATATCTATGGGCTAAATTTGTTTTTTATAAGCGAACTGACTTTTGCCGGTACACCAATTACCGATTATGGTACAGCCGTCGATGGTACAGCCATAGGGTTCATTCTGCCAACGCTTTCCCAAGGCGGGCCGGTAATGATCACCACAAAATCCGGTAGTGCTTCCACCACCTTTAATGTAAACGATCCCACAACCGGCGCGCTCTGTAATTTTGATAATGTAAATACTTTCAGTTGGGGTACCGGTACAGATAACAGCAGTGTTAATTTTCCCGGCAACAGGGGCAGTTATGCAGTGTTAAATAATGATGTGCTGCCTGCCGGCGAGGGCAGCTGGTGGAACTGGCAACGGAGTATCAATACCAACGACGTACAGTGGCTACCTGTTGACAGTTTAAGCGTTCCTATTGATCAATATGCCGTTAAGTTTGAGATCAATGTTCCCAACGCATGGTCCGGCACCTCTATTTATGTACTAAGAGGTAACTCATTCGACTATATGGCCCGCTATGAGCCATGGCAGGGTGCTGATGGCACTGTTGTCCCCTTTAAAACAAAGGGTTGGCATACAGTCACCATTCCGTTATCCACGTTCAGGACTAATGAAGGCAAAGGTACCGCAGCTGCCGACCTGACCACTTTGCTGGGCAGCTCGGCCAAGGGATCTGTAAATATTCATACCAAAAACTTTTCTGCGTCTCCTTCTGCTTCCGGTTTACAAGCCGCGGTAGATAATATCAGGGTAGTGAAAATAAAATAGTATCAATAAATTTTAACCAAATATCAAGATCATGAAAACCAGAAATTTGTATGGACTTATCGGATTGATGATTTCCGCGGTAATGTTTACCTACTGTAGTAAAAAGAGCACGGTTACGCCGGAATTGTCGGTTTCTTTATCTGAAGTTACTTTTCAACCGGATGGTGGCACTTCCGATGTAACCATTGCCAGTAATGTAAATTGGAATATTAATAATCCCGCTTCTTCCTGGTTACAGGTAAGTCAGTCGACCGGTAGCAGCAAGGCTGCTATCCGGTTGACTACTGTACCCAATACCACCGGTGCGCCCCGCTCCGTGGTGCTGGAGGTGAATGCCGGAACCAGCCAGACGCGCAGGGTTAAAGTAACCCAAGCCAGCGGCATTTATCCGGGCTACAATGTTTCACCTGCCCCGGCTAATTCAACCGGCATGGGAAGTAACGCTGTGCAGTTAGCCGCTAAATTTAAGCTGGGCTGGAACATTGGCAATACCCTGGAAGCTATTGGCGGGGAAACCGCGTGGGGAAATCCGTTGATCAATGAAAGTTATGTACAGGCGGTGAAACAGCAGGGATTTATTGCCATCCGCCTGCCAGTTTCATGGAATCAGTATTCAGACAAAACTACTGCCAAGATCCAGGATGCCTGGCTGAACCGCGTAAAAGAGGTGGTTCAATATTGTGTTAATAACGACATGTATGTTTTACTCAACATCCACTGGGACGGTGGCTGGCTGGATGCCAATATTAACAGTGCAAAAAAGGATTCTGTCAATGCCAAACAAAAAGCATTCTGGGAACAAATTGCTACCACCATGCGCGATTTTGATGAGCATGTGATGTTTGCCAGCGCTAATGAGCCTCCTGCTGAAACTGCGGAGCAGATGGACATACTCACCAGCTATCATCAAACCTTTATCAATGCCGTTCGATCCACCGGTGGACGCAACAGCTACAGGGTATTGGTGGTACAGGGGCCATCAACGGATATTGATAAAACCAATACCCTGATGAACACACTTCCCACAGACGCCGTGAAAGATCGCATGATGGTGGAAATACATTATTATACACCGTTCCAGTTCTGTTTATTGGAAGGCGATGCATCCTGGGGTAAAATGTTTTACTATTGGGGGGCAGGACATCATTCTACCATTGAACCTGACCGGAATTCCACCTGGGGAGAAGAAGGCGACGTAAACACCGCCTTTGGCAAGATGAAAACCAAGTTCGTCGACAAACAAATCCCTGTTATAATGGGCGAGTACGGCGCTTACAGACGTGGCAGCAGTAGTAATGTTCCCAAAGATCTGGCTACCCACAACGATGCCGTGGATTATTGGATCACTTATGTAACCAAACAGGCAATTGCCAGCGGCCTGAAGCCCTTTTTCTGGGATACAGGCGGTGCTTTAGACAGACGAAATAACACGGTGCTGGATAAACGCATGATTGATGCCATTGTTGCTGGCGGTAAATAAAAATTAAACAAAGAAATGTTGAATATGAAGTTTGCGGTTGTTTCCGTTGTCCTTTTTTCTCTTTGCTCACTGTCGTTATTTGCACAAAGGACAACGGTGCAATCGCCGGACCGGAAAATCAGTGTTGAACTATTTTCAGTGCAAAATAATGATGTTGGGAGCTGGTATATTAAAGCCTCTTACCATAACAACGGGAAGGTTTCGGAAGTTGTTCCGCATATTGATTTAGGGCTGTCGCGCAGTGACCAGGATTTTTCAAAAGAACTGAAATTCCTCAAAGCAGGTAAACCTGTTTCGATCCGGGAGCAATACCCTGCGTTGCATGGCAAGAAATCTGTTTGTACCAATGCTGCCAATGAAGTGATGGTTTCTTTTGAGAATCCTTCCAAAGCAAAATTGAATATTGTTGTCAGGGCGTATAACGATGGCATTGCTTTCCGTTATGAATTTCCGGAGAAGCAAGGAACGTTTGTTGTAAAGGATGAACTGACTGCTTACACCATTCCAAAGGAAACAACCCGCTGGATGGAAAAATGGAATGCTGCCAATGAATGGTTGTACGCTTCCATGAGCGATAACAAAGTGCAGCAACAGGAATGGTGTTACCCGGCGCTTTTTAAATTAAAAGATAATTCCTGCTGGTTCCTGCTGCATGAAGCAGATGTAAACAGTACTTATTGCGGCACTAAACTCAGCAATGCAGCTGATGAAGCAACCTACAAACTTACTTTCCCGGATCCGCGGGATGGACAGGGACTGGGAGCATCGCAGCCTACGATCACGTTGCCGTGGAAATCGCCCTGGCGTGTGATGATTACTGGTACCCTGGCTGATATAGTAGCCTCTACTTTGGTGGATGATGTGTCTGCCCCGTCTGTCATAAAAAATACCGGTTGGATTAAACCAGGAATCGCCTCCTGGAATTATTGGTCGAGTAACCATGGCACAAAGGACTATAAAATTGTTTGTGCCTTTGCCGACCTGGCAGCCGAAATGAACTGGCCTTATACCCTGCTCGATTGGGAATGGGATGCGATGAGCAATGGCGGACGCCTGGAAGATGCCCTTCAATACATTCATTCAAAAGGTGTGAAGCCATTGATGTGGTACAATTCCGGTGGTCCTCATACCGGCGTTGCCTCAACTCCCCGCGACAAGCTGTTGACGCATGAAAGCCGGGTGGAAGAATTTACGAAGTTGAAGAAACTGGGCGTTGCAGGCATCAAGGTCGACTTCTTTGAAAGCGAGAAGCAGGACATGATTAAATATTATCTCGATATCCTGGAGGATGCGGCTCAATTCCAAATGATGGTATATTTTCACGGTTGCCTGGTGCCACGGGGCTGGACAAGAACCTATCCCAACCTGATGACATACGAGGCAGTACGCGGCGCTGAATGGTACAACAATGTCCCGGATTTTACACCCGCTGCGCCGGAACATAATACCACGCTGCCTTTTACCCGCAACGTGGTTGGTCCTATGGATTATACACCAGTTACTTTCACCAATTCCCAATACCCGCATATTACCTCCTATGGGCATGAACTGGCACTCAGTGTTGTATTTGAATCCGGTATTCAGCACCTGGCCGACCGTCCGGAAGGCTACTATGAATTACCGGATGCCGCCAGAACATTCTTAAAGGAAGTTCCGAATGCCTGGGACGATACGAGGTTGCTTAGTGGCTATCCTGGTAAAGATATTATGCTTGCCCGCCGTAAAAACAATGCATGGTTTATTGGTGGCATGAATGGCGAGGAGTGGGAGAAGAAGGAAACGATCCGCTTCGCTTTCCTGCCGGAAGGAACTAAATATAAGCTGACACTCATTACTGACGGAATACACGATAAAGCGCTGTCAACACAGTATTTGGTGGTGGACAGCTCCAGTTCCGTTGAGGTTAAGATGCTTCGCCGCGGCGGTTTCGCAGCGGTGTTGAAACCAATATAATTTTTCAAAACCGGTAAAAATTTCGGTAGTAAATTAGTAAAACAGATCTACAGATGAATAAGCGCTCGCTACTTGTTATTATAACAATTTTGATTTCAGGATTGAATGCCACCTCGCAGGAGGTGAACCACTTCTTTCCTGAAAAAAATCTTATCACCACCGGTATCTATTATTATCCCGAGCATTGGAACGAAAACCAATGGGAGCGGGATATAAAGAAGATTTCCGGCATGGGGTATGAATTTGTGCACCTGGCCGAATTTGCCTGGTTTAAAATGGAACCTGAACAGGGTAAATTTGAGTTTGCATGGCTCGACAAGGTCATTGATCTCTGTACTAAATACAACCTGAAAGTGCTGATGTGTACGCCGTCGGCCACTACACCCGCCTGGATGAGGGGGAATTACCCGGAAACTTTTGTGATGGATGGCCATTACATCCGTGGGGAGCAAGGCACACGCGGATTGGGATCAATCGTTAACCCGGCTTACCGGAAGTTTGTAGCCACCATTGTAACGGAAATGGCTAAACGGTATGGAACAAATAAAAATGTGATTGGCTGGCAGCTCGATAACGAGCCTGATGCCAAACCCGATTACAGCCCATCTTCGCAGGAAGCGTTCAGGCAATGGCTGCAACAAAAATACAAAACAATTGAAGCACTGAACACCGCCTGGGGAACGGCCTTCTGGAGCCAGTGGTATAATGACTTTGACCAGGTGATCATTCCAAATACCAACCTCGTTGGCTGGTGGGGCAATAACCCCCATGCCTTGCTTGATTTTAAACGTTATTGTGCAGATGTCCAGGGTGAATTTCTCGATTTTCAGGCAGGTATGCTGCGGAATTACATCTCAAGAGACCAATATATTACCACCAATTATACGGCCGTTTCCACAGGAGCAGATCCCAGGCGTACAGGTAAACTCGACTTTGCTACTTACACCGCCTATCCGAATGGTGGCACCAGTAATATAGGGGACCAGGGCTTCCGTTTGGGAAATAGTAAAGTAATTCTTTTTGCTGCTGAATATTATAAATCAGTTGGCGGTGTATCCGGTGTGATGGAAATTCAACCCGGACCGGTGAACTGGGGGAGCTACAACCCGCTGCTTTTGCCGGGTACCGTTCGTATGTGGCTTTATCACACCTTCGCAGCAGGCGGAAAGCTGGCCTGCTCCTACCGCTTCCGCCAGATTAATTATAGCGCGGAACAGTATCATGCCGGCGTAATAAAAACAGATGGCGTAACCCCTTCACAGGGTGGCGAGGAGTACATGCAATTCATGAAGGAAATAAAAGAGCTGAGAAAACAGTACAAACCCAATACTGCAATACCTCAGAAACTGGCGGCCCGCTCTACGGCCATCCTTTGGAACCTGGAAAATTACTGGACGATTGACCGGCAAAAACAAACCTGGCAATGGGATACATGGAATTACCCGGTTAAATTCCTGGAGATAGCAAAATCATTCGGTGCACCGGTAGACGTAATCCCGGAAACCACTGATTTGTCGAAATACAAATTTGTGATTGTTCCTGCCTACGAAATGGTGGATAGTGCGCTGGTACATAAATGGCGGGAATATACAGCCAACGGCGGCCATTTGATTATTACCTGCCGCACGGCCACCAAAGATCGCATGGGCCATTTCTGGGAAGGCGAATGGGCGGCTCCTATATCCGGGCTCATCGGAGCGCAGGTAAAAGCGACTGATATGCTTTCTGGTAGCGCCAAAGGTGATATCCTTATGGGGTCAACCCACTACAGCTGGAATAATTGGGCCGACTTACTCGCCCCTGATAAAAATACAGCAGCCCTTGCGGTATTCGATAACCAGTTTTATAAAGGAAAAGCGGCGGTAGTGAAGCATAAAATCGGCAAAGGCACTGTTACCTATATCGGCGTGGATACCGATGATGCTAAACTGGAGACAGATATACTGCGGGAGATCTATACAGGCGCGGGCGCTACCACCGAGAATTATCCTCCCGGCGTATTTGTTTATTGGCGCGATGGTTTCTATGTGGCCGTCAATTATTCTTCTGATAATTATGAAATGAAAATGCCAGCTGGAGCCAGAATATTAATCGGGGACAAAGTATTGGAACCAGCAGGCGTATTGGTTTGGAACGAATAAAAATAACATTATAAAAATAAGATGAGTAACAGGTATCTATTTGTTTTAATTGTATTTATTGTTGCCAGTCATATCTGCCTGGCACAAACAGGCAAGGTTTCTTTTAACGCGGACACTGTTCCTTCGTTTCCTGATCCACCAGCGGGATTTAATGTGCAGCGTAATAATGTACCTCACGGAAAATTAGCCGTTGTTCAATACGATTCAAAAACGCTTGGGAAACGCCGGGAAATGAGTGTATATACGCCTCCGGGATATTCGGCAGACAAGAAATATCCGGTGCTATATCTGTTGCATGGTTTGGGATCAGACTATCGTCAATGGACAGAATGGTGCCAGGCAGATAACATTGTAGATAACCTGATAGCAGATGGTAAAATTCAGCCTGTAATTTTGGTTTTCCCCAACTGCGATTCAAAGCTGACAGTGACAGATACAGCAACAGCAAGCCGTTCCGGGAGAGCCGATGATTTTGAAGGCTACAGAAAACCATTTGAAGCCGATTTATTGAAAGATATCATTCCTTACATCGATTCACATTATTACACTATCAGTGACCGTGAACATCGTGCTATAGCAGGTTTGTCAATGGGGGGAGGACAGTCGTTAAATATAGGTTTGTATAACCTGGGAACTTTCGCCTATATAGGTGGATTTTCTTCGGCGCCCAATACGAATATGTTCGGTGGTATGTATACAGATGTCAAATTTGTGCCGGATATTAAAACTGCCCAGGAAAAGTTGAAACTGCTATGGGTGGCCTGTGGAAATAAAGACGGCCTTTTCGGGATTAGTGAAAAGGCCCATCAGTATCTCAACGAAATAGCTGTCCCGCATGTTTGGAGTGTGGGTACTAACGGGCATGACAACACGGAGTGGGATCGCAATCTGTATCTGTTTTCCCAGCATATTTTTAAACGGTAGGAGGAAAGGTGATCTACTTTGAATACCGGTACCGGAATGAATCTATATCAACAAACCCGCTATCCGATTCGGTATTGAAGTTGAAAATACCGATCCTGTCTCCGCGGTAACTACCCCAGGCTAACCGGGTCACGTCTCCGAATGGTAAAAATGATTTTCCATCAACGCTGTAAAAATATCTGTTCTCACCCTGGTAGTTCCAGGTAGACCGAAGCCAGATAGTACGCCCCGCAAGGGTTGCGCCGGTAGAGTCCTGGTCATTATGTGTATAGGTCAGGTACCGCGAATTATTTACCTGCTTTATTCCAATGCAGCTTGTACCCGATGTTGAAAAATGTGTTAGCCCTGCATATTCACCGTTACGCATTCCATCAATATCTAACTGAATGGTAACTACGTTGGATGTTGTGCGTAAGCTGCGTTGGGTAATGGTATTGCCTGCCTGTAACAGGATATTCCTATTGTCAGCCGTAATGGGTTTGAAGGCATACAATCGTAAAAATCCTTTACGGTCGGTTAATGACCACTTATCTGATCTCGGCTGATAATTCCATTCCCATTGAGGAAGGAGGGTAGCAGAATTAAAATTATCGTCGGTTTGTATGGTTACCAAAGGTGACTTAAGATGAATTGGTTTGCGGCCCGACCAAACCATGGAACCAATGGTATCATTCCCCACCTTTCCAATAATTGGCCAGCCATTTATCCAGGTAACGGGAAGCAGGCTGGCGGCACGGCCTTCCCAATCACCCGTACCATGATGCGTAAAGAAATACCATGCTCCGCTGGTTAATTGGATAAGACCTCCCTGGTTGGGTTCTTTATCCAGCATTTTATTCACATGGTTTAACTGCTTTATCTCCCAGGGTCCGTAAATGCTCCTCGAGCGTTCCATCATAATAACCCGGCCTTCTGATTTTACTTCACTGAAGAGATGGTAATAAAGGCCATTTATCTTGTACAATTTATTTGCTTCACTTCCATGTGACTGATGGATGATACTGTCCGTTTCCATCATCAGTTTTTTTCCATCCGGTGTCATTTTGAAAACATGGATATTATATTTTTTGTTGTTTGTGGGATCAGTTTCATAGTTGGTAGCAACAAAATACAATTGACCATCATCGTCACAGAGGGAGCAGCAATCATCCCAGCCGGACACTTTCCACAATTGATGAACCGGCTCCCATGGCCCGGCAGGATTTGCTGCCGTACTCATAAAGAAACCATCATCCGGAGTACCGAAATATACCCGGAATTTATTTTTGTAGAATCGTAAAGAACCCGCCCATATGCCTTTGCCGTAACAATTCATCTTATCCCAGTTGAGATTGGGTGAGATGCGTGTAAGGTCCGGTACCACATGACTGATAATCTCCCAATTAACAAGGTCCTTTGAATGTAAAACAACCATTCCGGGAGAATACTGCATGGTGGATGAGATGGCATAAAAATCGTTACCTACACGAATCGCGTCCAGGTCGCTGAAGTCGCCTGGCAGCACGGGGTTAATATAAGTTCCATCTCCCTGGTCTCCCCATTTCCCGGTTTGCTGACCAAATACATTTACGCATAGCAGCTGGCACGTCCAGAGTACTATCAATAGCTTGACATTATTCATAATCCCATCTTTTAATAAATATTCCACTCCCAGACACCTTTTACTCCAGTAGTAATTTTAATTCTCAAAAAGCGCGTTTTGATATTGACAGCATCGGAATGAGGGGATTGTATTTTAACATCATTGTGACCACCACAAGACGACCAGTGTGTGCCATCCGTGGAATATTCCAAAACATAGGCGTGTCCGGCTGTTGGCCGGACAAAGTAAACCTCGCTGCGTTTTATGCTCATGACTTTACCTAAATCGGCCATGATCCAGCCTGTGGAGTCTTCAGGGGAAGCCATCCAACGAGATCCGTTTGAACCATCAAAAGCAAAGGAGGGCACGAAATATTCGACACGGTGAAGCAGGGAATCTTTTGCCGGTTTGATTTTCAATTCAGACCGGGTGCTCGATGCGGTGGCCTGCATGACTTTTTTGGGAGCACCGGTTTTCACCGGATGGAGTGCGCCAACACCTGTCATGGTGAGGTCGACCGGCTGAATGGATCCATCTTCATTGAAACGTAACCTGTTGACGTACGTTTGCCGGTTGGTACTTCCCCGTCCATACTCGAGATACGCAAAATAGTAATCATCTGTACCTGGAACGTTAAAAACGCATCCATGCCCCGGACCAAAGATCTGGCGTTCGTAATTTGTGGTGGCGATGATGTCGTTGTTTTTGGGAGCATCGAACGGTCCCAGCGGAGATGCCTTGCCTGAAACGTAAGCGTATTGATACTTTTCGTCTCCGCCAAGCGTGTAAAGAAAATAGTAAATGTCTTTCCGTTTGAAAAAAATGGGCCCTTCGGAATAGCCGCTGCGGGGTGTTGGTATGGTAACAGTATTGGTGTCAACAGTGATCATGTCCTCACTAAGCGGGGCTGCATGCCTCATTTGCCAGAACAAATAAGCTTTATGGTCGTCGTCTGTAAAAATCTCCGCATCGATACCAGTAGGGCCTTTGGGCGTTTTTAGTTGTAGCAGTGTATTGGGTGAGTAGGGCTTTATAAAAGTATCGGCTCCTGTAGCCAAACGGAATGGGCCGTCGGGGGAGTCTGCAACTGCTGCATACATGTATCCGTTGACAGTGGGATAAAGATAGTATTTCCCGTTTGCGCTGATGGCCTTACTTGGCGCCCAATACAACTGCCCGGTGGCAGACGGAAAGTAGGTCCCCGAAAAGCTCCAGTGAACAAAATCTGTAGATTTCCAAACCACGGGAGGTCCCGAGGTACGGAGGCCATCGTCATAACCATCTGTAGTTGCATAGCAATAGAATATGCCATTTATTTCCTGGATACTTGCATCAGCAATCATGTCGGGAATAAGCGCATTGCCGAAGGGGTTGGCCTGGGATTTTACGGATAAAGGGGACCACAATATCAGCAAAATGATGATGCTTATCTTCGTAAGCATGAAGAGGGGCTTTGTTATCATAAGAGGAACTGCGCAAAGCTTCTTTTTCTTGAACATACGTGATGTAAGGTGAATCAACAAAATAGTCGTTTTTTTCGGTTTCTTACAGGTTATTTACGTTAATTTAGAGTGAGTAATAACTGACCTGGCTATATGATTTTTGAATTTACAGCGTCACCGGATTTTGACTTTATAACATTGTTTTCAAAACAGATTAATGTGCCTGTGAGAGATAATGTATTGGAAATTCCAGCACGCCTGGGAGAAGGTTACGTACGTAAAGTTGGGTTTGGGGATGATTTCAGGTTAACCATCCACCGGTATAAATTAAAAGAAGATTTCGTGATTAAACGTAATCCGGCCGTCATATACAATAATATACGTACCATTTTCTTTTACAATAATGAAGAAGATTTTGAACTTAAATATAATAACGAGGAAAACATACCGTTCTCACAGAAAAATGATTCTGCGATACAGCTTTCTACAAACGACTTGCGCACAGAAATCCGTTTCCCAGCTGGTAGTAATATTCAGTATGTAGTAGTAGGTGTTGCTGCAGATAGATTGCGCAGCATTCTATCTATCGAAAATCCTAACAGTACAATAAAAACCATTACCGCGGAAAATGCTTCGTTTCTCTTTTTCGAAAGTTTGGACGCTGAAATGCAATTGCTGCTTAAAAACATTGTATCTGTTGACATGAATAACTCCCTGAACAATTTCTATGTGCAGATTAAGGTACAGGAAGTACTGTACTTGCTTTTTAGTAAGCTGTCGCTCAGGGAGAACACCACATTTAAGAATATTAATAGTGCCGACGCCGAGAAACTCCTGGTAATACGCAGCGAGATATTACGGGATCTCAGTACGCCGCCGGTTTTAAAGGAATTAGCTACGATCGCTTCAATGAGTGAAACCAAGCTTAAGCAGCTCTTTAAACAAACTTTTGGCGATACTATATACAATTATTATCAGCGTGCACGAATGGAAGAAGCAGCCTTTTTATTGAAGCAGGCCAAACTCTCCGTATCCGAGGTGGGTTATGAGCTTGGATTCGCTAATCTCAGCCACTTTAGCAGATTGTTTGAAAGGCAATATGGTGTTACCCCTAAAAAGTTTTCCTACAAAGGATAGTATCCATCTTTTTCAGTTTAAGCATACTCCTGTCGTATTGGACTATTCTTACGCCCTTTTGGGTTATTTTACCCATAACATAACTTCTAATTTTGTTTGCAGAATTAAATCATCATACAAAATGAAAAAGTTATTTACGCCTTTTGAAAAGGGCCCGCTAAAACTCAAAAACCGTTTGGTAATGGCGCCCATGACCCGTAGCAGGGCCATTGGTAATCTTCCAAATGAACTGATGGCAACTTATTATTCACAACGTTCAGGCGCCGGATTGATTGTAACTGAGGGTACATCACCGAGTCCCCAGGGACTTGGCTATCCACGTATTCCCGGCATTTATTCTGATGAACAGGTGAAGGAATGGAAGAAAGTTACGGATGCTGTTCATCAAAACGGATCAAAGATTTTTTTGCAGATCATGCACACCGGACGTATTGCTCATGTTGCCAATATACCAGGCGGACAACTGCCCGTAGGTCCTTCGGATATCAGGGCTGCCGGCGAGATTTTTACTGACTCGCTTGGTTTACAGCAGCACTCTGTTCCGGAAGCGCTTAACCTGGAGGGTATTACGCGTGTGATAGCAGAATTTGTAAGCGCTTCCAAAAATGCGATCCTTGCGGGTTTTGACGGGGTGGAACTCCATGGCGCAAATGGTTATTTGCTGGAGCAATTCTTAAATCCAAATGTAAATAACAGGACAGACGAGTACGGTGGTAACTTTAAAAACCGGAGCCGCCTCATTGTAGAGATTACCGAAGGCATTGCAGCTGCTATCGGTCCGGATAAAATAGGGATTCGTTTTTCCCCGTTTTCCCAATTAAGCGATCAACAGCCTTACGATACAGAAGAGGTGCATCAAACATACGCCCATCTGAGCAGTGAATTGGATAAGATAGGAATCGCCTATATCCATCTTTCAACCAATCCGGCAATTCCAGAGAAAACATATCATGCAATCCGTACAGGATTTAATAATACTATCATATACTGTAACGGCTTGACAATGGAGACAGCGGAGCTAAAGCTGCAGGACAACTCAGCAGACCTTGTTGCCTTTGGGCGGGGATTCCTTGCTAATCCTGATTTTGTGAGGCGTATCGAAAAAAACGACCCCCTCAATGATGTTGACTTCGCCACATTGTATACACCCGGCGAAACAGGTTACATTGATTATCCAATTTACAGTTCACTTCAGTAGAAAAGCTATTTACAATTTTAAAAAATAAAAATAATATGAAAGCAATGCAGTACAAAGCCTTTGGCGGTTCAGAGGTGATTGAACAGGTAGAGGTTTCAACACCATCTATCCAAAATGAAAATGATGTTTTAATCCAGGTTAAGGCAGCAAGTGTAAACCCGATAGACATGAAAATCCGCATGGGATTTATGAAGCAGATCCGTCCGGTGGAAATGCCCTTTATACCAGGTGGGGAAGTGGCGGGAATAGTTGTTGCCACCGGCGAAAAAGTATCAAAATTTAAAGCAGGTGATGAAGTCATCGCTATCCCACAAAAAAACGGGTATGCACAATTTGTGGTTGCAAATGAGAATTTCGTTGTGCCAAAGCCACAAAGCCTGTCCTTCGAAGAAGCGGCATCGATAGGTGTTAATATCGGGACTGCTCAATCTGTTCTTTTTACAGAAGGGAAGTTAGCAAAAGGCCAGAAAGTTTTAATCCAGGGTGGGGGCGGCGCTGTTGGTGGAGCTATGGTGCAAATGGCAAAAGCTGCCGGTGCATATGTGATTGCTACGGCATCCGGAGAAGGTGTGGCCTTAGCTAAAAGCCTTGGCGCCGACGAAGTGATTGATTATAAATCACAGGATGTGACCAGTATTGTTACAGGCGTCGACCTGGTTGCAGATACAGCTGGTGGCGAAGCCCAGGCCGGGCTTTTCCGGGTATTAAAGCAGGGCGGTAAACTATTGAGTATCGTGGTGCCGCCTTCACAGGAGCTGGCAGAACAGTTCCATGTGGAAGCGCGTTTTATCGCTTCCGACTTATCGTTTCAAACATTGAAAAATGGCCTGGACCTGATAGCAGCCGGGAAATTCAAACCAATTGTTTCCAGGACATTTAAGCTTGAAGAAGCAGCAACGGCCCAGGATTTCTTAACGGCCGGCGGTGTAAATGGTAAAGTTATCCTTGTTGTAGCATAGCAATATATATTGGGAGCTGCTGCTCCACCACGCAAAGCCACTCTTTAAGAGTGGCTTTGCGTGGTGGAGGAAAAGTTTCGAACTTTTTTAATTCAGAGAAGGGTAACTTTACCATAACTAGCCCTACTTATATGCACAAAGGATTTCTTTTTTTTCTATTGTTTTGCCTTGTTGCCTGTCATGCAAACAAACCTGATCACCGCACAAAAATTGATACTGCGAAAAAAGAAGATAGTAGCCCTAAAATCACAATAGATAGTGACGCTAATCTTGTCTATACTGAAAATGAGCTAAAAAGTATCTTAAAACGGAATCCGGTGTTCATGGAGAAATATCCAACCAGCCCGGCAGAAGCTTATGCAAACCTTTGGTGTCATTCAATACCGGAAGATGCCCGTTTTGGTGGTGAAGCAGGGCAGGATGAGTTCTATCTCCTTTATAGTTATTTTTGGAAAAAGAAGAATGTTAACCAACAGCAGAGAAGAGAAAGATTGCTTAGGTTGTACAGATATGTTAATGAGATTTACGGGGAATTACATCACGGAGGAACGTATTTTGGGCATCAATACAAGAGAATACCGGCTTATGTTGAATATGATCTTTATTGTCTGGATCCTGTGGACAGTTTACCGGGCTATAAAAATATCAGGTCATTATATATAGGTTTGTTTAAAGAAGAAATTAAGAGTAAGATATCAGTGGAGAATGATATTGATCCTGCAGCGGAGGAAAAATTACTGGGGAAAGTTGATGAGTTAGCGCCTTTGATGACAGATTATGTAGATCTGATGCTTGTCCGTAAATTTCAGTATTCGAATTATCATTAGGGGATAATGTTCGAACTCAAAGCACAATCGAAGTACTTTCGATCCATATTTAGTAGGCGTGCTTCAAATAAATACATTAACTAAAATCAGGTAAGCGTACCAGGAAAAAAAATCTGAATATGAGAAATGAGATTTACAGGTTATGGATGACGGCCTTCATTATCACCCTTGTAGTACCGTGTTTATACGCACAAAAAGCAACTAATCCCATTACTTATGCAGATGTACCGGACATATCAATAGTACGCGTAGGCAATAGCTATTACATGAGCAGCACAACGATGCACATGAGTCCCGGTGTACCGATTATGAAGTCGAACGACCTGGTGAACTGGAAGCTGGTGAATTATGCATATGATACTTTAGCAAATGTTGACGCATTAAATCTCACAAATGGCAAAAACGCATATGGGCATGGTTCATGGGCAAGTTCTATTCGTTTTCATAATGGCACCTATTATGTAAGCACATTTGCGGAAACCACGGGCAAAACTTATATCTACTCTACAAAAGATATCGAAAAAGGTCCGTGGAAGGCAAGGTCATTTGCCCCCGACCTGGGTGATAACTCCTTGTTTTTTGATGATGACGGGAAGGTTTATATGATTAGTGGAAGCGGGAAATTAAGGTTAGTTGAATTAAATGAGAACCTTTCGGGCATAAAGCCCGGCGGAACAGACCAGCTTATCATTGAGAATGCAAGCCCTCCTTCGGGCGGCCTCGGTCCAGAGGGGTCTCAGCTGTTTAAGATAAACGGCAAATATTATCTTTTCAATATTACCTGGCCAAAGGGCAGCGTACGTACTGTTATAATACACCGGGCAGATAAAATCACCGGCCCGTACGAAGGACGAATTGGGTTACAGGATCTGGGCGTGGCGCAAGGCGGGTTGGTCGAAGCGCCAAATGGGACCTGGTATTCCTATTTGTTCCGTGATTATGGCGCTGTAGGCCGGATACCCTATCTGGTCCCTGTAAAGTGGGAAGATGGATGGCCTGTTTTGGGCACCGGCGGCAAAGTGCCCGATACACTCGATCTGCCGGCTGGTAAAGGTTTGATCCCCGGCATTGTTGCTTCGGACGAATTTACCCGTAAAAAAAGCGAACGGGCATTACCACTGGTTTGGCAATGGAACCATAACCCGGATAATAGCTTATGGTCTGTTACAGACCGGAAAGGATATTTACGACTCACCACCGGCAGGATTGACACCGATTTTGTGATGGCACGAAATTCATTGACACAACGTACTATTGGCCCGGTATGCTCCGGAACAGTTTCGCTTGACATTTCTAATATGAAAGATGGTGATTTTGCGGGTTTGGGCCTTTTGCAAAAAAATTATGGATTGGCTGGTGTCAAAATAACCGGGAACAGCAAAGCTATCGTAATGATCAATGCCAGCACCGGCCAGCCTGTAGAGGCACAAAAAATCCCCCTGGACCAAAAGGTGGTTTACTTTAAGGCGGAATGTAATTTTACAAACAGAAAAGATGTAACAGATTTTTTTTATAGCCTCGATGGGAAAACGTGGATAACATTGGGCACACAATTAAAAATGGCCTATACGTTCCCGCATTTCATGGGCTATCGTTTTGCTTTGTTTAATTATGCTACAAAAAATATAGGCGGAGCGGCTGACTTTGACTTTTTTCATATAACGGACTCCATTTCCACGGAAAAATAACGAATTGTTATGTTATTCGCAATACAGTAAGTCGCCGCTACTCATTTTACCAATTACCTGGTCTGCATATTCCTTCTTGATAATATATATAAATGCTTTCAGATAAGTTTTGTTCTTCCCCTCTTTTATGGTCTGCTGGTCCTTATCAGTCCCAACTTTCAAAGCATTGCTATCATTCTCACTTACCACACAATATTTAATGATCCTGTCTTTTAATTGCCAGGAATAAATATCAAATGGTTTAATGAACTCACTCTTGGTTTTAACTGCCCTCCCATACTTTTCATTCAATAGCTGCACAAAGCGTTGGGTTTCTTTCAAAGAAATCTTCCCCGCAACAGCGTTGAAAACCATCAATTTTCCGGTTACCGTTGTGGCAAAATTAATCGCATTAAACTCAAAATCACCGAATCTTGCAATAACATCTTTCTGGGAAAACATTTGCTGTTTATAGTCAATTCTTATGGGCTGCTCACTTCCTATAAATTCACCGTCTGAAACGGTGTCTGCGCCAATTATTTCAGATTTTATCTGATAATAATTAGTATAAGTTTTGTGCTTGTTTTTGGCCGATACAAATGTCGATAACTTGCTGTCCAGATTAAAATCTTCCAGTTCTATAGCTGGTTCCTTTTTACAACCTATCAGCAAAACTGCTAAAAGTAGCAATCGATATTGTTTTATCATTTGAATAGGATTATGTCTATTATTTGTGTTATTCGTTCCGATAAGAGACTTTAAATTCATTAGTTGTTGATGCCTGTATGTTCATCATGGAACAGAAGAGATCGCCGGCAATTTAGCCATTATTTGCCTATTCTATAAAAATCAAAGCTTCAGTCTTCTTTTTCCTAACCCAAAGAGTAAGCCGGTAACCGGCAAACTGGCAGCAATCAGGCTGGAAAAGCATAGTCATGATTTCACGTGGTTGCATGTATTGATGGTTGCCAATAATGTATATTTCAACAAAAGTGGGAAGAACCATCTTCGTTGAAATATACATTTCGATAACTAATAGTTATTTTTATTAAATGGAAAACAATCTTATAAACTCGCAATAGGCGGAAAAACAGAAAAGATAGCAGAATTATTAGCCCGATCCTCAGTTGATATCAATATAAGGGAATACTACACTTCATCATGCAGCCGAAAACAATTTGTTGTCAACATTACAGGCTAGATAACCACTGATGATTTTCGAAAAAGCTAAAATGTTGCTTATTTTTAACAAGTTTCTGATTTATAGTTTATTGCTGTTTGTGTTGTTGACGAATGCTCTTTATGATGGCCTGAAAACCTCCATCACTGCATGTTGAAAAAAGACAAAAACAACGCCACGGTGCAGCTCCTTAGTGTATTTATACCCTTAGTCTTATTTCAGATCGTCAAGAACTTCCCCTATTTGCCTATTAATCTGTTGCATTTCTGATGAATAACTATTTATCCCTTGCTCCGGGTCCTGAGCGATTAGTTCACAAGCTTTTATTCTTAGTCTGCAATATTTGATGAGCGTTTGGTTGCGCAGGTGTAACCGGTTAGAAAGGTTCATTTTATCCAATCCGGTGATCAATTCAATACCATGGCTCCAGGCTGATTTTCCTTGTTGCAGTGCCCGGAATAATTCTTCGCCTGTACTGTTTTCCTGCCCCTTTAGCACTTTTAATGCATTGGTATCGATTTGGTAAAATTCCTGGATCTGCTTCTGGTAGGTAACCTTGTCGCTCTTGGCAAGGTTAACGTAAATTACCGCTGAAACAAGAATGACGATAGTCACCGACAATATCTGTGTAAGCCATTTTAACAAGACATTCCCGGGTTTTTGCAAAGCGGGGTAATACGCGTATCCGATCATCACGCCTGCAAGTAGTCCCCCCAGGTGTGCTGCGTTATCTATTCCGCTTTTAAAACTGCCGAATACCAAATTGTAAACCACAAAAAGGCCAATGTTTGTGAGCAAGCCATTGCGCATGGAACGCTCGATGTGATTTGTGCTTAACAGCGCAAGGAATACCCCATATAATCCAAAGATAGCGCCTGAGGCGCCGGCACTCACGGTATTGTCATGCCACCAAAGGCTGATCACACTTGCAAAAATGCCAGCCAGGAGGTATGCTGTGATGAATTTTACCCTTCCCAGAAACGGTTCTAAAAATAACCCGACAAAAGCAAGGGCATACATATTTAGTAGCAAGTGGATTAAGCCGAAATGAATAAAGCAGCTCGTAATTAATCTCCACCACTGCCCCCCGAGCGTATAAATAGTTGCGTTCACTCCCCATGCGGTCATGCTTGCGGCATCAGGCTCGAATACAGCTACACCCGAACATACCATGATGAGGTAGATTAAAATATTGAGTACAATTAGAATAGGGGTGAAAAAGTAGCCTGTTGCCGGTTTAAAAAAGGACAGCAATCCACCTAAGTAAGAAAATTTCGGCCTGATATCGGGCTTTAAAGTATCTTCGTAAGCGGGAACAAAATCTTTTTTGTAGGTTTTATATTTTTCATGCACTTCATCTTCGTTGATCTCTGATTTTAGCTTTTCAAATGAGAAAACAAATGCACGTACGGCGGCCTCGCTGCGTCCGTAGTCAGTCAGCAGACTTGAGATGGTGACACATTGCACCGTAGCACCAGATGCGTCCAGTTTAACAGTGATTTCTCCGTTCCAGGAATGCTCGCCATTATTGGTGTAAGCGATGACACCGGCATCTGAGATAAATCTGATACGCCAGCCAAGATATTTAACCGTTTCAAATGCAATCACCAAAAACTGCTTGTCAGTCAGCTCATTCTTAGATAAGTGTTGCTCAATTTTCATATTCCGTGGTAGTTTTTCTGCCGGCCAGCTCATACTATTGACGAATTTTGCCTATTGAAAGCGTATGCTGTTCCTCCTACATCAGAGCCAAAAATGAAATAATCAGGTGCATAGCGATCCACCTCATAGTACGTATTTAATTTAACAAGTTTCTCAATACCCCACAATTTCAGATTTTGATTATTTCCGATTGCTCTTTCCGCCCCATTATACTTCTTAATAAAATCAAGATAGTCAGCGGGAGGAGCGAAACATTGGGTTAACCGGGGGTACCAATTTGGGAAATAAAACAGGTACCCTTTTAGGTACCCTTTCTCTTTGGTAATGTTTGTTAGTACTTAATATGCTTTTCTTGCTAAAACCCTGATTCTGGCGGGGTTTAATAAAAAAAGCCACTCTTTAAGAGTGGCTTCGCGGACCGGACGGGACTCGAACCCGCGACCTCCGCCGTGACAGGGCGGCATTCTAACCAACTGAACTACCGATCCTTCCTACAGGCAAGCCTTTCAGCCATTCTGTATTCCCCGTTTGGGGTTGCAAATATATAAATAATAAAATCATTTCTCCAAATATTTCTATCACCCTTCTTTTTTGTATTCAAGCAGCGCCAGTCGTCCATAATGATCGGATATCCGCGTGGTTTCCGGTAAGCGGTATTGTGTACATAGTTTCAGTACGATGTCAGTGGCGGTAGCCAGCGATATTTTATGTCCTGTGGAAACAAATACCGGGTTAATGCCGGTTTGTGTCCGCAGTGCATTACCGATATGCTCACCGGCTTCTGTTAAGGGTGCAATACTGCCTCTTTCATCTCCGAGGTGATGATATTCACCACATAGCCGCGTTTTGCCACAGCCGATCACGGGTTTGTTAACCGTTACCCCAAAGTGGCTGGCCATTCCAAAACGGCGCTGATGGGCCAGTCCCTGGCCGTCGCAAACGATGAGATCCGGCAGCATGGGCAGTTTTTCCCAGGCTTTCAGCAGGGGAGGCATTTCCCGGAAGGAAAATAATCCGGGGATATAGGGAAAGGTGACTTCCATACAATGAGTAGCCACGGCCAGTACCTGCAGCGTGGTGTAATCCAGCAATACAATGCTGCCGGCAATCAGGTTGGAATCTTTGTCGTATTCCACGTCGGTGCCGGCAATAATTTTAATGGTATCCGGCAATTCATCGGTGGTGATTACCTGCCGGCGCAATTCTTCCTGTATGGCGATAGCTGCATCTTCGGTGAGCATAAGCGACTTTTAAAACAGGCAGAAAGATACTTTTTTTGAGGTAAGATGTACGCTTTATAAATATTCTTTCCCGTTTGAAAAAGTAAATTTATATTTGATTGAGGCCAATCAGTCCACATTAAAATATCAATCAAAGTACAGTAACAACTTTATAATGAACAGCACAGGAGCAACACCACTTCTTCCTGTGAGGATCTGCTAAATCGATTTTCAAAAGAAAAGAAGCCTGGATTCATAACGTTAATATCCACGTAATATTAGACAATTACTTTTGTAGGGACTGTTATATTTCGACTTATGTCTGCGCTTAAGAAAATATCTTTCCATCATGCTTCCGGGGTTTCCGGCCAGGCCGACTTTGAAGCGGCTGTAGCTTCCTACTGGGATAAGTTACTCGGCATCGCCGTGGCTAAAACCAATCCGCACGACGCCTTTGATATTGTACAGGATGTGCTGCTTTCACTATGGGTGAAATGGGAAGATGTGCCCAAAGATGAAACACTGGAGTTTTACCTGCTCCATGCCCTGAAACTGCGCATCTTTAAATACTATCGCACCAATGGCCGTTACCAGGCACACCTGAAAAAGCTGGAAATACTATTAAACGACACCCTGGAATCACCGGGTGCAATAGCTTCCGATGAACTGCATGGACTGAAAGAAACCATTATCTCTGAAGCACTGGAAATACTTTCTCCCAGTCAGCGCCAACTATTTATCCTTCGCGTAAACCACCACTATTCTTATCAGAAAATTGCGCAGCAATTGGGTATAGACGCCGGCTCCGCGCGCGTTTTATACAGCCGTGCACTTAAACAGGTAAAGGCACATATTAAAGCAAATCCGGCTTTGTCTGCCAGCCTTATCTCCTCTTTTTTACTGTTTACAATTCCTTAACCTTAGATCGAGTTAACATTTTTTGTGTTGCGGGTATTCATTAACAGATGGCAATACAAAAATATCCAAGGGCAGAAGCCCTGTTGAAAAAGTTTCATGCAGGAAAATGTACGCAGGAAGAACTGGCATTACTGGACAACTGGTATGACGGTTTAAACAGCGAAGCAGATTTGTCTGCCCTGGAATCAAACCTTTACCGGCAGCAGTTCCTGGCTAATTTTCACAGCATGCTGCCAGCCGCCCCGGTAGCCTGGTGGAAAAAACGTGCTGCTCAATGGGCCGCCGCAGCCAGCATCTTATTACTGGCCGGTGCAGGATTTATGTGGCTCCGTTATTCACAACAGCCGTCTGCCCGCCTCGCAGATAATAAATCATTCCAGGTCACCAATGAAACCAGCGATATTAAACTGGTCGTACTGCCGGATAGCTCCCGCATCTGGCTGAATACAGCCGCTTCTCTTAAATGGAAGGAAGACTACAATAAACAATGCCGCAACGTACAACTCACCGGTGAAGGCTTTTTCGAAGTACAGGGCAACAGGAACAAGCCATTCGTCATCCACACCAGGGATCTCGCGATCCAGGTACTGGGCACGCAGTTTAACGTAGAAGCCTATGCCGGCGAAGGATTAACCCGTGTATCACTGGTACAGGGTAAAGTAAAAGTACATACGGGAAAAGACAGTACTGTACTGAAACCTGGCTATGCCGCCGCTTATAATAATGAAGATAAAGCACTGAATATTTCCGCTACAGAAGCCGGCAAAGTGGCTGCCTGGAAAGAAGGCGCCTTCAGCGCCACCGATCTGCCTTTCAAAGATGCCGTAATGCGATTGTGCACACGCAACGGTTATCAGGTGAAATGGCAGAACACACAAGGCATCGAAAAAAATGTTTCTGTGCTCTTCCAAAAAGACAGCTTCGTAAAAATGCTGGGGAATCTATGCTACATCAGCCGTAAACAATTCCGTATTTCCGACAAACAGGTGACCATCTATTAAATAACACGTGAACGCTCCTGAAAATTTCAACACATGAAAATGACATTTACTTCCGCTGATCAGCATACCCGCAGCAGCGGGCCTGCTGTATCCCGCATCAAACGTTTCCTGCTAATGGGATGTGCCCTGTTGCCAGCTACCTTCGGATACGCCAGGCAAACCGGGTTGAGCGAAAAAGTGAAACTGGATATTTCCCGTGCCTCCCTTTCCCAGGTGCTGAGCGCACTGGGCCACCAGAGCAGCTTTACATTTAATTATGTAAAACAGGACTTCGACAAAATTATTGTCAGGGATTACAAACCGGATAATATTACGTTGAACGAAGCCCTCAACATGCTCCGTAGTAAATCAGGTATAGAGTACAGCGTAAGCGACAAAGCAATCCTGCTCAGGAAAGCGGAAAAAGATCCGGAAGTACAAACCAGCCAGGCAGTCGCCCGCAAAATTACCGGCCGTGTAACCACTGAAGATAAAGAACCTATTCCCGGCGTATCTGTCTGGGTAAAAGGTACTAAAACAAGAACAGTTACAGATGCTGATGGCAAATTTGAAATCACCTTGGAAAACGATAAAGCAATTCTCAGCTTCAGTTATGTAGGCTATGAAACCGTGGAAATGCCTGCCGGTAGCTCAGATACGGTGAACCTGACGTTGAAAACCAGCAACAACGCATTGAATGAAGTAGTGGTACTGGGTTATGGCACCGCAAAAAAAGGTGACCTCTCCGCTGCCGTAGCAGTAGTGCCAGACATGAAACAGATCAAAGAACGCCCGGTACTGGATGTTGCCAATATGATACAGGGTAAAGTACCTGGTATCACCGTGGTAAGCAATGGTGGACATACCAGTAATGCCAACAAGGTAACCATTCGTGGTGTGGGCTCTGCCAACAGCGAAAATGTACTGTATGTGGTGGATGGTGTGCCAGGCGCCCCTTACAACCCTGCAGATGTGGAATCGATCACGGTGCTGAAAGATGCGGCTTCCGCAGCTATTTACGGCGCTTTCTCCGGTTCGGCAGGGGTTATCCTCATCACTACCCGCCAGGCAACACAAGGATTGCCTACTGTACAGTATACCGGCTTCGTAGGCGCTAAACAACCATGGCGTACATTGCAGTCGCTCACCGCGGAAGAACAGGGCAGGGTATCCAACCTCGCGCAAACCAATGCCGGATTACCCCCGCTCGAAGGATGGAATCCTGCTAAAAACCCGGATGGCCTGGTAAACCGTACCGACTGGATGGATGAAATTTTCCGCACTGGCCTCGTACAACGGCACAATATCAGTGTAAACGCCGGAACAGATAAATTTTCTACCCTCTTCCAGGCGCGTTATGAAAAGGAAGAAGGTACGCTGATCAATACCTATAATAAAAATATTTCCCTGAGATTTAATGCAAATTATCAGTTTAGTAAGAACGTAAAACTGCGCCAGGATATCTTCTGGAATAACAACGATAACAGGGATGCAGAAACAGCCAGCGGTTACAGCGGCGCGATTCTCTCTGCGCTGTATATGCCCCGCTCTGCCACTCCGTATTACAGCGATGGCACCTTTGGCGGTGTGGGTCCGAGGGGTTCCCAGTATAACGGGATTTATGGAGATGTGATCAACCCGGTAGCTACCCTGTTGAGAAACAAACCCTATAACAAAAGAAACGACCTGCAGTCGGTAACAGAATTAACAGTATCTGATATTATCCCTGGCCTCACTTACCTTTCCCGTTTTTCTTACCGTCAGCAAAATGCACTGTGGAAGAATTTTGAGCCCAGAAGAACAGAACCCGGAAAACCAAATGACCAGAATACGTTAACTTATTCTACAGACAAAGGTTATAACTGGATCTGGGAAAATACCCTTAACTATAATAAAATCATCAACCGGCATAACATCGGTGTGATGGCCTCTATGACCGGCCAGGAAGAATCTAACCGCAATTTCTCCGCTGCTGCAAAAGGATTTGAAAATGAGGCAGACTGGGCCCAGTTTTTTACCAATGCCACCATCTTTGATCAGAATCTGCCGGCTGATGATGAATGGAAAGACCGGACAGTTTCCTACGTAGGAAGATTATCCTATAGCTGGGCAGACCGGTACTTTGTAACCGCCAGTTACCGTAATGATGTTGCCGGAAGATTAGCAGAAGGCTACCGCTCCAAAGGATTTCCGGGTGTAACCGCCGCATGGAAAATCAGCTCAGAGTCTTTCATGGATAATGTAAAATGGATGGACCTGCTCAAGATCAGGGGAAGCTGGGGCCGAATAGGTAACCTGGGCTCTATCGTACACTATTATGGTTATGCTAAACTCACACCGGATTATACTTTTCAGATCGGCGATGGTGCACCACGAAGCAACTCCCTGGCAATGACAGCAGCCTTCAATCCTTCACTTTCCTGGGAAACTTCACAGCAAACAGACATCGGTATTGATATCAGCCTGCTGAAACAACGCCTGTCCATTACCGCCGATTACTTTGATAAACTCACTTACGACCTGATCCAGCAACAGGCCGCCGCCTGGCCTAATACCTTTGGGCTGGATGCGCCCCTGATTAACAAAGGGGAAATCGGCAATAAAGGTGTGGAAGTTGCCGTATCCTGGAATGATCACGTAGGACAGCTGGGATATAACCTGAGCGCCAATATTGCCACATTAAAAAACAATGTGGAATACATCGATACTGATCCCTCCTCTGTAATGGTACACAATGATGCTTTCAGAGGAGTGCTCACGCCCTTCCGTTCTAAAGTTGGGCAACCATTTTATTCTTACTGGTTGATAAAAACTGCCGGTATCTTCCAATCAGACGACGAAGCCAAAGCCTACCAGAAAGATGGTAAGATGATCCAGCCCAGTGCGAAAGCCGGCGACCTGAAATTTGTAGATCAGAACGGCGATGGCGCCATTAATGATGGCGACCGTGTATACATGGGCAACGCATTCCCAAAACTCACTTATGGATTCACAGCCAGCTTCACCTGGAAAAATTTTGACCTGAGCCTGTTTATGCAGGGCGTAGGCGGCGTAAAGCTGTTCAACGCTTTCAAGATGACCACCTTAAGCGGCTCCGAACAGGGATACAATCGTTGGGATAAAATACTGGATGCCTGGTCTCCTGAAAATAAAGGATCCAACATCCCCCGTATCTCCGCAAATGATCCCAATAAAAATTTTCAGACCAACTCCGACTGGTATCTTGAAAATGGTAATTACCTGAGATTAAAGAACCTGCTGATCGGCTATACCTTTAAGAAAATGAGCTGGAACCAGGGCCTTCGCGTATACTTCAGCGGCGATAACCTGCTCACCATTACCAAATACACCGGCATGGACCCTGAAGTGGGCGGTATCGGTCTGGATGGTGGCCAGTTCCCGGTATCACGTGTGTTTTCCCTGGGTGCAAATATTAAATTCTGATCAAACCAAACGCTTTTATGAAAACAACATTCAAACATATATTTCTCGCGGGATCGCTGATGTTGAGTGCAAGTGCCTGTAACAAATGGGTGGATACAAAACCCAACGGCGCACCTACCACGGCTTACTTCTGGCAAAGTGACAATGATCTCCGGAAGGCTACCAACGACATGTACGTGGCCATGCGTAATGAATCTACCTGGGGCCGTGACCTTTTCTGGGTGCAGGACGCCAGCGACGACCTGATTGTAGGAAGGGCGAAGGCAGACGGTGAAAATATCAAGAACTTTATTCCAAGTGGCCGTGAAGGTTACCTGAAAAGCGGATGGGCGGATCTGTATAAAATGATCAACCGCGCCAACCAGGTGATCCAGAATGTACCCACTTCAAAAAATACCACGGAAGCGGCACGCAACCAGGCATTGGGCGAAGCGTATTTCATGCGCGGATTTGCACATTTCTGGGTGGCTTATCTCTGGGGGCATAAAGACCAGGGCGTTCCTTTCGACGGACCGGAAAATCCTGAATTCGGAAAACGTATTCCGCCTCAGCTGCCTTCTGTAACGGACAACTATGCACAAATCGTCAGCGATATGGAAAAGGCGGCGTCCCTGCTGCCCCTTTTTGAAACATATAGCACCTCCGACCAGGGACGCGCACACAGAGCTGCTGCATGGGGCTATATGGTAAAAGCATACGCTTACTGGGCACAGTACGATGCCTCCAAATGGTCGCTGATCCCTGCACTCGCTGATAAGATCAGGGATGAAGGTCACCGCGCCCTCATCAAAGGAAAAGAAAACAGCCAGCAGAATTACCGCGCTGTTTTCAGTATCGCCAATAACTGGAGCTCTGAATATATGTGGTCTGTTACTTCCGGTGTACAGGGTGGTTCAGAATTTCCGGGTGTAGTGCTGGAAAATACCGGCTGGGCTATTTTCAATGGCTGGGGCTATTTCCAGCCTACCGAAGAACTGTATGATGAATACGAAGCGAACGACCCAAGAAGGGAAGTAACCATCCTGAAATTTGGTGATAAGTTCACTTTCTTTGGCCTGGTGCGTTCTTACTATTCTACCAACAGCTTGTCGGGTTTCCAGATGAATAAATATATGGAACCTTACTCTTATGGTAAAGATGGCGTTATTACCACCAATACCAACATCAATCAGAGCCCGGATTATCCAACTACCGCACTCAATTTACCACTGATGCGCTATGCGGAAATACTGCTCTTTAAAGCAGAAGCGCTGATCAAACTGGGCAGGGCCGGCGAAGCCGCTGCACCGCTGAATGAAGTGCGCAGCCGCGTAGGACTGGCAGGTATTGCAAATCCTACGATGGAGGATCTCAAGCATGAGCGCCGCGTGGAACTGGCCTGCGAATGGACAGACCGCCTGCAGGATCTCAAGAGATGGGGCGATTATGCAAAGATCAATGCGCCTTTGCATGGCCGTATCCACAGCGATAAGGTAAATCCATTATCGTCTTATGAAATAAAACAGGTATGGCCGGCACGTAATTTTGACCCGGCCAAACATATGGCATGGCCCATGAATCCTGATGTAATTGCGCAGAGCAACGGTGTGTACAAACAGGTGCCGGGCTGGAGAAACTAAACGCGAATAGCGAACAATGATACAGGCGGATGGTAAGAGTAAAGATATTTATATATCTTCACCCTTACCATTCGCCTCTTTTGTTTCACTCCTTATGCTCATTGTATTATGCCACGGAAGTATTTGTTTACCACCATCCTCTTCTTTACTGCTCTTATGATCAGCTGTGCAGAACATGGTCCTGCACAAACGAGCCTCGCCACCATCGATTCCATACCGGTTACCAGCCGGCCGCTATTCAGGGATTTTATGGGTGTCAACGGCCATCTTACTTTCAAACCGGATTTATATAAGCAGGTGTGCCGGCTGGTACGCAGTTATCATAATATCAGCTGGGACGTAAAAGCACCCGGCGATCCCATCACCATCCCTAACACCATCAATAATATTAACTGGAAACGCGATGCTTATGGTCCTTGGAAAGAATCGGGATTTGAAACAGATATCTGTATGCAGTTCCTGGGGGTAGGATTGGGAAGCCCCAACTACAAACAGTTATGGGCCGGTAAGGAACAGTGGGCATATGATTACGGCAAAGCAATGGCAGCTTATTACGGTCCATCGGGAGCGGAAAAATTATGTACTTCCCTGGAAATTGATAATGAGCCGGGTACCAGGTTTGACCCGGCGCTTTTCAAAACCCTGTTTACAAAAATGGCCGAAGGGGTGCGTGCCGGTGATCCGGCTATGAAAATTGTTACACCGGCAGTAGCCGTAAAGGCAGATCCATATTCACAGGGATTGAATGATTTGTATATAGATAAAAAAATATTTCCCCTTTATGATGTGATCAATGTGCATACCTATCCTACCATAGAACAATCTGCCGGCAATGAAAACAGCTGGAACAGAAGTTATCCCGAAGATAATTCCCTGCAATATCTCAAAGTAATTGAAGACGCTATTGCGTGGCGCAATCAGCATGCAAAAGATAAAGAAGTATGGGTAACGGAATTCGGGTATGATGCGTGTACGCCGGAGGCCATGAAGCACCGGAAAGACTGGGCGCTGAAACTGAACTGGCAGGGAGCCAGCGATCTGCAACAGGCGCAGTACCTGGTGCGGTCCTTTCTGATGTTCGCCACGCTCGACATACGGCGTGCTTACCTGTATTACTATAATGATGAAGATGAAGCTTCTTTTCATGCTGCTTCGGGGCTTACACGGAATTTTGTTCCGAAGATGTCGTTCTGGGCGGTGAAGCAACTGTACCAGACATTGGGAGATTACCGTTTCCGGCGTGTAGTAAAAAAAGAAACGGATTCCCTGTATGTGTTTGAATTTATAAGGGGCGATGATCCGAAGATGCTGGTATGGGTGGCCTGGTCGCCTACCGGCGCCAAAACCCATCAGCAGAAAGGGTATCAGCCACATGTGGTAAATGCGGTACTGGATAATCTGCCATCGTTGCCGGTGAGCGCTACCGCCATGACCACCGCCGATGAACCTGCAAAACAGTTGAAGTGGGAGAAAACCGGGGATACTGCTGTGCGTTTAGAAGTAGGGGAGAGCCCCGTTTATATAATGTTTCAGACTGCCCCATAAAATGCCGGAGGTTTTTTATATTAGCCGGATGAATGATCAGCAAACCCGCCCATCTGTGAAACGCCCGTTTGTTTTATCCGGTGGTGGCGCCAGGGGATATGCCCACCTGGGCGTTTTAAAAGCATTTTCCGAACAGGATATTTACCCGGAAGCAATTTCGGCTACCAGTGCAGGTTCTATAGCAGCCGCTTTTATTTGTGATGGGTACAACACCGATGAGGTGAGGGAAATATTCCGGGTGCATAAGCTCGGGCTGTCGATGCATTGGCGGAACTGGCGTGCCGGTTTTCTGTCTCTCAAAAAAGTAGCAGAAGTACTAAAGCAAACACTCCGGCATCAGACATTTGAAGAACTGAATACGCCTTTGTATATCACCGCCACTGATTTTTTAACAGGCAATCAACGTATTTTCAGTGAAGGTCCCTTGATCCCGGCTATCCTGGCGGCGTCTTCTGTGCCGCTGCTGTTTCCGCCAGTGGAGATAAATGGTGTGCAGTATGTGGATGGCGGTCTTTCCGGCAACTTGCCCATAGAGCCGCTCCTGGCCGAATACCGCGATATCATTGGGGTGCATGTAAATCCGCTTACGCCTTACAACCCGGCAGAAGGCTTCCTGGCCAATGTAGAAAGAACCCTTCACCTGGCCATTCGTGAGCCGGTGTTGAAAAACAAGTTGCTGTGCAGCTATTTTATTGAACCAACAGACCTGGGTAAATTCGGTATGTTTGACTTCAAGCACCTGGAGGCTATTTATACAACGGGTCTTGAATATACCCGCCGTCAATTACAAGAGCAGCCGGTGATGCTGCATGAGTAAACGCATAGTATTGATGCGATCCTGGTGATCTGTTAATTTGTAGTACATTTAAACAAAATATCAGCTGGTTTATGGGAATTGAGAATTTACATATCGATATTGGAAAAGTGAGTTATAAAACGATGGCAGACGAGGTGGAAATGAAGCTGCTGGAATATCTCAAACGAAAATCGTTCAAACCCGGGGATGCCCTGCCAAAAGAAATGGAGCTGACAGCAGCCCTGGGAGTGAGCCGCAATGTATTGCGCGAGGCCCTCAGCCGCTTGAGAATGCTGGGCATGATTGAAACAAAAAAACGGCGAGGCATGGTACTGTCCAGCCCCGATATCCTGGGATCCATGGAACGTGTAATGGACCCGCTGATCATCGACGATACTACGCTGCAGGATATTTTTGAGTTGCGGCTTACCCTGGAAATGGGGCTGGCAGATATCCTGTATATCCGCAAAACAAAAAAGGATATTGAAGAACTGGAGAAAATTGCCCTCAGTCAGAAGACAACGCCCACCAAACAAAATTTCCGGATTAAGCATGAAGTAGAATTTCATGGTAAAATTTACCAGATGACCGGTAACCGCACCATGCAACGTTTTCAGACGATGCTGCTTCCTATTTTCGGATACCTGGTGAACGAAGAAAAAGTACCGATCGTAGGCAAGGTATCACATATCGATTTGGTAAACCTGTTGAAGAATGGCTCCCGGGAAGAATTCCGCGAAGGCATGCGGAAACATCTTGAACATCATTTCAAAAAGTTGAAAAAGTAAGCACGATAAGTTACGCCACTGCATTGCTCCAAAAGTGGCTATGGCCTTCGGTTTTATACATCCTTCCATACACAGCATTTTCTTTTTTTTGAAAAATGTTTTGCGGTATGGATTTTTTTAGGCAATTTTAATATGTAGTACATAAGTATTTAAGAATATTAGTACAAGTTAATTGTCTAAACAAATTCCCGTATGAAAATTGCTCTCAACAAACTGATGGGGGTACTCCTTGCCATTGCCATCAGTACAATAGCTGTAGCTCAACCAAAGAAAATCACCGGCAGGATCATCTCTTCAGAGGATCAGCAGCCACTGCCTGGTGTAAGCATTGTCATCAAAGGAAAGAAAACGGCCACCATCACCAACGCGGAAGGCTATTTCACCATAGCAGCCGCACCCGAAGATGTGCTACGCATTTCCTATATCGGGTTTACGCCGCAGGAAATCGCCGCAGGAAACCGTACTACGGTAAACATCTCCCTGGTATCCGCTACCTCTAAAATGGATGAAGTAATAGTAGTGGGATATGGCACACAAAAGAAGAGCAGCCTGACGGCATCAGTAGCACGACTGGACAAACGGATCCTCGAATCCGGTATCCGCGCCAACCCCGCACAGGCGCTGGCCGGCACCATTGCAGGGGTACGGGTATCCACCAACTCAGGTAAACCCGGCGCTATCCCCAACATCATTCTTCGCGGTGGTACCAACTTCGATGGCTCCGGCAGTCCACTCATCATCATCGACGGACAATTCCGCCCCTCTTTAAGTGATATCAACCCGGAAGATATTGCCAGTATGGAAGTACTGAAAGACGCATCCGCTACTGCCATCTACGGCGCCCGCGCCAGCAACGGCGTTATCATGATCACCACCAAAAGAGGAAAGTCGGGGACATCAGAAATTAACCTGAAAGTAAAAACAGGTTTCAACTATTTAAATTCTCCCTATACCTTACTCACCCCGGAAGAATATTTATACTGGGGAAGAAAAGCACTGATGGAAACCTATAAGGTAAACGGTAACCAAAGCCTGCTCAATGCTTCAGGGCCACGTGGTACCGGGAACGTTTATAAAGATGCCGATGGAAATATTGTAGACGGCAACTACAACCTCAATGCCTTATTCAGCCCCATGCGCCTCACCGATCAGAACAGGGAACTGCTCTCCGCCAACGACGGCTGGAAAGTGATGAAAGACGCTATCCCCACCAATGCCGCAGGGCAGTATGATCCCAATGGTACCTATGCAGATCTTATCTATAAAGGCTTCAGTTATGGAGACAATGCCTTTAATAAGAAATCACTTACACAGGATTATAATATCAGTATGACCGGTGGTAACGAAAAAGGCGCCTACTATGCCAACCTCGGTTATTATAACGAAGATGGTATTGCGCGCAAATCGTTTTACAAGCGACTGAATTTTACGCTCAACGGCGATTATAAAATAAGGACCTGGCTGAAGTCGGAAAGCAACGTGTCCTTTTCCCGCGCCAACTCCCGTGATCAGGCGCAAACCAGTGATGTGAATTACTGGGGGCGTTTGCTGATGGCCGCGCCTACCATGCGTGGCAGCAATACCAACGGGGAACCGCTCCTGGGAAGGAATGCAGGCGATGGTAACCCCGCCGTGAACATGGACAAATATTCCCGGAAAAACCAGGCGGATAAATTTACCCTCGCGCAATCTTTTAAAGTTGACCTGTACAAAGACCTCTACTTCAGAGTGGGCGCCATTCTCATGTACGACGAAAGCTTTAACGAATCATTCAATAAAGATTTCCGTACCGGCGTAATGAGTAAAACCGATCCCAACGCAGGATGGGACCGCACCCGCAACAGCAGTGCTGCCTTCGATCGCACGGTGCGTCAAACCTATAACGCAACCCTCCACTACAATAAAATTATTCACGACGATCACAGCATCGACGCCATGATCGGCGGTGAATTTTTTGACGCTTATAATTATGGTTTGTCGGCCAGCGGGAAACTGTCGCCAACAGATGATTTCCCGACATTGGGATTAACCTCCAGTGATGCCAACACCCGCGGGCAAAATTCGTATCACCTCCGGGAACGTATCTTCTCTGGCTTTGGGCGTATTAACTACGACTGGAAAGGAAAATACCTCGCTACGTTTACCGCCAGAAGGGACGGCTATTCCAGGCTGATAGGCGATAACCAGTATGGCCTGTTTCCCGGTGCTTCCGTGGGCTGGCTGCTGCACAAGGAAAACTTTATGGTGAATACCGGCAAGTGGCTATCCTTCCTGAAATTGCGCGGCAGCTGGGGAAAGAATGGTAACATCGGTGAAGTGGGAAAACGTTCCGACGGCACTATCGATGTATATTCCCTCCAGGGTGGCTACCCGGCTACTACCCGTTATGAAAGCGTGATCGGATTTTCATTGGGTAATATTCCCAACCCCGGCTTGCGGTGGGAGAAAACAAATACCGTTGAAGGCGCCGTGGAATACGGATTATTCAATAACCGCCTGAACGGAAGCATCGCTTATTACAACCGGATCACCACCGATAAAATTGCCAGCGTAAACCTGCCCGGATCCGCCGGTGTAGGCAGCATCCTCACCAACAACGGATCCATGCGGAACAGGGGATTTGAAGCAGACCTGAATTATAAAGTATTGCAGTCGGGCAACTGGAATGTTAGCGTGGGCGCTAATGTGGCGTGGAATAAAAATGTAGTGTTGAAATTGCCGTACAACGGAAATGAAAATAACCGCCAGAACGGGGTGCAGATCTATGATCCATCTACCGGCAGGCTTATATGGGCCGGCGGTTTGCAGGAAGGGCAGGAGCCGGGCGAAGTATTCGGCTATGTAACAGATGGCATCATCAGAACAACCGCTGATTTAGCGGCCTATAATAAAATAGATCTCGCTGCCGGCCAGGTACAGCTGAACAACGCCGCCGGCCGCCCGGTGGCCAGTCAGCAGCTGATAGATAAAAACGGGCTCACCGGATTCTGGGCTACCAGTCTCGGTGATATGAAATGGAAAGACCTCGACAGGAACGATACGATCGATTTCAGGGACCGCGTATCCTTAGGCCACACTATTCCGCGCTGGACCGGCGGGTTCAATGTAGCTGCCGGCTGGAAAGGATTACAGCTGTTTGCCCGTCTTGATTACGCCATCGGTTTTATGCAAATGGATGTAAAACAAATGTGGGCGCTCGGCAGCATGCAGGGCGAATTCAACGGCACTGACCTGGTGAAAGATACCTGGACACCGGAAAATCCCAACGCTAAATATCCCATCTATGTAAACCAGGATCAGCAGCTGAAAAAGAACTACGACCGTCACAGCGACATGTTCTGGAAAAACTCCAGCTATCTGGCTTTCCGCGAAGTAACGCTGAGCTACATAGTGCCGAAGAAGATACTTAATAACGCAAATATTGCGGGCTTAACGGTCATGGTCACCGGGCAAAACCTTGGATACATCAGCAATAAAATGCTGGCACTGCCGGAACGCACCGGGCAGCAGGATGGCGTATATACGATTCCCACATCACTGGTATTCTCCGCTAACCTCACCTTCTAACGCATCAAATCAGCACTCATGAAAACAACATATATTTTCCTGCTGGCACTGATAGTAACGGCTGCCAGCTCCTGTAAAAAAACATTGCAGTTGTCGCCGGAAGATTCTTTTGGAGATGTTAACTTCTGGAAGAATGAAGCACAGATCACCAGCTTTATGACAGGGCTGCATAACGAGTTCCGCAACGACCAGTTTCAATTCTTCCGGTTGGGGGAAATGCGTGGTGGTGGCTTCACCACGGAAGAAGCTTTTTCATTATCGTTGCAGGAAAGTCCCCTTATCGAGCAACGGTTGGAAGAAAACGTTTCCGGTGTGAACAATTGGGCCGGATTCTACGGACCCATCTTACAAATAAATCTCTTTATACAAAAAGTGGAAGCAGCCGGTTTTTTGGGAGATGATAAAAAGAAATACCTGCTTGGCCAGGCATATGCCATGAGGGCCTATTACTATTTTCACCTGTTACGTACTTATGGTGGTGTGCCGCTGCGGCTAACTCCTGATGTGGCTAACGGTGTAACAGATCCCGTATTACTGCGCATGCCACGGGCTACGGAAGCAGCAGTGCTGGCGTCGGTGAAGTCGGATGTGGATAAGGCGGTCACTAATTTTGGTACGGCGGCGGCAAAATCCAAAGGACAATGGTCGCCGGCGGCGGCATTAATGCTGAAAGGTGAAATATATTTATGGTCAGCCAGGGTGTATGGTAACACGGCGGATCTGGCCACCGCGAAATCGGCGCTCAATGCTGTAACAGGTACCAGTTTGTTGCCAAAGTTCAGCGACGTATTTGCTTATGCCAACAAGAAAAATAGCGAAATCATTTTTGCGATTTCTTTCATGGTAAACGAAGCGGAAATGTCCAGCGTATCATTGTTTACCTACGACCTGCCCGGTATGGCGCAGGACTGGTACGCGGATTCACTCGCCTCCGGGCCAAAGCTCACGGATCCGCTGAACATCGGACAGGTAAATTCAAAACAGATTATTCAACGTTACCGTTACAGTTTTAAATTATTCCAGACTTATGATCACCTGGACCAGCGCAAAGCGGCTACCTTTTACGATTTTTATAAAGTAGATAAAACCAGTGGAACACCCGTAGTGAAAGTGCGGAACACCGTATTGCGTAAATTCCTCGGCACTTTTGATGCCGTAACACAAAAGAGATATTTCTCCGACGACTGGCCCGTTTATCGCGAGGCCGACCGGCTGTTGATGCTGGCAGAAATAGTGAATGCAGAAGGGGGCGATCCGTCGCCTTATATCAAAGCCGTGCGCGACCGTGCCTTCGGCGGCCCTGGTATTGATCCGGCTCCTTTCGTAAATTCGTCTAAAGATGCCAATGAACTTGCCATCTTCGCAGAGCGCAGCAAAGAGTTTGTACATGAAGGCAAACGCTGGTACGATTTGCGCAGGATGAAATACGGCAATGAGCCGCTGGTATTTATCAATGCAGGCCATCCTTTTGGCGTGCTGAATAAAGCCACACAGGCATATAAAATATTATGGCCGATCGATGCCAACGTATGGACCACCGATTTGCTCGTTAACCAAACGCCCGGTTACGCTACTTCGAAACCCGAATAACCCAATATAAAAGTATCATTTCATGAAGCATGAACATATTGAAGGACTGATCGCTGCCGCATTTACGCCCTTTCACGGGGATGGCTCCCTGAACCTGGAGCTGGTACCCGCTTTAACAGACAAGCTGGTAAAAGACGGCTTAAAAGGAATATTTGTTTGCGGCAGCAATGGCGAAGGTCCAAACATGACCACCGAAGAAAGAATGCAGGTAGCAGAAGCATTTGTAAAAGCAGCCGCTAAGCGGTTGCTGATCATTGTGCACGTTGGTCACAGCAGCATCGCTGAGTCGCGGAAGCTGGCCGCCCATGCCGCCTCCATAGGTGCAGACGCCTTTTCCTCGGTGGCCGCATTTTATTTTAAGCCCACTTCGGTACAAGTGCTCGCCGATGCCATGGCGGATATTGCCGCTGCCGCGCCTGCACTGCCTTTTTACTATTATCATATTCCTACACTCACCGGTGTAGGCATGGATATGATGGAGTTCCTGGAAATAGCCGGCGACAGGATACCCAATCTTGCCGGTATCAAATACACCTCTTCCACCATCCAGGAATATCAATCCTGTTTTAATTATCAGGACGGCCGTTTTGATGTGCTGTTCGGCTTCGATGAGTTGTTGCTGCCCGCATTGGCTGTGGGCGCCAAAGGCGCTATTGGCAGCACCTATACCTTTGCCGCACCGCTGTATCTGCAAACAAAAGCGTATTTTGAAAAGGGCGATATAAAAGCCGCGCAGCAACAGCATTTATTCATGGTGGAGGTGATCAGGATCTTTGCGAAATACCCGCCCATACCGGCGCAGAAGGCGATTATGAAAATGCTGGGCTGGGACCTGGGGCCATGCCGGCTGCCATTAACCACGTTTACTCCCGCGCAATATGATAAATTGTATAAAGAGCTGGAAGCCATTTCATTTTTTCAGAAAGTACAGCATTCATGAAACACCTGCTTTATTCGATATTTATGATGACAACAGTGAACAGTATCAACGCCCAGGTAAGAAATGTGCAATGGTCGGTGGCGGCAGTGCTTCCGCCTGCTGCCGGCCAACCGGTGCAACCCGGCGTAGCCGGGCCGGTAGCAGGCATTAGTAATGACATAATGATCATAGCTGGTGGCGCTAATTTCCCGGCGGCCATGCCCTGGAACGGCGGTATAAAAAGTTATAAACAGGACATTTATATTTTCCGGCAGGATGGAAAAGGAAATGTGCTGCCGGGTGTTGTAAGCCGGCAAACATTGCCGCAACCACTGGCGTATAGCGCCAATGTGAGCATACCGGAAGGACTTATTTACGCAGGTGGTGAAAATGATCACGGTCCCACGGATAAAGTAATGTTGCTAACGTGTAACACTGCCGGTGAAATTACTTTCACATCACTGCCATCATTACCGGTGGCGCTCACCAATTTATCGGGCGCCTGTTATCAGCATACGCTGTATATGGCCGGTGGCGAATCGGTGAACGGTCCCTCAGCCAAATTCTTTTCGTTGGATGTATCCACGCCGGGCGCTGCCTGGCAAACGCTGGCAGATATACCGGTGGCCGTTTCCCACGCCGTAATGGCTATACAGGATGGCGGTGCGTACCTGGTCGGAGGCAGACGGAAAAATAGTAACGGCATCAGCGATATTTTTAATACCACCTACCGCTATGATCTGCATACAAAAGCATGGACCCGGAAAAATCCGCTGCCTTATCCTGTATCCACCGGCACCGGGCTCGCCGTGGGGGATCATGAAATCCTGTATTGCAGTGGCGACAAAGGAGCCGTATTCAGTAAAATGGAAGCACTGAATGCCGCCATCAGTACGGCCACTGATGCCATCCGGAAAGAAGCGCTGACAAACGAAAAGAAAGCGTTGCTAAATGGGCATCCGGGATTCACAAAAGAAGTATTACTGTATAACACCACCACCGGCCAATGGAAAGCAACAACCGCTTTAACGATGGAAGGACCTGTTACCACTACCGCATTGCTGTGGAACGGGGTGATCATGATTCCTTCCGGGGAAATAAAAGCGGGAGTGCGCACGCCGGTAATAATTTCGGGTAAATTATTTTTCAACTGATCTGAGTATCATGTCCAATAAAGGAAGTTATCGCTGGGTAGTAGTAGGGTTGCTATGGGTAGTAGCTTTGCTGAATTACATGGACAGGCAGATGTTGTCGACCATGAAACCCGCCATGCAGGTGGATATTTCGGCTTTGCAATCGGCCACCAATTTTGGTTACCTGATGGCCATTTTCCTGTGGATCTATGGATTTATGAGCCCGTTGTCGGGTATCATTGCGGACAGGCTTAACCGGAAATGGCTGATTGTGGGCAGCCTGTTTGTGTGGTCCGGGGTAACATTTGCCATGGGCTATGCCACTACTTTTCAGCAGCTGTATTGGTTACGCGCGGTGATGGGTGTTAGCGAGGCGTTGTATATACCGGCCGGACTGTCGCTTATAGCAGATTTCCATTCC
This sequence comes from Chitinophaga sp. RCC_12, assembly GCF_041360695.1. Lineage (NCBI taxonomy): Bacteria > Pseudomonadati > Bacteroidota > Chitinophagia > Chitinophagales > Chitinophagaceae > Chitinophaga > Chitinophaga sp. RCC_12. The sequence goes on from NZ_JBFUPS010000003.1 coordinate 356,155, forward strand.
TCTGCCACCCGTTCGCTGGCCGTGGGCATTCATATGACCGGGCTTTACATGGGACAGGCGCTTGGCGGTTTTGGCGCTACAATTGCCGCCAGGTTTTCGTGGCATGCCACCTTTCATACGTTTGGTATTATTGGTATTGTATACGCCCTGGTGTTGATCGTATGTTTGAGGGAAGCCGTGAAGGGTCCGCCGGATGCGGCAAAGGAGCGGCCTCCTTTTCTGAAAGGGTTTGGATTACTGATGACAAATATTTCTTTCTGGATACTCCTGTTTTATTTTGCTATTCCGAGTCTCCCTGGCTGGGGGATCAAAAACTGGCTGCCGACTTTATTTTCTGAAAGTTTACAGATAGATATGTCGGCCGCAGGCCCTTTATCTACCATTACTATCGCGGCTTCTTCTTTCCTCGGGGTAATTTTCGGAGGCATATTATCTGACAAGTGGGTACAGCGAAATAACAAGGGAAGAATTTACACCAGCGCCATCGGCTTATCGCTGACCATCCCTGCATTGCTGCTGATAGGACTGGGGCACAGCCTGGCGCACATAATGGGAGCGGCCGTGCTGTTTGGTGTAGGCTTTGGTATGTTTGATGGCAATAACATGCCTATCCTCTGCCAGTTTGTACCATCAGGGTACCGGGCTACTGCTTATGGAATCCTGAATATGTCCGGCGTATTTGCCGGCGCATTTATCACCGATTTGCTGGGACGCTCCACGGATGCGGGCAACCTCGGGCAAAGCTTTGCCATGCTGGCGGGAATTGTACTGGTAGCGATCATTATTCAACTCTGTTTTTTGCATCCGAAAACCAATGATATTGACCTGATAAAATAAATAATGATGATTAAAAAGATAATGCCCGTGCTGCTGCTGATGTGCCTTGGCACTGCGTATGCACAGCAAAAAGAAGTACCTGTTTTTATTTCCGGAACAGATGGTTATAAAACATTCCGCATCCCTGCAATTATTGCATTGCCCGGTGGCGACTTGCTGGCTTTTGCAGAAGGCCGTGTAAACGGGATGGACGATTTCGGGGATATTGATATGGTGATGAAACGCAGTAAGGATAAAGGCAAAACCTGGTCGCCCATGCAGGTGGTGGCAGGCGCCGATAACCTGCAGCTCTCCAACCCCGCGCCGGTGGTAGATCTTACCGATCCGGCCTATCCGCAGGGAAGGGTCTTTCTTTTTTACAACACAGGCACACACAAGGAGGGGGATATTATTAAAGGCAAGGGAATAAAGCACTGCTATTACATCACCTCTGCGGATGGTGGTCGCACCTGGGCGGCGCCGGTGGATATTACCCTGCAGGTACATCGTCCTAAGCAACCGGATATTGACCCGGCGTTTAATTTTGCGGAAGACTGGCGCTATTACGCCAACACTCCTGGCCATGTTATGCAGTTTTCGGAAGGGAAATTTAAAGGAAGAATTTTTATTGCTGCCAATCACACTGCGGGCAAAGCATTGCCCGGCGCCCGGCATTATGTGGCACATGGGTACTACACCGATGATCATGGCAAAACATTTCATTTAGGCAACAGTATTAATTTGCCCGGTAGCAATGAATCGATGGCTGCTCAGCTCTCCGGCGATAAGCTGATGATGAACAGCCGTAACCAGGCAAAGGATGTGAAGGAGCGGATTGTGTCTGTCAGCAGTGATGGCGGCGCTACCTGGGATACCACTTATTTTGACCACCAGCTGGTAGACGCCGTATGCCAGGGCAGCATCCTGAACATAGGTACTTCTAAAGGGAAAAATATACTCGCCTTTTGCAACGCCGCCGACTCGCTGGAAAGGGATAACCTCACACTCCGCATCAGTTTCGACGACGGGCACACCTGGAAAAAAAGCTATGTGATCTATAAAGGGGATGGCTCAAAAAAAGCCGGATATGGCTATGCGGCGTACTCCGACATTGTACAGCTGGACCGGAAGAAAATAGGTGTACTGTATGAAAAGGACCACTATTCTTCCATAGTATTTACGGTGGTCAAATGGAAGTAAGCCGGTATTGCGGTGGCTGTCGCAAACAGGACACTATTTTGTCGTATTCAGCCATGCCGGGAATAAAATACTCGTGCTATGTTTGCATTAACAACAACGGTTAACATTTAAATCTTAAAAACATGCAAACAGCTAATAACACAACGAAGATCACGGTAAGCGCAACCATTAATGCACCAGTTGCAAAAGTATGGGAGTTGTGGAATGCGTCCGAACATATTGTTAAGTGGAATACTGCTTCAGAGGACTGGCACTCTCCAAAGTCTGTAAATGACCTGCGCCCGGGTGGTAAGTTCGAAACCCGCATGGAAGCTAAAGACGGCAGTTTTGGTTTTGATTTCGGTGGCGTGTACGACGAAGTGAGGGAACACGAACTCATTACCTACACCATGGGTGATGGCAGAACAGTACGGGTGACCTTCTCCGCTGCCGGCGACACCACTGCTGTTACAGAAACCTTTGACGCAGAAGACACCCATAGCGTTGAAATGCAACAGGGCGGCTGGCAGGCTATCCTGGATAATTTCAAGAAATATACAGAAACACTGGCTTAATCATCTCCGGAAAGCTATATAACCGCATGGATCCATGCGGTTTTTTTTATACCTGTATCCAGGTAGATTTAAATGACTGTTTGCAGGTATTGCTGAATTGCCGTGGTATTCCGTCTTTTGGGGTATAATTTTCCCCATGGTTATCATGTGGCTGGAATATTAAAAACAGAACTTGTTATGAACCGGAAATCACTGCTGATCAGTTGTATGTTATACTTTGCATCGGCTTCCATCACGGCATCTGCACAAAAAGGAGTGGAATATATTCTCCCTGCTGCTTCCTTCGATGAGGCGGCTACCAACAAGTTACTGGAGCCCGGCACTGCTACCATCCGGGGTAATGCTTCTCTGAAAAAGAAAGGCAAAGTTAATTTTGCCACAAAAGGCCATAATATCATCCTGTTTCCGGTAACCCCTTATTTTACTGAGTTTCTTGAGCTGAAGAAGAAGTACAACAAAGGAAAGAAACAAGCCTCCATGACTAACGACGCCTTCACTTACCGCATAGAAGGCCGCTACCTGGATGACCAGGGTAACTTTGAATTTACAGAACTCAAACCGGGAAAGTATTATCTCGTTACCTGGATTGAGTATGAGCGGAAGAAGAATCTTATCCTCCGCACCGGTACCCGTACCTTTTACAACGTATACAGCGGCAATGAAGTCAGGTCTGAACCTATTTATAATGCCTATTCTTATTATTATCAAGCAGAAGATGAAGTAGCCGGATTTGTAGAAGTAAATAAAGAGGGAGAAGTAGTGAATACCGTTATCAGTAACTAAACAACGCCATGAAGAAGATATTTTTATTTGCTGTTCTTTTGATGGCATTGCAAATACAGGCGCAAACCGTCAAAATTCCGGATGCCAATTTCAAAGCGGCGCTGATCAACCAGGGCTTTGATACCAACAACGACGGGGAGATACAGGTCGCCGAAGCCCAGAAGGTGACCCGGCTGTATGTAAATGGCGCCGGTATTGCCAATCTTACCGGTATTAAAAGTTTTACCAACCTCAAGGAATTTGGTTTTTATGATAACCAGATCAAAACACTGGACCTGGAAGGGATGGCCAGCCTGAGAAGTATTTACGGCGCTGATAACAACATGGAGTATGCACGTGTGAAAGGCCTCACCAACCTGGAAACCATGTACCTCAATGATAACAAGATCCGTGCGCTGGATCTCACCGGGCTTAATAAGCTGAACGATCTGAAGATGTACCGGAACGCTTTATTTAAAGTGAATTTCAGTCACCTGCCGAACCTGGAAAATGTAGAACTGCAGTATAATAGCCTCGTAGAATTTGTGGCGGAAGGATCGGGGGTGAAAAAACTGAACCTGAACAATAATAATATTTCTTCCATTGATCTTACCTCTTTAAAAAAACTGGAAAAGGTGGACCTCGATGACAATATGTTTTTGTCGACCCTGAAAATTCGTGGATTACGGTCTCTCAGATCATTGTATTGTAGCCCCAATTTAATTAAGAATCTAAACATGAGTGGTACAGTGAGTTTGACGGAACTCAGCTGGTAAATCAGTTATAGTTTATATGAGGGGGATGTTATATTTTCAGGTAAGATATATTGCCCACGTCATTTAAACTTTTCGTTCATGGGACTAACTTTCCTGCAGATTTTATTGGGAATTACGGCCGTTTCCACTGCATTGATGGGAGGACTTTTTTACGCCTATTCCTGTTCTGTTAACCCGGGGCTTGGCCGGTTATCTGATATCGGTTATTTGTCGGCCATGCAATCTATCAACCGGGCTATCCTCAATCCGGTATTTTTTGCTTCTTTTTTAGGCTCCCTGGCTTTATTGCCTGTTTGCACCTGGGCTTATTTCAGTTATTCCGTGTCGCCTGGAAGCTGGTGTGTATTGGGTGCTACATTCGTTTATTTTATTGGCGTTTTTGGTGTGACGATGGCCGGCAATGTTCCGCTCAATAATGCGTTGGATAAAGCGGATCTTGCCGCCGCTTCTGCGGGGCAGCTGGCGCAGCAGCGGACAGCGTTCGAGGAACGGTGGAACCGGTTGAATACGGTGCGGACGGTGGCGGCTGTAGGTACGGTGGCATTGATGGTGGCGGGGTGTATTGGTTTGAGATGAGTATCAGGAGGGCATCTTTCCCTTTAATGTAATCCGTTTTTCATGTACATAATAATAAAATAATCCTCCTCCAAAGTACATTACTACATCCCACATATCTCCGGTGTAGGCAGCAGAAAACTGTGGCATTACCCATTCAAAAACAACCGACAAATATAGTACGATAAACAGCAGGTAAGAGAATGGATAACTGTAACTTTCGTCGCGGACAATATAGCTACGCGTAAAAGTAAGCGCAAGGTGCGCTATAGCAGGTACCGCCATGAAATCGGTGAGGTGTCCATTGAGCAGCGGAACCGGGTGCTCTATATACCGGAAGAAGTGGATGATACTCCATAGTCCGCAGTAACTCAGGAAGAACGGATCAAATAAGCGTTTCATCTTATAATACAAACATAATAGCGCCTCCGAGCAGCAGTGTAACAAGTAACGCCATTACGGCAAACAGGTAAAATGCACTGTCTTTCAATAATCTTACAGGCGTGGCGTCTGTTGATTTAACAGGAAGAATACTGTTCCTTAATCTTTGCAGTAAAGGCTTGTCTTCCTCCTGCAGATCATCTGGTTCGTTATTCATATTATCGGTATTTAGAACAAATATACTAAATATTACTATTTTTAGATCAATTGTTCTAAATTTGACTATGGATACGCGGACAAATATTCTCAGAACGGCGCTGGAACTTTACAACAGTCAGGGTGTAAACACAATTACCAGCAGGCATATTGCGGCAAAAATGGGCATCAGCCCGGGTAATTTGCATTATCATTTCAGGCAAACAGATGAAATCATAAAGACACTTTATGAGCAGTTGGCAGCCGGTTTTGATGACCTGGTTTCGGAACTGGAATTAATTAATCCCGTTACACTGGATACGCTTCAGGATTTTTCTGTCCGTTCGCTGGAGCTGGCCTATAAATACCGTTTTATATTTTTACATTTCGTGGAGATAAGCCTGCGCGTGCCTGCCATCAGGAAAGACTATTATGCGCTCACACAACGCCGGGAAAAAGAATTCTTCATTATTTTCGGCCAGTTGAAAGCGGCGGGGATTTTCCGGACCGATTTTCCGGAAAGTATCTGGGAGTCGCTGGTAACGCAGATATTTATTATGGGAGATTTTTGGTTGTCGAATAATGAATTAACCGGGAAGCTGAGGGGAAGCCAGGCGATAAAACATTACAGTAAAATTTTCTCCGCCATGTTTTATCCTTACCTCACACCGTCAGCGCAGGCGCGTATGGCGGAGTAACTCTTTCTCCGCCCTGTTATTCTTTAAGAAATGCGGTAATCATGGTGGTAACCAGCAGCGGTATTTTACTTTGTTTATCAGGTGCGCAAATTTCCCCGATATAGTCGCCATGACCGCCCGGCAGAATCGCCAGTTGCGCATGCGGCAACGTGCGTGCTAATAATAGCGCATGTTCCGGCAGGATCACCTCTGCGTAGCCGTTTATCACCAGCGCCGGCGCCTGGATACTTTTTATATCCTCCGTGCTGATATCTTTAAAATTTTCCATCCTTGCCACATCCCGGTGAAACATCGCGTCAAGTCCTTTGGGATCAGGGTTAGCTTCCAGGTACGCTTCTTTTAACTGTGGAGGCATATTGTCCAGACTAGCTTTTTTAAAGCCATCAAAGAAGCCGGGAGGCGTACCATCGCGCCTGAAAAGGGCAGAGGCCAGTACCAGTTTATTTACCAGCTCCGGATGCCGTATGGCAATTTGCAGCGCAGTAGTGCCTCCATTACTGAAGCCCATAAAGCTGGCCTTGGCAATGTGCAGTTGCCCGAGAAGAGCAGCCACATCATCCGCATCCTGCTCAAAGCTCAGCGGCCGGTCGATGTCGGCCGTATGACCATGCGCCTGCAGTTCTACGGCAATTACCTGGTGTGTTTTTGCCAGCTCCGGAAGGATAACACTGTAGTTAGACTTAATAGTAGAACCTCCGCCATGAAGCAGTACCAGCGGCGCGCCGCTGCCGTGGATCTCATAATACATCTTTAAGCCATTCACCACTGCATAGTGGCCCGTTTGTTTTTGCTGTGCATGTATCTGCAAATGTGTTACGATTAATAAGAGTATAAAAATAATGGATGTGCGTTGCATAATGATATGTATATTTTGATAGGGTAAACCTACATCAAAACACGTGATCCTGATGGGGGTAAAAATGCCAATTTGCAGGGCAATTGCGACAATAAAATCAATATACGGGCATGGCTTTTTTCACAACTTGGCTTATATTAGAGCCATTAACCTACTATTCTTATGACAGCAGAAGAGTACAAACAAAGGTTCAGGGAGGATGATCCCGTTGGATGGCTTTCAATAGACAGTGCCCTGGAAACGGTGTACGGTAAAACCGAACCCCGTCATTACGGACCGCTCTGTGGCATACACTTTATGGCCGGAGGCACTGACCCCATCGATGGCGCAAGCATTTACGATTCGAGCAAACATGAATACCACAGGCATATTATCAGTTATGGCATGTCGGAGCTGTACTACGACCAGGAAAAGGCTGGTGGTGAGTTCAGCAAATGGGGCTTTGAATTTACTTTCCGGTTGAAACCATTTGCAGAAGATAAGGATGATCCGCTGTGGGCCGTTCATGTAATGAACAACCTTGCGCGGTATGTATTTAACAGCGGGAAATGGTTTGAAGAGAATCATTTTATACCGGCCAAAGGCCCTATACGGCTCGATACCCAAACGGAGATAACCGCCTTCGTGCTGGCGCTAGACCCCGAACTGGGAAGAATAGAAACGCCACACGGCGAAGTGTCTTTCCTGCAACTGGTGGGCATAACAAATGCTGAACTGGAAAGACTGATGCGGAATCCTACTACCACCGAAGTGGCTACGCTGATCAGTGAACTGAAAAAAGATAACCCTTTGCTGATAACAGATTTGAACAGGAAATCATAAGCAAAATTCAATGCCGGGAAATTTCGATAATGATTGATAATGATACAAAGCGGCTGTCGCGACTCACTGCCATCTTAACCCAGTTGCAAACAAAGCGGCTTTTGACGGCAGCAGAATTAGCCGGTAAATTTTCGGTGAGTAGCAGAACCATTTACCGGGATATTAAAGCACTGGAACAGGCAGGCGTTCCAATCCTGACAGAAGAAGGAAGAGGTTATTCCCTGATGGAAGGGTACCGGGTTCCGCCCGTTATGTTTACGGAGAACCAGGCCAACGCCTTGATTCTTGCAGAACAGTTAGTGCTGAAAAACAAGGATGCTTCTTTCATTAAAGATTATTCAGAAGCCATCGAAAAAATAAAAGCGGTATTAAGACATCATGTAAAAGATAAAGCCAATCTCCTGGCAGAACGGACACAGTTTGACCAGAACCGCAACAGGGAAAGGAACAGTAATAACTTATCTGATCTCCAGTTTGCCCTTACCAATTTTTATGTAACAAGAATTGAATATGCCAATGAAGCCAACAAGGTGACCAGCAGATTGATTGAGCCTTTTGCATTATTAAACACACAGGAGAACTGGTTATTGGTAGCGTGGTGCCGCTTACGCAAAGAGTTCCGGTATTTCCGCCTGGACAGGATTAAACGACTGGAAACCCTCTCTGAAAAGTTTACCCCTCATAAAATGACCTTGCAGGAATATTTTGACAAATATTATTAACCCTTTCCTACCCTTGACATAGGGCTGTCAATACCCCCATATAATTTTGCTTAAACATTAAATGAATAAAAATGGATTTGCAAAATTTAGTTACAAATTACGCCGGCTATAATTTGTCGGTAAACCAACAATTCGTGGATTGGTTGTCCAATAAAACAACAGAACAGTTGAATCAGGAGTCGCCGTCAAGTTTTTCCAGCATTCTCAAAACCTTGAATCACATTTGGGGAATGGAGGAATATTGGTATTCCATTATTTGCCAGCAACCAGATTTCGTAAATCGTTATGGCATAGAAGACCTCAACGCGGACGAAGTTTTTCAGGGACTCATTAATAGGTCGCAAGTGCTGGTAAACGAGATAAAATCATTCTCCCGGAATGATTTAGTGGAAAAAATAAAAGTGGTAAGTCCCTGGTTTGAAGCCAACCAATCCCGCTATGAGTATATACAACATTTTGTTAATCATGGTACCTACCACAGGGGACAAATCGTTACTATCGGCAGAAGCATCGGGATAACGGATGCCCCGGGAACAGACTATCTCTTCTTTAATGCGAGAAAGGAGCAGCAATAGAAGTACGGGCCAAAGCGGTGTAGCCCCTGCAATGAAAATTTGCAGGGGCTTTTTATCTTGTTCCCGGCATCCGGGAGTACGAATCTCTTTGCTTTAAACACTTTTAATTAACTTGCTTCCACACTGATAGCATCTGTTTATGCGTTTTCTTACTTTAATATTACTTTTTATCGCCGGTAGTGTATCTGCCCAGTTTACGGATGGTGAGCAATATGTCCGCTCCCGGGAGGGGAAAATTGTGTGGTCGAAAAGTACGCTGTTCTGGCGTTGCATAAATGGGATGAAAGCGGATGCCTCAAATAAAGAGGCCGTTCAGATCTGTAATTGCCAGGTAGACGCGATCGACGGATATTTCCCTATGAAAAAGATAAAAGAATATGAGCGCTTGTATCCCAATTTTTCACTGGCAAAACTTATAGAAAAAGATACCCTGCTTCAGGCGCGCATTGATCAATGTTACAAAGATATTTCCCAGACCAATCTTTTTTTCTCACCCGCTCAGATTTTAGCTTATCGTGATTCTATGGCCGCCTATATTCGCGGGAATCAAAAGGAGAAACTGGATGAAAGCAGGATAAATCCATATTGTGATTGTGCGGTATCTATTATGACAAAGCGGAAGATAAATGCGCAAACCATTAAAGATATGAACGATCCCAATTCCATGTTATTTAATGAAATTGCCTATCGTTGCGGTGGATATCCCTATAAAAAAGTATCTCCTACCACTTCCTGGAGGGCGACCGATAGCTTGGATGTAACCAGTAACAGGAGGATCGATTCTATTGATGTAATTACCGTAAGCGCCATGACAAAGCTGAAAGTAAAAATAGGACCGCTCGTAAATGTGTGGATGCTGGATTGCGGCGCCACTGACATGCTGGTGTCAGATACCATGATCAATAAATTGCTTCAATTAAAACTGGTTTCCGGCAATGATTTTCTGGGACAGCAAACATATACCCTTGCCAGCGGGAAGGAGATTTTGTGTGATGTGTACAGGATCAACAATGTTCAGGTGGGTAAATTCTCCGTTAATAACCTGGTTATTGGGGCCTCCAAAGAAGCAGATACCTTTTTGCTCGGCAAAACTTTTCTCAACAAATTCCGGCGCTGGTCTATTGATAACCAAAGTAACCAATTGATTTTAGAGAAATAGCGCTGTGGTCATGTTCTTCCATATTTATATTTTTTGGAAGAATGCTTACCTTTGAAAAGGTCAAAGCATTAGTAAAAATCACTTATGGAAGCTAAAGAAACGTTGAAAGCTCATATTGGGAAATTTGTCAGTTTAACCGGTGAGCAGTTTGATTATTTCTTTTCACATTTTAAGCCACTGAGCTTTAAAAAAGGACAGGTTATTATTGCCGAGGGCGATACGGTAGATTGTGAGTACTTCGTGATTTCAGGATGCTTAAAATCTTTTTTTATCAATGATGATCTGAAAATGTTCATCCTGCAGTTTGCCATGCCCACCTGGTGGGCTTCGGATTACAACGCCTTATATAGTCAAACCAAAGCCACCATCAATGTAGATTGTATCACTGATGCGGAAGTCCTTGCGCTTACTAACAACGACAGGGAAAAGTTATGTAACGAACTGCATATTGTTGAGCATTTTTTCAGATGGAGGACCAACAGGGGATATGTTGCTGCTCAAAAGCGGCTGTTGTCCTTTATGAACAATAATGTGAAATACCGTTACGAAGAGTTGTTAAAACTATATCCGGAACTTTATAATATGGTTCCCAAGAACCTCATCGCCGCGTACCTAGGCGTTTCAAGGGAAACCCTCAGCCGGCTGTAACCTATAAGTTACTTTATATCTTTTCTGAAGCAGGTATTTTAAATACCTGCTTTTTTATTCCCCAATTAAGGTTCGATTTAATGAAAAGTGACCTGGATCACATACGTAACACCTCCCTTCAAATGTGATGTAGATCACGCAGCCATGTTGAAAATGCTACCGTACTTTGGGGTAACATTAAAAACATAAAAACATGGAAACAAAAAAATTTGACATCGTAAGCACCCAAAGCAACATTGATTGGGTTGGCAGAAAAGTAACCGGCGCCCACAACGGCACCATCGCCGTTAAAGAAGGCGAACTCCTTTTGAATGACGGAAAACTTGCCGGTGGTAAGTTCGTCATCGACACCACCTCCATTAAAATACTGGATGTAACAGACCCTGCAACAAATGCGCAATTTTTTGGTCACCTGGCTTCGGATGATTTTTTCTCTACTGATAAATATCCGGAAGCAACATTGGAAATCACTTCCGTGGTGGGCAATCATGTTGAAGGTGATCTGACCATTAAAGGTATTACGCATCCGGTCGGTTTTGATGTAGCGGTTAGTATTAACGGCGAACTGGTAACTGCCACCGGCAAGCTGGTGATTGACCGTACCCGGTACGGCATAAAGTTCCGCTCAGGTAATTTCTTTAAAGACCTGGGAGATACCTTAATCTATAACGATTTTGAACTAAACGTAACTGTAACCGCTAAAGCCGCCTGAAAACGGCTTTAGCATAAAAACCTAAGTCATGCCATACGTTAAAATAGAAGTAACCCGTGAAGGCGTTACAAGAGAGCAAAAGCAAATCCTGATTAAAGGTGTCACTGACCTGATCAGTGACACCCTGAATAAAGATCCGCAACTGACCTTTGTGGTGATCCAGGAATATGACCTGGACGACTGGGGCGTTGCCGGGGAACAAGTATCTGTATTAAGAGAGAAAGGGATAACCGCTGAAAAGAAATAAAGCCATGAAAAAGCAAACAGTGATAGTTACCGGCGCCTCATCGGGCATAGGCAAAGAGGTAGCCCGGCACTTTTTAAAAAACGGAGATAATGTAGTAATTAATTCTTTAACTGCCGGGAAACTGGAAGAGGTTTACCACGAATTGGGCGCAGGCGAAAACCTGGCTATGGTAGCCGGTAATGTGAAGTATAAAAGTACCGGTGAGAAGATACTGGCAACAGCTATGGAGAAATTTGGTTCAGCAGATGTATTGGTAAACAATGCAGGTATTTATGAAACAAAGCCATTTCTTGAGGTGGATGAAGCTTATCTCGACAAATTTCTTGACACCAATCTGAAGGGTACTTTTTTTACTACCCAGGCGGTTATCCCGCAAATGCTCCGGCAGCACCACGGCATAATCATTAACATCGGTACGCCATTGGTAAACCACGCGCTGGGAGGCGCTCCGTCTACTGCGCCATTGGCATCAAAAGGAGCGATACACGCACTCACCCTGCAGCTGGCTGCCGAATTCGGCAAAGATAACATCAGGGTCAACACCATTGCCCCGGGTGTAATACGCACACCTATGCACGGTGATAATGCCGGTCAGAGCGCAGGATTGCATTTACTGAACCGCATTGGAGAAGTGGAAGATATCGCTGAAATGGTTTATACCGTTGCTAAGAGTAACTTTATTACAGGCGCCATCATCGACGTAGACGGCGGAATGGCGGCAGGACATCATCTGAAATAACATGAAAACGCTTTTTTTAACCGCTTTTTTGTCCGGCATCATACTGGTCTTAAAAGCACAAAATTCAATGAAAATGGAAACCAGTCAACAGGATTCCCTGGCAATTGCCCAGGCGCTGGAAGAATATTATTTCAAAGGAATTTACGAAGGCGACATTAACATCCTGAAAAATGTTTACCATCCCGGTACCTTATTGTTCGGAGATGTGAAGGGCCAGCCATACGCCAAAACTCTTGATCAGTACCTGGATGGGGTGAAAAACCGTCAAAGTGTGAAAGATTCCGGCAAACCTTTTAAAGGAACTATCATCTCCATTGATGTTGTTAATACTATAGCGATGGCAAAAATTCACGTTAAAATGTACGAATTTAATTATGACGAATTTCTCTCGTTTCATAAAATCAATAACCGGTGGATGATTGTTAATAAGATGCTTACCGATATAGCGGACTAAACTTAAAAGTTATGTGGTATCAGACAAAAGCTTCCAAAATATTAGGGATTCAGTATCCTATCCTGCAAGGACCATTTGGCGGTAATTTATCTTCTGTAGAACTGGTGTCAATCGTGTCGAATGCCGGGGGACTCGGCGGATACGGGGCTTATACTTTAAGTCCGCAGGAGATCATTGAAATAAACCAGCAGATCAGACTGGCTACGAATAAGCCTTATAACATCAACCTCTGGGTTTCGGATACGGATGCGGCAGACGGGAGTGTTTCAGACGAACAATTTGAAAAGGCCCGGCAGCTGTTCAAACCTTATTTTGACGAGTTGGGAATCGCACTGCCTGGAAAACCAGCACCATTCAAAGCCCGTTTTGAAAACCAGGTTGAAGTGATCCTGCATGAGCGGCCGCCGGTATTTAGTTTTATGTTTGGCGTTCCATCTGCCGACATCCTTGAGCAGTGCCGCCGGCTTGGTATTGTTACTGTTGGCGCCGCCACCACACTGGATGAGGCTATTTTTCTGGAATCTGCCGGGGTAGACCTGATCATCGCATCGGGCTTTGAAGCCGGAGGACATCGCCCATCATTCCTGGCGCCGGCCGAATCATCTACCATGGGAACATTTGTATTACTGCAACTGATTAAAGAGAAGGTAAAGACACCGGTTATTGCCGCAGGCGGTATTGCAAATGGAAAAGGTGTGGCCGCCGCGCTGGTACTTGGTGCAGACGCTGCGCAAATTGGCACTGCTTTTCTGGCAACGGCAGAATCTAACGCCACACCCGTTCATAAGCAGATGCTGTTTTCGGACGCCGCTAAATACACCACTTTATCACGGGCATTCACAGGCCGGCTTGGCAGGGGAATAACCAGTCGCATTGCAAAGGAATTGGTTCAACAGGAAAAAGGATTCCTGCCATTCCCCCTGCAAACACAGTTTATGTCGCATTTAAGAAAAGCGGCTACAGAGCAGGAGAAATGGGATATGATATTGTTTTGGGGTGGCCAGATAGCTCCCGTGCTGAAACATGTTAAGGCGGGTGATCTGATGAGATCTATACTGGAAGAAACAACGGCATACTTTGACCACTTAAAAGCTTAGCAGCGTCTCTTCCTGCTAATGCGCCGGGAATCGCCGGCGGACTGGATATCCTGAATCCGGGGTAAGCACAATAACCTGAATTATTTATCACAGGCATTTTTTAAAGCAGGGAAATACCCGGCCGGGATATGTCATGCCTGGAAACAAACGAAGCCGCTGATTGGATTGCAAATATTTTAAACACAATGTTATGGACACTTCAAAAGTATGGTATGTAACCGGGGCCTCTCGCGGATTAGGGCTGACGCTTGTGAAAATGCTGCTTGATAAAGGTTACCGTGTTGCAGCAACTTCCCGCGATGCGCGTGCGCTCACCCGGGCGGTTGGATTGATAGACAGTCATCGTTTTCTGCCGCTGGCTGTCGATTTGAATAACCCGGATTGTATTGATGAATCCATACGGCAAACACTGACAGCCTTCGGTGGGATAAATGTGGTGGTTAATAATGCTGGCTATGGAATGGCTGGAACGGTGGAAGAAACAGCAGAACAGGATATTATCAACATCTTTAAAATTAATGTGCTGGCGACCATCAATGTTATAAAGGGTGTTTTGCCGGTGATGCGCAGCCAGGGATCGGGCTACATTATAAATATTGGCTCGGTGGCGGGTTTTGCCGGCGCGCCGGGCTGGTCAATTTATGCGGCCACAAAATCAGCCGTGGCGGCATTTTCCGAAGTATTGGCGGCTGATGTTCAGGAGTTCAATATTAAAGTAACCGTTGTTGAACCGTCGGGATTCAGAACAGATTTTCTAACCAGTGATTCATTGGTTTATACCGAAAGTAAAATTGACGGTTATAAGGCAGTTAAAGAAACGCAGGAGCGTTACCTGGCGGCTAATGGCAAACAACCCGGCGATCCGGGCAGGGCTTCAGCAATACTGATTGCACTCGCTGAAAACAACAACCCTCCGCTTCATCTTTACCTGGGCCGGGATGCTTACAACCGGGCTTCCGGGAAATTAAAAACCTTGACAGCTGAACTGGAACAATGGAAAGAAACTACCATTTCAGGTGACTTTTAAACGCAAAGGTTAAAAAGCCCGCACTGGTTTACGCCGGTGATTATATCTCAGAATAAAAATTGAAAAATAAATCATAAAGCAATGAAAACAATTGAAAACAACAAACATGCAGTTGCCAATGCAATTATCAGTGGCCTTGCCCTTATCGCGGTTCCTTTAGCTGGTTTCTCCCAGCCGTTGCCCGCTAACTCAAAACCGGCGGAAGCAATTCGTCCTTTTCATATCAGCGTTCCTGAAAAGGCCGTGGCCGACCTCCGGCAACGGGTGCTGGCAACGAGATGGCCAGACAAGGAAACTGTTGCCGGCCGGACCCAGGGCGTGCAGTTACAGCAAATCCAGGACCTGGTAAACTATTGGGGAACAAATTATGACTGGCGGAAGGCAGAGGCAAAACTCAATGCCTTGCCACAATTCATCACCAACATCGACGGACTCGATATCCAGTTTGTACATATGCGTTCGAAGCATCCCAATGCGCTTCCATTGATTATCACCCACGGCTGGCCGGGATCCGTTTTTGAATTGATAAAAGCCGTTGGTCCGCTTACCGATCCTGAGGCTTATGGTGGCCGCGCGGAAGATGCATTCGACGTTGTAATACCTTCTATGCCCGGATACGGTTTTTCTGAAAGGCCAACAGGTACTGGTTGGGGGCCCGACCGGATTGCGCACGCCTGGGATGTATTGATGAAGCGCCTGGGATACAGCCGTTATGTGTCGCAAGGCGGAGACTGGGGCTCAGTAGTAGCGGATGCGATGGCCCGCCAGCAACCAGCAGGTCTGTTAGGTATCCACGTTAATATGCCTGCAACAGTTCCTGCTGACATAGCCAAGGCACTTAGCAGCGGCGCTCCTACGCCCGCAGGACTGTCGGCAAAGGAAATTGCCGCTTATAAGTCGCTGGCTTACCTGTATACCAAAGGCGCCGGTTATGCGGGTATGATGGTTACCCGTCCGCAAACCCTGGGTTATGGACTGTCGGATTCTCCTGCCGGTCTTGCAGCCTTTTTTCTCGACAAGTTTAACGACTGGACCTACAGCGGAGGCGATGCCGGAAAGGTGCTCACAAAAGATGAGATGCTGGACGATATCACCCTTTACTGGCTTACCAATACGGCAGCTTCGGCCGCACGGCTTTATTGGGAAAACAATAACAACAACTTTAACGCGGTGGAACAAAAAACAGCAGAGATCCGGATACCTGTTGCCATCACTGTATTCCCCGGTGAAATTTACCAGGCGCCAAAAAGCTGGGCAGAAAAAAGTTACCGCAAACTTATTTATTTCCATGAGGTAGATAATGGCGGCCACTTCGCCCAATGGGAACAACCGCAGCTCTTTGCTGAAGAAATGCGTGCGGCGTTTAAATCGCTCCGTTAGTCTATGACTGGTTGGTGCTGTAAGAAAGCACCAACGCCATAATTTATATCATAAAATGAACAAATTAGAAAACAAACACAATGGAAAAGAAAGTGTTTTTAATAACAGGCGCTTCACGCGGATTCGGTAAAATATGGGCTGAAGCGCTTTTGCAACGCGGCGATAAGGTTGCTGCGACTGCAAGAAATCTTCATCATCTGAAGGAACTTGTTGAGAAGTACGGCGATTCCGTGCTCCCGCTACAACTGGATGTAAACAGCCGGGAACAAAGTTTTGAAGTAGTGAGGCAGGTGAAGGATCATTTTGGCAGAATAGATGTGCTGGTCAATAACGCCGGCTATGGCTTGTTTGGCGCCATTGAGGAAACCAGCGCAGAAGAGGCAAGAGAACAAATCGAGACTAACTTTTTTGGCGTACTCTGGCTGAGCCAGGCAGTGCTGCCAATAATGCGGGAACAGAAAAGTGGTCATATTATACAGGTATCGAGTATGCTCGGCCTGGTGACGCTTCCATTATTGGGATTATACAATGCGTCCAAGTTTGCTGTGGAAGGACTGACTGAAACATTGGCCGCCGAAGTAGCTGATTTTGGTATCAAGGTTACGCTGATAGAGCCAAATGGATTTTCGACTGATTGGGCAGGGGCATCTGCCATTCAAACCAAACAAACAGATACCTATGCGCCGTTGAAAAAAGCCTTTGCAGAAAGTACGGCCCCCGAGGTATGGGGTGAGCCGGAAGCCACTGCAGATGCTATTCTTAAACTCGTAGACTCCCCCAATCCTCCTTTGAGATTATTATTGGGTAAAATCGCGTATCCACTGGTTAAGCAGAATTACGAAAAACGTCTTGCCAGCTTTGAAGAATGGAAAGAGGTTTCCGAAGCGGCTCATGGTAAATGATTGGTCCGGTTCAATAAATAAAAGACAGACAGCGAAATCAGGTAAGAATTGTTAATACTTAAAATATAAGTTTTATGGGAAATGAACAGGTCATTGTTGATTCAAGCTTTTCGGCCGTGATCAACGCACCCATTGAAAAAATCAACATTCCGGACTGGTGCTTCACACTTCCGGAAAAAGAGTACCAGTGGTGCTCACCGGCTCATATAGCAGCGGGTTTTACCACCTCGCCGGAAGGCAACCGGATGTCTGTGAATGTGGAGATCCTCGGCGGCAGTGTGATGGTTCAACATTATGTAGAAAAACTGGCTGAACCCACGCACCTGATCCTGGAATCGGTTTCAGATGTATTTACGCCTAATGGCCGGACTACCATTCATGTACATTGGGAACTAAGCGTAAAGAAAATTGATGATAACACCTGCGAGTTTACCAACAGGGTGAGGTCAAAGCCTACAGCAGAATTTATCAGGTTTATCGACCAACAGGGAATTCCTTTTGAGCTGTTCAAAGCGCAGCGTCAGCCGGTATCAGTTTATCATAATCAAACCGAAACACCGCTGTTTGCGAAAAGCATCGAACGGCATGCCTTAGGAGAAAATTTAAATCTATAAAACAGAAAAAAAATGAAGGCACTAACTTATCAACGCGAAAAAACAGCGCTGCTGTTTATTGATCCTTATAACGACTTTCTGTCGGAGGGAGGAAAAATATGGCCGAGAGTAAAGGAAGTTGCTGAGGCTAATCATTTACTGGATAACCTGCGGACCATTGTCAGTGCAGTCCGGCAGGCCGGCGTCCAGGTGTTTATTGTTCCGCACAAGCGATGGGAGCCAGGTGATTATCAACACTGGAAGTACCCCAACCCTACACAGGTGGGCATTATGGAGCGACATTCATTTGCCAAAGGCGAATGGGGCGGGGAATGGCATCCCGACTTCGCCCCGCAGGAGGGCGATATCATTGCCGGCGAACATTGGGCCCAAAGCGGCTTTGCGAATACGGACCTGGATATGCTGCTCAGGCAACATGGTATTACACATGTGATTGCCATTGGATTGCTGGCCAACACCTGCGTGGAAAGCACCTGCCGTTATGCAATGGAACTGGGCTACCATGTAACCCTGGTGAAGGATGCCACCGCCGCTTTTACACCGGAAATGATGCATGCCGCGCATGTACTCAACGGCCCTGCATACGCCCACGCAATCGTAACCACCAGCGAACTTATTAAAGCGCTACCCGGTGAACTAAACAAGCCCTGACCACATTGTAACCCTATGTAATGATTAAGTTGCATAGGGTTATCCATGCTTATTAAAGCCTGAATGTCAACCTCCGTTAATAAGCGTTAGATTTGTTATAAAGCAGGTAATTAATTAAATAGTTAAATTGCCAGGACTATTTAAGAACAACTTAAAATTAAATTATGACAGCAGATGAAATTTATTTAAGCATAGCAAAAGGCATCGCTAATGCTATCGACGAAAGTAACTGGACAAATGCTAAATTGGATATAGAAGTTGTTGCCAATGGAGTGGTAGGTTACACGGGCGACTACCAGGCTGGTAGCACCACCGTTGACCTGTCTGTCAGAAAAATTCCCCGGGAGATCAGGAATTGGATAAAAGAATTACACAGTATTACTACTGAGGGAGGCAAAAACAAATGGAACAAGGCTGTTTTCAGATTGGAATCTGGTGGAAAGTTCAATATGGAATTTATCTGGGATCAGCAGCTACATGACGAGGTTGAAAAGTTAAGTTAGTTTTTTTCGCTGTCAATGGGTCCTAACTATCCGGTTGAACGTCTGTTTTATGAAAGTACCACGTAAACTGAAAACGATCACCCAATTGACCACGTTGAATAGATGAAACAAATAAAGCCTCTCGGATTGTTGATCCTTAGCCTGCTGCTCTGTCATCTCGCCTTTGCGCAGCCCGTAAAAATTATTTTTGATACTGATATGGATTCCGACGTCGATGACGTGGGCGCCCTGGCTATGCTTCATGGTTTCGCCAATCTGGGGGACGCCGAGATACTGGCGGTTATGGTATCCAGCCTTAATCCATGGTCGCCGGGGGCAGCCGATGTGATTAATACCTACTACGGCAGGTCCAATATCCCTATTGGCGCTGTGCAGCGATTTGGCGTGTATCATAAATCCAAATATGCACGCAGACTTTGCGAAGAATTTAAGCCCAATGTTAAATTAGGAGAAGATATGCCGGAAGCTACGTTGCTATACCGGAAGATACTGTCGTCACAACCGGATACAAGCGTGGTGGTGGTGACGGTGGGCGACCTGACCAATCTCTCCAAGCTACTGCAAACGGAAGCAGACCAGTTTAGTGAATTGAAGGGTATTGACCTGGTAAAAAAGAAGGTAAAGCACCTGGTATGCATGGGAGGCCGGTATCCGGGAGATCAGGACCCAAGGCCCTGGGGGAATTTCAAGTCCGATCCGCACGCCACCCAACATGTTGTTGCAGCATGGCCCACCCGCATATATTTCACCGGCGGCGGGGCTTTCGCCGATAGTGTGCCTACCGGGAAGATTTTTTTCAGGGAACAATATAAAAACACGCCGATGGCGCATGCCTACAAACTGTTCCTGG
The DNA here is from genome assembly GCF_041360695.1 of Chitinophaga sp. RCC_12. Classification (NCBI taxonomy): domain Bacteria; kingdom Pseudomonadati; phylum Bacteroidota; class Chitinophagia; order Chitinophagales; family Chitinophagaceae; genus Chitinophaga; species Chitinophaga sp. RCC_12. Next base: position 376,050 of record NZ_JBFUPS010000003.1, read on the forward strand.
AAAGCTGGAAAAGAAACTGGCACCACAGCGCCGACATCATTGCCGTTTATGTGGCGGTTAAAGGGCACCAGCCTTATTTCAGGCTGGAAGAACGCGGATATAACCACATTTTCGAAGACGGAACAAATTTGTGGCGTTTAGCGCCAAACGATGAACGGCATTACCTGGTCAGTGAGTTCGCGGAGGGCATTGATCCAAAAGTGATTGCCGAGAAGTTTGATGCAATGATGGTGGTGCAAAAGCAATCCGCCAGCCATTAGCACTATTCGCGGTTTTTTTCTAAATTTGACCAAACGCGAAAGGTTGGGCAATCAGCATTCTAATATCAATACAGCCAGTGATAAAAAGATACCGGATGAAGATGTAAGGCAGTTTTCTATTTTTTATGATAAATATAGTGCTGCAGTATACAACACCGCTATGGTTTTTACCAAAGGAGATCAGTCACTATGTGAAGATATCGTGCAGCTTGTTTTTATGCGTATGTGGGAAACCCGCACAAAGCCGGGAACATTAAAGAAACCGGAACACTACCTGTACATACTTGCCCGGAATATTATTTTCGACACATTTAAAGCGCGTGCACGCCAGCTGCATCACCAGCTACAGCTGGGCGAATTGCTTCACGACGGCCCCGATTCACCTATTAAGATCCTGGCTGCCAAAGAATACGCAGGAATTTTGAAACAAGCGGTGGAATCCCTTACCCCGCAGCAACGTATTATATTTCAACTGGCAAAAGAATCAGGCATTTCCCATGCCGAAATCGCAGAAAGAATGGAGATCAGCATCCAGACTGTGCGAACCCATCTGAAATTGGCTACCCGGGCAGTTCGCCACTATGTAATGGCCCATATAGAAGACCCTGAAATTTTAATGATTTTGTTGGTGTTGTTGATGCAATAATAGTCAACACCCATTTTTTTTCAATTCAACTACCCACTTTTAGCCTGGTGGTCGTCTTTATATTGTATCGCTTTAAAAACCGTTTATGGATGAGATTTATTTCCAGTCCTTACTTGAGAAATACCGTAAGAACGAAATTTCCGCCGGCGAGTTGTCTGAATTTACAGAAGCCATAGGTACGGGCGCTTACGATGAAACCGTGAAAGCGTCTATCCAGGGCTCACTCGAATCAACGGCCCAGCAGTGGGATGAAACGCGGCAACAGGTGGTGTTGAAAGAAATACTCCGGCAAATTGAGGCAGAAACGCCTGTGAAAAGGCTCCTGCCGGAACGGCGGAAATGGTTGTCTGTTGCAGCTGCCGTACTTACTATGCTGGCTATCGGCTGGTACACCGTTAACCGGTTAAAAACAAAGCCGGTACATGAAGACCAGATCGCTGTTCAGGACATTAGCCCTGGTCGCCCCGGCGCGGTGCTGATACTGGCAAATGGTAATAAAGTAGTGCTGGATACAGCAGGCAACGGAACAGTGGCTTCGCAGGCGGGTGTTGACATAGTGCTGAACAACGGGGGCCTGGCTTATGCACACGCCACGTCCGGTGAGGTGGTTGCAGAGGAGCTGAATACTGTTCTTACTCCACGGGGAAGACAGTTCTCCATTGTTTTACCGGATGGTTCAAAGGTTTGGATTAATGCGGAGTCTTCACTCCGTTTTCCCGTTCGCTTCTCGGGAAAAGAACGCCAGGTGCAGCTGACAGGAGAGGCTTATTTTGAAGTTGCGGAAAATTCATCCCAACCTTTCAGGGTATTGGTGAATGATAAAACCCAGGTGTTGGTGTTAGGTACTTCTTTTAATATCAACGCTTACGGCGATCAGCCACGGGTGAAAGCAACGCTGGTAACAGGTAAGGTAAATATCCGTAACGGGAAGGCCGAAGCTATCCTGGTACCAGGGCAGGAGGCCAGTATAGCCAGCGATATTACCGTTGCCGATCATGCAGATATCAATAAAGCCATTGCCTGGAAAAACGGCGCTTTTGACTTCAATAATGTAACTATAGAGGAATTAGCTGCACAGCTGGAACGCTGGTACGATATAGAGGTGACCTATGATCATCATATTTCGCAAGTCCCGTTTGGCGGCAAAATAAGCCGGAAGGTCAGTTTGAAAACGTTAGTCAGGTTAATGGATGGTACAGGGCTTAGTTTTCGCCTCGCAGAAGGCCGTAAGCTGATAATAACAGAAAGAAAATAAATTTCAGATAAAAGTATATATGTAAGAAAGAAAGGCCAACCAAAAGAAAACCGGAAGTGATTGGAGCCACTTCCGGTATAAAGCTTAGTTATTAAAGAGCGTGCCGCTCAATTTATCAACCAAACACCTGCAAATTATGCAAAAAACTGCTTATCAGCTAAGCATTTTCGGCGCGTGCCATATGGCGGCGGTCCGGAAAAAAAAGATTATCAACCAAACATTGCTGGTAATGAAACTAACCATTCTCCTTTTAACAGGAGCTCTTCTACAGGTGTCTGCATCCGGGCTGGCGCAATCAGTTACTTTTTCTGCTAAAAAAGTACCACTGATAAAAGCACTCAATGCGCTGGAACAACAGACGGGCTTCTACGCTTTTTTCAAGAGCCGTGAAATTCAGCGACTGACGGAAACCAGCAATATCACCATTGCTGCGAAGAATATGCCGCTAAAGCAATTCCTGGACGAGCTGCTTAAAGAAACACCGTTCACCTATGAGCTGGATGATAATACCATCGCATTACAGATGAAAGGCCCGGCACCGTTAGAGGCAAAGAAGGAGGTAACAGCCCCCGCCGCTTCACTTTCCGGCCAGATAACGGATATTGACGGAAACCCGCTTCCGGGAGCAACAGTAATGGTATGGAAAACAACGATTGCTACTTCCACCGATGGACAAGGACGTTTCCTGCTGAATAATATACCGGATAATGCCAGCATTGTCATATCATCTATCGGTTATATGCCAATGGGGCTTCGACTGTCGGCCAATAATACTATTATGTCGGACCCTGTCCGTATTACTACCGGCAATGGGCAGCCAGATCAAACCGAAGGCAATGCCCAAAGCAATTTTCGCATGTTGTCTTCCGGTATGGTAAATGTGCGTTTGGCCAGGCTGATCAAAGGCATTGAGGGCGTAGTGGTAACGGGACTTTTCCAGCGTTCGGGCAATAATTTTACCGGCGCATCGAAAACAATTTCCGGTGCAGAGCTAAAAAAGGTGAGCGCCAATAATGTATTCGCAGCTGTATCCGCACTTGATCCTTCTCTCAGGATTGTGCCCAATAATGTGGCCGGTGGCAATATTAACCAGCTTCCTGAAATCCAGATGCGCGGGCAGAACTCATTTCCCAATCTTACCGGTCAGCTTTCTGCCAATCCTAATGCCCCTTTATTTATTCTTGATGGATTTGAAGTAACGCTTCAGCGTATCGTGGACCTGGACATGAATCTGATCAATAGTATCACCTTGCTGAAAGATGCGTCTGCCACCGCCATTTACGGTTCCCGGGGAGCAAACGGCGTAATGGTGGTTACTACTGTTACACCAAAACCAGGCAGGATACAGGTAACATTCAACAATGATTTCCGGTTTACGACCCCTGACCTGTCTGTATATCATCTGTTAGACGCGGCGGAAAAACTTGATTTTGAACAGCGGGCAGGCGTTTATTCCTCCTCAAGTGCGCAGGCTCAGCACAAGCTGAATGTGCTGCGCAATGAAAGGTATAAAGCCATGAAAAGCGGCGTGAATACAGATTGGCTCAGGATTCCGGTTCAGGATGGCATCAGTAACCGCAGCTCATTATATCTGCAGGGGGGAGACCAGTCGATCCGCTATGGATTACAGTTTTCCGCCGATCTGCAATCAGGTGTAATGAAAGGACAGGACCGTAAAAATTATTCAGGGCAGTTTGATCTTAATTATGTAGTCAATAAACTGCAATTCAAAAACTCTGTCCGCATCTTCCAGAATAAGTCAAACGAATCTCCTTACGGCGACTTCAGTGAATATGTAGCAATGAATCCCTATTGGGCGCCTTATGATGAGAAAGGGAAACCAAAACAAATGCTGGAGGATCTGCTAGTCAATTACACTAATTACACGCAAACGAATCCCGCATATGATGCGAGTCTTCATTCTGTGAACAGCAACCAGTACTTTGGTATTTCCAATAACTTCCAGATGCGTTATACGCCGGTACCATTCCTGTACCTGGAAACAAGCCTGAGTCTTAATAAACAGAATGCCTCGGGAGACCAGTTTTATTCCGCCCAGGATTCCCGTTTTGCAGAGATAACGGACCTCAGCAGAAAGGGAAGCTATACCGTAAGAAATGAAAATAGTGCCAGCTATGAGAGTCTGACCACCGCTAACCTCAATATCTCACGGGGACCTCACCAGTTGTTTTCAATGCTTGGGTTTAATGTTTCCAGCAGTAACAGCAACTATTACTCCGTGGTAACGGAAGGCTTTCCTTTTGACAAGCTGGATAACCTGTTGTTTGCGGCACAATACGAAACAAACGGGCGACCAACCGGTGATGAGAGTACCATCAGGAGAGTGGGTGTGGTGTACAGTGGAAGCTATAGTTATGACAACCGCTTCCTGGCCGATATTTCCGCCCGCCGGGACGGATCATCACAATATGGAACAGAAAAGAAATTTGGAACATTCTGGTCGGCCGGTATAGGCTGGAACATCCATAATGAAGCATTTTTCAATAAAAGCAGCCTGGTGAACAGGCTTAAACTGAGGGCCAGTTATGGTTCTACCGGTTCACTTAATATTCCGGCTTACAGCGCCCAATCCCGGTATAACTTTGGTGTGAATACCAGCTATTTCGGAGAACTGGGAGCGGTCCTCATCGGCTTGGGCAACGAGTTCCTGAGCTGGCAGAATGTGTATAAGGCGAATGTTGGTATGGATGCGGTATTATTAAGAGAGAAACTGGATCTCCGGCTGGACCTGTATCGTGAAAATACCAAAAACTCGCTGACGCAGATTACCCTTGCTCCCTCCACAGGATTTAGCAGTTATGCAGAGAACTTAGGCCAGATACAGAATACAGGACTCGAATTCTCTGTACGGTATAAAATCCTGGAGAAGAGCGCTAAGGGGCTTTTATGGTCAGTGAATGTAAATGGATTCACCAATAAAAATATCCTGAAAGAGTTATCCAATAAATTGAAGGCTTCCAATAACAAACTCAATGTGGCTAATACTGATCAGGTCACACCCAATGTACAGTTTGAAGAAGGAGAATCTATTAATACCATTTATGCGGTTCGTTCGCTGGGTGTAGACCCGGCAACCGGTTCGGAAGTCTATCTTACAAAAGACGGAAAAAGAACTTTCACCTGGGATGCAGCAGATAAAGTACCGGTGGGCATTAGTCAGCCTAAATGGAATGGTAATTTCGGTACCAACTTTATGCTGAAGGGCTTTGAGGTCAACCTGATCTTCAATTACCAATGTGGTGGCCAGCTCTATAATCAAACACTGATAGACCGTGTTGAATCTGTGGATCCCTCGTTTAACGTAGACCGGAGGGCATATGATCTCGGCTGGTCCGGGCCGGGAGATGTAAGTCCGTATACCCGTATCGGTGTTTCCACCCAACCTACCCGCCTGACCTCCCGTTTTGTTCAAAACGATAACAACCTGACGCTTAGTTCGGCTTCCTTCGGATATAACTTTTACAGGAGTCCGCTTATAAAAAGAATTGGTATGCGGAGTTTACAGGTGACAGCCATTACCAATGACTTTTTCCGTGCAAGTAGTATTCAGATAGAACGTGGTACCAGCAATCCATTTGCCCGTACTTATTCCCTTTCACTCAGAGCCGGTTTTTAAAATTATGAATATGAAAAAGAGCTTGACTATAATAATATGCCTGGTCGCATCTTGGGGGTTCAGCAGCTGTAAAAAATTCCTGGACGTAAAGCCTAAATCCGTTATTTCGGAAGATCAGCTGTTCGCTTCTGAAATTGGTTTCCAACAGGCGCTTACCGGCGTATATTCCCAGCTGGCCAGCCGGGCGTTATATGGCGATAACCTGTCAATGGGATTTGTGTCAGCACTGGCACAAAACTACGCAGTGTCCGGAGCCGGTGCCCCATTTGTTCAAACACGGGCATTGAACTTTGCATCTGCAGAGGTAATTGGATATACCAACAATATCTGGGATACGGCATATGCTGCCATCGCCGGTGTAAACAAGATCATTGTCAACACTGAAAAAAGAAAGGATGTTCTCTCCGCCAACAGCTATGCGCTTATACGGGGAGAGTCGCTCGCACTCAGGGCATTCCTTCACTTTGAAGTATTGCGGATGTTTGGACCTGAGTATACCGCTGGCGCAGCGATGAAGGCCATCCCCTATAAAACCACTGCTGACCAATACGCAAAAATACCTTCCATTACATCAGAAGTAGTGACACTGGCACTCGCAGATCTTAGCGAGGCGGCAGATCTGATGAAAGATGCTGATCCTGTTTTAACGGGTTCACAAAACAGGCGTATCAGGATGAATTATTTTGCTGTAAAGGCCCTGGAGGCAAGGATCCGTATTTATGCAGGAGACAAACAGGGAGCTTTTCAGGCTGCTTCTGTGGTAGTGAACTCCGGTAAATTCCCGTTTGTAACCCCTTATGCCGCTTCATCCACTGCAGGTTACCGGGATCGTCTTTATATTGATGAAGAGATATTTTGTATCCGTGTGCGCGATATAAAGAACTGGGCAGAACAACGATATTTCCGCTTTAACGGAAGCGCCAACATAAAGCTGACAAGAAGTGCCGCCAACTTTAACACACTTTATGAAACGGCAACAGGCGGGGCCACTGATTTCAGATTTCTTTACCGTATTGAACAGGACGGAGGCGTCCTCTTTCCTTCTAAATTCTGGCAGACATATCAGTTTAATACACTGGATTCAAACAGATTGGACCAGCATGTACCAGCCATCCGTTTATCTGAAATGTACTATATCATGGCGGAAGCGGCTGTAACACCGGAAGAAGGCGCCGGATATCTGAATACAGTGCGGAGAAACAGGGCGCTGCCTGAGCTTCAGGCGGGTACCATTACCCCGCAAACACTGGAGAAAGAAATCACTAAAGAGTACCAGAAAGAGTTTTACGCGGAAGGGCAGCTCTTCTTTTACTATAAGCGGAAAAAGGTAACCAAAATGCTGTTTATGACAGTGGAGATTCCGCTTAGTAAGTATGTGCTTCCTGTACCGGCGTCTGAACTGGAATTTAATCCTAACTACAACTGATAAATCCCGTTTTTATGAAGTACCTGTTATTTCTCAGCATATTGTTTCTGATGGCGGCCTGTAAAAAGGAGAATGTATCAACCTATAAAGGTCCCGACGGGATTACATTTTATGTAGATGAGTATGAAGTAGACAGCCTCAATTATTCCTTTGCGTATTCCCCGGTTCCCAAAAACAGGGATACCGTTTTTCTTAAAATGCGTGTGGTAGGTGCGGCAGCTGACTATCCCCGGGTTATTTCCGTAACAGCGGGCGCAGGGTCAACGGCCAGGCAGGGTAAAGACTACGAGTTGCCGGAAATTACGTTGCCTGCCGGCGCTTTAACGGTGCTGTATCCTGTGGTAGTGCTGAATTCACCGGAGATGACTACCACCACTTTCCGGCTTGTTGCCCAGGTGGCACCGGGTAAAGATTTCCAGGTAGGCGCTACAGGGCGTGAGATCGGAGGAACAACCAGCCTCGAAAAAATTATTATTGACGTGAGTAACAAGATCATTAAGCCTTCTTATTGGGACGACGTGGAGAGTGCATTCGGCGCATTCAGTGAGCGTAAGTTCAGGTTTATGGTGCAGGTTACCGGCCTTTCTGACTTTTCTTACGATGCAATCGGCGTGGATGGTTACTACAATTTGCCGGTTAAATTACAAAATGCCCTTGCTGAATATGAAGCTGTCAATGGGCCAATGATAGATGAATCCGGTAACGAGGTCACCTTTTAGTTCAACTCAAAATTAAATTCATGCGTAAATATATATTCAGAGCATTCCTCGCAATATTGGCGCTGGCCGGGGCTTCCTGTCAGAAGGATAATCAGCGGTTTGTCTATGATAAACTAAATACGGTTTCCATCAAAACAGCCGATTCTTCATTTGTGATAACACAACTGGATACACTCAGTATTCAAACGCAACTGACAGAGTCCATGCCGTCAGGAGATAGTTATACTTATGAGTGGAAAGCCTATATGGTAGGAGAAGATGCCGTGATATTATCTGATAAGAAAGACCTGAAAGTGGCAGTTAAACTGTCACCAGGGTCATATGACCTGATATATACTGTAACAAGTGTGAAGACAGGTATATCTTCTTTTATGTTGTATCCGCTTACTGTAAATGGAGCATTTTATGAGGGGTGGCTGGTGGCTGCAAACCAGGACGGGAAGGCCCGGTTGTCTTTTATCCGGGCAAACGATTCCGTGTTTTTTTCTCCGGCGGAAGATGTGAACAAGACTACTTACCCTGGAAAGGCCCTGGGGGTCAGTGCCGGTATTACCAGTATTTATGCAAATCTTGCGCTGGTGATGTTTTTTACAGACCAGGGTATTTACAGGTTCAATGCCGACGATTTTATTCAGAATGGCACTACAGCAGATATTTTTGCGGAGCCGAAGCAATTTACTGCTTCATGCGCGTATGCCATGAATAAAATACCTTACGATCAGTATATTGTTGCTGACGGAGGACTGTATGCCGGCATCGGACCTGTGTTTTATCCCCAGGATGTGTTGAAGCCTTATTCTGAAAGGTTAACAGGTGATTATACCCTTTTCCCGGTTGTGATAAACTCCGCCACTTCTGTCACTTTATTCTATGATAATAAGTACAGGCGATTTATGTCTGTTCCGCTGGGCGGCAGAATATTGAGTCCTGTATCTGCAACTCCGGGCGCTGGTTTCAACATGGCTGATGTTGGAAAGAAGATGGTTGGCTGGAGCTATGGAACGCAGTCTGTCATTTCATCTGATGAAATCTACTTTATTATGCAGGATGATGCCGGTATCCGCTACCTGTACTCGCTTAACGGGGCAACCCCGGCATTAAACCAGCAGATCGGCAATAGTCCGGATATAGAGAAAGCTACTGCTTTTGCTGCTTCCGGAGTTGTAAAGCATCTTTATTATGCCGCAGATAATAAAATTTATCTCTATGATATACTGGCGAATTCTTCGAAAATGGTATACACGTTTCCCGATGGCGTAAAAATAAAAGACCTGAAAATGTTGTCCCTTACCAGTAAGAGAATTGTGGCGGCAACTAACACAGGAACTGCAGGGGAAGTATATTATTTCGACCTGGATAATCTGGGAGATATTATCAATCACACCTATGTTAAGAAGTTCACCGGGTTTGGTGAGATTATAAATCTCAGTTATAGATCAGCTAACTGAGATAAGTAATATTTTTTTATTTACTATTATTTACCAGAAGTATGAACAGCAATAGACTATTTTTTTTCCTTGGTTTAATATTATTTTCTCTGACCGTATCCGGACAGCAGGTGAAGAATGCACAATATACCTTAACCGGTAATATTGAAGGCCTGGTGAGTAAGGCCGGTTATGCTAAAGGGAAGAACTTTACAGCAGGATATATTTACCTTTCAGGAATAGTGCGTAACGGCGCCTACACAACGGATTCCGCCAAACTAACTGATGGCCGTTTTGTTTTCACGGGAAATGTTGATGAACCTTCCATGGCGTATATTTTCTGTATGCCCGGAGAACGTAATTCCCCTGTTATCCTGGGGATGTTTCTTGAAAATTCAAATATCTCCGTTACCGGAAAATACAGCTGGGATGAAAATTCAGTAAAGGATCCGCAAATAAAAGGATCTGCAGCGCAGGATGAATATACCGGGTTATTTGAAAATGCGAACAACATTTCAGGAAGAACTGAAATAAGAAAGCAATATGAAATAGCCATGAAAAAAAATGATACAGCGAAACTTGCCGCCCTCGAAAAGGAAGGAACAGCAGCGATGGAAAAGTATACTGATTACATGAGAACATACACAAGTACACATCCTGCCAGCTTTGTTAACCTGTACCTTTTAAGTGACTACATACCCCGCGAAGAAAGTGGGCTGACGGAACTGGAGAATGAATTGAAGCAGTTCGATAAACAACTTCAATCATCTTTCATGGCAAAAAATATTATCAGTGCTATAGCTGATCAAAGAAAGCGGTTACAAATAGGGCCTGGTATACAAGCCATTGACTTCAATCAACCCGGTGTTGACGGCAAGATCGTTAAACTGTCCGATTATGCCGGCAAATATGTGCTATTGGATTTCTGGGCGTCCTGGTGTGGCCCTTGCCGTGCTGAAAATCCCAATGTGCTCAAAGTTTACAACACTTTTAATAAAAAAGGCCTTGAAATATTATCCGTATCATTGGATGAAAACAGGGCAGCATGGTTGAAGGCGGTGAAGGCAGACAAGTTACCCTGGTTACAGGTTTCCGATTTGAAGGGATGGAAGAATGAAGCCGGTAGCAAATATATGATCCAGTCAATTCCGGAAAATTTCCTGATTGACCCCAGTGGAAAAATTATAGCTAAGGGTTTACGTGGAGAGCAGTTATATAAAGAGTTGGAGAAGATTTTTAATTGAAAATGATATAAAAATTACCTGTGAGAAAAGAACTTTTCTCACAGGTAGTCATCCGCACATCAGAACACCTTATTCAAAGCAACGTATTTCAAAAATGGCTGCCGGAGTGCTGGCCGAAGGATGCGTGGTTTTGATAGTAAGGCTCGAAGTGACTATGGCGTCGGGAAAATTAATCTCGTTCCTTGTCTGGTAGTTATCCTTTTTTTCATACACCTGGCGGCCATTTTCATCAAAGATGGCATAGTTGCGGACGCAAAACGGCATCACATTTTCCGGGTGCGACATCAGTACAGATTCCATCGGGTGATCAAAGTCTGTATCAAAAGAAAGGATCAGTTTTTTAATATGCTTTGGCGCTTTCCAGGTCAGGGTCAGCGTGGGATCTGTGTCACTAGGATCGGCCACCCATGCATTGGGTTGCGTAGTGGGCCTTGCAAAGCCATTCCGTATATTGGCAGGGCCAAATGACTGCAAAGGGGTGTCAAACCGGAGCGCAATATTTTGCCCTGTCGGTCTGCGCTGGGCGCACCAAAACTCAAAGCTGTCTATGCCAATGCCATCGGGCGCCTCCTGTTTGCCATAATTGGAAACGGCAGGGTTAACCGTATTAAAAACAGACAGGATACCGGTGATCCTTTTATCTGACCTGCTGATCTTTACCAGCGGGTTTTTGTGAAGCATAATAAATACATACTGCGATTGTTCAACGGTAGCACCGGATATCAGCTGTATGCAATTCCTACCGGGCTGAATGGCAAACTCAAAAGCAGCAATAGAAGTATCCGGCGTATAACTGCCTGTGCGGGAGCAGGTTCTTATTTCAGCATGCAGGGTAGTTGTTTCATCGCTGTACGCATGCAGCTGAATGGCCGGCAGTTTTCCTGCGTTTACCGGAATCATTTGCGCTACGGAAACATCAAGCGGTACCGGCGCCATATCTTCTTCCAGCGCCGAAAGCAACAGTTCACTACTGGCTGTAATGGCTGCCTGTTGTACAATATCCTCTTCATCTTTTGACAGTACACCCGGAATATATTGTCCGCTGCGCAGCAGCAATTGCTGCAGTTTGGGGATGCTGCCACTATTATGAAGGGAAGCAGGCGTGCATCCCAGCGAGGTACAAAGCACAGCCGCCATGGCCGATGCCTGCGAAACATATGCGCTGGTGGCCATTACGCGGCTTGAGCCAAACGCCACATGCGATGCGCTGATAATACGGCCTGCCAGCAACAGGTTATGGATATTCCTGGAATAAAGACTGCGGAAAGGTATCTGATAAATGCCTTTGCTGTGCCACTGGTTGCAGCCAGGCCCCGAAGTGTAAATACCGTCCGAGGGATGCAGGTCGAGGCTCCAGCCACCAAAAGCTACGGCATCATCATGCAGGCGTTGTTCTACAACATCCTGCTGTTTTAAGATATAGTCGCCTTCAAACCTCCGGCTCTCTCTTTTGCCGGGTATCATGCCTACCCATTCGAGGGTTAAAGTGTTTGCTTCCGGAAAATTGCCTGAGTTCTTGATGTAGTTCCATACGCCATATACTATTTTCCAAAGCTCCCATTTTATTTTCTCTGTGTCGTGTACGGTATCCATACGTCCGCCGTATTCGATCCACCATAGTTTACAGCCGTATTCCTGCGAGTTAAAGCTCCGGAACCTGGGTATCTGTGTAATATCGTTGAGGGCAAAGGAGGGAGGAATAAAATTTACGGGTTTGCCGGTGTCTTTTGAATAGAAATAAAGCGAATGGCCAAGTAGTTCGCCATAGGTTTTTGTTGGTGCAAACAGTTCATTAAATTCTTCCTTGGACTCTGCACCCATTCTGAATGCTGCGCCGGAGAGGAAGCCTACCACACCGTCGCCGGAGGCATCACAGAACAGTGGCGCCGTTAAATCGTATTCCGTTTGATTCTGACTACAGTAAGCTTTTAATGAGGAGATAGTTGTACTGTCCTGTTTCTCTACATGATAAACAGCCGTATTCAGCAACAATGTTATATTGGGTTCGCTGGTTACTTTGTCGAGTAATATCGCATCCAGGATCACCGGGTTGCCTTCCGGGTTCCGGTATATGTTTTCCACCAGTATCTCGTCTACAACGCCGCCTTCCCTTGCCCAGCGATTGTTGTTGCCCATGTGGGAGGTGGCCCCCAGGATCCATAAACGGATTTCACTGCTTGCATTACCACCCAGCACGCTCCTGTCCTGTACAAGCACTACTTGCAGCCCATGCCTTGCAGCGGTAACAGCACAACAAACACCGGACAGTCCGCCGCCCGTTACAATCAGATCGGCCTTTAGTTTTACAAGTGGGAATGTACGTTTATCCGCGCTTTCTGATCTTATCATTATTTAAGGGTTTTTTGGATGATCGTAAAACCGCCTGGTTTTATCAGCGCAACATCAGCTGTTTCCCCGGCCAGGTCAACATTAAGCACCACGCTCTCGCCGGGATGCAGGGTTTTTACAGGTATATAGGTTCCGTTACATTTTAACTGGTAACCTTTCATCGTGTATGAGGGGAAATCTTTTCTTGCGGTAATACGGATGCCTGCCCGCCCCGCGGTTTTATTAACAAGCTCAATGGTTGCAGGAGAAAATTCTTCCTGCCACGCCGTGTACATGCCTCTCAGTGTCCTGTCTGGCGCTACCAGTCCCCATGGCCGGTATCCGTTTGCATTGGTGCTGGGAAAGCGGCTGAAATAATCATTGAAGGTCCACACAGAGGCGCCTATTAAATAATCGCATTGCCGGAAATCCTGCATCGCTTTTTTGAGATAGGCGATCCGGTCTTCTTCAGATCCAACCGCATCTGTTCTTATGCCAAACTCACTCACATAAACAGGTTTTGAAGGATACAGCGCATGTATATGCTGCAGCACTTTCAGGTGACCCCCATAAATATTTGCGCTCACGAAGTCAACGTATTGTGATGCTTCATCTTCGGGCTTCCTGATATCCTCACGTCCCAGGAGCATGGTGGCGAAGGTGATAAGGCGTGAGTCATCCAGCGATTTTACATAACTGCTCATATCACGTACCCAGGCTTTGCCTTCTTCCGTTTGTGACTGAAATTCGTTGCCAACACTATAAGCGATGACGCTGGGATGATTCCAGTCGCGCTCCATCATTTCCCTCATCTGTGACCGGAACTTATTGCGCATCAGGGGATCGTTCATTTGTTTGGGTGTCATTTGCCAGTTGCCCGCTTCTACAATAATGAGAAGGCCGTGTTTGTCCGCCCATTCCAGCATGGTTTCCGGTACCGGGTAGTGACTAATACGGGAAAGCTCCATACCACCGCTTTTAATCATTGTCAGGTCTTTTTCCAGTACTTCGTCGGGATCCATGGAACCATAGCCGGGATAATCCAGCGGCCTGTTACACCCGCCCATTTTTAAGGGTTCGCCGTTCAACAGCAGTTTAGTGCCACTCACTTCAATTTTCCGGATGCCAAATCTTGTTTCAACGGTATCCTTACCGGAAACAATGGCTGCACTATACAATGCAGGTGCGTCGGGGCTCCATAAAGCCACTTCCGATGCGGGCAGGGTGCCGGTCATCTCCACCGAAACAACGCTGTCTGGTTCCACCTTTACCTGCTGAGGCTTAAAGCGGATACTGCTTTTGGCCCCGTTACGGTAAACACCGGCATTCACTGCGGAAGTAATGGCAGTTGTACTGTTGTTCCGGATGAATGCTTTTATCCTGATGGTTGCATCTCCCTTTTTCAGATCAGGAATGGCAATGATTTTACTGTTGCTGATATATGTAGCAGGCCGCGTAACAAGATGTACCGGCCTGGTAATGCCGCCGTAATTGATCCATGGATAAAACTGGCGGTGATTGGCAGCTGAATAGGGGACAGGAGTTTTAGCGCCGGGGATGGTGGTGGTATCCCAGGAATTATCCACTTGTACTGCCAGTGTATTCCTGCTTTTAAGCAACGCGGTGATGTCAAATTCAAACGGCGTATAGCCGCCTTCGTGGGTACCCACCAGCGTGCCGTTCAGCCATATCTTTGTTTTATAGAAAACAGCGTCAAATTTCAGGAACACGTGATTGTCGCCTGGTGCAGCGGCTTCAAATTGCTTAAAATACCATGCCGTGCCGGTGTAAAAGAAGTACCGGGTATCTGTAGAAAAACAATGCGGCACTTTTACTTTATCAAAGCTGCCGGTTGCAAATGATGTATCCTGCCATCCCTCTTTTTCTCCCACTTTTATAGGATCTGCGGCAAACTTCCATTCACTGTTTAAGCTGTTATCAGTGCGGCGTTGTCCGAAGAGTAAGAATGGAATGACCAGTAACAAACAAAATAATATTCCTTTCATGTTTACTTTTTTCCTTTAAGTGCAACCTGTTTTGCAACTGCTGCTCCGATGTTATTTAATGCGGTTTGATTATAGTGTATCTCATCCTTCATCCATCCTTTTTCTTTAAAGCTGTCTGTTTGAGAGTACACAATGAATACATGCTTCATTTTTCGGGCAACATTTTCCTGTGCCTTACGTACAATATCAAAACCCTTAGCCGGATGGTTGAGGTAATGGCCGGTTTGTATCATATAGAAATTCACCTGGTTACCAAGCGCCGCTTTGAATTGATTGATCAGCCATGTCAGCTGCTGCTCGTATTCATCCGGAGAAAGCTGTTGTGCATTAATGGCATTGGCGTCCCGTTCTCCCTGGCTCCATAAAATTCCTGCAACTGGCAAGCCTGTTTTGCTGGCGGCCGCCCTGGCCTTTACAATGGCGCTGTCGAACAATGGCAGCCTGCCCCTGTTATCCCAGGTGCCATAGTTATTTAACTCCGCTTTATAATGGCAGGAGCTTCCGCCCCTTGCTGCCGGCACAATCACCACCTGGCTTCCTGTGAGGTCGTGGTAGGCTTTTGCGAAAGCCGGCCAGGCGCTGCCGCTGTTGGCTTTTTCAAACTGTAGTTCACGATGCCCGGCAGGATCTTTTAAAGCAAGCAGGGTGTCGCCCGAGAACCGATATTCAAAAGCAGTTCCGGCGGTGCAGTGTACAGAAGCGGTGCTGTCTCCCTGGCCAACGGCATTACTTTGGCCGGCAGCCAGGAACAGCGTTTTCTTTTGCGCCAATGCAGGCTGTAAAGTAAGAAAACAAACAGCGGTTATTATCCATCTCATTTCCAATCAGGATTTTGTTCGAGTTTCGGGTTCGCATTGATTTCATCCAGCGGGATGGGAAAGTAACGGTTTTTTGCCTGTGGCGTCCGGACAGGGAATACATTATTTACAGCTTTTGGAATCACCTGTAAAAAAGTATTGGTCCTGGTCAGGTCATACCAACGGTCGCCTTCTCCAAAGAGTTCCCAGCTGCGTTCCTGCAATACAGAATCAACAAACGGCGCTTTGCTCAATCCGATTGTTAAACCGGGAAGGCCGGCCCTGCTCCTGACGGTATTAATATAGCCATATGCCTCACTGGATGGACCGTTTTGCTGTGCCGATGCTTCTGCGGCAATCAGGTAAACATCTGCGAGGCGCAGAATGGGTATGTTAACAGCCCCATTTCCGCCAATAGAATTCGGGTCCATATATTTTTTAACCAGTACGCCTTGTGGCGTGATAGGTGTAATATCTTTCTGTGCTACTACCTTTCCCTGCCTGTTGATATAATTGGTGTCCAGCAACAACCGCCTGCGGTCTGCCGGGTTAAATGAGTTAAAGAAAGACTGGTACGCAAATGCAGAGCCAAAAGTGGAGGCAGCATATTGCGGTCCGTCGCTGTTCTTAGGGCCAAACAAGCTGATAATCTGTGTAGAAATGCCCGGCGAAGTGCTTTCGCATTCAAGCGCCCACATGTTTTCCTGCCTGGCGGCGTCCTCCTTGGTAACGTTATAGACATCCAGCACGTCCGGCATCAGGTTGTATTTGCCGGAGTTCAGCACTTGTTTTGCTTTATCCAGTGCGGTTGACCAGTCCTGTGCATACAATGCTGTTTTTGCGTACAGTGCCAGCGCTACTTCTTTTGAAGGCCTGCCTTTCTGGATACTGGCAGAATAGGAGGGCAGTTTGGCAATGGCCTGCTCAAGGTCCTGGTATATCTGTTTAAAGACATCGGCCTGCATGGTTTTGCCAATGATAGCGGTATCAATATTAGTGCTGGGTGTTGTTTTAACTACTACGTCACGAAAATTTTTGGTAAGCATCCATAAATAAAAGGCACGCAGGTAATATGCTTCTCCCAGAATAACTGATCTTCTTGCCGTATCCATATTGGTGTCAGGTACGCGCAGCAAAACCCAGTTTGCTTTTTCGATACCCTGGTAACAGGATTGCCAGATTTGCTGAGGAGATTCAAACTGCCTGTTGAAACTTTTTTGAGTAGTATAGTTTGGATCATAACTGAAAAGCGTGTACGTATCCCTGCCTACTACGGGCCGGGGATAGATCTGGTCTGCGCTGAAGTCTGATGCCCCGGTGCCGGCGGTGCCATATATACCGCCAAGTGGCCCATAAACTGCTGTCAACGCCGCTTCTGCATCTGATGCCGTCTTATAGAAGTTATCAGTAAAAATGGAAGAGTAAGGGCTTTCTGTGAGCTTATTGCAGGATGTTTGCACAAGCATTAGTAGTAAACCGGCAAGCAGGAATTGTATATTCTTCTTTGTTTGCATAAATATCATTTTTTAGAGACCAACCTGTAAGCCAACGATGAAAGACTTTGCCATGGGATAAACGAGATTGTCAACCCCGATCTGTGTGTTTGAACCGCCAAAGGAATTTACTTCGGGATCATAGCCACTATAGTTGGTGATGGTGAAAAGATTGTTGCAGCTAACATACAGCCTTGCGTTGCTGATATATTTTACAGCAGGAAGTTTATAACCAAGGGTGATATTTTTCATGCGTATATAGGAGCCATCTTCTACAAAGCGGTCCGATACCGGTATTCTGCCTCCCTGGAAGCCGCTCGCATATTCATTGCTGGGGTTTGTGGGCGACCACCGGTCCACCATGCCCGACAACACATTTCTTCCACCCAAACCGTTTTCAAACGTATAGCGGCTGAGGTTAAAGATCTTGTTGCCCTGCACGCCTGAAAGAAAGAACGACAGGTCGAAATGGCCGTAGCTGAAGTTGGAAGAAAATCCAAAGATATAGGAGGGGTTTGCGTCGCCGGTGATCCTTTGATCCGCCCCGGTAATTTGCCCGTCCTTATCCAGATCCGCTACTTTTACACCGCCCGTTCTGCTTCCGCTGCCGGGTATCACGGTTTCGCCGGTTTGATAAATGCCGTTAAATACATAGGTTTTGAAGATACCAAGCGGCTGCCCTACTTTGAGCACGCTGTAAGGACTCAGCACGTATTCATTTGTACCGCCCTCCAGGCTTAAAAGCTGGTTGCGGTTTACGGAAACATTTGCATTGACGTTCCATTTGAATTTCCCGGTAAACAGCCTGGCGTCGGCGGCAATTTCCACGCCTTTGTTCCGGATGCTGGCGAAGTTGCCGGTGATGGCGTTATACCCCGAAGAAAGTGGTAAGTTCTTCACAAACAGCAGGTCCTTTGTTTCCTTATTATAATAATCCACCACAATGGTCAGCCTGTCCTGGAACAGGCCGATGTCAAGACCCGCATTGGCCTGGGTTGATTTCTCCCACCGCAGGTCAGCATTGGGAATACCTGTGGGGCTGATACCTACTGTATAGATATGATTGAACTGATAATTACTTCCGGAATTTTCAAGTGACAGTGACTGGTACGGTGCAATGGCTCCGGCGTTTCCTGTACGGCCGTAGCTGGCCCTTAATTTCAGATCGCTGAACAAATGGCTGTTTTTCAGGAAAGGTTCTTCAATGATCCGCCAGGCGCCGGCTATGGCCGGGAAGAAGCCCCATTTGTGGTTTTCTCCGAACTTGGAGGCGCCATCATAACGGGCAGTGATATCGAGGAAGTATTTATTGGCATAGCCATAGTTGATACGCCCCATGTACGAATTGAGTGCTTCTTTGGTACGGCTGCTGAGTACCGTTCTGTTTACCGCCAGCTGAACGGCTTCATTGCTGGTGGCATCATTCGGAAAGCCGTTTGCATTGATGATATTGTCGTTATATAAATTACTTTGAATCGCATACACACCCGTGAACTTGAGCGAATGATCTCCAAAGAGGCGATTATAGGTAAGAATGCTTTCATGCAACCAGTTGGTAGTATTGATGTTTCCTTTGGAAGCAACACCTGAATTGGCATTAACTTCCGCTTTACCAAGAATACTAAGGGGTGAATAATAATCGTTCAGCGTGCTGCCAATATCTGCATTGAAGGAGGCCCGGTAGCTTAACCCGTCGATGATCTGAGCCTCCGCATATACATTGGAGAGCGTGCGTTTAATGGTATTGCGGTTAAGGATATTCGTCAGCCCAACCGGGTTGGCAATTTCCCGGTAACGGCTATTGAACTGGTCTGCAAAAGGATAAAGGCTGCCGTCTTCCCGGTATGGCACCAGGGTAGGAGGTGCGCCAAGGGTGGCGCCTATAATACTTTGGGTTACAAGTGCCCCGTCAATATTATTTATACCCGTTGGAATGTTATTGTTGATGGTATAGCTGCTAACCAGGCTTGTGCCCACTTTAAAGCGTTTGCTGATATTATGATCCAGCGTTGCCCTTAAAGAATAGCGCTTGAAATCCGAAGAAATAATAATACCTTCCTGATTGAAGAAGTTGCCGGATAAAGAGAACTGTGTTTTCTCCGAACCACCGCTTACGGATGCCTGGTAGTTTTGTATGCCGGCCTTGCGGTAAACGACATCCTGCCAGTCGGTTCCTTTTCCCAGGGAAGACGGGTCGGTGTATATCGGGGAATTATAAACGTCATTTTCAAGTTGAGCAAACTGTGTTGCGTTGAGCATTGAGAGTTCTTTGGTAATGTTTTGTACGCCTTGGTAAACATCCAGCTGCACCCTCGTAACGCCGATCTTCCCGCGTTTGGTGCTGATGAGCACTACGCCGTTGGCGCCCCTGGCGCCGTAAATCGCAGTGGAGGATGCATCTTTCAATATTTCCACCGATTCAATATCATTTGGATTGATGGTGGATAAAGGGCTTACATCATTTACGCCGCCGGTGTTGGAGATCTGGATACCGTCAACAATATAGAGTGGCTCAGAGGAGCCGTTGATGGAATTGGTGCCGCGTATACGTACGCTGATATTACCTCCCGGGGCCGCATTATTTTGCGTAATTTGTACGCCGGGTACCCTGGCAGCCAGGCCCTGGGCCACATTCGTAACAGGTGTTTGCGTAATATCCGCCGCTTTAACGGATGCGATGGACCCTGTAGATGCCGCTTTGCGTTGAGTGCCATAGCCAACCACCACTACATCGCTTAGTTTACTAATATCAGGTTTTAAGATCACTGTCAGGTATGATTGGCCGCGGACTGCAATAGCGGTATTTACATACCCCTGGAACGAAACGGTAATGGTAGCGTTGGAGGTTACCTCTTTTAATGTAAACGTGCCGGTGCTGCTGGTGACCGTTCCTTTTGATGTACCTTTTACCGCAACAGTGGCGCCCGGCAATGCCTGCCCATTCTCATCCGCCACCTTGCCTGAAACAGTTGGCAAAACGGATTGTGCATTTGTTGGCAGCGCAAAAAGGGAAAAAGGTACAAGCAGCAGGATCCTGAAAAGATCCCGTGATTTAAACAAGGAGCTTGTTTTTTTCATAACGTAAGCGTCTTTAACTTTTATAAAACATTAGTCATAAGTGGTAAAGCAATGTTAGAGAAGAATATTAAACAATGAAAGAATTTCCAGCTTCCGGGAAAACAGAATCTACCGGGAACGATACCGCAAACGATACCGGTAGTCACGGAGTAACGGGAGCGTGGCAGACAAACGGGCAAAAGCACTTTATTTAGTACGACCAATTTAAAATTCTTCTGTTTTAATGATAAAATGTATCCGGTGCAGTCAAGTACACACGATCACAAAATCTGGTATTGTAAGAGGGAAACAGCGCTATTATTGTAAGGATTGTAATATCTATTTCACACTTCCAGGGGAAAATTCTGTGGATATGCGGCAGCTTAAGAAGCACATGACCACGATCGTTGACATTGCCAAAGCGCTGAACATATCCAAGTCTACAGTATCCAGGGCACTGCATGAACATGGGGATATCAATCCGCAAACAAAAGCAGCGGTATTAGAGATGGCCAGGCAGCTTGATTATCAGCCCAACCTGCTGGCTCAAAGTCTTGTAAAAAGTAAAAGCAACACCATTGGTATTATCGTACCTGAGTTCCTGACGTATTTTTTCCCTACCATAATCATGGGCGCACAACAGGTTGCTGCGGAGGCGGGCTATAACGTTATCATTTGCCAGTCGCAGGAATCCTATAAAACAGAGGTAGCCAATGCCAATGTACTACTGGCAAACCGGGTTGATGGCGTGTTGATTTCCATGACAAGGGAAACCAAAAAATTCGACCATTTTAAGGCATTTGAGCGGCATGGCATTCCCGTGGTTTTCTTTAACCGGATCTGCGATGAAATGAATACCTCCAAGGTGCTTGTTAATGATTACGAGGGAGCGCTTAAAGCCGTGGAGCATCTTATTAAAAACGGCTATCGCAATATTGCACATATAGGCGGTCCGCCTGCGTTACTGATAACACATAACCGGCTAAGAGGATACCGGGATGCACTGGAAAAATATCACCTGCCTTTTAAAGAAGAATTGGTTGTCCATTGCAATCTCTCAAAAAAAGATGCCATCCATTGCGCTGAAAAGTTACTGAACCTGAAACAGCGGCCGGATGCTGTTTTTTGTGTGAACGATCCGGTAGCCATTCAACTGATGCTGGTTGCCAAAAAAAGGAAAATAGATATCCCCTCCGAGCTTGGCATTGTTGGCTTCAGCAACGATCCTATATCAGAAGTGATTGAACCGGCGCTCACCACCGTTCAGCAGCCGGTAGCAGATATCGGCAGGTCGGCAGCAGCAATATTGCTGGATACTATAAATAAGGGAGAAGACTACTCACCAGTACTGAAATCGCTGAAAACGACGTTGATTGTAAGGGAGTCGTCGAAGAGACTCCCGCAATAATATCAACAAAAAAATTAGCCGGCAATATCCGTGAATTTGTATTTTGGGTGCAGTAAATAACGCTGGTGCCGTGAATTGTTCCGGCATCCTTCAGTGTTTATAGTGCAACCCGCCACGTTATACAATTTTATGAAAGCTATGCTACGAGCCATTATACACGCCGGTATATTCCTTATAGCCTTATTGGGTTTGATAACTGCAGAAGCCAGGCATCCTGCCACTGCAACAGACAGCCTGCGGCAGAAAATACTTGCACTAAAAATACCGGGGTTAACTATCACGGATATTCAATACATCAATGATGGCTCTTACCAGCCGGTTGGTTCAACAACAACATTTACCGGTTTACCGGCATTTTGCCTCGTTGCCATAACACTTAAACCAACACCTGTATCCAATATAAGAATTCAACTGTGGATGCCCCGCAATAGCTGGAACGGCAGGTTTTTAGGGACGGGCAATGGCGGAGGTGGCGGCACCATTATTTATGACAGGCTGGCCAACGGAATAAAAAAGGGGTTTGCAACGGCTAATACAGACATGGGTACCTCACCTGGCGTGGATTCCGCTGTTAATCACCCGGAACGATGGGCGGATTTCGGTTATCGTTCCACTCATTTGATGACGGTTGTTTCCAAACAGATAGTGGAAGCATATTATGGTAAGGCGCCGCATCATACCTACTTTGTGGGCTGTTCAACCGGTGGGCAGCAGGCATTGATGGAGGCGCAGCGATACCCCGGCGATTATAACGGCATCATTGCAGGAGCGCCGGCAAATAACCGCACGCATTTACATACCGGGTTCCTGTTAAACTATAACGCCATCAATGAAGCTCCGGGAAACCGGTATTCACCGGCGGACCTGGCGTATATGACAAAAACAATTGTTTCCGCATATGCCGGTAAGGATGGCGGAGCGCCATCCGACAGTTTCCTTACTGATCCAAGACTTGCCAGATTCGATCCTGGTGAGCTTTTTAAACGCGGAAGAAATGAGGAAGGCCCGCGTCTGACCGAAGCGCAGTTGACCGCCTTAAAAAGAATATATCTGGGCCCGGTGAATCCACGTACGGGAGAGCAGATCTATGCTGCGCCCCCTCCCGGAACTGAAAACTCCGGAGGCGGACTTGAACTTCAGCAAAGCCCTAAAGGAGCTGCGAGCCTGTTGTATCCTTACCGCTGGGCTTTGGGAGCTGATTTTGATTACCGCAGCTTTGATTTTGATAAACACCAGGCGGTGGTAGACTCCATGCTTGCGCCGGTGCTTAACGCCAACAATCCGGATCTGGGCAGCTTTAAAAAAGCCGGTGGCAAACTTATTATGTATACCGGAACAGCGGATGCTCTTGTTCCCTATCCGGATGCGATTAACTACTATGAGCGGGTCATACATCTGCAGGGAAGTTTGAAAAAAACGCAGCATTTTTTCAGATATTTTTTGATACCGGGTATGGGACATTGTGGTGGCGGACCAGGCATCAATGATTTCGGACAAAATCTCCGGACCGCTGTAAAACAGGACAGTGAACACGATGTTTTGCTGGCGCTGGTGAAGTGGGTGGAAGAAGGGGTGGCTCCGGCTAAAATTATTGCCGCTGCTTTGGGTTGTTGCGGCGCCGATTCATTATTCAGGTTTCAACGACCGGTTTATCCTTATCCTCAATTTCCTGAATATACCGGAGGAGATCCGGGAGATCCTTCCAGCTACAAAGCCGTGGAGCATCAAAGAGGCGGGGTAGTAATGCCGGCTGAGAGGTATCTCAAATAAGTCTGTTAACACAATCAGATCTCCGGGCAAAAAAAGGGCCGGGAAAAATTTATATCTCCCGGCCGTCCTAAAATTATTTTCTGTCCAATACCGAACGGATCATCAGTTCCAGTGTCCGCTCATTACTTCCGTCTATCCGGAAATCTGTAAACACCAGCTGTCCCTTTTGATCGATGAGGAAGTTAGTAGGCTCTCCGCGTACTTTGTATACCTTGGCGGCCCAATCGTCTGTAGCCCGCAGCGGGGTAAAGGAATACCCTGTTCCTTTCATGAACGGCAACACATAATCATCCTGGTCCGGTGAAACATTGATACCGATGTAAGCTACTTCCTGTCCTTTAAACTTATCCATCACATTCTGGAAATGAGGGAACTCGCCGCGGCAGGGGCCGCAGCCGGGAAACCAGAAGGTGAGCAGTACTACTTTCCCTTTGTAATCTTCCAGGGAAGCAGTTCCGGATGAAGTATACAACCCGAGATTGAAAGGAGGAGCAGGTTTAATCGTCTGCTCTTTTATCTGCCATATGTCTTTATCGATCTGCTGCGGATCTTTTCCCTGCGCCTTTCCGTACACTTCCAGTTCACTCCGTACATCATCTGTTGGGTCCTTTGCATATATGGTAGCAAGTGCATTGTAAGCATCCTTTGTATTTCCCATACCATGTTCCGCCCTGGCTTTCAGCAGGGTAATGAAAGTTTGTTGTCTTCCGTACCGCGGCGATTTCAATCCTGCCAGCAGGTCGGCTGCTTCCCTGAATTGCTGCTGCTCCATATACGTATTGGCTGCAATAATTTTTCCCGCCAGCGTATCTTTTGTGCCCCAGCCTTCCTGGCCCTTTAACGCGGTGGCTAGTGCAGCGGCTTTCCGGGCATCTGTTTTCAGGTAGATACTAAAGAGGTCTTCCATTCCTCCGGCCGACCAGCTGAATTTTGCAGGCGGGTATGCGGCGCGGAGCTGCTCATATACTTTTATTTTTTCCGCCGTGTCGCGGCTCCGGGCGCCGAGCCAGTATAATCCCTGGGCGCCGCGTTCATTTTGTGGAAAACGTTTGGCCAGATCATACAACATGGTGCGCCACTTTTGCCCGTCAACATGCTCAAAATCCATGGCATAATAAAAAGCATAACCGGGATCCGAAGGGTCAGCTGCAGATGCCTTCCCCATGTATTCCCGTGATCCGTTCTGATCGCCCCAGCGATCTGCATCAATAGACAGGTCCTTCCACGCCGCGGCCAGTTTGGGATTCAGCTCTACCGCCTTTAACAGATAGGGTTTGGCCTTCGGGCTTTCCACATCGGCATAAGCCTCTCCGATGGCGAAAGGCACCGTTGCCGACTTCGGAAATCGTTTTGCCCATTGTGCATATTGATCTTTCAGTAACGATACAACGGAATCGCCGTTGCGAAAAGATGCGTTGGGAATGCTTTTACGGAATGCTTCAATAAACTGGCGATGCGCCCCCAGGCTATCAGGATACTTTGTGATCACCGCTTTTAATTTATCTACGCTCATGGTTGCCTGTTGCGCCGCAACAGGCGTGGCCGCCAGTCCTGAAAGCAGTAAGGCTATGCTGGTAGTCATCATTTTTCTGCAATTCATATGGAAGTGTTTTTAGTATTTGTTTTGTTCAATTAAACCATTGCTTGAAATAATCTCTGTTTGTGGGAGAGGTGCTGCAAAACGTCTTCCGTTTTTAGGCAGTGTATAAGTCTGGAGAGGTTGTCCTGTTTGCACCTGTGCATTGGTGTAAGGATAAAAAGTTCTGCTCAGTATTACATCATCGGTTGGGTCCTCATTGTTATTCAACCGCCGGATGTCAAACCAGCGTTGGGTAAAAGGCATTTCACGCCGGCGTTCTTCCAGGATAATTTTTATAGCGGCATCTTTAGTGGCAGCAGTAAGGGTTACCCAGGGACCAGGTTTCATGCGTTTCGCGCGCAAGGTGTTCACAGCGGTCAGCGCTTCGCCGATGCTGCCGGTCCGTGCCAGGCATTCGGCTTTAATCAGCAGCATCTCGGCAACGGTGGGTCCCGAAGGTATCCTGTCTTTAAAAAAGAAAATATACCCGGGGTAGCTATATGCCGGTTTGATCAAACCACGGTCGTAAGAATAATTTTCTACGATATGATATTCATAGCGAAGGTCATGATCATGATCGTACAAGTCCAGTAATGCCTTGCTGGGCATATACCACCACGATTCATGGTTCAGCATCCTGAAATACAGGAATTCCTTCCAGCCTATCATATCGGTCATGTCGGACTGGTTGTTATGCGTGTACGGGTATTTAATAGTCACGGTTTGTGCGCTCGGTGTACCCGCATTGATCGTTATATTTCCGTCGATACCATATCTCATTTCCGTGTTGTAATCCACCAGCCGGCTGTATTCGGCCAGTGCTGCATCGGCGTGCTTTAACGCTTCTGCATAATTATTCCGGTTTAAGTAATAGCGCGCTGCAAAGCCATTTACCCCGGCTTTGCTGGCCCGCCAATGGCGGGGCGTTCCACTCGCTGACAAGGATACAGGCGTTTTCAGCGCTTCCGCCAGGTCTGATTCGATCAACTCATATACTTTCTCCAGTGGTTGCCTGACCACCGGTTCTTCAAAACTGGTACTCAGTTTTATAGGTAAACCGGCCTCCTGTTTATTGGCATCTGTGTAAGGCAGGCAATAAGTATTGGCCAGCAGCCAGTAGCTGTAAGCTCTGATGAAATGTGCATCCGCTTTTATCTCTGCTTTTTCTTCGTCTGTGCCGGTCACTTTATCCACGTAAGAAAGCGCCAGGTTTGCATTAAAGATTTTACTGAATTCACCACTCCAGAATGATTCCCGGCCATCATCCGGCAGGTTATTGATATCCCACAGCGTAAACTCTACCTGTGCCATGGAAAAGGTGGAAGGACGGGCGTTATACACGTCCAGTGGAAGGTCCGCATCATCGGTGCTGTAAATAGCAGTCCTGTTCCCTTCCCTGTAAAAGGTGACATAATTATTGAGGAGTGCATTTAAATGGTCAGTGGTGGTAACTACCAGCGACGATGTTTTAGATGGCGGCTCATCCAGGTATTTATCACAGGAGGTAATGAAAGTCAGCATAGCCATGGCTGGCAACAAGCGGTATATTTTATTGATAAACATGATGGCAGATTTAAAGCGTTAATTTAAGTCCGAACGTAAATTTGGGTTGGGGCTTCATCCCGCCCAGCGGGTATTCCGGGTCTTCTCCCGAGCTGTTGGCCAGGATGGTAAAAAGATCATTACCCTGTGCATATAACTGCAGCCCGCCAATGTGCATCGCGGATGCTAACCTGTTTTTCAGGTGATAGGTAATATTCAGTTCCTGCATGCGGATATGCGAAGCGTTTTCCGCCAGGTAGTTCATGTAAGGATAAAACCGGTCCCAGAAATAAAATCTGGGTTCATTATCGTTCTGGGGCAGCGGTACTATCTTCATAGGATCGCCATTCATTACTTCACCCAGCTTCTTGTTGGGCAATACCCTCGATCCCCACAGCACAGGATAGTTAAACGACATCCGGTTAAACACATGACCGAATTTGCCGGTAACGATAAACGATACATCAAAGTCATACACTTTGAACGAGTTGATCCAGCCCAGTGTATAGGGGGCTACCAGCGTTCCCATATCCTGCATGTAATTCCGGCCATCGCCAGGTGTCCAGCCGGTAAAATTGTACATATCTTTTCCTGCACCCTTTACGTAGGGTTGTTTGTCATACACCCCGGCATACTGGAAACTCCAGAGCGTATTGGCATCTTTCCCTTCCACATAAGCGCCGCTGCCACCGGAAAAGAGGGAATAAGCAGCGTAGTTGGCAACAAACAACTTTGTGATTTTATTTTTATTATAGGCAAAGTTTAGGTCTCCTCTCCACACAATATCATTGCCTTTGATAGGAACGGTGGCACCAATGGTGAGTTCTATTCCGCGGTTAGTCATCTCTGCGTTGTTCAGCTTCTGGGAAGTGGTACCGTTTACTGCAGGAATGGACAATATGGCAATCAGATCCCTTCCACTTTTATTGTAAACATCTACCTTACCATGCAGCAGGTTGTTGAAAAGCGTATAGTCAACCCCGAAGTTCCACATACCTGTTTTTTCCCAGCGGAGCGTAGGATTGCCATAGCTGGAAACGGATGCTTTAAAGTCCTGGGTATAAAGATCCGGTATTGCCGTGGTGGAGATCAATGGACGGAAGGCGGTGGATTTATCCACGTTGCCGTTAAAGCCGTAAGTCACCCGCACATTCAGCCAATCGACCCAGGAAATGCCGGCCATAAAGCGCTCCTTTTGTAATTGCCACGCCGCACCGGCAGACCAGAAAGGAGCATAACGGTATTGCGGATCATCGGTAATCAGGTTGGAAGCGTCTGTGCGATAGCTGCCGGATAGGGTGTATTTGTTTCTGAAAGTATAGGCGCCATTGGCATAAAAAGAAAAGTATCTTTCTGTTGCATAGGAAAAAGTATTGGTGTAGGCGAATGACTGGTTGTCGCCCATCCAGTCTTTAATAGGCGCAAAAGTACCACCCGGTCCGTTGGGAAATCTTCCCAGGGTAAGGGTTTGGTCGTTATAGCCATAGGTGGTAGGGTTGCCAAAAGTTTGTGTAACGAAACTGGTTACTTCGGAACCGGCGATCACATTTACTTCATGCTGTTTTCCGAATCCGCGGTTGAAGTTAACCTGGTTACGGAAATTATAAGACTCTCCCTTGCTCCGGCTCTGCGTTAGGATGCTACCCTTTGGCAGGTTCAGGGTAATGGCGCCGGTCGACTGGTCCCAGCTGGCAGCCGTGTTGACTGTATTTCTTACATAAAAAGTCTTGTCGTTGTATAAGCCGCGGTCAAACGTGTTAAACAACTCATACTGGATTTTGCTATCGAAAGACAGCCCTTTCATTAACCGGAACGTTAGTCCTGCCTGTATGCGGGCATTTAACTGTTTGGAAGTAATATCACGGTTGGCTACTTCCTGGATCGGATTATAGGTCCAGTCGGCATAAGGAAATTTATTCATCGGTACAGACCTCGTGAGTATAGGCCAGTAGTATTGGCTGATATTGGTATAGGAGCCATCTGTGTTAAGCAGCATATCGTATGGTGATAATCCCTGTATGTCGGCCAGTGATACACCGTTGTTATGCGCATCGTTGTACTGAACCATGGCGGAGGCATTGAAGTCCAGCCATTTGAATACATTGGCATTGGTGCGGTAATTAAACATGTAGTTGTTTCCGCCGGTGCCTTTAAAATTCGACTGTTTTTTCCCGAACATCAGCGACAATACATTGCTCATTCGCTGGGAGCCGCCATAAAGCGTAAGATTGTACTGCTGATCCGTTGGGTTTGTCAGCAGATGCTTCGAGATCTGGGAACGGTTGTCCTGTGTTTTCAGTTTCGCCAGTGCAGCGTCGCGGTCGGCATCCGACAGGTAGCCGAGATAATTTTCGCTCAGGGCAACCGTTGCCTGTGACCATTGCATCCAATAGTTGGAAGCAAGATCGCCGGAGTTAACCTGGGCGCCCCACCGGTTAAAAGTGAGTTTCTCGTAATCCACTGTTTCAGCAGACGATGCCAGTGGATTTACATAATCCAAATCTACTTTACTGCCCACGCGGGTAAATGCCGAGAACTCCACCCGGAGCGGAACGCCGCGGGCAGATTTTTTACTGGTAACAACAATTACCCCGTTGGCGGAACGCGCACCCCAGATGGAAGCCGCTGCCGCATCTTTCAGGATAGTGATGCTTTCTATATCATTAGGGTTAATGGAATTGAAATCTCCCTGGACTGGGAAGCCATCTACTACTACCAGCGGGGTGGCATTAGCATATAAACTGGTTTTTCCCCTGATCTCAAAGGTAGGGTTCCCGTCAACATCCAGTTTTGCCTGCATGCCGGCAGTGGTACCAATAAGGCGCTGGGCAATATTAACAGCGGGTTTGTCGAGCTGCGATTTACTGATCACGTCAAATGAACCCGTTGCACGTTCCTTTGATATGGTTTGATAGCCCGTAGATACCACCGCCACCGCATCCAGCTGGTTGGTTTTTGTTTTTAATACGATGGTGAGAAATTTTTTGCCATCCGGTTTTATTTTCCGGGTTTCAAAACCTACACTGCCGACCATTAATATTGCGTCTTCGTCTACGCCTGTCAGCGCAAATTCCCCGTTCTCATCGGTGATGGTACCCATCGCTTTCCCTTCCACACGTACGCTCACGCCGGGCAGGCCTTTCCCGTTTTCGTCCGTAATGCGGCCACGGATAGTAGTGGCCACTAACACCTGCAGCGGAATCGACGGGAACATATTATTCGGCATATGCCTGATAATAATAAGGCGATCTTCTATCCGGTAGGTATAGGGCAGTCCCTTAAAACAAGCATCCAGCGCCTCTTTCATGGTAACATTCTTCAGTTGAAGATGACGCACCATATTATTCTCCAGCAAAGTATTATCAGCGATAAAGGAATAACCGGTCTGATTTTTTATTTCACTGAGAATATTTTTTATGGTCAGATTCTCCTGTTTGATAGTAATGTACTGAGAGTAGGTAGTAGCGCTCAGATGCAGTGCGATGGCGAGTAATAATATAGTCAGCCGCATGATCTTCCAGATTAAAAGAGACAATAATGCTCCCCTGCCCACAGGGGCGTTCCCATTAACAATAAGTTTCATAAATTTGGTTTGTTTGGCGGTACTTTAAAAACGAGGTCCTTTAAGCAGATTTGGTTGATAAGGTACCCTGAATATCATGCCGGGGGTGAGTCGTAATCACTTCCGGCTTTTATTTTCAGGCATACCGGTGGCTTACAACTATCCTGTTGTCATATAAATTGGTTTTTGGTTGATAAATAAATTCTACTTAGCGGAAACGATTAGTGTCCGGTTCTCCAGGCGCGCGTTTACGCCGTAAACAGTTAATGCCTTTAATACATCAGATAAATATACATTCCGGTCAATCATACCGATAAAGCCGGTTTCCGGCAATGTTCCCTCGACTTTTATATCTACATTATACCATCGTGCAATTTTCCTTAACAGCGCTTGCAGGTTGTTACTTTCCAGGGAAAGCTGTCCGTTTATCCAGGCCATAGCATCGGCCGGATTCTCCGCTTTACTTACAGTTACCTGCTCTTGCCCCGCGCTGCCCTGTGCCTGTTCTCCG
Source organism: Chitinophaga sp. RCC_12 (assembly GCF_041360695.1). Taxonomy (NCBI): domain Bacteria; kingdom Pseudomonadati; phylum Bacteroidota; class Chitinophagia; order Chitinophagales; family Chitinophagaceae; genus Chitinophaga; species Chitinophaga sp. RCC_12. The sequence goes on from NZ_JBFUPS010000003.1 coordinate 406,717, forward strand.
GGCTTCATCAGTGTTCCGTTGATGCGTATTAAGCCCTCTATCAGGGTCGTTTTCATGACCGGCTCGTCGGCATAGGCATTGACGTTAAACGCCGTACCAATATCTTCAATCACGTATTTGCCCGTGCGCACTTTAAAGGGCTGTTTCTCATTGTGCACTACTTCAAAATATACTTCACCGGTAATATCCACCAGTCGCTCTTTGCCGTTAAAGCTTAGCGGGTAGCGGATAGAGCTGCCTGCATTGAGCCACACGCCACTTCCATCCGGCAACACCATTCTCCATTGTTTACCCTTATCGGTAACAATCTCGTTATACAATTCTTCCTTTGCTGCTCCCTGGTATTTTATCATCCCGTTCTCCTTTACCACTTTCACCTGTCCCTGTACGGCCACGGTACCATTACCTGCACTGTCCAGTACTATTGTACTGCCGTCAGAAAGATGTAACACGGCTCCGTTACTTCCGGGGGCTATATCCTTTTTTGCGGCCAGCACCGGGGAAGCTTCCTTCAGAGATGGCATCCACCAATGCATGCCGGTGCCCGCCAGCAGTGCAGCGATAGCAGCTGCGGCGCCCCATGCCCATAGCCGTCGCCGGTGCGATACCACCTTCGTTTTTATAAAGGACATCTCTTTTTTCGTTCCAGGCTGATGAATACTTTTCAACAGCTTTGCTTTTATTTCCTCCTGCAACTCCCTGTCATCCTCCATATTGTCTGACCCGTTATCCAGGTCATCCAGGCTATCCATATAACTTTCAACAAAACGCACTTCAGCCGGGCTCGCCTGCCCTGCATGATACTTTTCAAGTATGGATAGTAAATATTTCTGGTGCCAGTCAGAAAGTTGCATAAAACGCCTTTTTAGTATAGTCACAAAAAAGGACACATCTTCCCGGAAAAAAATTATTTTTTTTCCTTTATCAGATAAAAAAGTGCAGGATAGTTAATAAAGTACCAAAACGGGTACGCAGATGACGGAGGGAAAGACTTAAATTATTCTGTATGGTTTTGGTCGAAAGGTTCATTTCAACGGCTATTTCCTTTACCGACAGCTCTTTCAGGAAATATTGTATAAAGATCCGGCGCTGGGTTTCCGGCAATACGTCCGTCCATCCTTCCAGCAGCTTTATAAAATCCTTCTGTTTCAATAGCTGGTCGGCTTCGTAAGGCGAAAACAGCAAGGTTTCGAATAAATCGAAAAAAGCGGGAACCTTATTACGATTGATATAATTAATAAGCCTGAAGCGGACCGCCTGTTCCAGGTAAGCAGGCAGATGGCTGATGGTTAAGGATTCCCGGCGTTTCCAGATATCCAGGAATACATCATGTACAATTTCTTTTGCCTGCTCTTTATCTGCTTTCTTACGACAGGCAGATCTGTAAAGCTGGTTCCAGTAGCGATCATAAATTTCAGTAAAAGCCGCTTCATCACTGCATTTAAGCAGCGATATCAATTGCTCATCTGTATATATATCATACTGGGACATAAAAAATAGATACGATGGTTGGTGCTATAAAGATAATCTGTTTTCATTCAGATGTTTAAAAGTTTTTTGGAGAGCCGGAAGATGATGGTGTAATCACCTGGTGGTCAACGCTGGCAGGAGAAGATCACCTTTACTGGGCAGATATTAAATCCTGTCTTTTCAGATTTTTATTATAGTTTGCAACTTACGCAGAAAGAGTTTCAGATATTGTCAACCAATCAACCATATAACGAGAAAGAACTGCTTCAATCTGTTTCGGAAGGGGATGAAACGGCCTTTGCCAGGCTTTTTAATGAATGGTATCCGCTTCTTTCCACCCTCATTCTCCGTTTAACCCGCTCTGAAATATTAACGGAAGAAATAGTACAGGATGTTTTTTTAAAAGTCTGGATGGGAAGGGAGGCGCTGGTGTATGTGGACCGGTTTAAACCATTTCTCTGGGTCATGGCAAAACACCTGGCCATTGACGCGCTACGTAAAACAGCTGCAAGGCATGCCCGGGAAAGCCAGTACCAGACCGAATATCTTAGAAAAAACAGCGCAGACGACGAACCTGATTATCATACGCTGATCGACGAAGCGGTTGCCAGGCTCCCTCCGCAACAGCAACGTGTGTATTTACTGAGCAGGCGAAACCGCCTGAAGCAGGCCGAAATAGCCAAAATGATGGGCATCTCTGTAGCCACTGTAAAATCGTATATGCAGTTATCCGTTCATTCCATCACCCATTATGTAAAAGAAAAAGCCGGGCTGGGAGTAGCTGTCATCATTATTTTGAAAATTTTTTCCTGATTTTTTTGTCCGGCTACCTACTTTTTGTCATACTGAATCGTCCTTATATAAATCACCGTTACGCACATGGCAAAACCTGGTTTCCAAGAGCTATTTTCCCGCTACCTCGCTGGCAACACCACTGAGGACGAAACACAACAGGTATTGGCGCAAATTGCTGCCGGTACAGACGACCAGGAGCTGAACGATTGGATTGCTACCTATTGGGAGCAGTTGGAGCAAACAGATGGCCGGTATACGTCTGAAACAGGACAACCAATATTGAACAAGATATTGGGTTCGCCGGATGGACAGGAGAAAAATACGCCGGTTGTATCATTGCGCAGCCGTTTCTTACACCAGTGGAGATGGATTGCTGCTTCCATCATACTGGTGCTGGGCATAGGAAGTTATTTCCTGGTAGCCAGGAAAAGCAAGGATCCGGCTACGGTTGCCATCAATGCCGCCGGTATCCAACCAGGAAAAGCAGGGGCCATTTTAACGCTGGCAGACGGTTCCCAACTGTTGCTGGATACCATCCAAAATGGTGTAATACCACTTCACGGCAGCTCCACCGCAAAAGTGATCAATGGAACGTTGCAATATAATAATGCCGGAAAGGAAGCGACGTATAACACGATGTCCACTCCGAAAGGCCGGCAATTCGGAATCACACTTCCCGATGGTACGCAGGTTTGGTTAAATTCGGCCAGCTCTATCCGTTATCCCACGGCATTTACAGGGCATGACCGGAAAGTGGAACTGACGGGGGAGGCTTATTTTGAAGTAGCCCATAACCAGGATAAACCTTTCCTGGTAAGCGTTAATAACAAAGCGGTGCTGCAGGTGCTGGGTACGCATTTCAACGTAAATGCCTATGAAGATGAGCAAGATATTGCCACCACGCTCCTGGAAGGATCTGTAGCCGTAAATGTACTTTCTGCATCAAACCACCAAAATTTAAATACACATCACACACTGTATAAAAATACCGTGATTTTAAAGCCCGGTCAGCAAGCCCGGGTAATGAACACTGTTACTGATTCCACCGCAGTAAACAGTATTAAAGTCACTAACGCCAATGTAAATAAGGTAATGGCATGGAAAAATGGTCTCTTTAATTTCGAGGACGCGAACCTTGAACAGGTAATGCGCCAATTATCGCGTTGGTATAACATTGAAGTTGTCTATGAAAAAGGAATCCCTGATATCTATTTTTATGGAGAGATGGGAAGAAATATGCCGCTCATAGATGTGCTCGCCAACCTGCAAACCACCGGCGTCCGTTTTCGCCTGGAAGGCAGAAAACTGATCGTTCTGCCCTTATAAAAAATTTCTGTAAAAAGATAAAACCGGAAGTGATTGAGCCCACTTCCGGTTGAGACTTGATCGGAATAAACGCTGTCATGCAATTTAAATCAACCAAATTAAGTGCAATCTATGCAAAAAAAATCTTATTGGGTTCACGGCTTCCCGTACCTCTTCAAAATCAATCCACCGTTTTTAAATTTTAGAGGTTACCGGGAGATGGATCCATCCATCCGTAAAAAATTACTGGTGATGAAGCTCACACTGTATTTATCAATCGCCATCTTTCTTCAGGCTAAAGCTACCAGCTATTCGCAATCCGTAACCATTTCGGGCAACAACCTTTCACTGAAACAGGTGTTTGCGGTGGTGAAAAAACAAACGGGCTATGTCCTGTTTGTAAACCGTGAAGACCTTGCAAAAGGGAAGGCGGTGTCTGTATCGGCCAACAATATGCCCCTGGGTGATTTTATGCAGCTGGTATTGAAAGATCAGCCGCTCAACTTTATTTTCAGAGGCAACACTATTGTACTGTCCGCCAAACCGGTTGGGGGAGAAAACGTTTCCCGTACAGCGGATCCTGGTGAAAGTATTTCCCCGCAAATGGCGGTGGAGGGCCGGGTTACAGATGCGGAGAAAAAACCAATGAAAGGCGTTTCAGTAATAGTAAGGGGAACAGACGCCGGTACGCAAACCGATGAAAGCGGTTACTTTAAATTGAATGTAAAGGAAAACGCCATACTCGAATTCTCTTTTCTTGGTTATGGTAAACAAACCTACAAAGTAAACAGCACCACCAGGAATATCCTCATTAGCTTAAGTACCGAGGCAAAGACATTGAATGAAATGGTAATGGTGGGATATGGCGCCACGCGCCGTAAAGACCTCACCGGATCAGTGGCTTCGGTGGATGTGAACGAAGTGAAAAATACGCCTTTTGTGAGCATTGATCAGGCCCTGGCAGGGAAGGCCACCGGTGTTCAGGTAATACAGGCGGACGGCTCCCCCGGCGGTATGGCTAAAATCCGCATCCGCGGAGGTACTTCCCTGATTGGCGGAAACGATCCATTGTATATTATTGATGGTGTTCAGGTAACCATACAAAACCGTTATGTACAGAGTGGCGCAGACCTCGTGAACCCGGTTGAAAATTTAGGAGACGACGCCGGCTATGCAAAAAATGCGGTAGGTTCGTCCTTTGCCCGCGGGTTAAACACCCTGGCTGGTTTGAACATCAATGACATTGAATCGATCGACATCCTGAAAGATGCCTCCGCTACCGCTATTTATGGTTCCAGGGCTGCAAACGGGGTAGTCATCATCACTACCAAAAAAGGGAAGAAAAATGAAAAGCCCATACTGGAGGCTAATTACTACACCGGCCTGAGCAAGGCCATCACTGAGAAACTACTGAACGCATCGCAGTACAAAAGTGTAATGCTGGAAGGCGCGCAAAACCTGAACGCGCTCCGTGCTTCGCAAAACAAACCTGCAGACGCCATTGCTACATCCATTATTAATAACCCCGATTTTCTCGGTACTGCCAACACCAACTGGCTCGACCTGGTTACCCGTACCGGCATTACCCACAACGCTGATATCAGCGTGCGGGGCGGCGGAACCGGTTCCAGGTATTATACTTCTCTTTCTTATACCAAACAAACCGGCACATTGCTCGGCACTGATTTCAGCCGCATTGCAGGTAAAATTAACCTGGACAATGAAATCACCCCGAAACTGAGGGTGATTACCAACCTGGATTATGCCTTTACAAAAAATAATGTAACCAACGGGCTCTATTCCTCTGCAATTTTTGCCCCACCTACCTTTGCACCTTTTAATGCAGATGGAACCCCTGCGGTTTTTGATCCCGCTACTTTCGCTATATCCGCCGGCTCGGGCATTCAAAACCCGATGGCACTCCTTCAGGGGATCAATACCTCGAAGAATGCGTTGCTGCTGGGCTCCATCGCTTTGGAATACGACATCTTTAAAACGCTTAAGTTCAGAAGTACCGCATCCGTTAATTATACCAACTACCACCAGTTGAACTACATTCCTTCCTCGCTCAACATTGCTGATCCATCGGGAGTGGTGAGTTCCGATGGCGGTATAGCTTCACAGGCGCAAACACAACAGTCGGATGTGTTCTATGAAAACACCCTCACCTGGGACAAACAATTCAACGACAACAACCGCCTGAACCTGTTGGTAGGAACCTCCTGGCAGAAAACCAATACACAAACATTTTCTGCATCCGGCCAGGGATTCCCGGATGATCAGTTCCTGAATGGATTGTCATCTGCTGCCCTCGCGCTTCCACCCAAAGCCAGCGAAACACAAAGTTCGCTCCTGAGCTATTATTTAAGGGCAAACTATGCGCTGAATGAAAGGTACCTGTTTACGGTAACCGCCAGGTCTGATGAATCTTCAAAATTTCCTAAAAGCAACCGCGTAAGTTATTTTCCTTCATTCGGAGTGGCGTGGAGAGCAAACGAAGAACCCTTCCTCAAACGTGCCACCTGGCTCAACGAGCTGAAATTCCGTGCCAGTGCAGGTTACACCGGCACGCAGAATCTTGGCAATAATTTATTCTATACCTTGTTTACGCCAGGATCCTACGCATCCACCAATGCACTGATTCCTACACAATTGGGGAATGACCATATTAAATGGGAAACAACCCTTCAGAAAGACGCTGGCGTTGATTTTGCCTTATTCAATTCCAGGCTCCGGGGCGCCATTGGCTATTACCACAAAAAAACTACCGACCTGCTGCTGGCATATAATGTAGCCACCAGCTCCGGGTTTACCTCTGCATTGGTAAACGTTGCAGACATCACCAATAAAGGCCTGGAGATAGATCTTCGTGCAGATATTATCCGTAAAAAAGACTGGGGATGGAGTGTCTCGGCAAACGTTTCCGGGAACAGATCCACTGTTACCCGTATCAACCAGGATCTGCAAAATCCACAAAGCACCGGGTACAGCGATCCTTATTATAACTCAGTATTCTCCATCGGTAATACGGTATTGCGTGAAGGCGAACCAATAGGATTGATTTATGGATACGAGTATAAAGGCGTTATTAAAACAGAAAAGGAGCTGGAAGAATACAAGGCAGAAAGTATTTACGCAAAATTAGGTTTGCTGCAAAACCTGGCGCTGGGTTATCCGAAGTATGGCCTTATAGATACCGGCGTATACAAGGGATATTTTAAACGCGATGTAATTGGCAGCGCCCAGCCTAAGTTCTACGGCGGTGTTTCCAATACTTTCAGCTATAAGCAATTCAGCGTAATCGCCCTGCTGACTTATTCCTACGGAGGCGATATTCTCTACCTGCCGGATGTAAATGCACTTGGCCTTGGTGACCGGGGAAACCGGAACACACGGATACTGCTCCCTCATTACGGTGCCGGAAATACTGATGCCGACAGGCCCTCGCTTCTTCTTAAAGAAAGCAATACTTATGGAACCGGTAGTTCCAGTGCAACAGTACACGATGCCTCTTATATCAAGCTGAAATCTATTTCCATTAATTATCAACTGCCGGATAAACTCCTCAACAAGCTGCATTTGCGCACCGCGTTAGTATATGTTTCGGGTAGCAATCTTTTCTGCATCACCGGTTATCCCGGACCAGACCCGGAAGTAAGCAATGATCCCTATAGTTTAATCAGCGGTTATACGGATGCAGCAGCCTATCCTTCTATGCGTCAATACACATTCGGGATGCGAATCGGATTTTAAGCAAGTAAAAATTCAGACAAATGAAACGTTTATCATTATATATAATACTACTCGCCGGCGGTGGAACATTCCTTTCCTGCAACAAGCAATTGAGTGAACCGCCGGCCAATGCCCGCGTGGAAGGTACTGCCATCACCGACCAGAAAACCGCACAAACCGCGCTGAACGGCGTATACTATAGGTTCGCGAATGTAACCTCCGACAATATTACCTTATGGCGGGAGCATCATATTCCTGGCGGGATGCTCTCCGGGTTACTTGCCTATGGATTCGGGAAGTTAGCGGAAGAGAAAAATGACAATGTAGGCGCTGGTTATATACCCGCGGTCTGGACGGAAAGTTACCTGTTGATCAATGCTGCAAACGCTGTTATCGACGGCGTGAATGCAGTTCCTGACAAAGCTTTTACAGGCACCCGGAAAAATGAAATTCTTGCTGAGAGCCGCTTCATGCGGGCATACGGGCACTTTACCCTGCTCATTTATTTTGCGGAATGGTTTAAAACAGACAGCCGCTTTGGTGTACTGATCAGGGATAAGTTTTCCACTTTAAGCAATATCCCTAAAGCACGCAGCTCTGTGGCGGAATCCTATTCTTTTATCCTGGAAGATCTCGACTTTGCCATTGCTAACGCGCCGGCGGATCATCCCAGCTACTATGTTACCAAATGGGCAGCCATGGCGCTGAAAATGAGAGTGCTGCTATGCCATGGTCAACAGGCCGACTATGCCGCTGCCACGACCCTGGGAAATAATATCATTCAAAACAGTACTTATACCCTGGAGAATAACCTGAAAGATCTTTTCTATGTTAAAGGGTTAACCAGCAAGGAAGTAATACTCGGCGTTAAGCCACAACCTAACCAGGAAGCGTTTTACTATATTCAAAGCCGCGCATATTATCCTGCGCAGTCTTCTCTTTTTACAGCTACGCAGCAACTGAAGGACCTGTTCGGAAACGATCCAAGGGGAAGCTGGATGGTCGGGCCGAAAACGCCTTACCAGGCTTATTCCCCCAATACTTATTATTTCCTGAAATATATCGCATACGGGAGCAACACTTCTCAACTCTCTGAAACTTCCTATGCCATCCGTTTATCAGAAGTATACCTGCTGCAGGCGGAAGCTATTATCCGGTCTGCCGGAGGAGACCTGCAAACAGCTAAAACACTGATTAAAATAGTGATGGGTAAGGGCGGTGTAACCGACTTTACGGCTGTCGACAACGCCAATACTGCGGCGGATCTCCTGCTGCAGAATTATTATGAAGTAGCCAGGAATCTGACGGGTGAAGATGGCATTGAATGGCGGACATTCATGCGGCTTCCTTTTGACGAAGTAAAATTGCTTAAACCAACCATAACATCCACACAGCAATTCTACTTTCCCATTCCATTGGATGAATTTAATACCAATCCTTTGATTGGTGATCAAAACCCCGGATACGGTAGACAATAATAAAAAGTAAACCCATCATTAATATGAATATTTTCCATCACAGTAAGCGATTTTTCAAAAAGGCTATCGTATTGGCCGGATGTATCTGCCTGGCAACTATTGCCCGGGCCCAGGATGTAACCCTGCATGTAGGTGATGCTGCGCCTCCATTAAAATACGCTAAATGGATAAAGGGAACCCCGGTGACCGAGTACCAAAAAGACCGGCTCTATGTATTTGAATTCTGGGCTACCTGGTGTGGTCCGTGTAAAGCTGCTATGCCACATTTATCGGAGCTGGCAAAAAAATATGAAGACAAAGCGACGTTTGTTGGTGTGAATGTCTGGGAGAAAACGGGCGACAAACCCTATGAGTCATCTCTGCCGGCTGTTACTAAGTTCGTAAACAGTATCGGTGATAAAATGGCGTACAATGTGATTGCCGACAACAACGATCAGTACATGGGTAATAAATGGATGAAGGCATCCGGCCAGAATGGCATTCCTACTACCTTCCTGCTAAAAGAAGGAAAGATTATCTGGATCGGTCATCCGGTTGTCCTCGACTCTATCATGGGATTGGTTATTTCCGGGAAATTTGATATGGCAGCTTTTGCAAAAGATTTTGAACAGAAAACTGCAAAAAATGCCGCCATCTCCAAACAGTTCAATAACGTACTACTGCCTATTGACTCAGCTATCAAAGCAAAGGAATTTGAGAAAGCGTTTGGTATGATCGACAAGGCCATTCCTGAAAATCCCATCTTAGCCATTTCTCTGAAAAACATGAAGTTCTCTGCGTTACTCAGTCATTTTAGTGAGGATACAGCACTTAATTATGCTAAGCAGTGGATAAAAGAAAATCAGCACATCAGCACCTTCGTAGCCAGTACTATTTTAGAAAAAGAGGGTCTTTCCAAACAGGCTTATATCTATGCTGCAGATCTTTTTAAAACTGCGCTGGAAGCGGAAGGAAGTGTTAAACCGCTCATTTACCATGGACTGGCCAAAGCCTATGGAAAAGCCGGTGATCCTAAAAGCGCTGTTGCAGCCGAAGAAAAGGCGATAGCCTGTGCGAAAGAGGCTTTAGAGAAAGGTCAGTGGTTAGGCACTATACTTGATTACACCGTTACGGACTACCAGGACGCCCTGGCAGACTATAAAAAGGCGGCAGAGAGCAAGTAAGATTATGCAGGCATGGAAGGGTATCAGTGGTTATTGAATGACCACCGATACCCTTTTGTTTTGTAAAGATGTTTGTGTCCGGCTTTTTAGCACTATCATCAAGAAAACATTGATATTTATCAGGATAGAAGTTGTTGGTTGGTGCCTTTTTGCCTAATTAGCATTGAGTCTATGTTATCAACATTATCACTGACCATATCAATCAATCTATGAAGAAATTGCTGGTACCCGTGCTTATTACCGCACTTTTTAGCTGTAAAAAGGACAAATCCAAAGACGGCGGACCTGCCCCTGTCGCTACCGCTGAATATTCGTTTGACAGCGATGATAATTCCGGGCTGATGTTCAAAGATGGCGAGTCCATGGAAGTGATGACGTCTGAATCCCGGCGGTATGAAATAGGGAAAGTATTAAGGGTAAAAGCCATTGATTCCGTAACGATAGAAGTGGCCAACTTCGCGCCGGTAGATATACAGGACGCCACTATCCTGTTAACTATAGCAGGCCAGGCCAGGCCCGTCAAACTTTTTAAGATCAGTAAAATAAGGGCGCATGGCATAAAGACAATCAAGTACCCGTTTACCGGAACCACCACAAAGTTCCTTGATACTGACAATAAAGAAGTAGACCTTTCTGCCTATAAAACATCCGGTATTGCTACCAGCAAGGTAATGTTTGATTTTACCGGTGAAACAGACCTGATTAAAAAACTGAAGTCACTGGCCAAATTGAAATGGACTATTAAATACCATGATTTTGACCCAACCGACGACCCCAATAATAACTGGAAGGAAAATATCGATGCAAAGGATGTGAGGAGATTTACCGGCTTTATTATTAACCTGGCTTACCTTTTCCAGGCAGATACTACCAGGAGTGTATTTATAAACGAACCAATTACCAGCAACGAGCAGGTATTGATGACAACAGAACAGAAAAGTACCGCGTTTCAAAAAATGATAGACATTCCTAAATTTAATTGCGGGGTGGTGGTTAATGTTTCCGGATTAGGTGGTGGCGCTACTTTTGGCGTGGCCAATCATATATTGAATGACTACCTGACTGCTGATGTTTGTTTTATTGTAGTGCATGAAATGGGCCATATGATCGGCTATTCGCATAGCTCCACGATGACCTACCCCAGTAACCCGGGAAACAGGGGAGCGGTGATAGCCACCGGCAATGTTTACAAACAAATGCTGGCACAAGGTGCTTTCCCGGTAAAGAAAACCAATTATTATAAAGCGACCGATTTATAGATCTTTAAACCGGACATCAACTGTACAAAACCGGACAGGTTGAAAAATACCAGCAATTTTAATTCATTGATTTTTATAATATTAGAAACTGGTATTTTATTAGTGGCGTGGGTATCAAACCTATCTCCATGTTTAAAAATTATTTTAAGCTCGCCTGGCGCAACCTTATCCACAATAGATTATATAGTCTGCTGAATATATTGGGTCTTGCCACGGGGATGGCAGTGGCATTGATCATTGGTTTGTGGATCTGGTATCAGTATTCTTATGACAGGTTCCTTCCTGATAGTCAGCAGATCTACAAGGCCGGGTTAAAAGGTACCGGGAATAATGGAGAGGTATATGCTTACCTTGTTTCACCTATGCCATTGGCAGAAGCATTGAGAAGGGACGTTCCGGGTATCAAACATGCGGTCATGACAGACTGGATAAAACCTCACGGACTGGTAGCGGGAGAGAAGAAGATATACCTGCCGGGAATAATAGCGGAGAATGATTTCCTGAAAATATTTCAATATCCTTTGTTAAAAGGCCGCGCAGAGCAGGTATTAAATGATCCTTATTCGATCGTACTTACGGAGTCGACCGCAAAATCATTATTTGGAAATGAAGATCCGCTGAATAAGATTGTCCGTATCGATAATCAGAACAATCTGAAAGTGACTGGTGTGTTAAAAGATATTCCGGACAATTCTACTTTGAAATTTAACTACGTTATCCCTTATGAATATCTTATTCAGAACAGCGATATAAAAGAATACCTCAACATGTGGGGCCAGATTACATCCAATGTGTATGTGTCATTACAGCCGGGAGTATCCTATGCGCAGGTGGAGCCGGCACTGAAGAAGATCATAGCCAGATATAACCCCGAAGAATACAAGCATTCGCATACGGAAGTAATCATGCAGGAAATGAAAGACTGGCATCTCTATACGGAGTTTAAAAATGGGGTTGCTACGGGTGGGATGATCAGCTATGTAAGAGTATTTAGTATTACCGGGATACTTGTGCTGCTGATTGCCTGTATTAATTTTATGAATCTTTCTACAGCGCGGTCTGAAAAAAGAGCAAAGGAGGTAGGCGTGAGAAAAGTCATGGGCTCCCAGCGATATGAACTGATTTTACAATTTCTGACAGAATCTTTTGTGATTACCTTTGCCGCATTTATCGTATCGCTGCTGTTGGTACAGATTGCATTACCTTCATTTAATACATTAACACAGGCAACTATCCGCATTCCATACACGAATGTATTTTTCTGGGTCATTATGATCAGCTATTTGCTGCTCACTGGTTTACTGGCGGGCAGCCGCCCTGCTTTTTATCTTTCTTCTTTCAGACCTGTCAGAATATTAAAAGCAGATCGTGGAGCGGTCCGTTCGAGAAAAATGCTGGTATTAATACAATTCTCCTGTTCCATAACACTCATCATCAGCACCATCATTATTTATCAGCAGATAAAATATGCACAGGAACGTCCTGTAGGCTATGATCAGCAACGGTTAATGATGACAGACGCCAGCAGCGATCTGAAGAAAAATTATCCGGCTTTAAAAAATGATTTGCTGCAGAGTGGTGTGGTAACGGATGTAACCATGTCTTCGGAGACCGTCATTGCACTCAGGAACTTCAGCAGTATCGAAAACTGGCCTGGAAAAACACCCGTGGAGGAAGTAGGTGCTGCAGTTGTGTTTGTTGCGGATAATAATTATTTCAAAACGATGGATATAGATCTGGCTGCAGGCAGGGACTTTACTGGTAATACAAGCGCCGATTCGTTGAATGTAATCGTGAATGAAGCCGCTATTAAACGGATGAAGCTGAAAGACCCGATAGGACAGGTTATTGCTTACAATGGCCGTCATAATTTAAAGATCATAGGTGTCGCCAAGGATGCAATTATGGAATCTCCTTTTTCGTCGCCGACTCCTACTGTCTTTATGTACAGCCCTGGCGGAGCAAGATTTATTACCTACCGGTTGTCTCCAAAGGTGAGTACAACAAAAGCGGTTGATAGGATTGCCGGGATCTTTGGACAGTATAATACAGCTTATCCCTATATCTACAAATTTGCCGATGAAGCTTATGCAAAGAAATTTGAACTGGAAATGCTGATCGGTAAATTAACCGGTCTGTTCTCTCTGTTGGCAATTTTTATTTCCTGTCTTGGTTTGTTTGGGCTGGCCTCCTATATGGCAGAACAGCGAACCAAAGAAATTGGCATACGGAAAGTATTGGGAGCGTCTATCATGCAGTTATGGGCATTATTATCCCGTGAATTTATTGTACTTGTGATGATCAGTTGTTTGATCGCCTCTCCGCTGGCCTTCTATTTTCTTAATAACTGGCTGGAGAAATATGTATATCGCATCAGCATAGGCCCACTGGTTTTCATCCTGGCGGCCATAATCACTGTCGGTATTACGGTGCTTACGGTGAGTTTCCACGCAGTAAGAGCCGCTATGGTGAATCCGGTGCGGAGTTTGAAGACGGAATAGCTGCATTGGCACAATACGAAAAAGGCCTTCAGGCTATTCATCTGAAGGCTTTTAATCTTTTGCTAAACTTTCGGGTTTATTTCGCGGACCGGATGGGAAATGTAAAGCTTCCAGCAGCAACAAACCGGAAGGTTCTTTTGCTTTTTGCACTGGTTGTTGAAAAGGAATTGAAAGAAGGATCAGCGCTATTGTGCTTATTTTATTTCCTGCTTTAAAAACTCAATCAATGCATTGTTTACTTCCTGGGCCCGCTCTTGCTGGACCCAATGGCCGCAATTTTCCAAAAGAATGACTTTTCTGAGATTCGGAAGACTGTTTTTCATCTGCTCTGTACTGCCAAATTTAATAGCAGCCTCTTTTGCCCCACCAATGAACAGTACAGGTTGGGTGATTCCTCTTTTATAAATTTTTTTAAGTTTCGGATAGTCCTCATCAGTATTACGATAGAAACCTAATGCGCCGGTTATACCTGTCTTTTTATATGCATTGACATAATAATCAAGATCTTCCTTGCTAAGCCATGCGGGGAGGTGATCTGTTGGAGGAAAGGAGGTCATTAACCTGTCATTGGGTGTTGTCTTTAAGTAAAGTTTTTCGATGGTACCGTCCGGTGCATCTCCGGAAAGGGCATAGAAAAAAAGTTTGAAAAACCGCTCGGGGTTCTTTTCAAATTCAGTTTCCACAATCCCTTTCTTTTCAAAATTAGTGAAAACACTTGACCATTTTTTCCGGATCATTGCCGGGTCTCTTGGTTCCGGATAAAAAGGTATGCTCAGTGCGACTACTGCACTTACCGTATTCGGGTATAGCTGTGCCATAGTCCACATCAGATTTGCCCCCCAATCATGTCCTACTATTACAACTTTGTCAGCGCCAATATGATCAATGAGCGCCTTCACATCCCTGGCATGCTGAATTAAGCTATAATCCCTTTCGTCAGTTGTAACCTCTGACTCCCCGAAACCGCGCAGATCTGGTGCTACAGCATGATAACCTGCCTGGGCAAGCGCAGACAGTTGCTGCCTCCAGGAATACCATAGTTCCGGGAAACCGTGCAACAGTATAACCAGAGGCCCTTTCCCGGCTTCTGCATAATGGTATTTAATTCCGTTAACGGTAATGTATTGATGTGTTAGCTTAATAGAATCTGTGTTTTTCATAGTCCTGCTTTTAGTTTGTCTTTTAGAGGAGGCAATCATGGTGTCAGTCATACAGATCAGCAGAATAGCAAAACCTATTGCCAAATGTATTTTCCTTTTAAAGGAATGGCAGCGTATTTTTTTCATTCTTTTGATTTTTTATAAGGACGATATTAATTATAACCTGCATGCAATTTGAGAATGAATCGACTCGTTTTGCAAATGAATAGACATCACGTGCAAATGTGTAGATAACCTCGCATCGCCCGGCATCATTTGCAGTTTAGCGGCTACTAATTTTGGAAATCGGAGTAAATATGAGGAAGAAAGGAAGCTTTGCTTTACCTTATAGTATGAATCACCGTTTAATAAATGAAAAACTATGGAACAAAACTTTAGCTTCAATTCAGAAAAATGTGACTATTGGCTAGTTTATGAAACAATAAATCACTATTATCCGATTGGGATATTGCCAAATTCCCCGGAAGCTGCGGATCCGGCATGGCAAATCTACCATCAATTTAAGGGGCAAAGGGCTCTCGGAAAATTGATTGAAGTGAATTTTGCGGATGGGAAGGTGTACAAAGACCAGTGGGAATCCATTGGAACGGATTTAGGCAAGGGATTGAATTTAAGATCAGAGGGTACCACTTATGGTGAAGTTCCTTCCTACAGTTTCTACCTGGAATTGTCCAACATTGAAGCAGGCAATCATACGGTCTTTAAACGAATACATGTTGCCATCAGTCTACTAGGGCCATTTTTTACAATTTGGGGGGTGGACGGTTCCATGTTACAGCTAAACAGGAGATTCTACCAGGCAATTAATGCCATTACAATTTCGCCATTTGAAGAGTACGAGCAGATTTTTAAAGAAGCATATCAGAAAATAAAGACTAGATTTCCGGATTATAAATTTGTCCCACATGATCTTTGCAACATGACCATTCCCGGATTGGAGTTTAGAATCCATTCGTATCCGATGGCGAAAAAAGGATTGATCTATCACGCCCTTTTTAATTATTTACTGACTGGCTACGAAGTCACAAGGGGAAACAGATATTTCGGATCTGATTACTGGATGAAATGAGTACTATGAGTTAAATGTAATTGCCGATATTTAATCGGACAGAAATGAACCAGGGTAACACAACTTTTTCTTACCTATAAACGTAGATCAGGCAATGAACCTCCCAGAGAATTATACTACCGACTATGTGGTGTCAAAGGATGGAACAAGAGTCGGTTATAGACAAATTGGGGCCGGGCCTGGAGTTATCCTTGTCCATGGCGGTATGATGACTTCT
Source organism: Chitinophaga sp. RCC_12 (assembly GCF_041360695.1). Taxonomy (NCBI): domain Bacteria; kingdom Pseudomonadati; phylum Bacteroidota; class Chitinophagia; order Chitinophagales; family Chitinophagaceae; genus Chitinophaga; species Chitinophaga sp. RCC_12. The sequence continues at coordinate 422,866 of NZ_JBFUPS010000003.1, forward strand.
AAAAATTTCATCAAACTTGCCAGCTTCTTATCAGCTGAATTCACTGTATATATTCCAGACAGGCGGGGTCGCGGTTTAAGTGGTCCGTTTGGCCAGAACTATGGCATTGGATCAGAAAGCGAGGATTTGCTGGCATTAATCCATAAGACGGCAACTGATAAGATATTCGGGCTTAGCTCCGGTGCAATAGGTGTACTTCAAACGGCCATCATAGAACCAGCGCTTAAAAAAGTGGTCCTCTACGAACCTCCGATCCCAGTTAAAGGAACCGACCCTGCGGCCTGGAGCGGTCGCTATGAATCAGCCCTCTCCCGCGGAAACCTTGGAAAAGCAATGTTCACGGCCATAAAAGGCACCGACGACCCTTCATTTTTTACAGCCCTGCCCGGCTTCCTAATTGCACCATTGCTAAATATTGCTATAAACGCAAATGCTAAGAAACAAGCGGGCGATGACGTGTCCTTTAAATCCTTAATTCCAACGATGCATTACGATCTCATATTAGTTCGTGAATCTTCCGGACTGATAGACGGTTGTAAAGAAATTAAAGCTGAAGTGCTACTGATGGGAGGAACAAGGAGCCAACGTTACCTTAAACTTGCACTTGATACATTAAGCACCACTTTGCCAAAGGCAAAGCGTGTAGAATTCCATGGTTTAGGACATACGGCCGCCGACAATGACAACAGCCCGGAAAAAATCGCAAAAGAGTTAATTGTCTTTTTTCAACAAAGCGCTATACATTAATTGTAAGAATAAGTCGTGATGACAAATTTTTGATTTGTCGGATTAAATCGCGCCCAATACAGTTAAAACGTAACCCTGGAAGTAAGTTTAAACTGGACTTACCTCATTGGTATCATCCTGACACGCTGCCGCCCTGTTGATTTCAAAAAGTTTAGTCCATTAGTAATTCAATAACTTCCTGTGGATCTGTATCATTTTTTTTCCAAATATCTTCGAGCGTTTTTATGTCGCTTATTTTATACCCCTTTTCTTCTAACTTTCTGATGGCTATCGGATAGTCTATGTTCAGAATTTTGCATGATTCCTTTAAAGGAGCTTTAAATGTTTTGTCGACAATAACAATATCTAATGGCAGTTGCTTTCGTTCCAGATAAACAAAAGTTAAAGTTAACACTGTTACAGCAATGGCCGCTGGCATAAATACTTGTTTCATAAAATGGACTTTTAAGCCTTTCCAATTTAGTATAATATGTAAAATTGCGGCAAGTACGAACCCAATTCCAATTAATTCATGTGCAACTTCAGTATATCCATCAAAGAGATGAAATAGCATAAAAATCCCCGTAATAGCCAAGACTATAAACAGCAAGGAGATGAAGGGTGTTACATATTTTCTGTCTGGTTTCATTTTTTAGAATTCGTTTTTTGTTGTTAAAGTCTATTTAAAATCAGTAAACCTTTTTTCTAAATTATTTAACCATTTGACTCTCTTTTCCTGGGTAACCGATTTTACCCTGTTATAACTAATCCAATTCAGGTTCTTATATCCCATCGTTTTGAAAACGCTTCTCAACATTACTTTCTGAATCAAATTTCCGATGAGCAGCGAATACATTACTTTTGGTTTGTTCATTGTGGTAATGAGCGTAATACTTTTCAGGTTTTTTAAAAGCGGAATGAGCCCGAAACCTCGTGGGTGATGATCATACACAACTGCTGGTGCTAATACTCTGTCTATAAACCCTTTGGTTGTAGCCGGCATAATGTCCCACCAGATCGGAAAAATAAAAATCAGATGGTCTGCCTTTTCCAATCTTTTACCGTAATCGATTACCTGTGGGTCTACGGCTTGATGTGCTACAAAGCCTGTTAAATCTTCCGCAGACATTCTGGGGTTAAATTCTTCCCGGTCAAGGTGCATCAGGTCAATTTCGTGGTTGGCTTTTCGAAGCCCATTGGTAACCACGCTAAGTATGGCATTGCAGTAGCTTCCTTCGAAAGGATGGTTATATACGATTACTGTTCTCATTTTTATTGTTCATTTACAATGTAAAATTGAGAAGGATTTAACCGCCGGACGATAACAATTGTTAATAAAGTTTTTTTATCTTCTGTTGCGTATCCTACTTAGAGATACAGAAGTAATGCCTAAGTAAGAAGCTATATAGTGCTGTGGGATGCGTTTTATAATTTCCGGATGCTGTTCCAGCAATTCTGCATAGCGTTGTTGAGGCGTATTTTTTAAATAGGAAAAGAAAATCTGTTGACTTTTTATAAGCCGCATAAATAGATGTTCAACCAGATTGTCTTTTAGCTCAGGTGAGTTTTGGATAATATCTTGAAAATCTTTTTGTGAAATGGTCTGTAAGACACAGGGCTCCAAACTTTCAATACTGTATAAACTTGGCCGGTTAGTTCTAAAACTTTCAATGGAAGATACACTGTCACCTTCAAAGAAGAATTGAGTGGTTATTTCTTTGCCGTCATTGTTAACCCAAGTCCGCAAACATCCTTTTTCAATAAAGTACATAGTTTTTGATACTTTCCCTTCTTGCAAGAGGATGGATTTAGCCGGAACCTCTATTTGTTTGAAATAGGGGCTGAATATTTCCCATTTTTTTGGCTGCACATTTTCCTGTTTCATCTTATTTTTAGTGCTATTTTAGGGTTGCCGCTAACATTAGGCGACTAATTAGCGGATCCGGAGCGAGTTCTCTCTGCCGACTCGATTAAAGTTATGAAAAAGCTGACTCATGCCGGCCTTAACCAGCGATTTTTTTAAGGCTGCCTTTTTGTTAACACACGACAGTGTAAAAAGCAATGAATAAATCGGGTAATATTTTTTGACCCAGGGATAGTTCCGCTCTTTGGAGTCCACAGTCAGGAGGATAGTAATTGGCATCTTTCCGTCTTTAGATGCCTTTGATTTTTCCAGAATTAATAGAATGGAAAGTTTTTCATTGACCTTCATAACACACATTTCTTCATAACACACATTTTAGGTGATCGAATAAAAATTCGCTCGTTCCTAAACCCATCTCACAAAAACATTGGGCTAACCCGAGGGGGCCAATTTCGGAAATAAAACAGGTACCCTTTCTCTTTGGTAATGTTTGTTATTACTTAATATGCTTTTCTTGCTAAAACCCTTATCCTGGTGGGTTTTAACAAAAAAAGCCACTCTTTAAGAGTGGCTTTGCGGGTTGGAGGGGACAATGTTCGAACCGGTTCGTAGATAATTTATTTGAAATTCAGACATTTATTAGTGAAATTAATTTGAGATCCCCGTCATTAATATATGATTTCCCCTTGAAATGTGAACGAGGGCGAAAATTACCTCTGTTTATTTAACGAGGGCGAAAATTACGTATATTTGCCCTTGTTCTTCTTTTGAGGACAAAATTTACCCGCGTTTTTAAATGGAAAAATATGCCATATAATTCATCTATTCCTTATAATGATCTACCAGGATACTACTATCCTTAAAAAGACCATCGCAGCTAGTCGGTCTTTATCAGAGCTAAAAGGTGCAATTACCAATCTCCCTAATCCTACTTTATTTATTGATACTATAAATTTGCAGGAAGCTCAGGCAAGTTCTGCTATTGAGAATATTATCACAACACAGGATGAGTTATTCAGAGCTTCAATTAATGAAAAAGGAAGAGGTTCCTCTGCCACTAAAGAAGTAATACATTATAAAGATGCACTTTGGTATGGGATAAAGCAAATTCAGAAAAAGCCTGTTCTGACTACTAATCTCTTTATTTCCATCATGTAGATTATAAAAGAGAATAATTCGGGTATTCGTAATGTACCTGGAACACAATTGAAAAACCCGGCAACAGAAAAGATCATCTATACGCCCCCGGAAGGAGAATCTATAATTCGGGAAAAATTAAAGAATCTTGAAGATTTTATCCATGCTGAAGACGGAATAGATCCGTTGATAAAAATGGCTGTTATTCATTACCAGTTCGAAGCTATACATCCATTTTTTGATGGCAATGGCCGTACGGGAAGAATTATCATATTACTGTATCTCCAGCTGACAGGGTTATTAGACCTACCTGCATTGTATTTAAGTGATTATATCATCCGGCATAAAAATGAGTATTATGCAAATTTAAGGAGAGTAACGGAAGAGAAAGATTGGGCTTCGTGGATTTTATATATGCTGGATATGATTGAGCAGACATCCTCCAAAGGACGTCATCAGATTATTGAAATTGAAAGGCTAATGGAACAGATGAGCGTTGAAATTCAGGAAAAGTTACCGAGGATATATTCTAAAGATCTCATTGAAGTCCTTTTCAAATTACCATATACTAAACGTTCTCAATTGGAATTAGCTGGGCTTGGGAATCTAAAAACAGTTGGTGGTTATTTAACGGTATTAGAAGAAAACGGATTTCTGAAGAGCGAACAAGTTGGGAAAGAAAAGTTATATTTAAATTATCGGTTATTAGAACTACTTCAACATACAAGCCGTAATTAAATAATTGTCGGTTGTCTTTTGCACGTACTTCTATCAGGAGATCTTCTATAGTTTATTGAGTAATAGGTTACCTGCCTTTTCTGACTTTATATAGACATGTACAATGGAATTATCGATTAAGAATTATAAAAATATGCTGCCTAAAGATCTGATAAAAAGAGCGGGAAAGTGCAGTGTAAGAGAATATCTGTATGAAAATTAGGAGAGTGTTAGAAATAAAAAATTATTATTAGCTATCCAAACAGAATGTTCGTGATTTGCCTCCTTCTTAATGGGTGGGTTAACAATTTTATTCTTTACCTGTAAACTAAAAATGGTTGTTAGCTAATCACCAATAACCATTTTTAGTTTAACGGGCGTTAGAGTTGCAGGGAGCTAACTTTTGACGCATTTGTAATATCCCCATAGAGTAATCCTGTAATACCCAATTTATTGCTCTAACTTTAGCAAAGTTGCATTGGCTTCTTCTGATTTAGCTTGGGCTTCTTTTTTCTTTTTAGTCCCTATTTTTCAGTAATATGTATATTTAATTAAAATTATATTTGTGAATATTTTTGTAGGTAATATAAGTGACAGAACAACTGAAGATGAGATTTGGTCTTTATTTGACCCGTTTGGAGTTGTATATAGTATTAATGTAGCTTATGATAAGTACAGTGGCCGTTCTAAAGGCTTTGCATTCGTTGAAATGCCAGACGATTCTAATGCAGTACAGGCAATTAAGCAATTAAATAATTCAGTAGTTGCTGGCCAGACAATAGTAGTGTATGAGGCTCGGCCAAAACCTGAAGGACGAGAAAATAATCGTTTCTCCAGATCTGGCCCACGCCCTGGATTTAAACCCAGATACTAATAGTTGGATGTTTTAAAACGTCGGTTACCTTTTTAGGAGAACAAAAGTGCAAAGCCACAGAATACCTTAAGTAGTTGGTAGCTTTGCTTTTACTTTTCTATGTACCGGATGGCAGCACCGTTTTCTCTTACTATTATTGACACGTCAAATGCCCTCCCCCAAAAAATTGCCTGGCATTCGATTAACATATGCCATTGGGTGAATCACTAAGAAATAAATAAGAAGTATTTTATTTATTTAAGGAAATTAAAGGGAAATCGACTAACTAATCGACCATAAAACAAAAAACCCGCGACTAGCGCGGGTCTTCCCAAATTCTTGCGGGGTGGAGGGGACAATGTTCGAACCTATTAGTGGCAGATCTGGAGAAAATTTCCTTGGTGACCCACGAGATTATTTAAACAAAATTGTAATTTAAAGGAATCAATTTTCCGATTAGATTTAGTTATAAGTATTTACAATTGTATTGAAAATCATCCTGTTGTGCAGTTGGGTCGACATGAAATTCAAAATTTCCTTGATTTTTAGTAGTTTTACTTCAAATGGATACTAATGATACCAGAAGCAAACTTAAAAATATCATTGACGGAGTTATCATTGAGGGGGCAGCAGATAATTGCACAGCAACCAGAAATATCCTATGCGCAAGCTTTAGCACAAGTACAACGGTTAAAAGAGATTTCGAAAGTAAAGCAATCACAAAAAAAGAGCAGGTCGAATTCTTAAAAACCTACGCGTCGGAAAAAAATCTTTGGATAAAGCAAGCCCCAAACGAATCCCAATATCTAGCCAGAGGTGGTGAATCCAAAGTTTATTTTGAAGCAGAAACTAACAGTGTTATTAAATTAAATGATGGAATTTATTATGCCACATGGTTGGAGTTCTTTAACAGTATTGTGATTCACAATCTTCTTTTCCCCAATACAGCTTATAGTTTTCTTGGATTTATTGAAATTGAAGATACATTTTGCATCGTGTTAAAACAACCGTTTGTTACATCTGATGATGCAGTTGATCTGGCCGATGTTAAAAATTTATTGGCATATAATGGGTTTGAAAATACATTAAGGAATGGACTTCCTACCAACAATTATTACAACAAAGAGTTAGGATTGATTCTTGAAGATATACATGATGAAAATGTTATCGTGAAATCCAATACACTTTTCTTTATTGATACGGTATTCTATACAGCCTTTCAATAACGTAAATATTGGAGCTATTAGGTAATTACCAAAATTTGAACCTACCAGACAGTAAGCATAGTTTTAGATATGAGTTCTTCAAGTAACGCTCCGGAAATGATATCCCAACTTCATACTACAAAGAAGTTTATAGTAATCCTCAAAACTTAGTCGAGATGGAATTTCACACTTTTCGCAAATCTAATTTGGCTATACATTATTGCTGGTAGAGGAGAAGAATCTGTAATAATCGTTTCTTAATGAAGTACGATAAAGAAATGAGAGAGAACTCGCCTAGATACTTGACTAACTAATCGACCATAAAAGAAAAACCCGCGACTAGCGCGGGTTCCTTCGAGATTTTGTGGGGTGGAGGGGACAATGTTCGAACTTTCTATGTGCAGATATGGAGGCGATATTGAAATTTAGGAGCATGGATTCCAATCCGTTATGTCATTGATAAACAATAAATAATATATAGTTAAAAATGACTATTTGGATGTTTAGATTAAATTGCCCCTAGTTTTTGCTTTAACACTGGTTTTAGAGGATTTAGAACCAGGTTGTCAATATGAGTAAGATAAGAAAGGAATTGTGTGTTCTGGAAAAAGGTTGCAGCATCAGACAAGTTTGAATTCGAAGCCATCTATAGAAGATGAAAAGTGAGTAAACCTTTTTGGACTTTCAACAAGATTTTGCCTGTCTTGAAATATAAATTTGCATCATTTACGGATCTCCTGCTACATAGAAAGCGTAAATTAATCAGGGTATATAAATAATTTAGATTCCATAATGAGATGAGGGACACGCAAATGCTTACATAAAACCTTCTGTTAATCTAAGAAACACTCTGAATATATTTCCAACCACTTTTAATTATCATTTTGATGAGTAACGGTTAATAATATGTACCGTGATATACAAACCTAATATCCGGTATCGCCAATATACCTATTAATAATGCCAGTATAGCTGTTTGTATAATCCTATACAAAGGATCGTGTAATTTATTTTTTCTTCCGTTTGTGATATTTTTTTCTACCTTTGGAATGCCGCCAAAACTATAAATACATGTTCCATCTTAGCAAATACGCAGATATTTACTTCGGTTATACACCCAGGGCTCCCTTAGACAATGCGTACAAAGGTGAATACACCTTGTTGCAGCCAAGAGACATAAACGTTGCAACACATTCTTTTAATGCAATTGATGCTACTAAAATAGATGGCCATGTTGCAGAGAAGCATCTGCTTGTAAAAGGGGATATTTTGGTATTATGCAAAGGGAGAAACACACCGGTGATTGTATTTGATGGCAAAATAACCAAAGCGGTAGCCACTTCTGCTTTTGTAATTATACGAGTCACCGCAGGGAAACTTGATCCTTATTATCTGACTTGGTACATGCAGCAGGTGGATGCACAAAATTACTTCCTATCACGGAAGGCAGGTACCACGGTGCTGAATTTACCTATTAAAGCTATCCAAGAATTGCAAATCCCTATACTCGACATGAAAAAGCAAGAGATTTTTGGTGAGTTGTACAGAAATAGAATCAGGCTCCAGTCAATACAACTCGCCCTGCTCGAGAAAGAAAGCCTGTTAATAGACACGAATTTATCTAATCTTCTTAAAACAGTATAAGGATGAGCGCAATTTCTATTCAGGAAAATATGCTTCGTGAGATCCAGATTCAACTTTCCAGGCTTCATGATTTTTCCAGGCAATTCGATAGTGGGTATACTGGACGCTGTGTACTTGCTATGGTGTTGTTGAAGTACATAAATGATTATCAGGATGTCAGATATCAGCAATATTTGAGGCAGTATCAAGGTGATCATGACTTGATCAACCGCAAGATGGAACGTGAACGCTTTGTGCTACCGCTTGGCACAAATTTTATAACTCTCCATAAGCAAATACATTCACATCGCTTATCGGCTGGGAATATTCTTAATCAATATACCAGGAGTATTGAATTGGCAAATGAGCACAAACTCGGCGATTTATTTCGAGACGTTGATTTCAACAATGCAACCCGAGCTGGAGCGTCAGAATCAGATTGGCGACAATTTCTTGTCCATCTGGTAGCAGCCGTTGGCAAAATGACATTGGTGGTAGCAAACAACAATAATAAGGAGATTGTTCGTGAGATGCTGCTGTCAAGAATTTTATCATACTGGCCTATAATGTCTGGCTTTACTGGCACAGAACACTTTTATGCTCCCACTGAGCTACATAGCTTGCTAATAAAATTAATGGCCCCGAAAGCCGGAAGCCGGATATTTGATCCTGCATGTAATAATGGCTCTTTGTTAATTGAAGCCGCATCTGCTGTAACGGATATTCATAATAATCCCTCAGATAATTATGCTTTGTATGGCCAGGAAGCCTTAGCCGAAATAGTTATATTAACCAGAATTCAAATGTTGCTGTTAGAGTTAGACGATGCGCAGATCACAATAGGAGATCCGATCAGAAGTCCACTATTGACAAAAGAAGGAGAGCTGCTTGAATTTGATGTTTTAATATCTAATTTACCCTGGAATATCCATAACTGGGGTCACGATATCGCATTAAATGACAAGTTTAACCGGTTCAATTGGGGAATTGTTCCTGAAATGAAGGGAGATTGGGCTTATATACAACATATGATCAGTGCCGCGTCCCCTAAGGGACGTATTGGTGTGATTATTCCTCATGGTTTGTTGTTCCGGGAAGGCAAGGAACAACAAGTGCGCAAAGCAATAGTTGAAAATAATCTGCTAGATGCTGTAATAGCACTTCCTTCCAACTTATTCTACTTTACGAAACTACCCTGCGTAATAATTCTGTTGGATAAAAACAGAGGGGAAAAGAAAGAAGTACTTTTTATTAATGCCAGCGGCGAGTTTCAGGCAGATAAACGACAAAATAAATTAAGAGTAGAGGATATTACACATATTGTCTCCGTATATAAAAAATTTAAGGAAGAATTTGGTGTAAACAATGATAGGATAGAGGCGCAATACAGCGCAGTTGTTCTTCCTCAAGAGATAGCAACCAATGACTACAATTTTAATGTATCGAGGTATGTAACGTCGGAATCTAATGATACACCTCTTCCGATGAATATCGGTGAACTTGAATTGGATATTGAAATTCTGAAAGAGGAATTAGACGAAATCAGGCAGAATATTAAGCTGAACATTCAAAAGTTGAACATTCAATAAACGCAAGGTAAGAAAAGGACAAATGGCAATAGAGGAAGCTTCTAATATGACTAGGCATTTTTGCAATCTTCTGAAAAAGATGGGCTACCGGCCGTTGTCTCCATCCGAAGTGTTGCTCGCTCAGGGAGGAGTGAAAGATGTTCCTCTGTTAGAAGACATTTTGGAACAACAGCTTATTCAGCTCAATAAGCCTCTATATCAGGACAACAGGTATAAGTTTTCAGTGCACAGTATTGAGGAAGCATTTTTATCTCTTAAATATGCGCATCCTAGTCAGTACAATAAAATGTACAATTTACTGCTTCATGGCAAACCGCATCTTGAAACAGTTCAATCCGGCGGTAAAAGGATTAATATCCAATATATAGATTGGGATAATGCCGGGAATAATAAATTTCATTATGTAAGGGAATTCGAGGCCACCTTCGGAAATGAAAAGGTAAAAATAGATCTTATTTTATTCGTGAATGGGATTCCAATAGTACTGGTGGACTTTAATTCATCGGGCGCGAATCATATGGTTTTTGATAAATGGGAAGCATTAAATAGCAAACAACATAAAAATACGCCCGTTTCCTTTTCTCAATTATTTTTGTCAATATCCCCTTATCAGGTGAAATATAATACTACTAGTGGTGGTAGCAATGTATGGCCTATATGGAGGACCAGTGAAAACGATGTTACTATTGTAGAAGATGTAGTATATAATTTATGTGAGCCCACAAACCTCTTACATTACATAAAACATTTCATTTTAAACGGTGATGAAACAAGAGAGGCAGCCAGAAGGCACCAGGTAAACGCCGTTCAGCAAGCCTTAAAAAGGATTAACTCCCATAAACGGGGTGATCTTGAGAGAGGTGGAGTGATAGCGCACCCTGCGGGGAGTGGTATTGTGACTACCATAATGTTCCTGGCGCAAAACTTATTGATGGCTAAACAAATTGCTCATTCGAAGATATTGATTGTTACAGATAGACAGGAAATTGATGAACAGATAGAAAACACGTTTTCCCAGTATGGCTTGCCAATCGCTCAGGCATCTAGTGGAAGACATTTACTGGAGTTGTTAGGAGATGGTCCTACAATTATAACCACTACTTTAAAGAAGTTATATCACTTTCTCCCGGCCCCATTTTATGATAGAGACCAGGAATTATTTATACTGGTAGAGGAAATACAGAGAGGGAATTCTGGTGCTTTGCACCAAAAATTGCGTGAAATATTTCCCTCTGCCTGCTATATCGGATTTACAAAAATGCCTGTTCTGAAAAAAGAATATGTACAGTATAGTCCAAGTGGCCTAATACATTCTTTTACCTTAACGGAAGCAATGGAGAATAATATATCATTGCCTATACTGTTTGAAAGTCGCTATAACAAAGCGGAAGTACACCCGGAGAATGTACAGAAAGTTAAAAAAACCTGGAAAAAATTAGATCAGAGCATTACTATGGTTTCTAATGATGAAACAATTAATAGAATTGCAGATGATATTACCAGTCATTTTTATGCTTATAATAAAGGGACTTCTTATAAAGCTATATTGGCAACTCCTTCCAGACTTTCAGCAATTAAGTATAAACAATATTTTGATAGCAAAAAAGGGAGTAACCGTGAGATCAATACCGCCATTTTTATCTCGAACATGTCAGATATGCCCAGTCCATTTTTCTCTGACTACGAAGATCAACAAGATTATGAACAGAATATTCTGCAGGAAATAAAATCTTCACCCAGTGAGGTAGAACTCATCATTGTTTGTGATCGCCTTCTTACAGGATTTGATGCTCCCCTTATCAACACGATTTACCTTACTAAATACTTACGAAGTCATTCTTTGCTACAGGCTATTGCTACGGTAAATCGTCCTTATCCTGGTAAGACTTATGGTTTGGTAGTAGACTATGTGGGTGTAATAGATCAAATGAAGACGGATTTAAGCCCATTTAATGAACAAAATGAGACGGGAAAGAAGATGATCATTCCAGTAAGAGAAGAAGTTCAACAACTGAAGTATTATATCGCGGCACTTGACGATCTAAAAAATGCTCTTTTAAAAACAAAGGGCAAAAAATCTAAAACTCCTATTTATTATAGGTTGTCGGAAGCTGAATTAAAGGCATTGTACCTGCGTAAATTGGAACAGTGCGAGGTTCTTCTCAAACTCAGTGACTGTAATACAAGTATGTACTCTTTAAATGAAATGAAAAGTTATGAAGAACAGATATTATCGCACCGCGAGCTATTAAAAAGTATACAGTCGCCAATTGGGGAGTTATCATTCTTACCTATGCAAACAGTGAATATACTCTTACCTGGAAAGGAGGCTGTCCCACATTTCCTGGCGGAAGACCAACTAGCCATCACTTTCTTTATGCTGTTAAAAGGAATACTGGGGAATAAGGGGCTTCTGGTAAAGGATGAACAAATAGCGGAATGCGCCTTACAAGCAGCTACCAATTTTAAAACACTTAGCATACGCGATTGGCAAATAAGCACGAAAGTGCGTAGGGAGATGAATAATAGTCTTGAAGATCTTTTAGTAGCATTCAATAGACAATATGATTCTGTTCTTAGTTTTAGTGAAATAGACGATTTGCTAGATAGCTTTTTAAAGGCGGCAGATAGTAGTACTATAAATAACAATAAAGAATAATTCCAGATATGAAGAGCAGAGGTGTTTCAATAAAAATTTTCCTAAATACCGGTAATCGTAAAGGAATAGTAACTGCATCTATTGCAAACTGGACCGGAATTGCTATTAGAATTCCCCGTCATTTGTTTGAAAAGTTAAAAAAGCAAAAAGAATTACATCGCCCAGGAGTATATTTTTTATTAGGGCAGGATATAGATAACCCAACTACGCAATGCATTTATATAGGAGAAGCAAATAACCTTATGGAGAGAATTATACAGCATCTGCGTAAGTCGGATAAAACCTTTACAACAGATATTATTTGTTTTTATTCACAGGATGATAATCTTACCATATCACACACAAAATACCTGGAACTAAAAATGATTGAAATGCTGAGCAAATTAACAGACCTCCGTCTTACTAATATTAGTAGAGGTACCAGAGTTAGCATTTCACAAGCAACAAAAGCGGAGATGGATGCTTATTTTGATAATATGAAGATCATATTACCTCTACTACGGCATTTTGGAGTAGAGAATTAAATTTTGAGATGTTATACCCGATACTATTCAATGGTCTCCTATAATCATCAATGGCCCCAATTTAATAATCAACTTAACTCACTAACCGACCATAAAAGAAAAACCCGCGCATCGCGCGGGTTCCTTCGAGATTTTGCGGACCGGACGGGACTCGAACCCGCGACCTCCGCCGTGACAGGGCGGCATTCTAACCAACTGAACTACCGATCCTTAATACAGACGGGCCTTTCAGCCGATCTATATCCCCCTTTGGGGAGTGCAAATGTAGCAACATTATTTTCAAACAACCAAATTTTTTTGGATAAAATCAGAAATTTATTGGCCTACAGGTGAAATTTATATCGATGTAATCCTTTGCTGTAAATGGTTTAGAGCGCATCAGCCTAACGGGAACGGTTATATTTCCGGAAAAGAACCATCACCGGGATTTTGATATATTTAAAGTATTTCACATATTGCAGGGGTGTTTGTAAACGACCCGTAAATAAAATGAGCTATACCGGTATCATCACCCTGTTAATCATTCTCACTAATGTGGTTATTTCCTGGAAAGGATTTAAAAGCCGCGCCGTGTTCAATAAGTATGAATTTGAAGTAGAAAGAATCCTGCTGTACAAGGAATACCGGCGTTTGATCACCTGCGGATTCCTGCATGTCAGCTGGAAACACCTGATCTTTAACATGATTTCCCTACTGCTTTTCAGCGTCATGCTGGAAGCAGATATGGGCCCTGTCGCTTACGTTTGCATTTACCTCGGAAGCCTTATTGGCGGAAACCTGCTATCCCTGTACATTCACCGGCGTGAGAACGACTATAGTGCAGTCGGCGCTTCCGGCGCCATATGCGGAATCATTTTCGCTTCTATCGTCCTGTATCCGGGTATGATGGTGAGCTTCTTCGGACTGTTTCCCGTACCCGGATGGGTGTATGGCATCGTATACATACTGTATTCTATTTACGGCATCAAGTCACGCCGCGATAACATAGGTCACGACGCCCACCTGGGCGGCGCTATGGCGGGCATGCTCATCGGGTTAATGATAGAACCGGCAGCGATTACACAGAACATCGCTGTTATTATTGCGCTCACAGTACCCTGCGTATTCTTCATGTATGTAATTATTCACAAGCCGCATATTATCCTGGTCGATAACTACTTTTATAATCAGCATCATGTGCTGGCAGATATCGATGACCTGTATAATGTGGAAAAAGCCAATCGCCAGAAAGAACTGGATGCGATTCTCGATAAAATCCATCATAAGGGGATTAACAGTCTAACCAAAACAGAAAAAGAAAAACTGGAGCGATACTCCCGCCAGATAAGTTAATAAAAAAGGTGCCGGCCTTTGCCCTTACCAGACAACCGGGAACCCGCATCGGCACCTGGTTTATGCTGGTAAAGACAAAGGCCGGACGCCTCTTTAATTTTTATACACCCTTACATAATCTATTTCCAGTGCAGCACTGTTGAACGCGGGATCAATGGCCCCGCCGAAATGCCCTCCCATTGCGAAATTCAGGATCACAAAGAAATCATGATTAAACGGCACATTGCCTGAATTGGGGAAAGTATAAAACAGTTGGTCATCTACATAAAACCTCAGTAATGCAGGCGACCAATCCACGGTATATTTATGAAATACGGTGGTTTCATTCTGCACCATTACCGTACCCCCGTCGGCGTTAGCACCAGCATGATTGGGATGATGTACCGTGCCATATATTTTATTGGGCTCGTTACCTTTGTGTTCCATAATATCTATTTCCCCACAGGCGGGCCAGCCGGCAGTAGTAATGTTACTGCCCAGCATCCAGATGGCCGGCCAGGTGCCGCCGCCCGCAGGCAGTTTGGCACTGACCTCTACTTTACCGTAAGTAAAGGCAAATTTATCCCGGGTAAGTATTCTTGCAGAAGTGTAAGCGCTGCCGGAATAGTTTTCCTTCATGGCGGTAATTTTCAGGATACCATTGGCAATGCTCACATTCTTCGACCGGTCGGTGTAGTACTGCGACTCCGCATTGCCCCAGCCATTATCGCCGGTGCCAATGTCGTAGCCCCATTTGGCAGGATCGGGCGCACCATCGGTGTTAAACTCATCTGACCATACCAGCCCGGGGGCAATGGTAACCGTTACATCGGCCGACTTACTCAGCGTAAGTCCATCCGCACTTTTAGCTGTTACTTTTACGGTATAGGTGCCGCTGCCGGGATAAGTATAGCTAGTAATACCATTGGCAACGGTTTTATTGATCCCATTTCCAAAATCATAATCATAACTAACCGCGTTATCAGCAGCAGCGGTAAAGGCTACTGCCCCGCTGTTGTCTGTATTTACCACCACATGCAGTGTCAGATTGGTGGGCGCGGTTTTCGCCGGTGGTGCTTTTTCATTTTTTCCGCAGCTGGCAGTACTGATCAGTAATGCCAGCATCATTCCTGTGATATATTTCATACGCTATTGAATTGCTATTATTTTAACATACCATGCACCAGGACTCTGTAAGCAACGCAGGGTCATCTGCGTGGCGGTTCTTTCAAGTACCTGGTATTTATGTACGCCTTTATACATGCCCAGGTGTCCTTTGCTGGAAAAAGTAATATACTCCGCGGTGGCACTGCCATCGTAACCAAATGTTTCCGTATAGCCTGCTGCTTTAGGACCTGTTAAGGTAAAGTCACCCTCGCCGGTAAGCGACGGATCAAAATCTTTCAGGTACTCTTTAGATCCAAAAATATCATTGTTGGTTTCATGGGTAAAGGCATTGCCGTTGGCAGTGAAGGTGTATACGTCGTCATAAATACCCAGGCCCGCTTTTTCATCCGGACCAGCCGCCCACCATGCTGGGGTAAATACCGCCGCATCGGATACACCGAGGTGGCCGGGATTGTCTTTATCCACCCGCCATTTTTTGGTGCCGTTGTTGGTAAGCATGGTCACAAAAGCAGGATCAGGTTCAAATGCCCTGAATATAGTGATCTCCTGTGCATTGGTGCTGAAGTTACCTGCCTTTCCATAAACGGTTACGCTTACCGTAAGCGTTTTGATGCCCGTATGATCGTATTGGTATTGAAAAACAGGACTGGTAGATGTTTTGGCGGGTTTGCCATCACCAAAATCTACTTTGTAGTTAATGGTATTATCCGCAGCAACATTTACCACTATCGTTCCTGCGCCGCCGCCGTTGGGATGCGTGGCGTCTTTACCCGTGATCTCAATATTTAAGACAGGTTTGGATGGTGTGATGATATCGCCAAACCGGAAATCATCTTTATTACAACTGTTCATCACCATCAATACAAACAGCAGCACCGGTGTTAATAGCTTTATATGTATTCTCATAACCGTGGATTAGTTAGTTAAAGTAATATCGTCAAACAAAAGAGTGAAGTTGTTGCTGCCATCTCCCGTTACACCGTTGTCCAGGAAAAAGAGGATGTTCTGCAGGCGTTTGCTGTTATCTTTTATTTTTCCGGAGAAATCAAAGGTGAGCTCTTCCCAGGCATTGGCTACGGTGGTGGTCATCTCCACGTTTTCCTGGAAAGTGTTATCGCCGTTTCTTTCCAGTTGCAGTAATACCCGCATGCCGGCGCGCCAGGAATATACTTTTACCCTGAACTTTTTGTGCTGCGTAAAATCAATGGGATCGGTCATTACAATGAAGTTGCCGGCCCATACTTCCGCCTTTGTCTTTACAATTTTACCAACAGTAGCACTGGTATTAATACCGCTCCGCACGGGATTGGCGATTACGGAAGTGGCGCTGCCGCCAAAGTCGCCCCAGGCATAGTTAACAGTCGGCAACTCAAAGGTCATGGGCAATGTGAGCGGATCGTAAATCGTTACGTCTTTTGTAACAACGGTGGTGGCTTTTCCCCCGCTCAATGCTTCCACTTTAACGGTATATACGCCGCCTTTGGCATAGGTGTGTTTTATATTGGCGCCTGCGGCAATCAGCACCGGTTCTTCGTTGGGCACTTCGCCAAAGGACACCTTGAAACCACCGGTGGCATACGTTCCATTGGCAGATACGGTGAGTTCATGCGCATTGCCCGTAGTATTAACGGTTACATTTTCCGGCGCCCGGAAGGTGACGGTCAGCTGCGCGGTGGTATCCGATTTTAATCCGCTCAAACCGGTGGTCACCACCTTCACGGGATATGTCCCTTCTTTATATACATGCGTGGTGTTCTTTCCCGGTAACACCGTTACAGGCGCGGTAGTTCCATCTCCAAAATAAATATCATAACTGGTACCTCCTGCACTGTTGGGCGTAATCGTTACCTGCCCGGAATTATCGTCCGCAATTTTAAACAACAGCGATTCATCGGAAGGCGCTTGTATGGAATTTAAAAACGACAGATCGTCGTCTGTTAACTTGGTGCAACTGCTTAGCGCAAATGCCAGTAGTATATATGAAAGTCTTTTCATGCTTTTTGTTTTACTGATAAGCGATTAATACCCTGGATTCTGTGGTAAGTTGGATATTTCCACTTCCCTTTGTGGCAGTGGGAACAACTCATTTTTACCTGTTTTGAAACCGGTGATGGTGGCAGCGGCTTTACCTGTTCTTACGAGGTCAAAGAAGCGGTCGCCTTCCATGGCCAGCTCCAGCCGGCGTTCTTTCCAGATAGCGTCTGTTAAGGCGCTGCCGGTTAAGGTAATATCATGCGCATTATCCCTGAAAGCACGGCGGCGAATTTTGTTCAGGTAGGTTTGTGCTTTGGCATCATTGGGTGTGGTAGCGCGGTTGTTGGCTTCCGCGGCCATCAGTAATACATCGGCATAACGGATCGTTCTGTAGTTATTGAGATAGTTTAATTCCAGCTGACCGGAAGTTTCTCCTTTCCTCGGTAAATATTTCTGGTTGTATAAACCGGTATTTTTATAAGGGGCTACCTGGTAAGTAATTTTAAAATCCGGGTGGGCATTTTTGTAGGCTTCTATATCCAGTACAGTCACTTCTTTCCGCTGATCGCCTACGGCGTAGGCATTGGCGAGGTTCTGGGTGGGTAAGTTGGTGCTCCATCCGGAGGCATACGGACTGCCACCATTTAATCCCCGTATTCCACACTGCTGTACAGCATAGTTGCCCTGTCCGCGGGTAGCGGCGCCCCAGTTGTAGTAGGGAGAAAGATTGGAGTATTGAATTTCAAAAACAGACTCAATACCATTTTCTCCTGACTGCAGAAAAATATCACCAAACTCAGCTACCAGTGTAAACGGACCATTCACCACATTCTCCAGCATAGCCGCCGCTTCGCTGAACTTGTTTTGATAGAGCAGCACTTTCCCCAGCAAAGCCTGTGCGGCGTATTTGGTAATACGTCCGGCCTGTGGCTGCGTAGCAGGTAATACAGCAATGGCATTGTTCAGATCCAGCTCTATCTGTTTATATACATCTGTTTTGGGAGATCTGGGCAATGTCCTGGAATCGGCCAGTGTTAATCTTTTATCGGCAAACAGGGGAACATCTCCAAAAAATTTCACCAGCGTGAAATAATAATACGCCCGCAGGAAGTAAGTTTCTCCATACAACGCTTCTTTGCCGGGAAAATCAACCGTGCCGCCGCCGGGATTCTTATCCTTAAACTGGGTCAGGTAGTTTACGCGGTTAATGCCCTCATAGGAAGCAGACCATATCTCCGTTAAGTAATCATTATTGGTGGTGATGGCATAATCATCCATCTGTTGTAATCCCAATACATCGGAGGCGCTTTCACCGCCGCTTACGGAGTTGTCGGAAGCAATATCACCAATGGGCACCGCCTGGTTCAGCCACTGGATGGGAGAGTAGGTACTCACCGCCATGGTCCGGTAATCGCTTTCACTTTTCAGGTAATCCTGGTCTGTTACGTTAAAGCTGTCGCTCGGCTTGTAATCGACCCACTTTTTGCAGGAGCTCATGGCAATCGTGAAATAAAGTATACCTGCTATTTTCAGTATGTTTTTCATTTGTTGTCTTTTTACTTTGAACATTACAGTTTTAAATCAATACCTAAAGACCAGGTCCTGGCCTGTGGATAAGCGCCTCTGTCGATGCCGGATTCCATTATACCACCGGCGATTTCAGGATCAAAGCCGGAGTAACGGGTAAATGTATAGGCGTTTTTAACCTGGGCAAATACACGTACCTGTTTAAATCCTGCACGGTCCAGCACAGAACGGGGGAAGGTATAACCCAGCTGTATGTTTTTTAGTTTTACGAAAGAACCATCTTCCACGTAGCGGTCAGATACCCGCGCATTATTGTTGGCGTCCGTAAAAGAGTAGCGTGGGTGACGGGCGTCATTGGTACTTCCGGGTCCGGTCCAGCGGGCGAGTATATCACGGAATTTATTGGTGTACGTGGCATTTCTTTCGTATGCCCGGTAGATATCGTTGCCAACAGACGCATACGTGAAAACGTTCAGGTCGAAGTTTTTATAACCTAAAGAAAGGTTCCATCCCATCGTGAATTTCGGGAAGGGATTGCCAATGTTTGTTTTATCCTTGTCCGTAATTTCTCCATCGCCGTTTACATCCACAAAGCGGATATCGCCGGGCTGCGCACCACTTTGTTTGGGCGCTTTGTTTACTTCGTCGGCCGACTGGAATAAGCCCGCTGTTTTGAATCCGTAGAAATAGCCGGGCGCTTTGCCGGTTTCAAAAGCAGTAACCGTTTGCGACTGACCATTGAAGTAACTGCCACCATACAATATGAAGGAATTATCAGAGTTGGTGCCGGTTACTTCGTTTTTGGAAGTGGTGAAAGTCACGTTGGTACTGATGGAAAGGTCGCGGCCTATTTTATCGGTGTAACCAAGGTTCAGATCTATACCACTGCTTTTGGTAGAACCGATGTTGGCATCCGGCACTTTAGCCGTTCCCAGGAAAAGGGATACAATAGGTTTGAACAGTAAACCCTTTACGCTTTTCTGGAAGTAATCGGCGCTGAGGTTAAATTTGTTATGGAAGAAGGTAACATCAAAACCTGCATTGAACTGGGTTTGTTTTTCCCAGCTCAGCGTGGTATTGGCATAGGAACCTACCGTAGACCCCGAGAGGAAAGTATTGCCAAAAGTATATCCGTTGTTATTGCCGTCGTCGTAATTAGGACCGCCTGTTACAATCCTGGGGAAAGCCGGGTTGGTGTTTTCATTTCCCACAGTACCATAGCTGCCTCTTATTTTCAGGTAATTAATTAAACCGGAGTGAAAGAAATTTTCTGAAGACGCTACCCAGCCCAGTGAACCGGAAAGGAAGTCTGCGAATTTATTATCTGTACCGAAGGCAAAGGAACCATCCCTGCGCATGGTAACGGAGGCGAGGTATTTATCTTTGTAATCATAGTTGATCCTGCCGAAGTAAGATAAATTTTTACGGAACCCGTTGTATTTGCTGGCTGTTTGTCCGTTCAGGTTGGCGGGGATATCTCCTTTAGAGTTATAGATCTTTACCGGTACATTATTAATCACGGTATCTATAATATAAGGAATGGCCGCGGTATTGATACCGGTAGCGGCGTTATAGTCTGCAAACTGCCACGAGTTGAATGGTACATCCTGCCGGGTAACGGTCATGCCGTTGTTAGTAGATTTAAAAAAGGAGATACCGGCTACCGCATCAAAGTGATGATCATTTTTGATATTGAAGTTATAGTTCAGATAGGTTTCTGACGTAAAACTGGCGGCGCTGTTCTTAAACTCGCTCACACTGTTGTGGGTGGAACCCGCCAGCATGCCCAGTTCATTTTTGAGCGGAATGGCATTGCCATCCGCACCCATGGTGTTTTCCACATTCAGCGGTCCATAAAACACCAGCGGCGTAAAGTTTTTACCGGTCTGGTCGTAATTAGTATAGCCAAAGCGGGTGGTGGCTTTCAGGTTCTTGAGGATGTCGTACTGTAATTCTACTTTTCCGAACAGTTTGTTGCCGCTGGAAGTATTGTAGGTATTTTCCAGTTTGGTAAGCGGGTTGAAAATTTCGGAGGTAAGAAGGTTACTGAAGCTATATTTACCAGGCGTATTCGGTACTTCATTATATATCGGCAGGGTAGGATCAAAGTTCAGTGCGCTGCCGATAATGGAATTGAACGAATTTTCCTGTATTCCTTTATTTTTAATATTGGCGAAGCTGGTGTTCACGATCAATTTGAGGCGATTGGTGACATCGGCGGTGATATTGGCCGTACCATTGATCCTGTTGAAATTGGATTTACTGCCGCCGCCAACAATACCATCCTGTCCGAGGTAGCTGCCGGAAATGAAATAGGTGATCTTGTCCCCGCCGCCTCTTGCGCTGGCATTATAATTTTGCATGGGCGCCTGGTGGAAAACCTCTTTCTGCCAGTTGGTACCAACACCCATTTTGGAAAGGTCCGGGAAAATGATGTTGCCGCCGGAAGCTACGCTGCCTTCATTAATGATGCCGGCGTATTCAGTGGCATTCAACACTCCTATGGTTTTGAATACTTCCTGTATGCCATAATTGGCGTTCACGGTAATTTCGGGCCGTTGATTCCTTCTGCCGCTGCGGGTGGTGACCATAATCACGCCGTTGCCGCCTTTTACGCCATAAATAGCGGTGGTAGCAGCATCTTTCAGCACGTTGATGGATTCAATGTCTGCTGCGTTCACGGCATTCAGATCGTCCAGCGTTTGAGGTACGCCATCTATTACTACCAGTGGGTCGGAACCGCTGTAAGAGGGGATACCGCGTATCAGCACGGTGGGCTTGGCGCCGGGGGAACCGCTCTGGATAACGCTTACGCCGGAAGCCCTTCCCTGCAGGGCTTCTTCTGCCCTTACGGGCCGGAGATTGGCAATATCCGCTCCCTTCACTGTGGAGATGGCGCCGGATATTTTGGTTACCTTCTGGGTGCCATAACCTACTACCACTACTTCTCCCAGTTCTTTATTGGAAAGCGCCATCTGTACTGCTAATGGAGAAGCTCCTACCGCTATATGAAAGGTGGTATATCCGATGGCGGAGATATCCAGTACTTTCTCTTCCGGCGTTACGGATATGGAGAAGGCGCCGTTGGCATCCGCGGCTACAGCAGTTTTGGATAGTTTAGCGATTACAGAAGCGCCGGGTATAGGCGCCCCGGTTTCATCTGTTACCTTACCGGTAACGGTTTTGTTTTGCGCCCACGATGTGGAGGCAAATAATAGCAATAGCGGGATAAGAATGCTTTGTAAGAATTTTTTCATACGTGAATTTTTTGTTGACGATTTTACATGCGGGGTACTTTCACCAGCATCGGTGTGCTGGCGGTAAACGTGAAATCCCGTTGATGTTTATTTCATTTTATGGCTGCCGGTGATCTTTTTTACAGCATCGTGGTGTTCTGCATTTTTTTAAATGGATGGATGATTTCAGTTGACTAAGTACTATTTTTATACTGTTTTGATTGGGCTAAAATTACACCTTCCATAGAACGAAGCCAATTTTCCGACTACATCTATACTGCATCACAATTGGATAAATGATTGATTATTAATAAATTTAAACTACATCATTACTACATCACCGGAAGTAATCCTATATTTTATGAAAAGATGGTGGCTGTTTTTTTTATGCATCGGGTGTTTCCGGATGGCCGCAGGTCAGAATACGATCGGGTTACCCCGGATCATCAATTATAGTAAAAGCGACTTCCAGGCAGGCACCCAAACCTGGGATATTGAACAGGACAGCAAAGGCATCATGTACTTCGCCAACAACGAAGGAATGCTTACCTATGATGGCAGTCACTGGAAAGCATACCCGCTTCCAAACCGTACTATCGTGCGCGCATTGGCCATTGATACGGTCGACCGGATCTATGCCGGTGGCCAGGGCGAACTCGGCTACTTCGCACCCGGGCCAAACGGTAATCTCGTGTATACCTCCCTGAGAGACCTGGTTCCTGCCTCATATAATAAGTTTGCGGACATCTGGCGGATAGAAATTTATAAAGAAGCTGTTTTCTTCCAGGCCTCCGACCGCATCTTCGAATACCGGAACAACAGCATTAAAGTATACCCCAGCGAGTGGTTGTACCTGAAACAAGCCGGCGGCAAACTGTATGCACAGGATAAGTATAATGGATTGATGCTGTTTAAAAATAATGAATGGCAGCCCGTTAATACCAGCCATAAATTTACAGACGGCCTCATATCCGGCATTATAGGCATCGGGGCTGATACGCTCCTGGTGATAACCCAGGCAAAGGGACAATTCCTTTTACGCAACGACTCCATCATCCAGCAACACGCGGCCTTTTCCGCAGGCAATGTGAATATCTCCGCACAGATCAATGCCACAGAATTTGTGGCAGGCACCTCTACGGAAGGTTGCGTGGTGCTCAACTTCAATGGCGAAGTAGTGCAAAAGATTTCCCGTACGGAAGGGCTCCAGAATAATGACGTGATCAGCGTATTCCTTGATAAGCATAATAACCTCTGGGCCGGACTCAATAATGGTATCAGCTTTATCGCCTACAATGCCGCCATTAAATATATTACACCCAGTAAAAGCAATGAGCTGTCGGGATACTCCACCCGTATTTTTAATAATGAACTGTACATTGCCACATCGGACGGCGCCTGGTATGCGCCGCTGGCGGCTGCCTCGGGCGATCTCAGTTTCTCCAAAGGTGATTTTACCCGTGTAAGGAACAGTAAGGCAGAAGTGTGGCGCCTCGATGAGGTAAACAATCATATCCTGCTGGCGCAACACACCGGCAGCGCTGTACTGAAAGATCACAGCGCTGTGCCGCTATTTGCTGAACCCGGCGCCTGGCTGTATAAACCGGTATCGGCGGTGTATCCCGCAAAAAACATCCTGGTGGGCAGTTACACCGGCGTGCAGCTGCTGGAATACAATGCAGGTCAGTTTGCCGATAAAGGAAAACTGGAAGGAGTGGGAGAGTCGCTGCGCTTCCTGGAAATAGATAATAACAACACCATCTGGGCATCGCACCCGTACCGGGGCGTTTATAAGCTGCAGCTGTCGGCCGATAATAAAACCGTTTCCTCCCAACTGCTCACGGATAGTGCGGGGCTGCCTTCGGCACTGAGCAATTATGTTTTTAAGATAAAGAACCGCGTGGTGTTTTGCACCGGTAAAGGGGTGTATGAATTTGATCCGGCCACCAACCGGTTTATTCCTTCCGCCTTCCTGACGCCCATACTGGGCAACATGGAAATCCGGTATATGAATGAAGATGCCGACGGCAATATCTGGTTTTGCAGCGGCAAGGATGTCGGGGTGGTGAATTTTAACCAGCCATCCGGCGATAAACCATTTACCATTACCTGGATACCAGAGCTGAACGGCAAGATATTACTGGGATTTGAAAACATTTATCCCTATAATAAAGAGAATATTTTCATTGGCTCCGAAAAAGGCACTATTCACCTGAACTATGAAAAGTATACCACCAATAAACAGGCGGTGAAGGTTTTACTGGGACAGGTAAAGGCTTTTGGTAAATCCGACAGCGTTATCTTCGGCGGCTATTTCCATCACCGCGGAGCTGCCGGTTATTTACAGGATGAAACCGAAATAGTGGCTTTACCCAAAGGATATAATTCCTTCCATTTTGAATACAGCTCCCCGGCATACGGACTACAAAGTAATATAGAATACAGCTACCAGCTGGAAGGATACGATCAGCGCTGGTCCGCCTGGTCGCCCAAAACTGAAAAGGATTACACCAACCTCCCGGGCGGTAAATATCTTTTTAAAATAAAAGCACACGATAACCTCGGACATGAATCAGAAGTGGTGACCTACAGTTTTGAGGTGCTGCCCGCATGGTATAAAACTACCTGGGCGTATATTGGCTATGTGTTGTTGTTCCTCGCCGTGCTGTATCTCCTGAACCGCTGGCAGGAAAGGAACCTGCGCATCCAGCAGCGCCGCTTTGATGAAGAACAGCAGCGTCTTAAATACATCCACCAGCTGGAGCTGGAAAAAAACGAAAAGGAAATCATCAAGCTGCAGAATGAAAAGCTGGCCAACGAAATACATTTTAAAAATAATGCGCTGGCAGATGCGTCCATGCACCTGGTAGAGAGAGGCGATGCGCTGGTGAAAGTAAAAGATATCCTGGCATCGGTGTATAAAAAGAATGGTAACAACCCGGAAATCAAGAACGCGCTGTTGTTGTTAAATGATGTGGAAAAGAATAATGATAACTGGGATCAGTTCGCCGCTCATTTTGATGAGATCAACAATAACTTCCTGAAGAAGCTGAAAAGCAAATTCCCGTCGTTAACGAATACCGATCTGAAGGTTTGTGCTTACCTGCAGCTGAAATTATCTACCAAAGAAATTGCGCAACTGATGGCCATTTCTGTGCGTGGCGTGGAAATAAAGCGGTACCGCCTCCGGAAGAAACTGAACCTGCTGACAGAGCAGTCGATGACAGACTTCCTGAATGAGATCTGATTTATTCAAATGAGGAGGCAGTGAGGATCCGCTCAATTTTCATTACTTTAGTGGCGATACCACCAACCTTATCAACCATCAGCGTATTCTGCAACGATAATGCACGACAATATCTATATTGACAAATTACTGTTTCAGCGCATTTCTGAGGGCGATGAAGCGGCGTTTGGTATCCTCTTCAATACTTCCCTGACAACGCTGGAACCATTTATCCGGAAAATGGTGAAGTCGCCCGAGAACGCCAAAGAGGTGATCCAGGCTACTTTCCTGCGGGTGTGGCTGAGCCGCGACAAGCTCGCGGACATCGACCATCCGAAAGCCTGGCTATTTAAAGTGGCCGCCAACGAATGCTATACTTACCTGAAAAAAGAAGCCAATGAATACCGGCTGCGCGGAACGGCAGCGGTTACCGCCGATGACGCCGATACGGCTACCCGGCGGCTCACACTCAAAGAATTACATACTGTTATAGAAGAAGCCGTGATGTTACTGTCGCCGCAACGCCGGCGCATTTACCAGATGAGCCGCAATCGTGGTATGAAGATCCCGGAAATAGCCACGGAGCTGGATTTGTCGCCCAACTCTGTTAAAAATGCCCTGGTGTTTTCCCTGAAAGCCATACGGGAGCACCTGCGTCGCAACGGGCATGCCATCCCGCTTGTTTACCTGATTTTTATTTGCAGGTAAAAAATATTTTTAAACAGATAGGTCCTTTAGGTCGTTAGCCTATTCTTAATACCGGGGAGCCGTTTAAATCCCGGTTTTCTTTTTACGCATGCAGGAGCAAAGGGTCATATATTTATTGCAACAGCGACTTTCCGGTAACGAAACGGTCGAAGAGCAGGAAGAGTTGTACACATTGCTGGAAGACGACGGCAACATGGAAATACTCATGGCCGCGCTGACGGACCTGATGTGGCAGGCCCCTGCGGATACCGCACCCGCCGATACCGCCGCCCGCACCGCTTTGCTGCAAAGTATTACCGGCGCAGACCTTACCACTCCTTTTGTGGAAACGGTGCAACCGATGAAGTTTATACACCGCCTCTGGTGGGCGGCCGCCATAGTTACCGGCCTGCTGTTAGCTACCGGTTTATATTTCCTGCTCCGGCCGGTAGCCACCATGAAACCCGTTCCTGCACTCGCACAGCGTTATAAAAATGATATCGCCCCCGGCGGCAATAAAGCCATGCTCACCCTGGCAGACGGCTCCCAGATTGTGTTGGATGAAGCCAAAAATGATACGCTCGGCAAACAAGGCAGCACCAGCATCATCAAATTACAAAACGGGCAGGTACTGTACCATGCCACCGGCGCTACCGCCCCGGTTACTTATAATACATTAACCACTCCCCGCGGCGGACAATACCAGCTTACCCTGCCGGATGGCACCCAGGTGTGGCTCAATGCAGCCAGCTCCCTGCGTTTTCCTACAGCTTTTACAGGTAACAACAGAACGGTGGAACTCACCGGCGAAGGATATTTTGAAGTAGCTAAGGCGCCCGGAAAACCATTCCTGGTAAAGGCCAATGGCGCCGATATCACCGTACTGGGCACCCATTTTAATGTGATGGCCTATACGAATGAAAATGCGCTGGCAGTAACCCTGCTGGAAGGCGCTGTGAACGTAGGCCGCAACGGCGCCGTAAAAAAACTGCTGCCCGGCCAGCAGGCACGCATCAGCAACAGTAACAACATCACGGTAACAGGTACCGATGTGCAGGAAGCCGTAGCCTGGAAGAACGGCTTTTTTATCTTTGACCGGGCAGACATTACCACCGTGATGCGGCAGCTGGAACGCTGGTACGATATAGAAGTTGTATACGAAGGCGCACCACCCGAAATGCGCTTTGGCGGCGGTATGCAGCGTAGCCTGTCCCTATCGGGCATCCTCAAAATATTGGAAAAAAATGGAGTACTGTTTAAAATAGAAGGAAGAAAAATAACCGTATTACGATCGTAAGCAAGCCATATTTTTTAACACTTAAATCTGACCAGCTATTGTATTAGAAGTAATCAAAATCAACTAAAACCAGCGCCATTAAAAAACCAGTGATGGGCAAACATCACTGGTTACAGGCAATAAATTATTCGTGTAAACTCATTTTTATCACCGAAATCAAATGTATGATTTTAACTGCTTTGTTCCAAAACAGAGAAGAGGGATCGTATTCCCTTGTCCGCAGGCCTGATCATCACCACATCAACACTTCCGGAAAGCATCACCACCAATGCAGATCTTACAACCCGGTATTTGCCGGTACAATGAAAAAAAATAATCTGCCAACCAAAATTTGGAGGATCATGAGGTTATCTGCTTTATTACTAATGGCAGGCATGCTGCAGGTCAGCGCCAAAAGCGCTGCACAACGCATAACACTGTCTGTCAGAAACACACCGTTATCGACGGTCTTTACCACCATCAACCGGCAAACGGGCTACATCGTTTTTTATAATTACGATGCACTGCAAAGTACCCGCCCCGTTACGCTGGATATGAAGAACGCCACTATCCAGGAGCTACTGCATGTTTCACTCATGGGGCAGAACCTGGAGTATGCCATCGAAGACAAAACCATTACGGTCACCCGCATCGTGCCCCGCACGCCGGCATTGCCCGCCGTCCCGGCGCAGATCGTAATTACCGGGCGCATTACCGATGAAAATGGTATTCCGCTGCCCGGCGTTTCGGTAGTGGTGAAAGGCACCGGCAAAGGCACACAAACCAATAACAACGGGGAGTATACCGTTGCGGTGAGAGATGAAAATGCCGTGCTGTCGTTTTCTTATGTGGGCTACGAAAAACAGGAACTCGTAGTAGGCAAAAACGGCGTTATCAGCATCACGCTGAAACCATCCAATAATAAGCTCACCGGCATCGATGTGGTGAACACCGGCTACCAGACCATTTCCCGGGAAAGGGCCACCGGCTCTTTTTCGGTCATTGATCCCTATCGCCTCCGCGCTAAACTGAAACCGGATGTGAAATCAGCCCTTGAAGGTCAAGCCACCGGGGTGGTGCTCACCAAAGAAGGTAACCTGGAAATCCGTGGCGTGTCTACCTTGCTGGGCACTGCTGCCAGCGCACCCCTGCTGGTAATCGACGGGTATCCTTCCAGCGCGGGACTGGAATCTCTCAATATCGATAACATAGAATCGATCACCGTGCTCAAGGATGCAGTAGCCGCTTCTATTTACGGCGCCCGCTCCTCCAACGGCGTAATCGTAATCGCTACCCGCTCCGGCAGAAAAGGTGCGTTGCAGGTGGAATACAAAGGATCTACCGGCATCACGCTGAAACCCGATCTGTCGAACCTCAACAGGGCATCGTCTGCCGATTACGTGGATGCGGAAATAGAGCTCTATAACCAGGACCCCAACGACTATCTCACTACCTATAATAACTACGGCAGCACTTCCCGCGTTAACTACCTGCTGATTGCTAAGTCACAGGGATGGATGAACGAAAAAGATGTGACCGCCGAGCTCGATGCCCTGAAAAAAAACGACGGACTGGCACAGATGGAAAAATATTATTTCAGGAACCAGTTTACACAGCAACACAATATCTCCTTGTCCGGTGGCAGCGAAAAAAGTATGCTCAACGCCGCCGTGAGATATGTGTCCAATCAGAATAACACCGTCCGGAATTCAGACAACCGCCTCATCTTCGATGTGAAAAACGACTGGCAGCCCCGCAAAGGTGTGAACATCCGTCTGTTCTCCAATGTGAACTATGCCACTTCCGCTTCGCCGGTGCGTGGCTGGCAGGATATGCTGGCTTTCACCAACACCTCGTTGATACAACCGTACAACCTGCTGGTAGACCCGGCTACAGGAGAAACACTGAATGTGCCGTCTAAAAACCAGAAGAAGGAAGACCGGTATGCTGCGTTAACCGGGTTGAAACCACTGTACTACAGTCCGCTGGATGACCTGGGGCTGGAAACCTACAATACAAAAGCGTTGCAGATCCGGTTGGGCGGCAGCGTGAATGTAAAGATCTTCGACGGGCTGAACATAGAAGCAGGAGGTACCTGGAGCCGCGGCGATGCGCAAACCAGGTCGCTGTACGATAAAAAGTCTTACCGGGTGCGGCAATGGTACGATGATAATACTTCCATCTCCAACGGTTCCAAACATTATATCCCGGATGGCGCAGTGGTAAATGAAGCGCGCAATTTCAACCAGAGCTATATGTTCCGCACACAGCTGAACTTTAACCGGGTTATTGCAACCAAACACCGCGTAAGCGCCATCGCCGGTAATGAAATAAGCCGGAACACGGCAGATAACAATACCCTCCCAACCCGCTTTGGATACAACGATCAGGCAGGTACGTTTTCTACTTTTAACTATGCCGATTATAATGCAGGGTCTTATAATGCCGATATGCTGGGCACCAGCAGGCCTACAGCCAGCATAGGCAGTTATGCCTACCAGGATAACCGTTTTGTTTCCTGGTATGCCAACGGTTCCTATGAATATAATAACCGCTTTATTCTCAGCGGAAGTATCCGGCTGGATCAAACCAATTTCTTTGGCACCGATCCACGCTACCGCTACAAACCGTTGTGGTCTGCCGGGGGCACCTACAAACTGGCAGAGGAAAAATTCTTTCATGTACCATTGATTGATCGCCTTGATCTGCGCGCATCCTATGGTATCAACGGAAATATTTCCCTGAACTCAGGCCCTTTCCTGATCATTACCCCTGGCAGTTATTCCAATTATACCGGAGATGTATCTTACAGTATCTCTTCACCGCCTAATAACTCGCTCCGTTGGGAAAAAACAAAAAGCACCAACTTTGGGGTGGATATTTCCCTGCTGAACAGACGGATTAATTTAACCGCCGATTATTACCTGCGTAACAGCAGCGATCTGCTGGCATCCGATGCTATTGATCCAACACGTGGCTTCAGTTCCCTGGTGAAAAATATCGGGGAAGTAAGAAACAAAGGATATGAAATTTCAATAAATGCAGATGTATTGCGGAAGCGTAATTTCGTTTGGAACACCTTCCTCAACTTCAGCTACAACAATAATACGGTTGTTACCTATAATGTAAATTACCAGTATGCTTCCAGCGTTACCAATGGCGCGATCAAAAAAGCGGGTGATCCGCTGGATGCCCTTTATAGCTACCGGTATGCCGGCCTCGATAATAATGGCGTATCACAATTTTATACTGCCAAAGGAGAAAAAAGCGGCGGTGGCAACGTGGCTGTGGGCGACCTGATTTACAGCGGTACCCTGCGTCCGAAATATGCGATCAGCTTAACCAACTCTTTCCGTGTGCAGAATTTCGATTTATCTTTTATGTTTATTGCAAAGCTTGGGAATGTATTGAGGAGAGATGCCTTCAGCGGATCTAATATCCTGAACAAACATGTATCGGAAAGATGGAAACAACCGGGCGATGAAGCCAACACCATTTATCCTAAACTCAGCAGCTGGAATATGGATATGTTCTATTTCCCTTATTCAGACATTCTCATAGAAAGCGCCAGCTACATGAAACTCCGGGATGTAACATTAACCTACGATATTAACCCGCGTCTGCTGAAACGCATCGGCTTCACCAGTACCCGGATTTATTTCCAGACAAGGAACCTGTTCATGATCACCGCCAACAGCGATCACCGCGATCCTGAAACATCAGAACTGAACCTGTCCGGTGGTACCGGCGCCTTTACAGAACAAGGATTTTCTTCCCTGTCGCTGCGGCCGGAATTTTATGTAGGGTTATCATTCAGTCTTTAACAATTAACTACGGCGATCATGAAACAGCGTATACTCATACTGGTTATTATCATGGCGGGAAGTATCAGCTCCTGCAAAAAGTTCCTGGATGTAAAACCAAAGGGAAAACTGATCCCTTCAGAGGTGGCAGACTTTGATCACCTGCTGGATAACAGCAATATTGCCCAGTGGGTGTTTATTGATAACAACACCGGGTGTAACCTCGGCTACCTGACAGATAACCTGTCGCTTTCCGATGGTATCGGGAATATTAGTTACAAAGCGAACAACCATCCTAACATCGACCGTTACTGGGCCTATGTTTTCAGGCAGCCTTACAAAAATCCGTCTACGTCGGATTATTTCTGGGATTGGGGCACTTACCGCTCTATGGCTTATTTCAACAACGTGATAGATGGCATACGCGCTATTCCTAACCTCAGTGCAGAAAATCAGCAGTATGCAAAAACAGTAGTGGCGCAGGCACTGGTAAACAGGGCCTGGTCGTACTTTATTACCACGCTGGTGTATGGTCCGGTATATAAGCCTGGTTCACCCAATGATACCAAAACCATTCCTTATGTAACCAGTGCTGATATAGGCGCAGCGTTACCGGATTTATCCACACAGGAACAGGCCTTTGCACAGGTGAAGAATGATGTGCTCACCGCTTTGCCGGATGTGCCGGAAGTAACCAACTGGCCTTCCCGTCCGAACAAAGTGGCAGCTCAGGCGTTGCTGGCATACTATCACCTGTTTACCCAGAAGTACGACAGCGTGGTGTATTATGCTAATCTCGCCTGGACCGCCGCCAGCAAAGGCGGCACTGATAAACTGATTTATGACTACAACAGCTTTTCGTGGACGGATCCCACCAACCTTATCAACAGTACCATTAAAGGACCGGATAATTTCCTGAGCGCTGCCAACAGCCGTGAAAACCTGTTGTACCGCAATCTTGATGCCGGCGCCGGCAGGTCTTCCTCCAGCTATCCTTCCGATGAAGTGATTGCGTTGTACGACCAGGCCAATGACCTCCGGTTTAAATATTTCTTTTTAACAGCGCCGGGGTATAAAACCACTTACAATAATGTGGTGTATGATGATGGTAACCGCATCCAGTATTATCGCGGTTCCAAAACCAACATGACCGCCGGGTTCTCATATCCCGAACTGTTGCTGATGCGTGCAGAAGGATATGCCCGCACCAACCAGCTGGCCGCCGCCATCGGCGACCTCAATACGCTGCGCCGCTATCGTTACAAAACCGGAACGCCTACGCTTCCGGTAGGGTCCCAGGATGAAGTGATTCAACAGGTGCTGGATGAAAGAAGAAGAGAGCTGCCGTTAGGTTCATTCAAACGTTTCCTGGACCTGAAAAGACTTTGCCTCGAAACCGGCAAGCCCTGGTGCAAACCTAAAATACAACATAAGATAGGCACGGAAACACACGAAGGAACCGTGGATTCAAAAGACTTTATTTTAACCATCTCCAACGTGATATTGAAGTTTAACCCGCAATGGAATATACCGCTGGATGGAAGACCATTTTAAATCATAAAATTAAAAACCAAATGAAACACATCTTAGTATCAATGCTGGCGTTATTCCCGGCAGCGCTCCTGGCGCAGGACGGAACATATGTGCTGAAAGGAAAAATAGGGACACTGGATGCTCCCGCCAAACTGTTTCTCACTTACCGGGCCAATGGCACTGTGGTAAGGGATTCAGCGGCCTTGCAGCAGGGCATATTTGAATTTAAAGGCAAAGTAGGCGACCCTGTAAAAGCGACGCTGGTATTGCGTCATACCCCGCCTACCAATATGATGTCTTATAAGTCTGATATGTTGGCGGTATACCTTGAAAAGGGTACCATTGTTCTCAGTGGCAAAGATTCCGTGTATAATGCTACTATAAAAGGTTCCCGTCTTAACAATGATCAGCAGCGCCTGCAGGCAAAGCTGAAAGCAACGGCTGCGCAAAAGGACCAGCTCACAGAGGATTATATTGCCGCTACGGAAGAAGCCCGTAAATCATCTGAATTCCGGAAAACTTACGATGGAAAAAGTAAGGCTATCCGCGAAGAAGAAAAAAAGATCTACCAGGCGTTTATAAAAGAAAATCCTGCATCCCTGGTAAGCCTGGATGCCCTGCAAAGCAGTGCCGGCTCCGTTCCTGAAAATCCTGCGGAGCTGGAAACAGTTTTCAATACGTTATCTCCTGCGGTAAAGGAAAGCAAAAAAGGAAAAGAAGTGGCTGCCCTGATCAATGGCTGGAAGCAAACTGCTGTTGGCGCTACTGCGCCCGTGTTTACACAAAATGATACATTAGGCAAGCCGGTAAACCTTACCGATTTCCGCGGCAAATATGTGCTGGTGGATTTCTGGGCCAGCTGGTGTGGTCCCTGCCGTGCAGAAAATCCGCACGTGGTAGCAGCCTTTAATAAATACAAAGACCAGTCCTTCACCATCCTGGGCGTATCACTGGATCAGGCCAACGGGCACGATGCATGGCTGAAAGCCATTCATACTGATCAACTCACCTGGACGCATGTATCTGATCTGAAATACTGGGAAAATGAAGTAGCGAAATTGTACGGTGTTCGTGCAGTACCGCAAAATTTCCTGCTGGATCCGGCAGGGAAAATAGTGGCCAAAAACCTGCGTGGGGAAGACCTGGATAAAAAACTGGCAGAACTACTGCCGCATTAATAACAGCCGGGCATACCCGGCCGCTATCCATATTTGTTAAAGGGTTACTACGATCTTTCCTTTCGTAGTGCCCTTTTTCATTTCATCTATGGCCGCCCGCATCTGGTCGAACGGAAACATTTTATCGATGTAAGATTTTATTTTTCCTGATTGCAGCAATACGGCGATGGCGTCAATCGCTTTTTCATCGGAGGTAACGCCGGTGAAGCGTACATCAAATCCCTTCGACTGGTAGTATTGGGTGGTAGCTGCCGGCAAAGCATGCGGCAGGTAGAACAGGGCAGCGCCCGGCGCAAAGTGTTTTTCATACAGGGAGGCCGGGTATCTTCCGCCGGAATCCAGTACCAGGTTCAGTTGCAGGCTATCTGCCTGTTCAAAATCAAAGTGGTGATAGTCGATGATCTCATCGGCGCCCAACTGAAGTACCCAACCAGCGTTAGCGGCGGTAGTTACGGCTATTACATAGGCGCCTGCTGCTTTAGCCATTTGCACGGCATAATGACCAACGCCGCCTGCCGGTGCAGTGATGAGCACACGGTCGCCTTTTTTCACACTGTAATGTGTATGCAGGTTTTGCCATGCCGTAATGGCCGCCAGTGTTGCCGCAGCTGCTTCTGTAAAGGATATATTGACCGGTTTTTTAGCAAGATGGATAGCCGGCGCCGCGACGTACTCCGCGAATACGCGGCCATGCCCCGGCATCCTGATCATCCCGAATACTTCGTCGCCTGTTTTGAATTTGGTGACAGCGCTGCCTACTGCCGTTACTACGCCGGCAATATCCGATCCCAGGATCAGCGGCGAAATGCCATCCAGGGCAGGGGCCCAGCTTGCCCGTAGCCCGTCGGACGTGGTATAGTCCTCCAGTGTTTTATAGTCGACGGGGTTAATGCCGATTGCTTTATTTTCAATGAGCACTTCGTCCTCAGCAATAGCCGGTATGGCGGTGTGTGATAGGGTGAGGGGCGCGTTTTTATCCAGTCTTTCTAAAATAATTGCTTTCATGTGATCTTCATTTTTTATGACAGCAAAGCTAACCAGCCACCCGCCGTTACGCCCGTACTGTAAAAGGAAATAGCAGTAACAGGATGGGATACCCCTTATGCAGCGGCAGTTTATTACTTACATTTACAGTATGGAAAAGGTACACGACCCGTTTAGCATCAGCATCACCACCCTGGAGCGCTGGGAAAAACGCAACCGCAGGAACAACTTTTTTGAACTGGTGTATATTCTCGAAGGCAGCGGGGAACAGCAGGTGGAGCATACCCGTTCCGGTTACAGCAAAGGAAGTATTTTCCTGTTGCCGTCGTCCGACTGCCATACCTACCGGATAGATCAGCCCACTACTTTCCTGTTTATCCAGTTCAACGCCAGTTTTTTTTCGGGAGAACAGGACTGTGTGATAGATTTCGGGAAATGGTTCTGCCGCCTCAATTTCATCATTGGTAATTATAACCGCAGGGCAGGGGAGCTGATTACGATGGATAGCGACAAACAGCACCTGGTTCGTTTACTGGAGTTACTGATGTATGAGCAGCAGCGTTCCGATAATCATTCGCGGCGCATTATGCAGGGACTGATGGTAGCCGTGCTGGAGCTGATAGCCCGCAATGTGGCGATGGAGCTTCCCGGCGCACAAGGCGTGGAAGGCAAACGTTTTGCAGACGTACTGCTGCATATTCAATATCATTTGCTCGACGAAGAAAAAATTACGTTGTCTTATTTATGCCAGCGTTTCAATATCTCGGCTACTTATTTCAGTGAATATTTCAAACGCAACGCCGGCGAAACCTACCAGGAGTTCGTGCTCCGTTCCAAATTAAAACTGGCCGAGGCAAAGGCGCTGTACACCGACCTG
Source organism: Chitinophaga sp. RCC_12 (assembly GCF_041360695.1). Classification (NCBI taxonomy): domain Bacteria; kingdom Pseudomonadati; phylum Bacteroidota; class Chitinophagia; order Chitinophagales; family Chitinophagaceae; genus Chitinophaga; species Chitinophaga sp. RCC_12. The sequence goes on from NZ_JBFUPS010000003.1 coordinate 458,503, forward strand.
CCCTTTAAGGAAATTGCCTGGGACCTTGGTTTCACGGACAGCAGCCACCTGAATAAAATGATGAAACGGTTTTACCGGAAGGGGATGAGCGATATCCGGCGGCAAGCCATGCATGGCGCCGCATAATAGTTATTGGATCTTTTCAAAATCATAATGCCCTTTGATGTGTTTGTTGAGATAAATGCCCTTTGAACCGGACGACTTCATCGCCAGGTATACTGCTTCGGGCACGTCCTTGTAATCATATATCATCCCCGACACGAATATAATCCGGAGCGTACGCGTTTCTGCGTCATATATCATACGGGCTACCACAGATGAAGGCATACCGGTGCCGGATCAATTATCATACCGGTGCGACCTGCCAAACTGGCCATGGTCTGGAACTATTTTGCTTTTTTCTGATGTAAAATTAACATTTACTAGATAACTTATCGTATAATTTTGATAATTATCGCCAACTAATTAAAATTTTCATAAAAGTTCTTGCAGAATTTACAGAAGTTTGCCTATCTTGAATCAGCATTTTACTGATAATGTTGTTCACTTGTACCAAATTGATGTAGATTTAAACTGTAAGCAAACAATCATCTAAATGGTGTCTGATCGCCAGGAAATATTTAAAAAAACGTTATTAAAACACCTGTACTTTAGCAAGGAATTATCCTGTGCCGATCTCACGCTGCTCACCGGCAAGAGTCTCCCGCATACCACCAAATCTTTGAATGAACTCGTGAAAAGTGGTTTGGTATTGGAATCGGGGTATGCCATTTCTACTGGCGGAAGGCGCCCGCAGATGTACTCTGTGAAGCCGGACTACATGTACATTTTATCGGTAGCGATGGACCAGTTTGTAACCAGTATCAGTATACTGGATATGCAAAATAAGACAGTGGGAGAAGAACGCCTGGTGTCGCTGGACTTGTCGGCACATCCGGACGCCATCGCACAACTGGGGCAGGAACTGAAAGCATTTATTGATCATTCAGAAATTCCGTTGGAAAAGTTTGCAGGCATTGGTATCGGGATGCCGGGTTTTGTAGATGTAACTAAGGGCATTAATTATTCTTTCTTCGATAAACAATACGGCAGTATCAATGGATACCTCGAAGCGCTTACCGGTTTACCCGTGATCATTGACAATGACTCCAGTTTAATTGCGCTGGCAGAATGGAAACTGGGAGCAGCCCGGAACAGGCAAAATGCACTGGTCATTAATATAGGCTGGGGTATAGGTTTGGGAATGGTGCTGAACGGGGATCTTTTCAGGGGAGAAAACGGGTTTGCAGGGGAGTTCTCACACATCCCGCTTTTTACCAATAATAAGATCTGCAGTTGTGGAAAAATGGGATGCCTGGAAACAGAAACGTCATTGTCGGTGATTGCAGAAAAAGCAGTAGCTGGTATCAGGGAAGGAAGAACTACTGTTATGAAAGATTTGTCGATGGACAACCGCGACGACACGTTTAGAAAAATTATGGATGCAGCGGTAAAGGGCGATAATTACGCAGTGGAATTATTATCACAGGCGGGTTATCATATCGGACGCGGCATCGCCATCCTTATTCACTTGTTGAATCCAAACCTGATCATTTTAAGCGGGAGAGGAACATTAGCCGGAAAGTTATGGCTGGCACCTGTACAGCATGCGTTAAATGAACATTGTATACCAAAAATCGCTGAAAATATTGAAATAATAATCTCGCCTCTGGGGTATGCGGCGGAAAGACTTGGCGCTGCAGCACTTGTTATGGAACACCTCGATAAAGGCCAACTGTAGTAAAACAAAGCAATAACGTTCACTTGTATCAATCAAAAATGAGGCAGTAACTACCTGCAGCATGCGGGCTTCCCATGCCATCAGAGAAACTATGCCTTGATTATTCATCTTCATCTAAATTCACACTAATGAAAAGGTGGCTAGGCTTCCTGCTGCTAACGTGTTTAGTGGCAACGTGCTATCAAAGCGTTTCCGCACAGGAAAAAAAATGGGTATCCGGTACCCTGAAAGACGCTTCCGGCGCTCCCGTAATCTATGCAACAGTCATTGAAAAAGGTACTACCAATGGCGCAACAACCAATGAAAAAGGGGCATTTAAGCTCCAGGTAGGCCCCGGGGCAACACTGGTTGTTTCCAGCGTAGGATTTACTACCAAAGAAGTGCCGGTAGGTACTTCCATTAATTTTGACCTGGTAATGGAAGAAACTTCCAAAGGGCTGAACGAAGTGGTAGTAACTGCCTTAGGCATTACCCGCCAGAAAAAATCTGTGGGATATGCCATGCAGGAAGTAAAAAGTGCTACGCTGATAGATGCACATGAACCCAATCTTACCAACGCGCTTACCGGCGTGGTGGCGGGCTTACAGGTGATCCGTTCCAGCACCGGCCCAGCAGGTTCCTCTAAAATTAATCTGCGCGGAAATAATTCCCTCACCGGGAACAATCAGCCATTGATTGTAGTGGATGGTATTCCGGTAGATAACTTCGTGGGCGTAACAGATGGCAACAACGATTTCTGGAATCCATCATTGGATATGGGTAATGGTCTCGCTGATCTGAACGCGAACGACATTGCCAGTATCTCTGTGCTGAAAGGCCCTTCCGCTGCCGCCTTGTATGGCAGCCGCGCAGGTAATGGTGTTATCCTTGTTACCACTAAAACCGGTAAGAAGTCGAATGGTATGGGCATTGCAGTATCTTCTACGGTAGGTTTTGAAAGCATATTCACAAATCCTGACATGCAGAAAAGTTTCGGACAGGGATCTGTGAATGATTATGATCCTATCGGTACTACCAGCTGGGGACCAAAAATTGCTGGTCAGGATGTTACTAACTGGAACGGCAAAACGGAAAAGCTCCGCTACTTTAATAACATCAACAATTTTTACAAGACCGGAGTAAACCACAACGAAAACATTTCATTTCAGCAACAGCTGGATAAAACGTCTGTGTACACCTCCCTCAATTATATGAACGATAACAGTATGATTCCAGGTACCAAACTCTCCAGGGTAAATCTCATGGCCAGAGCTACTACCAAATATGGAACATCTGAACGTTTGTCTACCGACTTTAAAGTTCAGTACTCTAATACCAACGCCAGGAACAGGCCTACAAGCGGTGTAAACAGCAGGAACTATTCTTCCCTGCTATATACCCTCCCTGGTACAATGGATATTACCCAGTTTAAAGATCCTTTGAATGAGCTGGGCACTATGCGCTGGTACGGTACCGGCAACCAGGTGAATCCATACTGGGCAAGCCGTTACAGTCAGAATGAAGATATCCGTAACCGCTTTATCATGAACGGAAGCATTAAATACCAGTTCACCGACTGGTTAAATGCGGAAGTAAAAGCAGGTGCCGATATTTATACCACCAATACAGAAGCTAAAACCTACGCAGGTAGCCCGCTTTCTACCAATGGTAGTTACAGCGTGGGCAAGTTTACCTTCTCTGAACTGAACTACAGTACCCTGATCACTGCAAAGAAAGATAATCTGTTCAGCAGGTTTGGTGCGTCTGCAAGCGTAGGCGGTAACCTGATGCAGCAACACTCCTCCAGGCTAAGTAACAACGCCGCTTCACTGCTGGTACCGGATCTGTTCAGCATCAAAAACTCACAGGGTAATCCGGGTATCACGGATGAAGTAACGGAACAACGTATTAATTCCCTGTATGGTACTGTAGGCGTAAACTGGGATGGTTACCTGTTCCTGGATGGAACTATGCGTAACGACTGGTCCTCTACCCTCAGTCCTGCTAACCGCTCTTTCTTTTATCCTTCTGTGAGTTTCTCTTATGTATTTACAGAACAGTTTAAGAGCTTACCTAAATGGATCAGCTACGGTAAACTCCGCGCTTCCTATGCAGAAGTTGGTAACAGTCTTTCGCCCTATCAGTTGCTGAATACATATACGATCGACAGGGATCCGAATGGCAACCCGACTGCCTCCAGGAAAACTACCCTCTTTGATCCAAATGTTCGCAGTGAGCTGATCAAATCCTATGAAGTAGGTACTGAGCTGCGCTTTGCGGATAACAGGTTTGGTGTGGATTTCAGCTACTATAAATCAAATGCTACCCGCCAGCTGATCGATCTGCCAATGGATCCTGCCAGCGGTTATGAAAAAAGAAAGATCAATGCCGGTAATATCCAGAACAGCGGATTTGAAATTATGGCAGATGCAAAGATCCTTGATAAAGGCTTTATCTGGAACATCTCTGGTAACCTGTCGATGAACAGGAATAAAGTTATCGAAATATCTGCTGCTGATAAAGTAAACAGATACCAGCTGGGTGGCTTCGATGATGTATCCATCGTAGCAGTTGCAGGTCAATTGTACGGTGAAATTTACGGTAGCAAATTCCTGCGTGTAACAGACGAAAAGAGTGAACACTATGGCCAGCTGCTGCTCACTGCAGAAGGCAGACCACAACGTGGCGAACAGAATGTTCGTTTAGGTAACCAGCAATCCAAAGCATTACTCGGTATTACCAACAGCTTCGGTTACAAAAACTTCACCTTTGCTTTCCTGATTGATGCCCGTTTTGGCGGAGACATGTTCTCTGTAACCCAGGCAATGATGCAGAGAGCCGGAACAGCGGATATCACTGCACCCGGTGGAAAAAGAGATGACATGACGCTTGCAGGGGTTGTATCAAATGGCGCCGGCGGTTATACTGCCAATACCAAATCAATCACTACACAGCAATATTGGGAATCAGTGAACACCAACGTAGGTAATCTCGGGGTGTCTGAACTGAACATCTACGACGCTTCCAATATCCGTCTCAGAAATGTTCAGCTGAGCTACAACCTGTCAAAAAAATTACTGGGCAGAACACCTATCCAGTCTGCTAAAGTGGGTGTATCCTGCAACAACGTATGGATGATTTCCAGCCATATGCGCGGCCTGGATCCGGAATCCGTATTTGCGGTAGGTACAAATGCCACTGGTTTTGAAAACGGTGCTCCTCCAACCACCCGCACTTTCCTGGTGAACCTGAGCCTTAGTTTTTAACTTTTAATTGTAACTGAAATGAAGAAGATACTCATAAAATCAGGCTGGGCATTGGCTGCTTTCGCGATGGTGATGTCTGCCTGTAATAAATTTGAAGAGATCAATCAGAATCCGAAAGACGCCAGCCTAAACCAGGTACAGGTGGAATATTTTATCAATAATTCCATTATCGGCGCACAGATGGATCCCAATATTGCGGAACGTTCTTTTGTATTATACTGGAAAACTGCCAGCCGGCAGCACCTCAGCGGTGGCTTGTCTTCCGGCGCAGTAGATGACGGATGGTCTTCCGAATACTACCGCTATAGCTCCGGCTGGTTAAACAGCATTAATACAGCCATCCAGATTGCAGATGAAAAAACACAAGCCGGCGATACCAAACCTTATACAGATAACCTGAAACAGGTGGCCCGTATCTGGCGCGCTTATTTGCTGAGTGAATTGTCCGATAACTTCGGTCCTATTCCCATCAACGCATTCCAGGGTACTAACCCCGAATTCGTAAGTGTGAAAGATGTATACTACTTTGCGCTGGATGAACTGAAGGATGCCAGCTCCAAGCTGAACACCACTATTGTCGCATCTGATGAACTGAAGAAAACCGATCCCGCTTTTGGATATGATTTCATGAAGTGGAAACGTTATGCCAACTCCATGCGTTTACGCCTGGCCATGCGTTTGTCTGAAGTAGATCCCGGTAAAGCTAAAGCAGAATTTGAGGCAGCAGCAGCGGGCGACTTAATGACTAACATGACAGATATTTTCCAGGTACAGGAAAAACCAGGATGGGATGCGCTTAGCGGCGTAATGAGTCGCGAATGGAATTCCCAGATCCTGTCTACCACCCTGGAAAACATCTATACCGGTTTAGGAAGTGTAAAAACTGCTGACCAGGTAGATGCTTCCCTGCAATCATACATCAGACCAGCCAACTGGGCCGGTTTGCAGCTGACAGACCATTTCTCTACCATGACGAATGATCCGTTTGCAGGTTTCTGGTTTGATGGATTACCGCAAACGGTTGACCCCCGTGCTTATAAAGCATTTATCCCGGCAGGGGATTTTACAAATCCCAACTTTAGTAAATATCCTTCTTACGACCGGCCTACCTGGGAAACAACCGCCCGGAACCTGCTGGATGGTACCGGCGCCGTGGTGAAAACACTGGACGGTAAATTTGCCTGGAATGGTTCCAATGCAGGCGCATGGGGCGTAAAGGGAACCAGGAACCAGTGGAGGGCTTTCCCTGGCGCTGCTCCCCGTCTTGGTCAGCAGTTCAGGAACAGCGCTAACAAACGCATCTTCTTTGCTCCATGGGAAACACATTTCCTGCTGGCAGAAGCTGCGGTAAGAGGATGGACGGTGCCGTTGGGTGGTAAAGCCGCCTACGAAAAAGGCATCGCCCAGAGTTTCGAATACTGGCAGGTGGATGGTTTCCTGGGCACCTACCTGGCCTCTACCAGCTATAACATGACCGGTACTTCCGTAAGCTGGGATCATACCATAGAGCCACCGGCTACCCATACCATGGATTTCAAAAATGGTTATACCAATACGGCAGGCACCGTGGCAATCAAGTACCCGGTGAATAACCTGTATAAGAATGGTACCGTTAAAAACGATCTCTTAACAAAGATCATTACCCAGAAATATATAGCACAGGTTCCATGGTTACCACTGGAAGGATGGAATGATAAACGCAGACTTGGTTTGCCTTTCTTCGAAAATCCCAACGTGGAAGAGCCACTGGGTACATTGCCTACACTCAATGCTTCCAATTATATGACCAGCAATGTGAAGTTCTTCCCGCAGCGCCTGAAGTATCCTTCTTCCCTGAAGAATACCAATGCTGCCGGATACGACCAGGCTGTCAGCTTTCTTGGAGCTGGCGGAGACGAAGTATTAACACCATTATGGTGGGCAATTAAGCAATAATTTGCTGTTCACTTATATTTATTAAAAAAAGCTGACCGCGTAAAACCCGGTCAGCTCTTGTTTTAGAGCAAGCCGGACCATTATCAGGAAAAAACTCTTAGGTGATACGGATATATTAGACTACCTTGTGAGCAAATACAATATAATGCAACAAGGTACAGTTAAATTTTTCAATGAATCCAAAGGATTTGGTTTCATCACTCCATCTAATGGTGGACAGGATATTTTCGTTCATATTTCCGGTACTACTGGCGAACTTCGTGAGAATGACACCGTAACATATGAAGTTGAAAATGGTAAAAAAGGTCTGAATGCAGTTAACGTAAAAGTTATCTAAGTTTACATATCTTATTTTCTGGGGGGCTGATCAGCAAGATCAGCCCTTTTTTTATGCCTTTAACTATCCTTCGCTTTTCTTGTCACGGAATGCTTTGGGCGTTTGCTGTGTACGCGCCTTAAACACTGTGGAAAAGTAAGCAGGAGAGGAAAACCCGCACTCATAGGCTATTTCCGCTACCGATAACTTTGAATTCGCCAGCAGGTACCTGCCTTTTTTAACCCGCGCATCCAGGATATAGTCGTTTACATTACAATTTAATAACAACTTTACCTTCCGGTACAGCTGCATTTTTGAAATAGCCAGCTGCTGACAGATATCTTCCACCCCAAACTGGTCGTTCCCCAGGTTTGCCTCCACGATGGCGGTAAAGTCATTCACAAATTTGCGGTCCGGTTTGCTGGACTGGGTACTGTGTACCCGGGTGTCAGGCTCAGCGATATAGTGATCTTTCAGCAAAGCCCGGTTATTGAGCATGCTGCTGATACTTTCCGCCAGGTATTTCAGGTGGAAAGGTTTACTGATATAGGCGTCTGCATTGTGCTGCATACCTTTTATACGTTGCTCTTCGCTGCTGTTGGCACTGAGCAGGATCACCGGGATGTGCGAGGTGCGGATGTCTTTTTTTAAAGTTTCCAGCACCTGGATCCCATCCATGCCCGGCATCATAATATCACAAAGGATCAGGTCCGGCACATGCTCAAAGGCCAGCTTTAACCCCTCGGCGCCGTTGACGGCGTGGAACACTTCATATTGACCGCTGAGAAAATCGGCCAGGAAATGATTCAGGTCCGGGTGGTCTTCAATCAGCAGTACGGAACGCGGGTGTGCCTGCACGGTGAGCGGTATTTCTTCTGCCGGTGTGTCGTCCAGGTCGTCCGTATAGCTATGCAGCGAGTGATTGATCACATTCATGTGTTCATCTTCCTGCTGAATTTCCTCCGGTGCAAAAGGGGCGGAAGTACCCGGCAGGGTAATACTGAAGGTGGTGCCGGCGCCTTTGCTGCTTTTTACGGTGATGCTGCCATGATGCAGGGAAATGATTTCGCGGGTGAGCGCCAGCCCGATACCCGTTCCTTTATGTTCATTGTTCCTGCTCTGGTAAAACAGTTCAAAGGCATGTGCCAGGGTATTTTCATCCATGCCGCTGCCATCATCTTCAATATGTATCACCGCTTCCTGCCCGGCTGCAGGCTGTTCCAGGTAAATATGCACTTTGCCGTAGTCGCTGGTAAATTTGAAAGCGTTGGACAACAGGTTATATAATACCCGGTCAAACAGGTGCTGATCGAACCAGGCTTTGATGCCGGGCTGCCGGCTGATAAGCCGGAAATCGATATGCTTTTTAACCGCGATACCTTTATATGCTTCCATAATATCCAGCATAAAGGCGGGCAGCTCATTTTCTGATACTTTCAGTTGCAGTTTGCCGCTTTCAATCCGGCGGAATTCCAGTAGTTGGTTTACCAGCCGCATCAGGTGGGTCACATTCCTGCGCATCAGTTCCAGCTGCTGTTTCTGCGGGGAAGAGAGCTGCCTGCTGCCCATCAGATTTTCCAGTGGCGCCTGTATAAGTGTTAAAGGGGTACGGAATTCATGCGAGAGGTTTGTGAAGAAGGTGAACTTAGCCTCTGTGGCCTCCTGTGCACGGGCGGTCATTTCCACCAGTTGGTCCCGTTGCTGGAGGATCTCATCGCGCTGTTGTTTCAGTTGCTGGTTGATCCGGCGGTTGGTGCGTAAAATGAAGATCAGCACAATACCGAGCAGGAAAGCGATGCCCAGCGTGGTGACTACTATCCGTAGCAGGTGCTGCTGGTCCTGGTACAGCGAAAGCTGCTCCTGCAGCAACGATTGCTGCTTTTCTATTTCCTGGTGCTGGGCCTGTATCTTATCTATCTGCAGGCGCATCAACTTTACATTGCTGCTGTCGATCAGTACGGTTTGAAGCAGCGTATTGCGGGGTACCTTTTTCCCGGCGAGTATATCCGCAGCCATGCTGATGGCTTCTTTGCCGCCACTGGGGTACAGCAGCGACGCGCTGAGGATGTCGCGCGATACCAGGTCTATCCCGGCGTCGGGGTAAGGTGAAGCATCTACACCAATAAACCGGGTTTGTTTGAGGCCCTTTTCCCGGCAATAACGGTACATACTATACGCCATCACGTCGTTTTGCGCGAAGATCACATCCGCCTGCTGCACGGCGGAATCGTTGCGTGCAGCGGCTTCCCGCGTTTTATCTGCCACCCAGCTGCCTTCCAGGGTGGCTATCACTTTCAGGCCGGGGTAGTGCGAGAGGGCATCACGGAACCCCTGGTGCCTTTCCACGGTGGGGGAAGATCCACGAAGCCCGGTTACCTCTATAATACGCCCGTGGCCATTCAGCCGGGCGGCAATATATTCTGCTGCCAGCTTGCCGATGTTGTAGTTGTCGCCCCCGATGTAAGCGGTGAAGGAGTCCGTGGCGGCCTTACGATCCAGGATGATCACCGGGATACCTTTCCCATAGGCGGCGGCTATTACCGGCGCCAGGGGCGCGGCTTCATTGGGGGATACCACCAGGATATCTATTTTCCCTGCCAGCAGTTCCCCGATCTGCTGTACCTGCCGCTTGCTGTCACTTTCCGCATCCCGGTACAATAACTGCATCTCAGGGTGATAGAAAAGCTCCCGCTTCATTTCCGTGAGCATGTTCCGGCGCCAGTCGTCGTTGCCGGTACACTGGGAAAAACCGATCCGGTATTCCGGTCCGGTTTCCGGGCGGCATCCTGCGACATACATCAACAGGAAAAGACTTATTAAACAGAGATATTGTTTTAATACTGCTGGCAAGTAGAATAATTTTGGTTTTATTTTGAAAAACAATGATACAAAATTGAAAGACGTCCGCCTGAAATATATCTATCTTAATGTATAAAATAATATTTATCAATATATTAACTGATTTTTACCCACTGTTATAATTTCGAAAGAAAGGGGTGCTATACAATAACGGCAGTCTTTATCAAAGAAGTAGGTTTGACTTATCGATCAAAACTTATTTCTACGTTATGAACAACAAGATTGTTTTCTTCTGGGCTTTTGTGGTAGCACTTGGCGGTTTTCTTTTTGGTTTTGATACCGCTGTCATCTCCGGTGCGGAGCAGCACATTCAGCAATACTGGCATTTAACGGAAGTGCAACATGGATTCACGGTATCCATTGCATTAATAGGAACGGTGTTTGGCGCATTAGGAGGCAGCACGCCTTCGGATAAACTCGGGCGCCGCGCCACCCTGCTACTGGTAGCATTGGTATACCTGGTGTCGGCAGTAGGTACGGCGATGGCTACCAACTGGTACTTTTTCCTGGTATGCCGTTTTATCGGCGGTCTTGGTGTAGGCGCTTCTTCCGTAACGGCCCCGGTATATATTTCGGAGGTATCACCTGCTTCCTACCGCGGACGAATGGTCGCTTTATTCCAGTTTAACGTGGTTTTCGGTATCCTCGTGTCTTATTTATCAAACTATTTCATTGGCGGATATGGTGGGGAAAACTCCTGGCGCCTGATGCTGGGCATCCAGGCATTCCCTGCGGCTATGTTCCTGCTACTGCTCCGCTGGGTACCGGAAAGCCCCCGCTGGCTGTTGCTGCACGGCAAAAAAGAAGCTGCCGCCATCAAAACCCTGCAAATCATCAACCCCGCCGGTTACGAGGACGATATCACCACCATCCGGCAGTCGAGGCACCAAAGCATTGGCGCACCAAAGGAACGGTTGTTCTCCAGGAAGTACCGCACGCCGGTAATGCTGGCGGTATTGTTTGCCATCTTCAACCAGGTGTCGGGTATTAATGCCATCATTTACTATGCCCCCCGCATTTTTGAAATGTCCGGTTTAGGCACGGCGTCTTCTTTACTTTCTACGGTCGGACTAGGCATTGTGAACTTCATTTTTACGTTAACGGCTATACGGTTTATCGACCGCATCGGCCGCCGGCAACTGATGCTGATAGGCACGGTTGGGCTTATTGCCACCCTGGGCCTCACCGCTATTTCCTTTTATATGCATACCGGCGGTATTGCCGTGATTTCCTACCTGCTGGTGTATATGGCATTCTTTGCCTTCTCGCAGGGCGCCGTGATCTGGGTATTTATCTCTGAAATATTTCCAAACGCGGTACGCGCCAAAGGTCAAACGCTGGGCAGCTTTACCCACTGGATCATGGCGGCCGTCATTGCTTTTACTTTCCCCTGGCTCGCCAGCCACATTGGCGGTGGTCACATTTTCGCCTTCTTCTGCGTGATGATGGTATTGCAACTACTCTTTGTATGGCGCTGGATGCCGGAAACAAAAGGACAAACCCTGGAAGAAATTGAAATGACAATGGTCGTGCATTAAACAAACATTTTATGACAACAAAGTATAACATCGCCTGCCTCGGGGAAATATTGTGGGACATATTACCAGAACAGGAACTGCCGGGCGGCGCTCCCATGAACGTAGCGTATCATTTGCAGAAGCTGTCGCAGTCCGTTGCCATGGTATCGGCTACAGGTGCAGATGATCATGGCAAAAGACTGCTGCAACTGATGAACAACATGCAGCTCTCTACCGCTTACGTACAAACGAATACCACTTACGCCACGGGTAAAGTAAATGCCTGGATGGATGCGCATAACGATATGCAATATGATATCCTGTACCCCGTGGCCTGGGATCATATCAGCTGGAATGCTTCCCTGGAGGCGTTATTAACAGGAGATGACCTGCAGTATATTGTTTTTGGCAGCTTGATGGCCCGGCATGAGGTTTCCCGGGATACACTCCGTAAAGCGTTGGCGTCAACCGCCACAAAAGTACTGGACATTAACCTGCGTACTCCCTGGTACTCCCGCGAAACGCTGGAATGGCTTATGGACAGCTGTCAGCTGTTAAAGCTGAATATTGCTGAACTGGAGCTGATCAGCGCCTGGTATGGCGCATGGTCTACGCACGAAGAACAGGTAAAGGCATTGTCTTCCCGGTTTAACATCCCTGTAATAGTTGTCACCCTGGGCAGCAAAGGCTGCATGGGATACATAGATGAAGCTTTTTACTACCAGGAAGGGCAAACTGTGAAAGTAGCAGATACTATTGGCAGCGGCGATGCTTTCCTTGCGGGCTTTCTCGCATGCCGGCTGCAACAACGTTCCCCCGCCTGGAGCCTGGCGTATGCCAATGCATTGGGCGCACTGGTAGCATCCCGCCCCGGTGGCTGTCCGCCATACGATCCATCCGAGATATACAGCCTGATGAAAATACCACAGCACACTTAGCCAGTTATTACATTTCCACACCACCATTTCACAAATTCCATTATGAAAAAGTTGTTTTACTTATTACCGATGTTGCTGTTCGGCCTCTTCGCCATTGCACAGCAACGAAACATCACCGGTACCGTTATCAGTAAACAAAACAGAACGCCTTTGCCCGGCGTAACCGTACAGTCGGGCAACAGGAACACCATTACCAACGGCAGCGGGCAATTTACATTACCGGCTGCCGTAGGGGAAGTGCTCAACTTCTCCTATATCGGCATGAAGCCAATGTCGCTGAAAGCTGCGGAAGGCAGTATGTCCGTAGAAATGGAAGATAATGCCACCGATTTAAACCAGGTGATCGTAACCGGTTACCAGACACAGAAAAAAGCCGATCTTACCGGCGCCGTATCAGTAGTGAATGTGAGCGAAATAAAAGATATTCCGCTCGGCAACCCGGTGAAAGCCTTGCAGGGCCGCGTTCCCGGCGTATTCATTACTTCCAATGGCGACCCTAACAGCAATGCCACGGTGCGTATCCGCGGTATCGGCACGCTGGGCAACAACGATCCGCTGTATGTAGTGGATGGCATTCCCACTAAAAGAGGATTGCAGGAGCTGAACCAGAATGATATTGAATCCATCCAGGTATTGAAAGATGCTTCTGCTGCCACCATTTACGGCTCCCGCGCTGCAAACGGCGTCATCATTGTTACCACCAAAAGAGCGAAGAAAGGCTACAGCCGTATCACGGCAGATGTATCTGCTTCTTTGCAGGATTACAGTACCAAGTTAAAAACGCTGAACACGGAAGGCCGTGGCCGCGCTTACTGGCAGGCTGCTGTAAATGACCGCACCGATCCCAACAACAACCAGATCTACCAGTACGACTGGAACGGCGATTTCAACAACCCGGTGCTCAACAAAATTAATCTGCCTGAATTTATTGATGCCGCCAAAACCATGAAGCCGGCGGATACTTACTGGTATGACGAGATTGCACAAACCTCCCTGTTGCAAACCTACAACGTGTCTATTGCCAACGGTAACGAAAGAGGGAACTCTTATTTTTCGGTAGGCATGTATAACAACAAAGGCATTGTAAAAGAAACACAGCAACGGAAAATAACTGCCCGCTTTAATACGGATTATTCCTTTTTTAAAGGCAGGCTGAAGATCGGTGAAAACCTGTCGGCTACCTATATCAGGGATGCGCTGGTGCCTGCCACCGATATTCTTTTCGCCGCGCTGGTGCAACAACCGGTAGTGCCGGTACACACGGTCGACGGCGGCTGGGGTGGCCCCGCACCCGGCATGACCGACCGGCAGAACCCCGTGCGCCTCATTGAGGATAACCGGCAGAACAAAAGTAATTTCCTCCGCTTGTTCGGTAATGTATATGCCGACCTGGAAATTATTCCAAACCTTCACTTCAAAAGCAGTTATGGTATAGATTATAATGGTACCTATCAGCGTACCCTGCGTAAATCGTATACTTCCGGGTTCCTTTCTGATCCGTCCAACTTCTCCCAAACCTCACAGGATTATAATGGTAACTGGGTATGGCAAAACACGCTCACTTACAACGTGGCCCTGCAGAAGCACCGGTTCGATTTCCTGCTGGGAGGCGAACAGATTAAATATATAGCGCAGAATTTCTACGCCAGCAGGCAGGGATACGCACTTGAAAATATTGATTATGCCTACCTGAATGCAGGATCTTCCAATAAAGATAACGGCGGTACCGGCAGCGGCTATACGTTGTTATCTTATTTCGGTAAAGCAAACTATTCTTACGATAATAAATACCTCGCTTCGGTTACCCTGCGCCGCGATGGATCTTCCCGCTTTGGTAAAGAAAACCGTTTCGGGATGTTTCCCGCAGTATCTCTCGGATGGCGCGTGAGTGAAGAAAATTTCATCAAACAAAACCTGCCTTTCCTGTCGGACCTGAAACTCCGCTATGGCTGGGGCAGGTCGGGCAACCAGGAAATTGCCAACAACGCCACCTACACATTATACTCCGCTATTTATGGGATAGATCCCACCTGGGATTTCGACAGCGGCAGCGCATACGATCTGGGTGGTGCTGGCTCCGGCCAGTTGCCATCGGGATATACACTGATCCAGCAGGGCAATCCCGCATTGAAATGGGAAAGCACCATGGAGTCCAATGCCGGGATAGATTTTGGTTTGTTTGATAATCACCTTAGCGGTTCCGTAGATTATTTTATTAAGAAGACATCCGATATCCTTATCAGCCCGGCTTACCTCGCGGTGATCGGCGAAGGCGGTACCAGGTTCGTTAACGGGGCCTCCATGCAAAATAAGGGACTGGAAGTATTGCTGTCGTATAACGGTAACATTGCACCCGGACTGGCACTCACTGTTACCGGTAACGTAGCCACCTATCGCAATAAGATCACCAGGCTGCCGCCGGAAGTGCTGACTTCCTATCCTGGCAACGGACAGGATAAAACCATTCTCGGCCACTCTATTAATTCCACCTTCGGGTACGTGGCAGATGGATTGTTCCGCTCACAAAAAGAAGTAGATGACTATGCCACGCAAATCGGGAAGGGCGTGGGCCGCATCCGTTATAAAGACCTGAACAGCGACGGGGTGATCGATGACAAGGATCGCGACTATATCGGCAAAGGAGATCCTGATTTTACGTACGGACTGAATGTAACACTGGAGTATAAACACTTTGATCTGACTTTTTTCCTGCAGGGAATACAGGGCATCCAGGTATATAACACCTACAAAACATACACCGACTTCTCTTCCATCTGGCCGGGAACTAACTGGGGCGCACGTACGCTGGACGCATGGACGCCGCAACATCCAAATGCTTCCATACCTGCGCTCACACTGGTAGACCGTAACAATGAAAACCGGACATCTACCTATTTCCTGGAATCAGGTTCTTATCTCAAACTCAGGAACCTGCAGTTGGGGTATAGTTTCCAGCATATGTTCAGCAAGCGTTTACAAACAGCACGGGTATATCTGCAAGGTAGCAATCTGCTCACGTTAAAAAACAAAGGTTTTACTGCTACCGATCCTGAGAATCCTAATAACGCCTATCCCATTCCGGTGATTGGCACGATCGGTTTAAACCTGTCTTTTTAAACACACAACACAGCCACCATGAAGTACACATATATTCTTTTACTCAGCTGCCTGTTGCTCGGCGCATGCAGCAAATTCCTGGATCAAACGCCGCAGGGCGTTATTTCAGGCGACGACCTGAACTCGCCGGCCAACCTGGAAAAAATGGTGACCGCCGCCTATGCTTCACTGGGCAACGATCACTATACCGCTCCTTATTCCAGCATGTGGCCCTATGGTAATATCCGCAGTGGCGATGCATATAAGGGCGGCGATGGCGCCGGCGATATCAGCGATTATCATTTCTATGAAACCTTTTCCCTGAACAGGGTGGATAACGGTTCCTCCGACCTGGTATGGTTTCGCCTGTATGTATGCATTGGCCGCGCTAACGATGCACTGGCACGGTTAAATAAAGTGAATGAAAGCGAGTTTCCGGAAAAAACAGTGCGGCAGGCAGAGATGAAGTTCCTGAGAGGACATTATTATTTCCTGCTGAAAACATTATTCAAGTATGTGCCGTACATCGATGAAAATGCGCCAAAGGAAACCTATGATACCATTTCCAACCGCACTTATTCCAATGTGGAACTATGGACGAAGATCGCAGATGATTTTACTTTTGCCGCTTCCCATCTCCCCGATATACAACCACAAACAGGAAGGGCCAATAAATTCGCCGCAAAAGCTTACCTGGCAAAAACGTTGTTGTATGAAGCTTATAAGCAGGATGAGAATAACCATGTAACCGGTATTGATGCGGCCTTGCTGCAACAGGTAAATGCCCTGTGCGATGAAGTAATTGCCTCCGGTAAATACCAGCTGGCCGTTGATTATGCGAACAACTTTTTGTCGAAAAGTGAAAACGGTCCGGAATCCCTTTTCGCTATCCAATATTCAAAGGATGACGGCACGCCCAAAGGCCGCCTTGATTACGGACATGCACTGGATTACCCGATGAACCAGGCCTATGGTTGTTGCGGTTTTCATTCGCCCAGCAGTAACCTGGTGAATGCTTTTCAAACAAGCGCCAGCGGGCTCCCGATGTTTGAAACGTTCAATAATGTGAACATCGTTACGGAAGCAGATTTTCATACCCACACCTTTGATCCGCGTTTAGATCATACCGTGGCTATCCCAGGACATCCTTACAAGTACGATCCTGCTTTCCTGTACCAGCGCGCCTGGGCCCGTGCGCCGGAGGTGTATGGCAGTTACCTGAGCCTCAAAGAAGCGGTATTGCCCGGCGACGCTACTTTTCAGAAGGTCCCGCCTTTTATGTCGAGCTCCAAAAACTGGGAGATTATCCGTTATGCCGATGTGCTGTTATTTAAAGCAGAAGCATTGATAGAACTTGGACGCGCTGCCGAAGCGCTGCCACTTATCAACCAGGTGCGGCAAAGAGCGGCTGCCAGTACCGGCTTATTAAAACAGGCAAATGGTACCTTTACTTCCAGTTATAAAATGAATACTTATCAGCCGGGCGTTAACTGTACCTGGTCCACCGACTTTGCGCGGCAGGCTTTACGCTGGGAACGGCGGCTGGAATTTGCCATGGAAGGTTCCCGTTTCTTCGACCTGGTACGCTGGGGTATTGCGGCAGATTATCTCAATGCTTATTTTGCTGTGGAAAAAACACGCCGGTCACACCTGAATGATGCTTCCTTCAAAAGAGGCAGGGATGAATACCTGCCCATACCATTAAACCAGATTAACTACAGCAAAGGGTTATACAAACAAAACACCGGCTGGTAAAAATTAAATATCATTGTTATGAAGAAAAAACTCTTTTCCATATTACTGGCAGGATTATTACCCGGATGGCTGCACGCACAGGATAATGCCACGCCTACTCCGCAATGGAGACCGGTATATCACTTTACAGCGCCTAAAAACTGGCTGAACGATCCCAATGGACTGATCTACTTAGACGGCGTATATCATTTGTACTACCAGCATAATCCCTTTGAAAACAAGTGGGGGCATATGAGCTGGGGGCATGCTACCAGCAAGGATTTGATTAACTGGAAGCACCTGCCTGTTGCCATCCCGGAAATAGAAAAGAAGGATACCACCACCTGGGCTTTCTCCGGTTCCGCAGTGCTGGATGAACATAACAGCAGTGGTTTTGGTAAAAACGGGAAGGCGCCTATTGTAGCTATTTACACGGCAGATCAGCCAAAGCAGCAAAAGGAATCACAGTTTATTGCCTATAGTAATGATGGTGGTTTAACCTACACCAACTATAGCGGCAACCCCGTTATAGACATACAGAAAAAGGATTTCCGCGATCCCAGTGTGATCTGGCTGGAAGACCAGCATAAATGGCTCATGACGGTGGCGGTACCTGCCGAGCATAAAGTACAGTTCTACGCATCTGAAAACCTGAAGAACTGGGAGCTGCTGAGTGAGTTCGGCAACCAGGGCGATACCCGTAAAATATGGGAGTGCCCGTCCTTAACGCCGTTGTATGTAGACGGTAACCCGGCGAAAAAGAAATGGTTGCTGATGGTGTCTTCCGGCAACCCTGATGCCGCTACCGGCATGCAGTATTTTACCGGCGACTTCGACGGCAAAACATTCACCAATGACAACAAGCCGGAAAGCCAGTTGTTTGTAGATTACGGCAAAACTTTTTATGCCGCCATTCCTTACAATCATCTGCCAGACAACCGGCAAATGATGATCGGCTGGTTGATGCCATTTGAAACGCCCACTTCACCGTGGCGCGGGCAGATGTCGATTCCACGCGATCTGCAATTGAAAACTACGGCAGCGGGTATACGTTTATTCCAGCAGCCATCTGCTGAGATCAGTACCTATCTCCGGAAATTACCTGCTGGTAAAAAACTGCAACTAAAGGCGCAAACTGTTAACAATAAGGAACTGCTGTTAAGCGGCAAAAGTTTTAATACTAATACTAATTGGGTGGATGCCGAATTTACGATTGGTACAGCCGCGGATTTTGGTTTTAAGATAGCCCGGGATGTAGTGGTTGGCTATAATGTACAGCGGAATGAGCTGTACATCCGCGATGGAAAAGACGTGCAACAAATGAGCATTTCTCCTGCCAACAATAAAATCAGGTTACAGGTGCTGCTGGATAAATCGTCTGTAGAAGTATTTGTAAACGACGGGGAGAAAGTGCTTACCACTTTAATATTCCCGGATAAAGCGGCTACGGGGCTGGCTGTGTTTGCAGAAAACGGAGCCGTGCAGTTGAACGGATTGAAAGCGTGGGACCTGGGTAAGTAAGGGGGAATTATTTATAGACAGGCGCCGGCTCTTTTTTGAGACCGGCGCTTTTTGTATTAACTTGTATTGATAAAGTTGGTCCCATGCCCTTTAGTAAGCAAAAAAATGTGGTTAACATCGGAATAGCCCTTGTGTGGATGATAAATGGCGTGTACTGTAAAGTGCTGAACTATGTTCCCCGGCACCAGTTAATTGTAGCAAGAATACTTGGCGAAACCTATGCGCCTGTACTGACCCGTATCATTGGTGTCCTGGAAGCCGGAATGGCGATATGGATACTTTCCCGGATAAAATCCCGCTGGTGTGCTATTTTACAGATGCTGCTGGTAGCCACTATGAACATCATAGAGTTTATAGCAGCACCCGACCTGTTATTGTTTGGGAGAATAAATATTATCATCGCTGCCGTTTTTATATTTGTCATTTACCGGAATGAATATAGCACCCATGTTAGCCTTTCTTAAAAATCATCCCTTTGCCGTGGAAGCGTTCTTTGAAAGCTCCCTGGTGCTCACCTATGCGTTGCCGGTAGCGGTGTTGGAACCAATGCTGCCTCCGCAACTGGAGCTGGATGTATTCCAGGATCAGTGGGCCTTTATAGCCATTGCCATTGTGAAAACAAGGAACCTGCGGCCCAAAGGCTTTCCTGCATTTATGGGAAATGATTTTGTGTTAACCGGCTACCGGGTGTTTGTGCGTTATACCAATAGTGAAGGAAAGCGGTTACGCGGTTTATATATTTTAAAATCAGAAACAGACAGTAAGAAGATGGAATTTTTCGGCAACCTGTTTACCCATTACAGTTATACCGCTACCGATATCAGTATTACGGGAGAAGATGGTATTGTTACCGTTAGATCGGCGGCATCGGGGTTGAATATCACTGTGAATACGGGTGATGAAGCGGCATTACCAGCAGGATCTCCTTTTGCTGACTGGAAAGAGGCGCGGCGGTTTGCAGGTCCGTTGCCTTTTACATTTACCTGTAACGAACATTCCGGCGAAGTGCTGATTATTGAAGGTGTGCGGGAAAACTGGACGCCTGTACCGGTATCGGTGTTGCATAGCGAAGCCGGTTTTTTGAGCACGCCTGCCTTACAGGGCGCCCGGCTGGCGAACGCATTTATCATCCGGCAAATTCCTTATTACTGGAAAAAAGGAAAAGTGGATCTATGGAAAAGATAAACAGAACGCCGTTTCAGGGCATCGTCAATATTATCCGGTTCAACTGGCACTTTTATGTGTTGTTTTTGCTGATACTGGTAGGAGGTTTGCTATTCACGCAATACCCGTTAACCAGGCTGATGTTGTGTGGAGCTGCCATCGCCACCTTATCGTCGTTAGTCGTCTCCTGGTATATTTATGACCGTTCGGATTTGTATACCTTACGGTGGCTGGACGATATAAAGTTTCGGCCACACGGGCGTATAGTAAACATTCACGCAGGGTTTGATGAAACCAGCCAGCTGCTGGCGCATAAATACCCGGGAGCTGATTTACAGGTATTTGATTTTTATAATCCGGAGATGCATACCGAGGTATCTATTGAACGTGCCCGGAAAAGATATGCGCCTTATGCTGGTACGAGAACCATCAGCACGGCCGCTGTTCCGCTGGAAGCTGCATCAGTGGATGTGGTGTTTCTTTTGCTGGCGGCGCATGAAATCAGGGATCCGGGGGAAAGGATTATTTTTTTCAAAGAGTTGTATCGCTGCCTGGCTGCTGATGGAAGAATAGTGGTACTGGAGCATTTACGGGATGCGCCTAACTTCATCGCATATACGATCGGGTTCCTGCATTTCTTTTCGCGTGCTGCCTGGAAGCGGGCATTCAACAACGCAGGCCTGATCGTCGTAAAAGAAAAGAAGATCACCCCTTTTTTGTCGGCCTTAATATTGCAAAAGAATGGAATTGCATCTTAAAATTACCGGTTATATACTGGTGCTATTATCGCTGACACACATTTTCTTTCCGCGGTATTTTAACTGGAAGAAAGAGTTCACGGCGATCAGTCTTTTGAGCAGGCAGATGATGTATGTGCATACTTTTTTTATTGCGCTGATGGTGTTGTTGATGGGACTAGGGTGTATTTATGCAACCCACGACATCCTGCATACGCGCCTGGGGCATCTGCTGGCGTTTGGGTTATTTGTATTCTGGT
This sequence comes from Chitinophaga sp. RCC_12, assembly GCF_041360695.1. Classification (NCBI taxonomy): domain Bacteria; kingdom Pseudomonadati; phylum Bacteroidota; class Chitinophagia; order Chitinophagales; family Chitinophagaceae; genus Chitinophaga; species Chitinophaga sp. RCC_12. The sequence goes on from NZ_JBFUPS010000003.1 coordinate 479,605, forward strand.
TATGCCGGCTGCTTTTCCAGTTCTTTGTTTACTCGCCGTTGTTATGGAGAGGTAAACGGTTTGAAACCACGGTGCATATCCTGTTTTCACTGGCGTGGGGATATTTCAGCGTTGTTTTCCTGCTTGTATTCCGTACAGGGGTATAAACCCGTGCCAGTATTCGTTTCCCATCCGAGCCTGCAATGTTATATTCCGGAATACGATACAAAGCTATGGACGTGTGAAACCAGAGAAAAACAAATCCGCCGCTTTTGCCGCTTTTTGCCGGATTATGCCGCCGCACTGTAAACCTTTTCCAGGATTTAAAACTTATATTGTAAACTTTAAACAGGATTATTTCTTCACCTGTATAGCTATTTCAGGACGAGACATAGTGTATTGGGAGTGTATTGGAAGTGTATCATGAGTGTATCATGAGTGTATTATGAGTATATGGGAAGTGTATGGGGACTATATGGGGACTATATGGGGAATACGACACATACACGACTCCTAAGTATCCGAGAAGTATCCAAGAAGTATCCGAGAAGTATGGGAGAAGTATAGCTGCATTATCATCTCCTGAAAGTGAACATCCTCAGTTCATAAACGGACAGTTTAAATAAATACCATATCTATAAAAAATCAAGTAGCAATAAATTACTATTTGGCATTTCTTTGGGCATTCCTGCCAGTGAGTCTGGAAACCTAATAAAACAGCCATGTTAAAGAACTATTTCAAGATTGCTTTCAGAAACATCGTCCGACATAAGGCCTTCGCTACAATTAATATTGCAGGGTTGGCCATTGGCATGGCTTGCAGTATTTTCATTTTGCTTTGGGTACAGCATGAGTTGAGTTACGACAAATTCCATCAAAACGCGGGTACTATCTACCGCCTTACTGCGGGTGGTGCAACAAATTCCGGGCCCATGGTTCCCGAACTTAAAGCCAGAATTCCTGCTATAAAAAACTTTGTACGTTTTAGTCAGCCCACTACTACTGTTTTTGAAACGGGTACAAAAAAGTTTGAAGAAAAAGCCGTCTTCTATGCCGATTCTTCCCTGTTGCAGGTATTTTCATTTCCCTTAATAAGCGGGAATGCCGAAACTGCATTAATACGGCCTGATGCTGTTTTAATTACGGAAAATATGGCGAAGAAATATTTTGGCAATGAAGATCCAATTGGGAAAATTTTAAAAAGGGATAATAAAGATAATGTAGAAGTTACAGGTGTGCTCAAAAATATTCCGGCAAACTCACATCTGCAATTTGATTTTATCATGCCGCTGTCTGCCATTGCACAGACGGATTGGCGTTTGCGCCGAAACATCTGGGCTAGTTATGATTTCTATGACTATGTACAACTCGACGAAAATTTCAAGGCTACGCCGGTCGCCCTGGCCGGCCTTAACAGGCAGGTAAATAAAATTTTTGGAGAGCACGTAAAAGAAGATCAACCTGATATGAAACTGCAGGCTTTAACGGATATTCACCTGCGTTCCAATTACCACTCTAATTTGCCTGGTCAGGGTAATATCCAATATGTAAACATATTTTTTATTGTTGCGTTGTTTATTTTGGCGGTTGCCTGTATCAACTTTATGAACCTGGCCACTGCAAGATCTGCGCGCCGGGCAAAAGAAGTGGGCTTGCGAAAGGCCGTAGGTGCGGGCCGCGGGCAACTGATTGGTCAGTTCCTCGGTGAGTCATTATTCATTTCTTTTATGGCCATGTTAATGGCTGTTGGCATTGTATGCCTGTTGCTGCCTGCTTTTAATAACCTGGCAGGCAAGGAACTTTCTATACAATTATTGGATGGAAAATTAATTGCATTGCTGCTCGGCATCGCATTGTTTACCGGGCTTGTTTCCGGCAGTTATCCTGCTTTGTTCCTATCCGGATTTAAGCCCGTGGAGGTGCTAAAGGGAAGCATAAAAATGAGTGGAGGTAATCTATATTTCCGTAATGGGTTAGTGATAATGCAATTTGTTGTTTCGATAGCATTACTCGCCGGCACTGCTGTAGTATACAAGCAATTGAATTATATCAAAAACAGGGATATCGGTTTTAATAAATCGAACCTGCTTTATATGACGATGACCGGCGAAATGGGAGACAAGCAACTGGCATTAAATACGGAGCTCAAAGCGAACCCACTTACTGCAAATTTTACTGCTATCACCGACCCGATATCTAATCTGACGAGCAGTACCACAGGGGTAGAGTGGGAGGGAATGGCCTTGCAGGATAAGAACATCTGGTTTTCAAAAACATGGGTAACTGACGGCTTCTTCGACGTTCTTCAAATGAAAATGGTAAGCGGAAGGGCTTTGTCTGCTACCGAATTTGCTGACTCAGGCAATTATGTGATTAATGAAAAAGCAGCAAAAATTATGGGGATGACCCCGGCGGCTGCCATTGGTAGATCGCTTACGTTTTCAGGCGATAAAGGTACTATTGTAGGTGTAGTAAAAGATTTTAATTATAAACCGGCGCAAACAGCCATTGAGCCAATGATACTTGCGTTCAATAAATGGAATGGAGGAATAGTGCTGGTGCGCACCCAACCCGGAAAAGCGGCAGCCACCATCCAGGCATTGGAGAAAATAAGCAAACAGCTTAATCCTGCTTTTCCCTTCTCCTACGGTTTTGTTGACCAGGACATTAATAATTTATACAAAGGTGAGCAACAAATGGGCAGCCTGTTTAATGTATTTGCAATGATAGCCATTTTTATTTCCTGTATGGGTTTGTATGGCTTATCGGCATTTATGGCGGAACAGCGCACCAAGGAAATAGGCGTTAGAAAAGTGCTGGGAGCATCCGTATTCAATGTAGTATATCTGTTATCAACAGGTTTTACAAAGCTTATCCTGATTGCTATTGTAATTGCAATACCCATTGCCTGGTTTGCCACCAATAAGTGGCTCGGCGGTTTCGCTTACCGTGTAAACGTTGGTTGGGCTATTTTCCTGGTAGCTTCATTAGCGGCATTAACGATAGCATGGATAACGGTGGGTTATGAGTCTGTAAAAGCAGCGATTGTGAATCCTGTAAAGAGTTTGAGAAGTGAGTAGAGATGTTTACTGGAAAGGCCACTATTTATTATCAGCATGCTTATAAAAAGTCTTAACCAGATATCATCTGTCTCTCTCTATGTTGAAGAATTCCTTAAATCGTATACATCGTATACTAATATCTCCATTTTGTTTTACTAAACAGATTCCTGTAATGTATTTCTGAGGAAGCTCTATTGCATTTTTTTCTTCTGCTTTTATCATCGTCGTATCCCATTTTTCAATCAAACCAATTGTATAAGGCGTATAGTTTTTTTGATCAGGGAACTCTAAATAACCTTTACGATAGGTATAATTTAATGTTCCGTGACTGTTCCATATCAGCCCGGCGTAAAGACCGCTTTCAATTTCATATGATTCGAGTAAATATACAGTATCGAATCCGTTTTTTAAAAATGGCAGCTTTCCCTCATTAAAAAGCTTCAGCCGTATGTCATGAAAGGTTGTTGATTTACGCCCGCCTTTGTTTCCTTCACAATTTTCCCCTATTTTTTTTGATATAGCTGTAAAATTCTGTGAAGCACAACTAGAGGACATGAAAATAATAATGAGAATAGTAAATGCTATTGCTTTCATGATGATTTAATAAGTGAAAGGAATTATTTTCTTATTTAACTTTCTATAGTTAGTTTCTCCGTTTGAGTTATAATACAAGCTTTGTCTTGTTCCTGCTTTTATTAGCCTTGTATTATGGTTGCCGTTTCCATTTTCATCAACAGAATAGTAAGCTCGTAACGAAATTTTATTTTCGGCCCTGATTTGGTTTTCAATGTGAGTTGAATATTTTTCACTATTGCTGATCTCTACACTCTTTCCATCAGGAGAGGACACAATTTGCCAAATTTTTCTATTAATGGTACCATCCCAAACATCTTTAACGTGTGCCATTTCATGTGCAAGTCCTATAAAAGGAGGTCTTTGGGTAGATCCATTTTCGTCAGGGGCACTTGTTGTACCAGTGGGATTCCATGTTATATATGATCCATTTTTTTCGTCCGCAGCATTGGAACCACGTTTTGCAATTTCCGTATTGTGTTCTGAAACAGCCAAATCATTAACCAGTGCCTTTGTACAAACTTACTGGCGTATTACCATATTTCCCAAGTGATGCCGATGTCGGCGATGGAGGAATTACCTTTGCACCCCGGTACAGGGAATCCTGGGCATTCACAATAGTTTTAACACAAAGGAATAAAACAAAAAAGGTTAGGAAAGAACGTAACTTATAGGGACACATATAAAAAATCAGTTAACAAATAAAAGAGTAGGGTATAATTCCTTCACCAATATAATATTATATTTTTTCCTCCGTCTATTTTTTTAACAAAGGACCTTTTAAGAACGATTAAATCCCTGTAACGATTAAACCGCCCTCATCCCACGCCGCATTGTTTTTTTCCTTTACTTTGTCCACAGAAGCAGCTAATCAATGTTCCACGCAAACGAAATAAAGGAATGGCAGCGTCGTATCAGCTCATACGACGACGAAGTGGCGTACAGGGAACTGTTCCTGCGCTTCTACAAGCCGCTGCTGAAGTTTGCCACCTCTTTTGTAAAGTCTGCCGAAACAGCCGAAGAAGTAGTGTCCGATGTGTTTATCAGCCTGTGGGAGCGCCGCCAGCAGCTGGAAAATGTGAATAACCTGCAGGTATACCTCTATGTAAGCGTAAAAAACACCTCGCTGAAATACCTGCTCAAACAAAAGAAGCAATCTGCTATTACCATTGATGAATTATCTGTAGAGCTGGCAAGCCCGCACCAGAACCCCGAGCAAATGCTGCTGACGGCAGAGATGCTCTCGCGCATTGAGGCCGCCATCGAAGGGCTGCCGCCCCGTTGCAAGATCATTTTTAAGCTGATCCGTGAAGATGGCCTGAAATATAAAGAGATAGCGGAAATCCTGAATGTATCCGTTAAAACCATTGATAACCAGCTGGCTGTTGCCCTCGCTAAAATAGCCAGGGTATTGAATGTGCAGTTGAAGAAATCCTCCCGCTGATACCCCGCCCGGAAAATATTTTTGTTTCCTTTAGTAGATATTGATTTCAAATGGTACCTATATACAGAGTAGCTATCGAAACGTTATGAATAATAAGCGCGTATGGGAATTGATTGGCAGGAAACTGGCCGGAGAAGCATCTGCAGAAGAACTGCAGGAGCTGGAAGGTTTATTGCGTGCCTACCCTGATCTTCACTTTCCCGTAGAAGCCATTACAGATATCTGGAAAACCACACCTGATCCGGCCGACAGGGCAGAAGGAGAGGACGCGCATACCCGTCTTATTGGCCGTATGCAGGAGAAGGGGATAGCTATTGGTTTATCTGCAGAAGAACAGCAGTCTGCTATTTTCCAGCTGGAAACCCGGACAAGAAGTCCGTGGCTGCGTTACCTGGCTGCCGCTGCAGTTGCCGGCATCCTCATCGCAGCAGCCACCTGGTGGTGGCCCGCAGGAAAAGCGGTGCATGCACCCGCTATCAGCGAAGTATCTACCCGCAACGGTTCCCGCACCTCTATACAATTGCCCGATGGCTCACATGTATGGCTCAACGCCGGCAGTAAACTTACCTACAGCAAAGATTTTGGCAACAGCAACCGCGAGGTAAACCTTAGCGGCGAAGCTTTTTTTGATATCGCTAAAAACGCAGATTATCCTTTTATTATCCATACTGCCCGCATGGATGTGAGAGTATTGGGTACCCGGTTTAACCTGAAGGCTTATCCGGGAGATAAAATGACAGAAGCCACACTGCTGCAGGGCAGCATTGAAGCTTCCCTCGCCGGCCGCCCCGGTGAACGGATCATCCTGAAACCCACAGAGAAAATCCTGGTATCAGATGACTCTTTACACACAGTAAAAACCAACGATCCGGTGATGGCAGTAAAACATCTTACTTACTATGCTGAAAAAGAAGATGCCATTGTAGAAACTTCCTGGATGGAAAATAAACTCGTATTCCGCGATGAGTCATTTGCATCGCTGGCTGCCCGCATGGAACGCTGGTATGGGGTAACTATTCAGTTTGCAGATAAAAAGAAAGAAGAGCTGCGGTTCACCGGCGTGTTTGCACAGGAAAATATTCAACAGGCGTTGCAGGCATTACAAATGACTGCCGCATTTAATTATACCATCCACGGTACTGAAATTATTATTAACCAGTAATATTTCCGTTATGAAAAAAGGAAACAGATTTAATTCGTCTTGAGCTGCTGGTAACTAAAAAGGGAAATGCGCCAACATTTCCCCCTGAAGCATAACAGGAAGCTTCGCCAATCCTGAAAGACAGCTGGCTTCCATTTTATTACCTCTAGATCTAAAAGTATGAAAAAATCGCTAACAACTGCGAAGCGACCTTCCCATGCCTTCAAAAAAGTCTTATTAATTATGAATTGGACCGCCGTACTGCTGCTGGCAGGTGTGCTCCAGGTATCTGCCAATGCGAAGGGGCAGGGAACGATAACCCTCCGGCTCAAAGAAACGGAGATCGCCAAGGTACTCAGTAGTATTGAGAAACAAGGCGAATACCGGTTCCTCTATAACAACGCATTGAAGGATATCAGGAAGAAAGTGGATGTGGATGTGACCAACACACGTCTGGCTGACCTCATGAGCGAAATACTCAACGATACCGGCCTGAAATATAAAGTGATAGAGAACAACCTGGTGGTCATCATGGCTAACACAGGTGAGCTGCAGGATATCAAAATTACCGGTAAAGTAACCAGTAAAGACGGCAGTACACCGGTGCCCGGTGCTACTATCAGCATCAAGGGAACCTCCCGCGGAACCGTTACGGGGCCGGATGGCACTTATACGCTTACAGTACCGGAAAACGCTACGCTCCTGGTGTCTTTTATCGGCTTCACCAGCCAGGAAATACCGGTTAACAGCCGCTCTGTGATCAATGTAACCCTGGTAGAATCGGTGAGTATGGTGGAACAGGTGGTAGTAGTGGGTTATGGCGTGCAACGCAAGGTAGATGTTACCGGCGCTATCAGCCAGATCAAAGGAGAAGAAATCAATAAACAGCCTATCAATAACGCGGTAAGCGCCCTCCAGGGAAAGGTGCCCGGCGTAACCATTACCAATATGGGTAAACCCGGTGCAGCACCGGAAATCAAGATCCGTGGTACAGGTACCATCTATGGCAGCGCCAACCCATTGTATGTGGTAGACGGTGTGTGGTATGATGATATCAACTTTCTCAACCCTGCCGATATCGAAAATATGAGTATCCTGAAAGATGCTTCCAGCGAAGCTATTTACGGGATACGCGCGGCAAACGGCGTGGTGCTCGTCACCACTAAAAAAGGAAAATCCGGGAAACCAGTCGTGAATTATAACGGCTATGTGGGCTATCAGAAAGTAACCAACGAGGTGAAAATGGCGGATGCCAGTCAGTATGCCACCCTGGTAAATGAACTGCAGGAACGTAATGATAAAGCCCCGCTGTTCGATGATCCTTCCCAGTTTGGAAGAGGCACCGATTGGTACCATCAAACCCTCCGGAATGCAATGGTAACCAATCACCAGTTGTCCGTAAGCGGCGGATCAGAAAAATCTACCTATAATTTCTCCATAGGTTACCTGCACCAGCAAGGCCTGGTAAATACCAACGATTTTACCCGCTACACTGCCCGGTTACAAAACGACTTCCAGGTTTTTGAACCCCTGAAGATTGGTTATACTGTTACTGCGTCTGCCAATAAATCAAATGACGTTCCCGACTTTATCTGGCGCCAGTTGTACAGTGCAGGCCCGGTGGTGCCGGTACATTACGCCGATGGTGCTTACGGAGATCCGAACGATTATAACCTCGGTGAAGGCGCGAACTTCAACCCGCAGGCAACCCTCGACTTTTTCAACCAGTTCACTAGAAAACAAACCGTTACCGGTAGTTTATACGCCGACCTGCGGTTTGCCAAACATTTTACTTTTCATACCAGCATCGGCGGCGAATATGGCGAAAACCTGATGCGCAATTATGTGCCCGTGTTTGCGGCTACCATTGCACAACGCGCCAACAACAGTAAACTCACCCGCGAAAATACTGATACCCGCAACTGGATCGTGGAAAATACACTCACCTATCAGAATAAATTCAAAGACCACGACCTGAGAGTACTGCTGGGCCAGGGCGCACAACGCTATCAAACTTATAAGCTCACTGCCAGCGCACCAAATGTGCCGAATAACAGTGAGGGAGATATGTACCTGAAACTGGGTAGTACTGATGGCAGGCAAATAACAGATGAAGGAGATATCTACACCGTATCTTCTTACTTCGGAAGGATCAATTATTCCTTTAAAAACAGGTACCTCCTCAATGCTTCACTGCGTGCCGACGGCGCCTCCCGGTTCTATGGCGATCAACGCTGGGGTTATTTCCCATCTGTAGGGGTGGGCTGGATCATCAGCGAGGAAAGCTTTATGAAGCAACAGCACTTCTTCGATAACCTGAAACTGCGTGGTAGCTGGGGCCAGATAGGCAATGCCTCTGTTACTTCCAATATCTCCGTATTGAGAGTAGCCCAGGATCCCTACCTCACTGCTGTTTTTGGTGGTAATGTATACACCGGCGCAAGCATCAACTCCGTAGTACCGCCTACTACCTATTGGGAAAAAGGCGTAGGTACGGATGTTGGATTGGAAGCCAGTATGCTTAATAACCGCTTGTACCTGGAAGCAGGTTACTACAACCGGAAAACAGTACGCGCCATTTTTGATGTAAACATTCCAGGTTCCGTGGGTACCAATTCAGGTACTATCATCGCTAACCAGGCCGATCTTCAGAACCGCGGTTTTGAATTTGCAGTAAGCTGGAAAAGCCAGATAAAGAAAGACTTTACCTACTCCATAGGTGGTAACCTCGGCTATAATGAAAACAAAGTATTAAGCGTGGTATCCGGTAAAAATCCTATTTATGGCGGCGGTGGTGGCCTCACCAGCGGCGCACTGAGCACCCGTACTATGCTCGACAGGCCCATAGGTGAGTTTATAGGTTATATGGTAGATGGAATTTTCCAGACAGATGCGGAAGCATTGAACTCCGCACAACCGAAAGCAAGAGCAGGGGACTTTAAATACAGGGATGTAAGCGGACCTAAAGGCGTACCCGATGGCGTTATTGATGCGAACGACCGCGTGCCGCTGGGTAACCCTAATCCCCGCTTCAGCTATGGTATTAACACCTCTTTCACCTGGAAACAATTTGATCTTGCCCTCGATTTCCAGGGCGTTGCCGGTGTAGATGTTTACAATGTAAATCTCGGTGCGCGCTTTGGTAATGAAAATTTCACAAAAGATTTTTATGATAAACGCTGGCATGGACAAGGTACTTCCAACACCTATCCTTCTGCTTTCATCGGCGGCCGCGATAACTACCTGCCCAATTCTTTCTTCGTGGAAAACGGCAGCTACTTCAGGATCAGGAACATCCAGCTGGGATATAACTTCCCAGCTACTATGACGGAAAAATGGGGAATGAAAAACCTGCGCGTATTTGCAAACGCACAGAATGCGTTCAACTTCTTCCAATACCGGGGATTCACACCGGAAATTGGCGGTAAGCCCAGGGAAGCCGGTATCGACAACAACGTATACCCACTCTACGCAACCTACAATTTTGGTGTAAATGTTACTTTCTGATAATAAAGCAGACTTGTTATGAAACGAAATATTCAACTTAATATACAACGTTTAGCCGGTGGTGTTATATTGCCGGTAGTACTGGCCATCGCAGGTTGCGGAAAATCATTTCTGGATGTACCGCCACAGGGACAACAACCCAGTGAGCAGTTCTGGAAAAATGAAGCAGATGCCACCAAAGCGGTAAATGCTATTTATGCTAACCTCCGGGAATGGAAACAGTTAGGATTTGCCGCAGTAGCGATAGAAAGCCTGGGTTCTGATGACGCGGAAAAGGGAAGTAACGCATCCGATGCCAGCTTCCTCACTAAGTACGACGATTTTTCAGTAACCGCCACAGAAGGCCAGATCCTTGATTTCTGGAAAGGACAATACCAGGAAATTAATTTCTGTAACCAGGTACTGGATAATATTCCTGCCATCAGTATGGACGATGCCCTGAAAAATCGCTACCTCGCGGAAGCAAAATTCGTACGCGCGTACGCGTATTTCCGGCTGGTACGCGCCTTTGGCGATGTGCCCCTGCGTCTGAAAATACCCGTTGACGCCAGCGAATATAATTTGCCAAGAACGCCAAAGGCAGAAGTATGGGCAGCTATTGAAAAAGACCTCACGGAAGCTGCAGCAGTATTGCCACCGGCATATCCCGCCTCCGATGCAGGACGTGCCACCAAAGGCGCTGCACTGGCCCTGCATGCAAAAGTGGCCCTGTATCTTAAAAAATGGCCGGATGTGCTCAATTATACCAACCAGGTAATGGGACTGGGTTATACCCTGTATCCCAACTATGAGCAACTGTTCCGCATCGCCAATGAAAATTCAAAAGAATCCGTTTTTGAAATCCAGTGCCAGCTGATCCTGAACAGTAAAGATGCCTCTAACTCCCAGTACTCACAAATACAGGGCGTAAAAGGTGTTGTAGGCGGCGGATGGGGCTTTAACGTACCCACGCAAAGCCTCGTAAGCGAGTATGAACCGGGTGATCCGCGGAGAGACGCCACCATCATTTTCAGAGGGGAAACCACACCGCAGGGGGATCTCATTCCACCCACCGGCGATAACCCGATGTTCAACCAGAAAGCGTATGTACCTTTCCGTTTGTTTGTAACCGGCTACAATGAAGGCGCCGATCAGAACTTTCGTGCAATCCGCTACGCGGAAGTGCTGCTGATGAATGCAGAAGCAGCGAATGAGCAAGGCAATACCGCCCTGGCACTCAGTTCGCTGAACGCAGTAAGGGCCCGTGCCCGCGGCGGCAATGCCGCCATTCTCCCGGATGTAACCACTACCGATAAAGTAGCATTACGCAATGCAATCTGGCATGAGAGAAGAGTAGAACTGGCCATGGAAAACGATCGCTACTTCGATGTGATCCGCCAGGGAAGAGGCGCTGCCCTGTTTAGCGCCAAAGGCTTCGTGGCCGGGAAAAATGAAGTATGGCCTGTTCCGCAGAATGAAATTGATATCAGCGCAGGAACACTGACACAAAATCCGGGTTACTAATCTCTAATAAAACTACTATGAACTTCAGATATCAATCATACATACTGCTGGCAGCCATCACGCTGTTCGCGTCGTCCTGCTATAAAAAGTTTGATGCCGACAGCTATAAACCGGCACTGTCTATCGGTGGTTACACCAGCGCCTCCGAAATTGCGCCGGGCAACCTGGTGGCCTACTGGGGATTCAACGATAACCTCACCGACAGCGTCTCTAAAACAAACTGCGACAACAACGGTACCTCTTTCACAACAGGCATCAAAGGCCGCAGCCTTAAAGGCGCTGAAAAAGCATACGCGCTGTTCACACCAGGAACTGCTATCACCGGCCTCAAAGCATTTACGATCACGCTGTGGGTAAACAACCCGCAGAATACCAAAGGTATTGTTGGACTGTTGAGCCTCAGCAATACCAAAAGCTTCTGGGGCAACATCGATATCTTTTTTGAAAATGGCAGTACCGATACGAAGGCAGTACTGAAAATGCACGTAGCCAGCGCGCAGGGCGAAGCATGGCTGGGTAACTATGACTTGCAGAATGTATGGGACAGGTGGACCAATCTCGCCCTGTCATATAACGGTGTGGATTCTTTTAAGGTATATGTAAATGGAATAAGGATCGCCACACACGTGAAGAGCGGGGCAGGCCCGATCCAGTTCCTCAATCCCGGCAAAATGGTATTTGGTACTTCTCAGTTCCAGACCGTTCCCAGTCTCACTTCTGAAGCCACTGCACAGGACTGGGCCAGCTACCTCACCGGCGGTCTCGATGAAGTAAGGATCTATAATAAAGCATTGGAAGAAGCGGATGTCAGCGCCCTCGTTAAACTGGAAGGGCGGGGTAAATAGTTTTTTATGAAATGGATAGCTTGTTTATTATTGATAATAACAACAGGTTGCAGTAAGGGCGGGGGCGACAATACGTCGCCTCCGCCCGTTACGCCGCCCTCCTTCAGCTTTCAGGCCCTGAGCGTGGATAGCGTGTCTGCCGGTTTTTCCTATTATGGTACCGGCACACAACCCGCCATCAGGATTTCTTTTTCAGACGCCGTATTGCGCAGTGCTGTTGCCGCCGCCTGTTCCTTTACCGCTAAAAGCGGTGGTAACGTGCCTTACAGTGTAGCGTGGGAGCATGGCGACAGCACCCTTGTACTGAAACCGGTGGCGCCATTGTCTAACCTCACCGCCTATACGGTTAGTGTAGGCGCAGGTTTATTGTCGGTGAAAAATGCGAAGCTCCAATCGGCCGTTTCATTGTCGCTGGTAACCGCTATCGATACCACCGATAAGTTTCCGCGCATCTCCGACGAAGCCCTGCTTACACTGGTGCAGCAACAAACATTCAAATACTTCTGGGACTTCGGTCACCCGGTTAGTGGCCTCGTACGCGAACGAAACACCAGCGGTGAAACCGTTACCTCCGGCGGCTCCGGCTTCGGTATCATGGCCATCATCACCGGGATAGAACGCGGCTTTATTACCCGCAGCGAAGGACTGGCACGCATACAGCAAATAACCACTTTCCTGGGCACAAAGGCGACGCGCTTTCATGGCGCATTCCCGCATTGGCTTAACGGCAGCACCGGCGCAGCTATTCCTTTCAGCACAAAGGATAATGGCGCCGACCTGGTGGAAACATCCTATCTCATCCAGGGACTATTAACCGCGCGCCAATACTTTAAAAATGCAGATGTAACGGAAACGCAGCTACGAAATGATATCAATGCTGTTTGTAATGCAGTAGAATGGAACTGGTTCCGGAAAGATAATGCAAACGTGCTGTACTGGCACTGGAGCAACGAGTATAAATGGGACATGAACCTGCCGGTAAAAGGATGGAACGAATGTCTTATTACCTATATTCTCGCCGCCTCCGCAAAAACGCCCATACCAAAAGCTACCTACGACAGCGGCTGGGCAAATAACGGCGCCATGCGCAACAATAATCTTTATTATAATATCAAACTGCCGCTAGGCCCCGCTATGGGCGGCCCGCTGTTTTTCTCGCATTACTCGTTCCTGGGCATCAATCCCAAAGGATTAAAAGATACTTATGCGGATTATGAAGAGCAGGTGGTGAATCATACCCGCATCAACTACGCCTATTGCGTTGCCAACCCGGAAAAGAATTATGGCTATGGCGCCGGTTGCTGGGGCCTCACCGCCAGTGATATCCCCAACGGATATACGGCGAGTTCACCCACCAATGATGTGGGCGTAATTGCACCCACTGCCGCGTTGTCGTCTTTCCCGTATACGCCGCAGGAATCCATGCAGGCGCTGAAATTCTTTTATTACAAACTGGGCGATAAAATCTGGAAGGAGTACGGCTTTACAGATGCTTTCTCCCTTCACTATATCTGGTTTGCCAACTCATTCCTGGCCATCGATCAGGGGCCGGTAATAGTGATGATAGAAAATTACCGCAGCGGATTATTGTGGAACCTGTTCATGAGCTGCCCGGAAATAAAAACCGGTATGCATAACCTCGGCTTTACCAGCCCACATCTCTAAAAAAAGAAAAAGAATGAAGTATATACTGTTTATCGGCTGTTTGTTTTTCCTGCTGCAGCCGGCAAGGGCACAAAAGAAGATCAAAGTTAACCGGCAAAAAATGTCGGACGAACAATTATTGGAACTGGTACAAAAACAAACGTTCCGCTACTTCTGGGATTTTGGTCACCCGGTATCTGGTATGGCGCGCGAACGCAGCAACAAATCCTTTGATTACGGTGATGAAGTGGTTACCACCGGTGGCACCGGCTTCGGCGTAATGGCGATCATTGTAGCTGCTGAACGTAAATGGATCACCCGTGAGGCCGCCGCACAACGGCTCCTGAAAATAGTGAACTTCCTCCGGAAGGCAGACAGCTACCATGGTGTTTTTCCGCACTGGCTGAATGGTAACACAGGCAAAACGATTCCCTTCAGCCGTAAAGATGATGGCGGCGACCTGGTGGAAACATCCTTCCTGTTCCAGGGACTCCTTTGCGCCCGCCAGTACTTCAGCAATGACAATCCAACGGAAACGGAGCTACGAAATAAGATCAACTGGACCTGGAATGAAACAGAATGGAACTGGTACACACAGGGCGGACGAAATGTATTGTACTGGCACTGGAGCCCCAACAACGGCTGGAGCATGAACCACGAAATCAAAGGATGGAACGAATGCCTTATCACGTATGTGCTGGCCGCTTCATCTCCCGGCTATGCCATCAACCCGGAAGTATATCACCAGGGCTGGGTGAATAATATTTATTTCAGGAACGACCGTACCTTTTATGGCATTAAACTCCCGCTGGGATTTGATTACGGCGGACCATTGTTTTTCTCTCACTACTCTTTCCTGGGCTTAAATCCACACGGCTTAAAGGACCGTTACGCCGATTACTGGGAACAAAACCTGCATCATACGCTTATCAACCGCGAACACTGTGTTCGTAATCCAAAAGGATTTAAAGGCTACGGCGCCAATTGCTGGGGACTCACCGCCAGCGACACCTACGACGGATATAATGCACACTCGCCGGAGAATGACCTGGGTACGATCACACCCACGGCGGCATTATCGGCGTTCCCATACACGCCTGAGTATTCTATGCAGGCGCTGAAACATTTTTACTACGACCTGGGCGATAGAATCTGGACGGAGTATGGCTTTACTGACGCCTTCAACGAAACAAAGCAATGGTATGCATCCTCGCACCTGGCCATTGACCAGGGACCCATTGTTGTAATGATAGAAAACTACCGCACCGGGTTGTTGTGGAAGTTGTTCATGAGCTGCCCGGAGATTAAGCAGGGACTAAAGAAACTTGACTTTGAAATAACGGAAAAATAGTGATGATGAAAAGATGGATATATGCACTGGTGATCCTGTTCATAAGCATGGATACAACTGCGCAAACAACCTATTGTAATCCGGTGAATATCGACTACGGCTATTGTCCTATTCCCAACTTCACCACCTGGGGGAAACACCGTGCTACCGCCGATCCGGTAATTGTAAATTACAAAGGCGACTACTACCTGTTTTCCACCAATCAATGGGGATACTGGTGGAGCCCGGACCTGCTCAACTGGCATTTTGTGGAAAGGAAATTCCTGAAGCCGTATCATCATGTGTACGACGAACTATGCGCGCCTGCGGCCTGGGTAATGGGTGATACCTTGCTCGTATTCGGATCTACCTATACCAGCGACTTCCCCATCTGGATGAGCACTAATCCTAAAGGAAATGAATGGAAAGAAGCAATCGACTCGCTGCAGATAGGCGGTTGGGATCCTGCTTTTTTTGCAGATGATGATGGCCGTTTGTACATGTACAACGGCAGCAGCAATCGCTATCCGCTGTATGGCGTGGAAATGAATCGCAGTACCCTGCAACCGAAAGGCACGAGAAAGGAAATGTACCTGCTGGAGCCGGACCGCTATGGCTGGCAACGGTTCGGCGAAAACCTGGATAATACTTTCCTGGACCCGTTCATTGAAGGCGCGTGGATGACAAAGCACCACGGGAAATATTACCTGCAATACGGCGCTCCGGGAACAGAGTTCAGCGGCTATGCCGATGGAGTAGTGGTAGGCGATCATCCGCTGGGGCCTTTTACGCCGCAGTCAGACCCAGTTTCGTATAAGCCCGGAGGTTATGCCCGTGGTGCGGGTCATGGCGCTACATTCCAGGATAATAAAGGATTTTGGTGGCATGTATCTACCATGGTAATCGCCGTAAAAAACAGCTTTGAACGCCGTATCGGCTACTGGCCTGCCGGCTTCGATAAGGAAGATGTGATGTTTTGTAATACTTCTTTCGGCGACTACCCGCATTATATTTCAAGGAACGCTGATACCACCGCTTTTGATAACGCCGGGTTTACCGGTTGGATGCTGCTGAACTATAACAAACCGGTTTCCGTATCTTCCACCTATGGCGGTTATGTACCCAATAACGCTGTAGATGAAAGCATAAAAACGTATTGGAGTGCCGCCACCGGCAACAAAGGCGAATGGATACAAACAGACCTCGGGAAAGTAAGCCGCGTAAATGCAGTACAGGTAAACTATGCCGATCAGGATGCTCCGTTTCTGGGTAAGCAAACAGCTATTTATCACCAGTATATACTTTGGTTTTCGGAAGATGGAAAACACTGGAAGATGCTGGCCGATAAAAGCAAACAACGCAAAGATGTACCGCACGATTATATTGAGTTAGCAAAGCCGGTGCAGGCGCGTTATATCAAAATGGAGAACATCCATATGCCCGGCGGAAAATTTGCGCTCAGTGGGCTAAGGGTATTTGGCAACGGCAACGGCGCGGTACCAGATACGGTGAAAGACCTGCTGGTGCTTCGCACGGAGAAGGATAAACGAAGCGCATGGATTAAATGGTCGCCGGTAGATAATGCATATGCATACAACATTTATACCGGCACCTCACCGGATAAATTGTACAGCTGCATCATGGTGCATAACAACAATGATTACTACTTCAAAGGCATGGACAAAGAGCACCCCTATTATTTTTGTATAGAAGCCATCAATGAAAACGGCGTATCTGCCAGAACTAAGGTGATAAAAGCAGAATAAAACAAACAGTATGAAAGAGATACATACCCTTTTGAAAAGTACGCTGGTGGCGCTGATACTGTCAGTTGCCGGCCAGGTACAGGCGCAGACAACCAACGCGAAAATGAATACTTTCGTGAATGCGCTGATGGGAAAAATGACGCTGGAAGAAAAGATCGGGCAACTGAATTTGCTTACACCCGGCGGTGGCGTAGCTACCGGCTCGGTGGTAAGCAGTGATGTGGAGACAAAAATCAGCAAAGGAAATGTGGGCGGTTTGTTTGGTGTAATTGGTGTGGAAAAGATCCGGCAGGCGCAGGAACTGGCTGTCACTAAAAGCAGGCTTAAAATTCCGCTGATCTTTGGATCTGACGTGATCCACGGCTACAAAACCACTTTTCCTATTCCGCTGGGATTATCCTGCAGCTGGGATTTGCCGCTGATAGAACACAGCGCGCGGCTGGCGGCAACAGAAGCCAGCGCCGATGGTCTTTGCTGGGTGTATTCGCCGATGGTGGACATCGCCCGCGACCCGCGATGGGGCCGCGTAGCAGAAGGCTCGGGGGAAGATACGTACCTGGGTTCAAAAATCGCCGCCGCCATGGTGCGCGGATACCAGGGTAACCGCCTCGGTGATAAAAACAGCGTGATGGCATGTGTAAAGCACTTCGCCTTATATGGCGCGGCCGAAGCAGGCAGGGATTACAACACCACCGATATGAGCCGCATCAAAATGTATGAATACTACCTGCCGCCGTATAAAGCGGCCATAGATGCCGGCGCCGGTAGCGTCATGACTTCCTTCAATGAAATTGATGGCATACCGGCTACGGCCAATAAGTGGCTGCTGACAGACCTGCTCCGCAAGCAATGGGGCTTCAAAGGTTTTGTGGTAACGGATTATACCGCTATCAATGAAATGATGGCACACGGCCTGGGCAACCTGCAAACGGTATCGGCGCTGGCATTGAAAGCGGGTGTGGATATGGACATGGTAGGCGAAGGTTTTGTGACCACCTTACAAAAATCACTGAAAGAGCGAAAAGTAACACTGAATGACATCAATGATGCCTGCCGCCGGGTGCTGGAAGCAAAATATAAACTCGGCCTGTTTGAAGATCCCTACCGCTACTGCAATACTGCTGCCGCTGCCAAAGAAGTGCTGAGCGCAGATAAAAGGCAGGCAGCAAGAGAGTTGGGCGCCCGTTCCTGCGTGCTACTGAAAAACGACCGGCAAACATTGCCGCTGAAAAAATCAGGTACCATTGCACTCGTAGGGCCGTTGGCCAATAACAAAAGCAATATGCTCGGCACCTGGGCGGTGAGTGGCGACGCGCAGTTGTCGGTACCCGTACTCGACGGTATGAAACAGGTAGCCGGCAGCAATGTAAATATCCTCTACGCCAAAGGCGCTAACATCAGCGATGATACCAGCTTTGCCAAAAAAGTAAATGTATTTGGTGAAAGAATAGAGATTGATACCCGCACACCGGAGCAGCTGCTCACAGAGGCCATTACCACAGCCGCCAAGGCAGATGTGGTAGTGGCCGTGGTGGGAGAGGCCTCTGAAATGAGCGGGGAAGCCGCCAGCAGGTCGGATATAGGTATCCCGGAAAGTCAGCGTAAACTGTTGACCGCCCTGGCACAAACCGGCAAACCCCTGGTAGTAGTGGTAATGAGCGGAAGGCCATTAACCCTTGCCACCGAAAATGAACAGGCTACTTCCTTACTGGAAGTATGGTTCCAGGGCCACGAAGCCGGCAACGCCATCGCAGATGTACTCTTCGGAAATTATAACCCTTCCGGAAAACTCACCATGAGCTTCCCCCGGAACGTAGGCCAGATCCCTGTCTACTACAATTATAAAAATACCGGCCGGCCGCAACCGGAAGGCCCCACACAGAAATTTCATTCCAACTACCTCGATGTGGCTAACGACCCGCTGTTTCCTTTCGGATACGGGCTCAGTTACACCACTTTTAAATACGAAGGACTTACACTGAGCACAAATAAAATGAACAGCGGCCAAACCATCGATGTAGCGTTTAAACTCACCAATACCGGCACGTATGCCGGCGAGGAAATAGTACAGCTGTACCTGAGAGACCGGGAAGCTTCCGTTACCCGGCCCGTGAAAGAGCTGAAAGATTTTCAGAAGATAAAGCTGCAGCCGGGAGAAAGCAAAACCATTCACTTCACCATCAGCAAGGAAAAGCTGTCGTTTTTCAACAGCCAGCTGCAATGGATAGCCGAACCGGGTACATTCGACCTCATGATTGGCGCCTCTTCCGCCGATATCAGGCTGAAAAATACGGTTGAATTATTGTAAAGCCGCATATCTTTATTACTGGTTAAAAGAAGCAAGGTCGCCCGGAAGGACGGCCTTTTGCTTTTGGGATGCTGAAAGCTTATATTTGAGAACTGACCATTAGCGCTAATTATATGGAACCTATCACTGCGATACAACTAAAAAGTATTCCTGCTCTCAAAGAAGTGCCGCTGGAACAACTGCAGTGGCTGATATCCCAGTCGGAGGAAAAGCTGGTGCCGGAAGGCGAACTGATGTTTAAAGCCGGCGATCCAGTGAATGCCACCATCATTGTGATTTCAGGAAAGATACGTATCTCCGCCACCATCAACGGGCATTACCGGGAAATTGTGGAACTGAACGACGATAACATTACCGGGTGGCTGCCTTTTTCCCGCGTGAAAAACGCCATGGGAAATGGCCTGTGCCTGAAAGATACCCGGCTGCTGATTTGCCCGTCGGAAAAAATTAAAGCACATATTGAACAGCATTACGAACTAACGGAAGCACTGGTGCATATCATGACGAGCCGCGTGCGGGAAACCACTTCCTCGCAGCAGCAGAACGAGAAAATGATGGCGCTGGGGAAATTGTCTGCGGGCCTGGCCCATGAACTGAATAACCCGGTAGCCGCCATTTGCAGAAGCTCGGATAAACTGTTTGAAAATATCAGCCATATTCCCGCCATATTTAAAGAGATGGCAGCGCTGTGTTTATCACAGGAGCAGGCCACCGCTATTGTTGATAACCTCCAGCAATGGTGGAGCAACAAGCCGGTGAAAGCACCTACGGTGCTGGAGTTGTCTGATAAAACGACTGCTATCGAAGACTGGATGGACAGCAAAAATATCTCCCGGATAGAAATAGCAGAAATACTGGCGGAGTATGGGGTAGAAACCACGGTGCTGGAAGATTTCAGCCGGCTGTTTGACCCCGCGCACCTGGATGTGATCTTCAGCTGGATACATGGCGCACTGGAAGCCAACCGGATGGTAGGCGACCTGCAGATCTCTTCAAAAAGAATATTCGACCTGGTAAGCGCCGTGAAAAGATATACCTACATGGACCAGGAGCCGGATAAGCAATTTATTGATATCCATAGCGGCATCCACAACACACTGGCCATGCTGGATTACCGGTTTAGAAAAGGAAATGTGGAGCTGGTGGAAAATTATGATGCCTCACTGCCAAAAATAAAAGCGCTGCCCGGAGAGCTGAACCAGGTATGGACCAACCTCGTGGATAATGCGCTGGATGCCATGGAGCCTGCTAAAAAAGGACGGCTGGAAATAGCCACCACAAAGGACCGCCAGTGTGTGCATATCACCATTACCGATAATGGCCCGGGCATCCCCGAAGAAATACAATCACGCATATTTGAACCTTTTTTTACCACCAAAGATCTGGGAAAAGGAACAGGACTGGGACTGGATGTAGTATCACAAATTGTGCAGCGTCATCGCGGATCAGTGAAACAAACTTCTGTACCCGGTAAAACCATTTTTACCATTTCATTTCCCATAGAGAATAATTAATGTAGAAGATATGAGTCTGCCCATAATATTTGTTATAGATGATGATAGACAGGTGCTGAATGCCATCACGCAGGACCTGAAATCGTATTACCGGAAGTCGTACCGCATTTTGAGCACCCTTTCCGCCAATGAAGCGCTGCAAAGCCTGGTGGAACTGAAAAACAGGAATGATACTGTGGCCATCTTTATTTCCGATCAGCGGATGCCGGAAATGGAAGGTGTTGATTTTCTGCAGCAGGCGATGGAAATATTTCCTGCCGCCAAACGTGTATTACTCACCGCTTATTCGGATACCAACGCCGCCATAAAAGCCATCAATGAATTGCGGCTGGATTACTATCTCCAGAAGCCCTGGGATCCGCCGGAAGAAAAGCTGTACCCTGTTATCAATGATCTGCTCGACGACTGGCAAACCAATTACCGCCCGGAATTTCAGGGGATTAAAGTAGTAGGTTATCCTTTTTCGTCAGATGCCTACCGCATTAAGGAATTTTTGGCCAGCAACCTGATTCCCTATCATTCCATTGATGCTAACAGCGACGAAGGAAAATTGCTGTTGCAGCTGAATAACCTGGATACATCCGCTTTACCTGTAGTCATACTGGAACACGGAGAAGTAATGACAGCTCCTGCCATCATTGATATTGCAGCGAAAATAGGACTGAATCCCACCCTGAAAAACGAGATCTATGATGTTGTGATCATCGGCGCCGGTCCGGCAGGATTGGCCGCCTCTGTATACGGCGCTTCTGAAGGATTAAAAACCCTGCTGATAGAACGTCATGCTCCCGGCGGACAGGCAGGTACCAGTTCCCGTATTGAAAACTACCTGGGCTTTCCTTCGGGACTGAGCGGGGCAGAACTCACACGGCGCGCGATTACGCAAGCTACCAGGTTTGGTACGGAGTTTTTATCGCCGCAGTCGGTGAAAGAGATCAAACTCAAAGCAGATTATAAAATTGTTTGCCTGGAAAATGGCACAGAAATAAATGCACGCGCTGTTGTGATTACCACCGGGGTGGATTACCGCAAGCTGGATACCGTTGGCATAGAAAAGTTCACCGGGGCAGGCATCTATTACGGCGCTGCTACCACGGAAGCCGCCTCGTGCCGCGACCGGAGCGTGTACATCCTGGGAGGGGGTAACTCCGCCGGCCAGGCAGCGGTGTATCTCTCAAAGTTCGCAAAGGAAGTATACATTCTTATCCGGAAAGAAAATCTGAATGCGACTATGTCGTCTTACCTGATAGACCAGATCCGGGATATTCCCAACATCAGCATTCTGAACAACAGTGAAATAGTGGAGGCTTCGGGTACCGACCGGCTGGAAAAGCTGAAGATAGAAAACCTGCAAACACAGGAAGTGAAAGAAGTGCCTGCGGATGCGTTATATATTTTTATCGGCGCAAGGCCCTACACCGATTGGCTGGGAGATCTCATCATCAAAGATGAAAAAGGCTATGTGCAAACCGGCAGGGAAATGAAATCGTTTGATTATTTTGGTAAGCTCTGGAAGCTCAACCGCGAACCGTATCTGCTGGAAACCAGCTGTCCTGGTATCTTTGCAGCCGGCGACGTACGGTCAGGCGCTATGAGCCGCGTGGCCTCTGCCGTAGGGGAGGGCTCCATGAGTATTAGCCTGGTGCATAAGTACCTGGCAGAAGTTTAAAATATTTTTTATGGCTTTATGTTCACACCTTGAAGCAATAACCGAAGTAAAGGTTAGTGCCGATCATGTTTGCGAAGAATGCATCAAACAACATGGTAAATGGCTGCACCTGCGTACCTGTCAAACCTGTGGTGTTACGCTTTGCTGCGATGATTCACCGGCAAAGCACATGACGCAGCATTATCATCAAACGGACCATCCGGTGATATCTTCCGCGGAGCCGGGTGAGCAGTGGTTGTGGTGTTATAAAGACGGAACGTTTGCAGAATATTAAATAAAAAGAAGAGGAAGACAATCGTCTTCCTCTTATACTACTGTTACTTTCACGCCCATATCTTCCATTTTCCTGACGATATGTTCGGAAATACCGCTGTCGGTAATCACTTCATCTATTTCTTCGAGGGCACAAATGCGACCGAAGCCCCGCTTTCCGAATTTGCTGGAATCCGCGAGTACAATGGTTTTCTGCGCAGTGGCCATCATTTTCTGGTTCAGGTGCGCTTCCATGATATTGGTGGTAGTAAGACCAAACTCCAGGTCGATACCATCTACCCCGAGGAACAGTTTACTACAGGAGAAATCTTCCAGTATTTTTTCTGCATAAGACCCGGTAACAGAAGTAGAGCTGTTACGGAGATGCCCGCCAAGCTGGATCACTTCAATCTCCGGCCGGCGCAATAATTCCAGCGCTACGTTCAGCGCGCCGGTG
Organism: Chitinophaga sp. RCC_12; assembly: GCF_041360695.1. Taxonomy (NCBI): domain Bacteria; kingdom Pseudomonadati; phylum Bacteroidota; class Chitinophagia; order Chitinophagales; family Chitinophagaceae; genus Chitinophaga; species Chitinophaga sp. RCC_12. The sequence goes on from NZ_JBFUPS010000003.1 coordinate 502,599, forward strand.
ATAACGGTAAGATGCCCTTTGGGTTGAATATTTTTTGCCAATGCCTGCACAGAGGTGCCCGAAGCAATGATGATTGCATCGTTCGGTACGATGAGTGCAGCGGCAGCCTGCCCTATCAGTTGCTTTTCCTCCCGGCGTATATTCTCCTTTTCATTCACCGGTTTGTCCATGGTATATGGATTATGCACCGTGGCGCCTCCATGTGAGCGGAATAACAGCGACTTATCCTCCAGCAGCTTCAGATCTTTTCGTATAGTCACGCCCGATACATCCAGCTCCTTACATAGCTCCAGTACATTAACATATCCCTTCTCGTGCAGTTTGCCGAGAATAAACTTATGACGTTCCGCAATATTGATCATAGACATATCAGATAAAAATAACGTATTAAAGTGTGTTGACACGGGATAATCTGAAAAAGATGCTCCTTACAAATATCCGGTAATTTAGTTTCATTTGATTAAATATGATTGCGTATTCAGTAGTTAATATCCTTCATTTTGATCTTCTAAATTCAGAATATGAAATCAAATGAAGATATAATGATATTATATTTATATCTATCTAATTGATTAATATAATATTATATTTTTCTTTTTATTTCTTTTCCATTCATCAATAACTTTTTCACCTTTTTCATTTTATTTTATACTTTGGTTTCAAATTATTTCTTTTTGTTTTTATTACTATTGCAAAGAAAATAAATGAAACAAATTAAAAGTTATAGGGGAATAAAATGAAAAGAACTGAATCAATCAGGCAATTAAAGGAAGCCGGTGAACAACCCTGGGATCTTATCATTATAGGTGGCGGAGCTACGGGTCTTGGTATAGCAATGGATGCCGCCACCAGGAACTACCGGACATTATTACTGGAGCAGGCCGACTTTGCCAAAGGAACTTCCAGTCGCAGTACCAAACTGGTACACGGCGGGGTAAGATACCTGGCGCAGGGCGACATTGCCCTCGTACGGGAAGCCCTGTACGAAAGAGGACTGCTACTTAACAATGCCCCGCACCTGGCACACAACCAGCAATTCATCATCCCGCAGTATAACTGGTGGCAAGGCCCCTTTTATACCATCGGCCTCAAGATCTATGATCTTTTGTCCGGGAAACTCAGCCTCGGACGCTCCCGGCACATCGGCAGATCGGAAGTGATCAACCGGCTCCCTACCATCCGGAAAGAAGGACTGAAAGGTGGAATCGTTTATCACGACGGACAATTTGATGATGCCCGCCTGGCGGTTGATATTGCGCAAACTGCCGCTGAAAACGGCGCCGTACTGCTCAACTATTTCAAGGTAAACGGCCTCGTTAAAAACAGCGCCGGCAAAATAAGCGGCGTACGCACACAGGACCTGGAAACCAATGAAACCTATACGCTCCGGGCCAAAACTGTGATCAACGCCACCGGCGTATTTGTAGATGAAGTACTGCAACTGGATAACCCGGCAGCACCCAATATGGTAAAGCCGAGCCAGGGTGTGCACCTGGTGCTGGATCCCTCTTTCCTCAACAGTAAAAGCGCTATCATGATCCCGAAAACGGATGATGGCCGCGTACTGTTTGCCGTACCCTGGAACAATAAAGTACTCCTGGGAACAACCGACACGCCGCTCGATGAACACAGTATGGAACCCATCGCACTGGAAGAAGAGATCAGCTTTATTTTAAATACCGCAGGTAAATATCTTGACCGTCCGCCTGCACGGGAAGATGTGCTCAGCGTGTTTGCCGGATTACGGCCGCTGGCAGCACCGCAAAAAGAAACCGGCAGTACGAAGGAAATTTCCCGCAGCCATAAAATACTGGTAGCGCCCTCCGGACTCATCACCATCACCGGCGGTAAGTGGACCACCTTCCGCAAAATGGCAGAAGATACGGTGGACCAGGCCATCAAAACCGGCGGACTGGTACCGGTAGGATGCAAAACAAAATCACTGCATATCCACGGGTATCAGCAACAACCATCCGCGCCCGCACCGCTGGACATATACGGCAGCGACGCCGCCAGGATACAGGCATTTATTTCACTGCATCCCGACATGAAAGAACAGCTGCATCCACGCCTGCCATACATCAAAGCACAGGTGATATGGGCAGTGAAACATGAAATGGCCCAAACCGTGGAAGATGTGCTGGCCAGGCGCCTGCGCGCACTCTTCCTGGATGCGCAGGCCGCTATAGACATGGCGCCCGTAACAGCCGCCATTATGGCCGCAGAAATGAACAGGGATATGAACTGGCAACAAAAACAAGTGAAGGATTTTATACAGGTGGCACAACACTACCTCCTGAAAAATGGCACTACCTATAAACAACTGAAGGTTACGGCATAGACTAAACGAAATCAACATCCACGTAAAAATCCACGGGAAAAAAGAAAAACATGATCAGATACATTATGGCAATGGATCAGGGCACGACCAGCTCAAGGGCCATTATCTTCGACAAAGCAGGCGCAATTATTTCCACGGCGCAGAAAGAATTTACACAACTGTTCCCGCAACCGGGATGGGTGGAACACGATCCCGCTGAAATATGGAGCAGCCAGATCGGCGTAGCCACCGAAGCAATGGCGAAAGTAGGCCTGGAAGGTGGTAACATTGCCGCTATCGGTATCACCAACCAACGCGAAACCACATTGGTATGGGACCGCGAAACCGGTAAGCCCGTGTACAATGCCATCGTATGGCAGGACAGGCGTACGGCCGGTTTTTGCGACGATCTCAAAGCAGCAGGTAAAGAAACCCTGGTACGCGAAAAAACAGGATTGGTCATTGATGCTTACTTCTCCGGCACAAAAATCAGGTGGATCCTGGACAATGTGCCTGGGGCACGGGAACGCGCCAACGAAGGCAAGCTGGCTTTCGGAACGGTAGACTCCTGGCTGATCTGGAACCTCACCCATGGCGCAGTACATGCTACTGATATCACCAACGCTTCCCGCACCATGCTGTTTAATATCCACACCCAGGCATGGGACAATGAACTGCTGGCTATGCTGGATATTCCTGCCGCTATGCTGCCGGAAGTAAAACAATCGAGTGAAGTATGCGGCGAAACCGCTCCCGGCATCTTTGCCGTACAGATCCCGATTGCAGGCGTGGCAGGCGATCAGCACGCGGCGCTCTTCGGGCAAATGTGCACCGCTCCAGGCATGGTGAAAAATACCTATGGCACCGGCTGTTTTATGCTGATGAATATTGGTAACACACCGATCATCAGTAAAAATAATCTCCTCACCACGGTGGCCTGGAAAGTAAACGGACAGGTACAATACGCACTGGAAGGCAGCATCTTTATCGCCGGCGCTATTGTGCAATGGCTGCGCGACGGTCTCGGTATCATCCGGGCCTCCTCTGAAGTGGAAGCACTCGCTGCCAGCGTGGAACAAAATGATGGCGTATACCTGGTACCCGCTTTTGCAGGACTTGGCGCTCCGCACTGGGATCAACACGCACGCGGTACACTCGTAGGCATGACACGCGGCACCAACGCTGCGCACATTGCACGCGCTGCACTGGAAAGCATTGCCTATCAAACAATGGAAGTGCTGAAAGCGATGGAAGCAGATGCCAATATCAGCATAAAAGAATTGAGAGTAGATGGCGGTGCTACCGGTAACAACCTGCTGATGCAGTTCCAGGCAGATATCCTGCAAACGAAAGTTGTGCGGCCGGGTATTACAGAAACAACTGCGCTGGGTGCTGCGTATCTCGCCGGCCTGGCCACAGGCTACTGGCAGAACCTGGAAGAAATTGCCAGCCAGTGGAAAATGGATAAATGTTTCTCTCCCAACCTGGAACAGGAACAACGCCAGCAATGGATCAATGGATGGAACCGCGCAGTAAATGCCGCAAAAGCATGGGCTCACCAATAAAATTATAAACTATGTATCCTTTTTTAGCTGAATTCATAGGTACTGCCTTATTGCTGCTGCTGGGAAACGGCGTGGTGGCCAACGTGGTACTGCATCAAACCAAAGGTAACAACAGCGGCTGGATTGTGATCACCACCGGTTGGGCGCTGGCGGTGTATATAGGCGTAGTGTTCGCCGGCCCTTACAGCGGCGCGCACCTTAATCCCGCCGTTACCATCGCACTGGCTGCTGCCGGCAAATTCAACTGGGCAGATGTGCCTTTGTTTATTGCCATGCAAATGCTGGGCGCTATGCTGGGTACTTCACTGGTATGGCTCAATTACAAAGATCATCTTAATAATACACCCGACAAAGGTTTGCAGCGTGCGGTGTTTTGTACGGAGCCGGCTATACGAAATACCTGGCGCAACTTCATCTGTGAGGCTACCGGCACCTTTGTATTGCTGTTTACTATTTTCTATTTCACCAACGCAGAAGTAGGACCGGAGAAAACACCGGTGGGACTGGGTTCACTCGGCGCCATGCCGGTAATGTTGCTGGTATGGTCTATCGGGTTGTCGCTCGGCGGCACTACGGGCTACGCTATCAACCCAGCCAGGGACCTGGGTCCGCGCATCATGTACGCACTGCTGCCCATAAAAGGAAAAGGACACAGCGACTGGAATTACGCCTGGGTACCTGTTTTCGGGCCACTGGCCGGCGCTGTAATCGCCGCTTCACTGTACCTGTTACTGAAGTAGATAACGTTTACCTATATACGCAATTAATAACACGTTAGAACCACGCGCAATGAAAACAAAGTTTAATATCAGTCTCATAGGCTGCGCCATGGCGGTAGCCGCTGTATGCACCTTTAATGCATGTAAAACAACTAAAACAACCACTGCTGCAAAAAACGGGTATCCTTCTTTTTATAAAGTAGGACATCGCGGCACAAGAGGTTTGATGCCGGAGAATACCATTCCTGCCATGTACCGTGGGTTAACGGAAGGCGCCAATACCATTGAGTTTGATGTGCATATCACGAAAGACGGACAGGTAATGGTGTACCACGACGCATCGTTTACGCCATCATACACTACCACACCGGATGGAAAAGATATTCCCGCTGAAAAACGCACGGACTATATTTTTTACCAGATGAACTATGCCGATATCCGGCCGTTTATCATCGGGGAAAAACCATACCCGGCCTATCCGGAACAACAGCGTATGCGTTCTTACGCACCACTGCTCTCTGAAATGATCGACTCCGTAGAAGCCTATACGAAAGCGCATCATATGCCGGCACCTTACTATCTGCTGGAAATAAAATCTTCCGAAAAATCAGATGGTAAAGAACAACCCGCACCGGAAGAGTATATGGATAAACTGATGGCGGTAAAACAATTACAGCCACTCGGGAAACGCCTGCTGGTGCAGTCTTTCGATATGCGCCCGCTACAGGTATTGCACCGCAGATATCCTGATATGGCACTGGGATTTCTGACAGATGATAAAAAGAACGGATTCGATCAGCACCTGGAGCAACTGGGCTTTACACCGTTTTTCTACAATCCTAACTACAAGCTGGTAACACCGGAGCTGGTGAGCAAATGCCATGCTAAACATATTATGATTGTTCCGTGGACAGTGGACGACGTTAACGAAATGAAAAAGCTGAAAGCACTGGGCGTTGATGGTATTATTACCGATTACCCAAACAGATTACGCGAAGCAGGGCTCTGACCATTATTTATCTACCAGTATACTAACAAAAAAAACAAACACACTTATGAAATTCTTTTCACGATTCCGCCTGTTAAAACCGGCCACGTTCCTGTTGCTGTGTATCGGGATCATCGGCGCCGGCAGCTTATCCCTGCAGGCGCAGGACATTCCCGTTACCGGTAAGGTAACTGCCGCCAATGGCACGCCACTAATCGGGGTGAACGTACAGGTGGCAGGTACCAGCCGCGGCGCCGCCACCGATGTAAACGGTGCTTTTAAACTCACCGCGCCTAAAGACGCTACCTTGAAACTCACCTTCATAGGTTACCTGCCCAAAGAGGTGAAAGTAAAATCTTCCAATGTACTGGTAGTGTTACAGGAAGATATCCAGAAACTAAACGATGTAGTGGTGGTCGGTTACGGCACACAGAAAAAAGCCACGCTCACCGGGGCCATCACCACCGTGAATATGGTGGATAAGGAAGGACAGCCGCTTACCAACGTAAGTAACGCATTGCACGGCGTGCCCGGCGTATTCGCCAACCTGAGCAACAGTCAGCCAGGTGTGGATCGCAGCACCATCCGTATCAGGGGACTGAATACTTTTGGCAGCACTGATGCAAGAGCCAATGAGCCGATGGTATTGGTAGATGGTATCGAATACTCCATGGATGAACTCAATCCAAACGATATTGAAACCGTTACAGTACTGAAAGATGCTGCTGCCGCCATTTATGGCTCCCGCGGCTCCAACGGCGTTATCCTCGTTACCACTAAAAAAGGAAGAGGCAGCTCCCGCGTTAACTACAGCTATTACTACGGTCAGCAAAAAGCAACCTACCTGCCGGATGTGATCAGCGATCCTATCGCGTATATGAAACTGAAAAACCAGGCGCTCATCAACGAAGGGAAAGCCATTGAATACGCAGAAGCGGATATAGAGGAGTACCAGAAAGGAATGGCTACAGATCCTTTCACTTATCCCGCAAATAATTGGTATGATATTGCCCTGAAAAACGGTGTGATCCAAAAACATGACCTGGCCATTTCCGGCAGCGGAGAAAAATACAATTATCGCTTATCACTCGGTTACCTCGACAGGGACGGTATCCTCTTCGGACCTGGTAACCATGAGAAGAAATATTCCGTTGGACTGAATGCTTCCATGGAAGTATCCAAACGCCTGCGCGCCGGTATCACCATGGATGGTTACTACAGAACCTATACCACGCCGTTTTATACAGATACCTGGACTTACCTGGCCCGTACATTGCCTATCCTCACAGATACCCTGCCGGATGGCCGCTATGGCAACTCCTGGCTTAGAACAGCAGGCCGTAATAACTGGGAGAATCCGCGTATGCTGGCATACAACGGTTTACAGACCAAACAGATCCAGCGCTTCCTGACTACCGTTTTTGCAGAATATAAACTGCCTTTCGATATCAACTATAACATCAAGTTTGGTGTGGATAAATATGATGGTTTGCTCAGCGGCTTTACTCCCCGCATGCAAACCTTTAATCCGAAAACAGGCGCCGCTATCAACTGGAACAGTCCCGCTACTGCGCCCCGGTCAGCCAAAACGGATTATAATGATATGAATATCCATTTCTATAACACGCTCGACTGGAAACACCAGTTCAAAGGGAAACACAATCTCTCTGCTATGGTGGGCGCCAGTTATGATAACTTCGATTCTGACTCATGGGCCACCAGCATGTATGGTTACCTGGATGGACGACTGGATGCATTAAGCGCGGGTACTACCTGGAACGCTACCTCCGGAAACCTTACCCGCGATGTGCTGGAATCTTATTTTGGCCGTTTGAATTACGACTATGATGGTAAATACCTGCTGGAGGCTACCTTCCGTTATGATGGTTCCAGCCGCCTGGGAAGACACAGCCGCTGGGCGTTTTTCCCTTCCGTATCTGCCGGCTGGCGTATTGATAAAGAAGCCTTCTTTCATTCTGATTTCATCAACGTGTTGAAGCTGCGTGCTTCCGCCGGTAAATTAGGTAACCAGGCCATTGCACTGTACACGACAGACCCAACCGTCAACCTGGGTGAAGACTACAGTTTTGGCGGTGTATTAAATTCCGGCGCTGCAAAAACTGCGGATGCAGATTCCACACTCAGATGGGAAATCACCAATGCTTACAATGTGGGCGTTGATGTAAATTTCTGGAATAATCGTATAGGCCTTACCGTTGATGCTTATAAGAAACGCACCAATGGTATCCTTCGTGAAGTAGGTATGCCTTCCCAGGTAGGTAACCTGGCCGGCGCCAAACAGAATGTAGGTACGGTAGATAATACGGGGCTGGAAGTAGTAGCACAATACCGTGATCACATTGGCGAAGTGGATCTGAACGTGTATGGAAGTGTGGCTTATAATAAAAATGAAGTAGTGGACCTGCATGGTGAAATTATTTATGGTACAGGTACTATTACACAAGCGGGATCGCCCATTGAGTCTTTTTATATTTTACAGGCAGAAGGCATTTTCCAGAGCCAGGCAGAAATAGATGCCAGCGCAAAACAATCTGCCAATACAAAACCCGGCTACATCAAATTTAAGGATGTTAATAAAGATGGCATCATTAACGGCGACGATCGTGTAATTGTGAACAGCTCTTCCTCCGTACCGAAGTATACCTATGGTTTCGGATTCAATGTGGGCTATAAAGGCATCAGCCTGAGTGCTTCCTTTCAGGGAATTGGCGGTGTAAAGGTGCTGCCTACCGCTAACCTGGCTTATCCGTTTAACAACGGCGCCAATGCTACCTGGGAATGGACAAGGGATGCCTGGACACCGGAAAAAAGAGACGCACGCCTGCCTATTGTAACTACCAGCACCGGCAGTATCGATAATTTCCAGCGCTCTACTTTCTGGTTAAGGGATAACTCTTACCTGAGAATGAAGAATATTCAGCTGGGCTACGCACTGCCACAGCAATGGTTGTCGAAAGCAAGGATCCAGAAAGTGAGTGTGTTTATCAACGCGGAAAACCTGCTCACCTTCTCCCGTTACAAGGATTTCGATCCGGAATCTATACTGGATCAAACAACATTGTATACTTATCCAATGCTGAAAACCTTTAATGGCGGTATCAACGTTACCTTCTAAACATCCAAATTATGAATAGTATGAAAAAGATATATCTCTTACTTTTCTGCACAGGTCTCCTGGCTGTAGGTTGCAACAAAAGCCTGCTCGATACTTCTCCGCACGACCGTTACCCGGAATCAACCTTCTGGCAAACACCGGAAGCGGCCAATGCCGGCCTGGTGGGCTGCTACTCTGTATTGCGCAACCAGGGCATATTTGGTGGTAAAACCTCCAACAATGCCACCGCGCTTTGGGAAGAAACCCTTTCTCCCAATGCTTACAACCAAACGGATGCGATGAGCTTTAACTCCATTGCCCGTGGTACCCAGATGTCCAGTACCGGTGGTATCGTTACTAACCGCTACTCCGATTGTTACAGCGGCATTGGCCGTTGCAATACTTTTTTGAAGAAGGTAGATGAAGTAACTGCAATTGAGGCGGACATCCGGAAAAGGATGAAAGGCGAAGCATATTTTCTGAGAGGGCTTTATTACTTTATACTTGAAAATTATTATGGTGCAGTGCCGTTAATCCTGGATCCGCCGGACAGAACCGCCCAGGCTAAGTTACCGCGTACTCCACGTGCAGAAGTGGTAGCCAATGTGTTGAAAGACCTGGATATGGCTGCTACGCTTCTGCCAGTGAAATACACAGGAGCGGATGTAGGCAGGGCTACCAAAGGCGCAGCCATGGCGCTGAAAGCCAGGGTGCTGTTATACGAAGCCAGCCCGTTGCTGAATCCATCCAACGACCTGACGAAATGGAAGGCAGCAGCCGATGCAGCCTATAGCGTTATGGGGCTGGCCGGCACAGGCTACGGACTCTTTGCCGATTACCGCGGATTGTTTTTACAGCCCAATGAAAATAACAAGGAAGTTATTTTTGATGTGCAGTATGTTTTCCCACAGCAGGGCAGCTCATTCGACCTGATCTGTACGCAATACAATACCAACGCACCGTTGCTGGACCTGGCCAAAACCTATTACATGAATAACGGATTGCCCATTACTGATCCGGCTTCAGGATATAAGGCAGATAGTCCGTATCTCCGCCGTGATCCGCGCTTGTACGGCACCTTCACCTATCCGACCGATATGTACCGCGGCGCCATTATTCCAGCCAGCCGTTTTGCTATTACAGGTTATGGTATGAAGAAGTATAGCCTTTATGATAGTATTGCACCGCCAAAAGATAAGTCGGATCTGAAAGACGGCCAGTCTGATATCAACTTTATCGTATTGAGATATGCCGACATCCTGATGATGTACGCAGAAGCACAAAACGAAGTAAGCGGACCGGATGCTACCATCTTTGCTGCGCTCGACAAGATCCGCGACAGGGTGAAAATGCCGCATATTTCCACTTCTTTATCCAAAGATGCACTGCGCGCAGAAATCCGTCATGAAAGACGCGTGGAGTTTGCCGGGGAAGGATTGTATTACAACGATATCCGCCGCTGGAAAACCGCTGAAACCGTGATGAATGCACCTATTGAAAACTACAATGGTAAGAAGATTGAAACCCGCACGTTTGATAAACTGCGCGACTACCTGTGGCCGATCCCGGTAGGGGAAAAAGATCTGAACCCTAACCTGGAACAGAACCCGGGATACTAATTGCCGGATATGTTATGCAGCTATGCAGTTACCTGGTAACTGCATAGCTGCATTTTTTATTTAATCATAAATGGATACGTCGTCAATAGAGAAATCCTCCTCCAGCTGTACTTTGATCTCTGACCCCGGAAAGATCTTTTCAGCGATGAAATTAAGCATGAAACCTTCCGGAAATACTTCAATGCCTGTTAAGGCGAGATCATTAATTAGGGCGGTTAACTCATCAGCCGAAGGCGGTACATCCTGCTGCCCATAGGCACTTTCGTTGATTTCCTTTGCAACGGCGTCAACAATTTCCCCGAATTTCCCACCATCCAGGTAGGCTACCAGTTTCTTTGTTGCTTCCACCAGGGAGGTAAAGTCGTCCGGCTCCGTACTGATTGTTTCCGGGTCTATCATCAGGGAAACAGGTTCGGGAATTGCCGCCAGCTTCACTTTGGCGGTAAGCATATTTTCGTCGATATGGCCTTCTATAATTTCAGGGCCAAAACTGTGTTTTTTTGCCATCTTGTTGAAATTGACCGAATATAACAAATCAATGGGAATATAAAGGCGGACTTTTAACGGATTTTTTCTTCAGGAGATATAAAAAGGGAATGCTATTTTTGTTGGTATAGAATAGGACAGCAGCATTGCTTTCCGGAAATACATATTAACAGTGACAATTTAATTAACCCGGTATGAACCACGTATTTGAACAGGTTTATGAGATGGAGGCAGTGAGCGGATTATCCAAGCATGAACAATTGGTGAATGGTATTTTAAATGCTATCCAAAATAAAGGATTGGCGCAGGGCGATATGCTGCCTTCTGTGAATGAACTGATCAATGAGTTTGGTTTCGCCCGGGAAACAATTGCGAAAGCCTATAAGGAGCTGGTGAGCAGGGGAATTGTAGAACCCAGGAACCGTGTTGGTTTTTTCGTGGCCAATGTGAATATCAAACAGCACTTACGTATTGCCCTGGTATTGTTTGCCTTCGATGCCTTCCAGGAAATGTTCTATAAAACCTTTCGCGCTGGTTTAGGCAAAGATGTGCATATCGATATTTTCTTCCATCATAATAATATAGAAGTACTGCAAAGTATCGTTAACACTATAAAAGGCAAGTATGGCATGTATGTAGTAGCGCCTATCCCGCACAACAAAACCGCCGGTATCCTCGGCGCATTGCCGATGGATAAGTTCCTGATGATAGATCGTTACGAGCCTATTCCCGGTGACTACTCCTATGTGGCACAGGAGTTTAAGCAGTCGTCCTACAAAGCCTTTTCTGCCCTGGCCGGAGTCATCAAGCAATATAAAGGCATGGTGTATTATCACCGGCCCGTAGCCGATACCCCCATAGAGATCCTGCAGGCATTTAAGAAGTTTGTAAAAGATTTTAATATCAAAAGTGAAATAAAACCGGAATACCTGCCGGGCACCCTCGAAAAAGGGAAGGTCTATTTCACTATCAACAACGCCGAGCTGTGGACCATGCTCAAGGATTGCAAACAAATGAAACTCAAGCCCGGTAAAGATATTGGCATCCTCTCGCACAACGATGATATTGTAAAAGAACTGATTTTCGACGGCATTACCACCTATACCACCGACTTCAAACTCATGGCTGAAAAGGCTGCTGCCTTTGTTTTAACCCGCGAAAAGATCCGGGAAATAATCCCCACTGTACTTATCAGAAGGAAATCGTTATAATCCATTTATAAAGTTTTAAAGCGAAAGGATATGTGTTAAACGTATCTTTTACGCTTCTTATGATATTGTTTTATCCTAACCTGATTGCGGTTTAACCCTCCCGTGCCTTTTTTGCGGCGCTGCAAAAAATAATTGCCCATTTCTTTTGGCGGTTATGAAAAAAATATATATTTGCTATAGGATAGTATAGGATAGTACAGAATCACATTCCTATTTCGCGAGATACCAACATCAATCATTAATCACGATAGAATTACAGGTTTCCAGGTTATGACGGAATGAATGAAGTAAACGTTATGAAATAAACTTTTTTTCTCCCTTTACATTAGTTACTGAATGCCACGTATAACTATGATGGCCGTTTGTCCTGCAGGATATCCGGAAGCATCACTATGCATTTTATACACGTTATGTTTTTTATACTTCCAATAATTGCTCTTAATATGTTCAGGAAATTTACTTGCTACAAGAAGAGATTTACTGCCGTTTTGCCAACGGCATTATCCACTCCCCGTTACCTTTTAATCCTGCTGTTATTGATCCTGGCAGGCAGCGCTCACGCGCAAACACCGGCCCGGGTAACGATTACCGGATCGGTGTCCGATACCACCGACAGATCCCTGGAGGGCGCTACCATCTCGGTAAATGGCAAAAGTTCCAGTGGAACCGCCACCGACCGCAATGGTAAATTTATCCTCGACGTACCCGTCGGCGCTACCATCCAGGTAACCTTCGTAGGCTTTATAGAACACCGGTTTCTGGTAAATGCCACACAAAAAGATTATCACATCCGGTTAAAAAGTGTGATCGCCTCGGTAGATGAGGTAGTGGTAACTGCCTTCGGCCGTAAGCAAAGAAAGGAAGCCGTAGTTGGCTCGGTCACGAGCGTCAACCCGGAGGACCTGAAAATCCCCACCAGTAACTTAACCAATGCCCTGGCCGGTCAGATGGCCGGCGTAATCGCCTTCCAGCGCGGCGGTCAGCCGGGGGCAGATAACTCCCAGTTCTTTATCCGCGGGGTTACCACCCTGGGATACAGCGCCAGCCCGCTCATCCTTGTTGATAACGTGGAACTGAGCGCCAACGACCTGGCCCGCTTACAGGTAGATGATATCGCCAGTTTTTCTATCCTGAAAGATGCCAGTGCTGCAGCGCTGTACGGCGCCAGGGGCGCCAACGGCGTAATCCTCGTTACTACCAAGGAGGGCAAACCGGGTAAAGCCAGGGTAAGCGTGCGCCTCGAAGACGCCATTTCAACTCCCACGCAAAACCTGAAACTGGCAGACCCGATTACTTTCATGAATCAATACAATGAAGCCGTAACTACCAGGAACCCATTGGCTACACCATACTTCACCCCCAACGCCATACTCGCTACCAAAGCTACCATCGATAAAGCGCCAGGCAGCAATCCGTATGTATACCCGGCGGTCGACTGGATGAAAACATTGTTCAAAGATCAAACGACCACCAAGCGCGCCAACTTCAGCGTACAAGGCGGATCAGATGTTACCAAATATTATATCGCCGGATCCTACGCCCGCGACAATGGCATCTTACAGGTAAACTCTGTGAACAACTTCAACTCCGGCATGAAGTTCGAAAACTACCAGCTGCGCTCCAATGTAAACGTAAAGATTACCAAAACAACCGAAGCAGTAGTACGCCTCTGGGGTAACTTCAACGACTATACAGGCCCTATTACCGGCGATGCCTCCGGATTGGCTACCGACCTGTATTCCAGGGCGCTGCATACCAGCCCGGTGGCATTCCCTGCCTATTACGAACCGGATGCGGCAAATGCCAACACCAATCATATCTTATTTGGCAGCGCCTACGGCAACGATGGCTCCCTGCTGAATAATCCCTATGCCAGCCTGATGTACGGGTATAAAAATTTCTCGGAATCCAGGATGTCGGCACAGTTTGAGCTGAACCAGGACTTCAACTTCATCACAGAAGGACTTACCTTCAGAGGTATTTTCAGCACCAACCGCTATTCTTATTTTGACCTGAGCCGCTCCTACAAACCGTTCTATTATGGAGTAGGAAGCTATGATCCCGATGCCAATACTTATGTGCTCAACTGGCTGAACAGCTCACCCGGACAGGCACAGGAATTCCTCGGCTATTCAGAAGGGGCTAAGAATATCTATAGCTACATATATTTACAGGGCGCAGTGGATTATAACCGCGACTTTGGAAAAAGTAACCTGAGCGGTACCGTGATAGGTACCCGCCAGCAAACACTTTATGGTAACGCCGGAAGTTTGTTAGGATCACTACCTTACCGGAACTTAGGCTTCTCAGGAAGAGCTACCTATTCATTCGATAAAAAGTACTTTGTTGAATTTAATTTTGGCTACAATGGATCAGAAAGATTTGCACCGCAACATCGCTGGGGCTTCTTTCCTACCATCGGAGGCGCCTGGGTGGTATCCAATGAATCTTTCTGGGAAGGCGGCATCGCCAAAATTGTTTCCCGCCTGAAGATCCGCGGAAGTTACGGCCTGGTAGGAAATGATAATATTGGCAGCCAACGTTTCTTCTATCTCTCCAGTGTAACGCCTGATGACGCGAATGGTCCGGGCGCTACCTTCGGTACCAACAATAGCTTCACGCTCAAAGGTACTACCATACAGGCTTATCCCAATCCGGACGTAACCTGGGAAACCTCCAAAAAAGGTAACCTCGCCGTGGAAATGACGATCGCCAACAAACTCAATGTAACCGCAGAAGTATATAACGAGAACCGGTACAATATCCTGATCAAACGTGGATATATCCCCGTTACCGCTGGTATTGAAGGTTCCGCCTCCAACAACCTCCAGGCAAACCTCGGCAAAGTAGATTCAAAAGGCTTCGATCTTCATCTCGATTACAAACAGAATTTTTCAAAAGATATGTGGTTGTCTGTTATGGGCAATCTCACGGTAACAGACAATAAAGTCCGCTATTACGAAGAACCGGAGTATAAATATGCCTACCGGTTTTCCACCGGTAACCCGGTTAACCAGCAGTTCGGATATGTGGCAGAACGGCTTTTTGTAGATGATAAAGAAGCCGCCAATTCTCCTGTACAAAACTTTGGCAGCGAGTTCCCTAAAGGTGGCGACATTAAATATAGAGACATTAACGGTGATGGCGTAATTAACCAGGACGACCAGGTGCCCATCGGTTTGCCCACCACGCCACAGATTATTTATGGCTTTGGTTTTTCCTTCGGGTATAAGAGCTTCGATGTGAGCGCATTTTTCCAGGGACTGGCAAGGGAGTCATTCTTTATTGATCCGAAAGCCACCGCGCCATTTGCAGATAACGCGCAATTGCTGCAGGTATACGCCGACAATCACTGGTCCGAGGAAAACCAGAACCTGTACGCCCTCTGGCCGCGGTTGTCCACCTCGCATATTGCCAACAATGAGCAAACCAGCACCTGGTGGTTGCGCGATGGAAGTTTCGTGCGGTTGAAGTCTGTTGAAATGGGTTATTCATTTCCTAAAAGATGGATCGCACCATTACGGTTAACCAACTTCCGGGTATACTTTAGTGGCCTGAACCTGCTCACCTTCAGCAAATTCAAACTGTGGGATCCGGAGCAGGCTGGCAACGGCTTCGCATATCCCATCCAGAAAGTATTCAACCTGGGTGTAAATCTTAATTTCTAAGTATAAAAAATATAAAACAATGAGATTTTTTAAAAGAACATTGTTGGTAGTATTGCCGGTCATCTTATCAGTATCCTGTAAAAAGTACTTAGATGTAACACCGGACAATGTCGCTACGCTGAACAGTTCATTTGTCAACGCAAATGAAACACAAGCCTACCTGTTTGGTTGTTACTCCAACATGCAGGGCCTGGCGGATGTGAGGCGTAACGCGGGTTTCACCAGCTCCGGCGAAGTGATATTCCCGATTGATCTGCTGGATAAGAACACACTCGGCGGTGCAGGCGGCGACAACGGCTTTAACGTAATGCGCGGTTTGCAGAACAGCCCCAATCCATTATTAAATTACTGGGATGGTTATAATATGGGGTTAAACCTGTGGCAGTCGATCCGCATGTGCAACACCTTTCTCGATAACGTAGATCAGCCGCTGGACCTTCCGGAACACCAGCGCAACAGGTGGGTGGCAGAAGCAAAGTTCCTGAAAGCGTACTATCACTACTGGCTTATCAGGATGTATGGCCCCATTCCTATTTCGGACGTAGCCTTGCCCGTGAATACGCCTACAGATGAAACCCGGTTGAAGCAACAATCCGTTGACTCCTGCTTTGGTTACGTAGTAGGCCTGTTGGACCAGGCCATTCCCAACCTGCCGGATGTAATACAGAATGCCGGTGCAGAAGCAGGCCGTATTACGGCCGTAATTGCCAAAGCAGTAAAGGCAGAAGTGCTGGCTACACAGGCAAGCCCGTTGTTTAATGGGAATCCGGATTACGCATCCATCAAAGGAAAAGAAGGACAAAGCCTTTTCCCGGTAGCGTATGACGCCACCAAATGGCAACGCGCCGCCACAGCCTGCAAAGTAGCTATTGATGCCGCTGTAGCAACAGGTGCCTCCATCTACCAGTTCAGGGCCAGCGGAGGTATTGTGCATATGTCCGACACCACCAAACAACTGGTAACCTTGCAGGGCGCACTCACCGATCCGTGGAATACAGAACAGATATGGACTCTCAACCCGCAATTCGGCTGGCAGTATATGGCTTCCCCAAGAGTTACTGCTGATGCAGCTTCCAACGGATTTGCCGTATATTCCAATTTCTCCGTTCCAATGGCGCAGTCGGAATTGTTTTATACACAAAACGGCGTGCCTATCAACGAAGACCGTACCTGGGATTATGCGAACCGTTATAAAGTGCAAACCGGCGATGATGCACACCGGTATTATATCCGTAAAGGCTATACCACCGCCCGCGGGAACTTCTACCGCGAAGCCCGGTATTATGCCGACGTAGCCTTCGACGGCAGCATCTGGTTTGGCTCTGCCAACACAGACGATAACAACGCCAATTATGTAAATGCGGTAAATGGATTTGCTGCGTATACACCTACCCGTTATAACGCTACCGGCTATTGGCCAAAGAAACTGGTGCCATGGCAAACTGCCTTCGGACAAACATCCGTGCAAACCAATTACTCCTGGCCATTCATGCGCTTACCAGCCCTGTGGCTGTTGTACGCAGAATGCCTGAACGAAGCCAATGGTCCGGGTGCAGAAGTATACAGCTATATCGACAAGGTAAGGGAAAGAGCCGGTTTGCCGGGAGTGGTGCAGGCGTGGTCCAACTTCTCCCGTAATCCCACCAAATACGGTTCTAAAGAAGGATTAAGAGCGATCATCCACCAGGAAAGAAGAATAGAACTGGCCTTTGAAGGACAGGCAGGATGGGACCTGAGAAGATGGAAAGAACTGCAGGCAGTACTCAACGGTCCTTTCCAGGGTTGGAACGCGAAACAACGCACCACGCAGGGATTCTATCAGCTCACCAATGTATACCAGCCGGTATTCGGGCTAAGGGATTACCTGTTTCCTATCCAGGACTACGACATGCTCACCAATCCCAACCTGGTACAAACACCTTATTGGTGATAACAGGCATGCGTACACGAAATCATTTCAAACCAGTTTTTAATTTTTTATATGGATGCTATATATAAAATATTCCGCGTGCTGATACCGGTGGTTACATTACTGATGATCCAGTATTCCTGTAAGAAGAATGATGGATACAACGATGTAATTTCGGATGATAAAACAAAGCCACAGCCGGTTTCCAATATCAGGGTGATCAATAAAAACGGTGGCGCATATATCACCTACACCTTACCCGACTCAAAAAATGTACTCTATGTGCAGGCAGAATACATGATCAACGATACCAAAAGCAGGCAAACCAAGTCTTCCTTTTATTCCGATACCATCGCGGTAGGTGGTTTTGCAAAAAGCCAGGATTATACGGTAACGCTGTACACCGTTACCCGTGCAGATGTGAAATCCGATCCTGTAAAAGTTACGGTGCATCCCGGCACGCCCACTTATCTTCAGGCGCTGCCCACCGTGGTCATGCGTGCAGATTTTGGCGGCATCAATATCAGTGTTACCAACACCGCTAAAGATAATATCGGGGTGGTGACTATCACGGAAGATGCCACTACAAAGAAGATGGAGATCAAAAACCAGAACTACACCAACCTGGAAAATATCAATTACAGCATCAGGGGGTATGATACCATCCCCAGGAAGTTTGGAATATACCTGGCAGATGAATTCGGGAATATCTCCGACACGGTGTATGCCACTATCAAGCCCATCTACGAAACGATCATGGATAAATCGAAGTTCAATGTTTACAAGCTCAATTCCGATGATGGATCGAGCTTTGGATGGGAGCTGCGTTACATGTGGGATAATAACCTCGGCCGGCCGGGCTATCACTCTACTTATCCTACCACGGCGCCATTACCTAAATGGGTAACATTCGACATGGGACAGGTAGCTAAACTGAGCCGGTTTACACTCTGGGGCAGGGGCCTGGATGATGGTAATTATCTCTGGGGATACGGTAATCCGGATACCTGGGTGATGTGGGGCCGGGCAGATGAACCGGTGGATGAAATATTACCGGATACCACCAACCTCCCGGCATTAGGACAGGCAACGCCCGGCGGATGGATTAATATGGGTGTTTATCATTTGCCTGCACAACCATCCGGACTGGTATCACCGGCGTATAACAATGCCGATCTGGCTTTCTGGAATGCCGGCTTTGGATATAACTTTTCGCTGAACCTGCCCAAAGTAAGGTACATGCGGTTTGAATGTGTTACCAATGCAGCGCATAGTAATGAATTCTTTCACATCATGGAACTCAGTATTTGGGGCGATAACAGGTAGCGTATCTTACCTGATCCCCTCTACCGGTATTGTTTAAAGTTATTTTATTAAAAATATAAAGAGATGAGAAAGTATCCTATAACTGCAAAACTCTTCTTACCACTTTGCGGTTTATTCTTCTTCATAGCCTGTACACGGAAGGCAACTGACTTCCGCGACTTCCTCGGCAATACAGAGGTGCAGTACCCCGGTACTGTATCAGGGATTACGCTGTTTCCCGGCAACGGCCGCCTGGCCATAGGATGGAAGCCCAGCCCCGATCCCAGCATCAGCAAGTATGTGTTGTTCTGGAACAACCGGCAGGATTCCGTAACCATCAACGCCACTTCGCATAATCCTTCAGATACGGTACGTTGCCTTATCACCGGGTTAAACGAATACGCCTATACGTTTTTTCTGTATTCCTATGATGCCGCCGGTAACCGGTCTATTGTAACGGAAATTGATAATGCGCATGTATACGGTAGTATTTATAAAAGCTCATTACATAACCGCCTCCCGGATGCGACCATGCCTTATAAAGTTCGTAACGACGGCTCCGTAACTTTGTTCTTCTCCATACCTGATACTATTAATATCAGCACCAGTATCAGGTATACCAATGCCGCCGGTGTGGCTGCTGTGGCCTCCATTGCCGGCGACCAGGATTCTGTCAATTTACCTGGCTACAAAGCCGGTCAGGCGGTCACTTACCAGTCGTCCTACATCCCTTCAAAAAGCGCACTGGATACTTTTTATACCAACAGCTACGATACCTTCCCTGACATTTACAAACTGGTGGCCTGCGATAAAAGCCTGTTCCAGGAACACGACCTGCCAAATGATATGGGCATCTACCAGTCGGACACCCGCGTCAGCAAATTATGGGACGGCAGCGTAGGTCCGCAGGGATATCCCAACATTTTCCACAGCGACGACAATGGTTCCAACGACCCACTGCCACGTACCCTCACTTTCGACATGGGCAAATTATACAACCTGGGCCAGATAGAGGAAACGGGCAGAAACTGTTGTAATAATCCTTCCGAATTTGAAGTATGGGGTATTGCGGATATTTCCAACGCGGCCACATCGCTGAAAAGCACTGATCCCGGATGGGCTGCTGAAATGAGCAGTAAAGGATGGACATTATTAACCACCGCCATAAGAGGTGACGACGGAAATGAGGCGATGAAATTTAACTTTATCCCACAGGCCCCGCCGGCACGTTACATCCGCATAAGGGTGTTGCATACGGTGAATAATTCTAATTCCATCAACATGAGTGAAATCACGATGTACAGCAAACAGTAAAACAATTATCTTTTATAAGAAGGCAGCAGATGGAATATCGGTTAATCCCGAACCGGGAAGCATAGGAATAAAAAAAGAGAACGCCCTTTAACCGGCGTTCTCTTTTTTCTTTAAAAGAAAAACAGCATTATTGTTTCACCACCTTCATCGTTTTGCTTTGCGTACCCTGACTAATATTGATATAGTAAATACCTGGTAGCAGGTTTTCACCAACCTGGTAATTCACGCCGGCATTTATTTTTGTAGAATAAATGATAGTGCCGGAGTTATTAACAATCCTGAGTAGCGTCGGCGCTTTCGAGGAAGAAGTCATTTTTACATTAAACACGCCACCGGAAGGATTCGGATATACATCCGTTGTAAAATCCAGTTTAGCGCCGCTGCTTAATTTATTGCCAGTTACTGCGACCATGCTTTGATTTTGATTTACACTTTGCAGTGAATCTGCCGGTGTTAAGTTCCGTACTTCGATACCAGCAATTGAACCACTGTAAGGATCATACAATCCTGTTTTAGGATAAAACATCACCGTTATCAAACCTGCGCTGTTGGCTGTTGCCCTGATGGTTTTTATTACGGCGGTATTCAACCTGTTACCTGCGGCCTGGTATATATTAAAGTCTGTAAGACTGTCCAGTCCATTAGAGGCCCTGATGCTGAATATCCGCTTATTTTTCTCTGCATCCTGTGCCTCAACGAAGTGCATCCGGATAGCATACACCGTATTAGGGGTGAGGCCGCGCAGGTAATAACGCATCTGGGAAACATTGCTTTTGAACACACGTATATACTCGTATACCTGCGGAGGAGCGGGATCGGTTACATATGACAGATCTACAGGAGAACTCACTCTTTGTATCCAGGTATAACCTGCATGCCATAGTTTATCGGTTCCGGTAGGTCCTTCCGGAACATATTGCGCGAAGGTGGTGTTTGCATACGGGCCGGGAGGCGTGCTCGTAGTACCCGCGTTTATGCCATAAACAGCCGATTGATTTGTTTTTAAAACTTCTATGCAATAGTCATCTACCCACACGGTGCCAAATCCGACCTTGGATACCCAGTAAGTAAGACCTGTGGCGCTATCAGGCACGTTGATGGTATCTCTGATCTGAGCCCAGTTCTCGCGGTATGCAGTCACATTGTCTATTTGTTTTTGGTAAGAAGTACCGGTAGCAGCGCCCTGGTTATTTACAAACCCAACGCCATACCCTGACCACCAGGGATAACCTGTAGCATCTTTTTCTACTTTAACCCATTGACTAAGTACGATGACACTGCCGCCTCTTACCGGTATGGAATCTTTTATGTTCAAAGCGGTGCTTGCTGTAGTGGAACCCAGCGTGGCGGCTTTGTCGCCCGAATGGCCTTTGCCGCTAACGGCGTACACGGCATCTACTGTAGCGACAGGCCCTTTATAAGATATCCAGTTAATAAGACCACTTTCAAAACCATAATTGGGTATTCCTCCACAGGAATCAAACGGCACTACTGTTACCGGCAAGACTGCTGAAACCCCTGAACCATCCAGTGTATTGACGTTAATAGTAACGCTACCTTGTTTAATAGCGGTGACAAGGCCGGTAGTGTCAACCGTAGCTAAGGTTGTATTCGAGCTGCTCCAGGTTACTTTTTTAATGGAGGTATTAGCCGGCAGGAAATTAACTTTCACACGCAGCGTATCCCTTTCGCCGATAGTGGCGGTGGATGGTTGCAACGTAACACCGGTGGCCAGTACATTGGCTACATGAATATTGGCTTGTGCTGCAATAGCCGGGTTGTCTGCCGAGGTGGCGGTTACTATTACATCGCCTTGTTTGATACCGCTGATAGTGCCATTGTTGCTTACTTTAGCCAGGGTGGTGTCTGAGGATGTCCATACTACCCCTTTATTGCTGGCTTTTGCCGGGTTGATGGTCGCGTTCAGTTGTAAAGTTGATCCTACAAATACATTAGCCGAAGTGCTATCCAGTGTTAAAGATGTAACGGGTATGTAAATAACCGTATACGTTTTGGTAGCGGTGAAATTACTTTCCGCTGAGGTAGCGGTGATAGTAACCGTGCCGGCGCCTTTTCCTGTTACTATACCGTTCAGGTCTACAGTAGCTATGGCGTCATTGGAAGATTTATACACCAGGTTCTTGTTGGTGGCATTTGCCGGTGTAGTGGTCAGTTTCAGTGTGTCTTTATAACTTACATAAAGATTACTACTGTCTGAATTAATGCTGATTCCCTGGAGCGGGATGATGCTTACCTCGAGGGCGGCTACAGAAGCCATGTTAGGATCGTTGATGTCCATTTTAGGAATGAAGTTTACCGTTATTATACCGGCGTTATCAGCTTTTGCCTCAAGGGTGCGTGTAATCACAGTGTTCAGCTTATTGCCGGCCGCCTGGTAAATGTTGAAGTTGATGAGGCTGTCGCCGCTGGTCTTCACATTAAACAACCGTTTGGCTTTGTCGGCATCCTTGGGCTCAACAAAATGCAGGCGTACCGAATAGTTGGCGTTAGGAATCAGGTTGCGGAAAAAGTAGCGCAGCTGGCTCCCCGAATTTTTGCTGATGCGCATATATTCGTATACCTGGCGCGGAGCGGGTGCAGTTACCTGGCTCAGGTCCATCGTTGCCGCGTTACGAACGCTCCAGGTATACCCTGCATGCCATAGTTTATCGGTTCCGGCGGGCCCTTCGGGTATATACTGGCCGACCGCTGTGTTTTCAAGTGGTGTTGCCGGGCTTCCCGTTGTTGCCGTTGTACCTGCATTGATGGCTGTTACAATGGTGTTCACGATTAGCTGCACCGTTTTAGTGGAGCCTCCGTCTGCTGTGGAAATAGTGAGGCTGGTAGTAGCTAGTTTTAAGCCGGTAACCACGCCGTTGGCATCCACCCTTGCAATGGTGCTATCCGCCACCGACCAATTCAGGATTTTATTGGTGGTATTTGAGGGCACAATGGTAGCGACGATCTGATGAGGCGTATTCATGGTGCCATACACCACACTGTCTATCGTGAGGCCGGTGGATATAGTGGGAGGAACGACGGTGATCTGTCTTGTATCCGTTTTCCCTCCATCGACTGATGTAACGGTAATAATAGCGGTACCGGCATTAATGCCGCTCACCTTCCCGATCTGATCTACTTTAGCGATTGCGGTATCCGAGGAACTCCAGGTAACAGCCGGATTGGTGGGATATGTGGGCGTGAGCTTTGCGTTCAGTTTTACGGAGAATCCTTTTACAAGGGTGTCTGATGCGGGATTGACTATTTCCACCGACTGAACAGGGCCGGCTACCGGCGAGCCGAAGAAGATGCCATTCCCGCTGATGGCAAGAAACATTCTTCCTTTATTGTCTGCCGTAATATTCTGCACCACGCCTGGCACCCGGTCTAAGATGGTGGTCCAGGTACGGCCGGTGTCATCTGAGCGGAAGGCGCCGTAGGTAATGCCATTGATGGGAAGGATCTGGGCGGTGGCGTACAAAGCCAGGTGCGCATTGGCGGTGGTGTCGGACATAGCGGCAGCTATCCATTTGGGCTTGAAATTTTCGCCGCCAACCTTACTGAATGTTTTGCCGGTGTCTGAGGTATGGTAAAGGGCGGAGTATTGCGGATAAGTGTCATCATAAAATGCAATCCATACATCCCCTGTTTTCCCCGGCGTTGCTTCAATGTTGGAGGTAGTGGCATAAGCGGAGCCATTGGAGTTGTTGCCGGCATTTGCAGTAAGACCAGTGGCGGTTGTTTTCTGGAATGATTTCCCGCCATCGGTGCTTACATAAAAAGAACCGCGGTCCCAGATATAGAAATAATCGCCGTTCACCTTATCCGCCACGAGATGGTTTTGCCCGGGATACAGGTTGAACTGCGGGCCTGCGGGTAAAATGCCCGAAGAAGTACCGGTGGATTTGGTCCAGGTGGTGCCCAGGTCTTCCGACCAGTAAACGTTACCAGGAGCATCATTGACATCTATTTGAGTGAGCCAGAGGATATTCCTCCGGTCAGCGGATACGGCTACACGGCCACGCAAACCGGGCGATTTCGCGAAAAGGGTGTAGGTATCACCACCATCGGTGGAGTAACCCGCGCGCGATGCATCGATCCTGTTAGCCGCCGGGCCGTCGCAGCCTACGCGGACAACAAAATTAGGGTCGGTATACTGGAACGTTACTCCCTGCATGTTAAACGCTGAGCCGATGCCATAGTGCAGGGCAGTGCCGGAAACAGCGCCCTGGTTCAGTGGTTCAGTAAGGGAACGGTGGTGAGCGCCTCCCACATCTGCAGTAGCGGTGAGCAACAGGTTCTTGCCGCTGGGAGGAGCCGCCATAGGGCCTGTTACCACAATTTCTTCCAGGCCCGCTACGCGGATCTTCCAGTTGGAAACGGGGTCAAAGATATTATCTGTGGAAAGTATATCCAGCATATCGTTGAGCCATATCCGGTTAGGGTAAAAAGGATCCCAGGTAAAAGCAGCAGCATTATGCCCCGGTGAATTATAATATAGCCCGTCATTCGCCGAATGCGGCGCTTCCGAATTATCGCGGGTGATCTTTCCCTGGGTATAGGTGCCGGGGGCGCCGCCCTGCCTTGAAATATAATAAGGATCTTTTTGCCAGCTGCCACGGGTGCTTACAACAATATCATTTGAATTGGCGGGGTTAACCGCCACTTTAGCGAAGTGCCGGTCGCTATTAACCGGATCGGGATCTAACGTTACAGGAGACACGTCCTGCCAGCTGCCACTCTTATACTTGTAAACGCCTTTTTTTTGATTCTCGGTTCCGGCAGATACATACAAGGTTCCATCTGCGTGAATCACCGCCCGGATAGGATAAAGGGGGCTATTAGTCATCAGGGTAAAGGAAGCACCACCATCTTCTGATACCCATACGCCTGTAGGCCGGCCAATGTAAATGCGCTTGCTAACATTCTGGCCGTTTATGGAAATGGTGCCGGCGCTTTTGTCGAAAAGAATAAAGGAGCAGATGCCTACTGTAGTGATGGCGCTCACCTGCGACCAGCTGGCACCGGCATTGTCCGTTTTCAGGGCACCATTCTGATCTGTAACAACCCATACAGTATTACTGTTGGAGGGATCCACCTGTATACGGTCCCCGTAGGTTTGGCTGCTATTGGGGTGCACAACAATGGGTACATTCAGGTCAGTCCAGGAATCACCCCTGTCGGTACTCTTCATGATAGTACCCATTGAGCTTGAACCTTTGCCGGGCGAGGGACCGGCGCCGTTTTCCACGGTAGCATAAAGAATATTGCCGGTGGCATCATTGGGATCTACCCCGATGCTGCCGCAACGCTGGTTAACTTCCCAGTTCCAGTAGTTGACCGGTATCTTTTTAAACAGCATTAAATGCTCCCACTTCTGCAGGCTCTTATTCCATCGGTAAGGCGTGCCTACATCGGTGGTGATAAAATAAAGATCGGGTACCATAGGGTGCGCCACAAAAGAGGGCAACGAACCGGACCCGCCTATCCGGACCTGGTTCCAGGTATACGCTTGCGCACGTACTCCCTGCGAAGCAGTCAGATAAAAAATTGTTAGTAGTAAAGTGTAAATCGCTCTCATGTTCATAGTGGAATTTATTAGGCTTGTTTTAAATTTATCCTGGTCTGTTTGTTTGGATATACCTGTTGTCCGGAGGCTGGACACGATACATGTTTCAAAAACGCGGCTATGAAATAATTGTAT
The DNA here is from genome assembly GCF_041360695.1 of Chitinophaga sp. RCC_12. Classification (NCBI taxonomy): domain Bacteria; kingdom Pseudomonadati; phylum Bacteroidota; class Chitinophagia; order Chitinophagales; family Chitinophagaceae; genus Chitinophaga; species Chitinophaga sp. RCC_12. The sequence continues at coordinate 528,522 of NZ_JBFUPS010000003.1, forward strand.
CAGGTTTTAATAATGGCGACTATGGCTGATCTTAAAGATAACGGTGAGCTCCCGGCGGAATCGCCCTGAGGACAAATTTTTCGTTAAAAAAATTTGTCCCTTTTCCTTTTCTTACTAAATACTGCTTCAACGCATGTATTAAAATTGAAGGGTGAAAGAATAGTAAATTGGTTGATAAATAACTAATACGTTTGTGAGCGATAAACTACGTAGCCGAAATGAAGAAATATTTTTACGGACCGGACGGAACCACACCTGGGGGTAACAAAATTACTGCTTTCTCAATGGGTTTTAATTTAAGGCATTGATTTTCAGGACTTAAACTTTACACCCCAAAAGGGTAAAAGTGCTGATTAGAAAATTTATCTTTAAGTAAGACATCTACTTTCAATACAATGGAGGAATTCTTTCTAAAAATAAACAGTTATCAGAAACTGACGCCCGAAGCAGAATTTGCATGGATGCAAATTCTTAAACGAAAAGAATATAAAAAGGGCAGTTTCCTGGTGAAAGCGGGAGATATTGCAAGGAATGTTTCCTTTGTTTCCCGGGGTTTATTTTCTCAGTACTGGTCAGATGAGAATGAAAAAATTTATATCAAACGTTTCTTTTCTGAAGGTTATTTTGCGGCATCAACAACTTCTCTTTTGAGCAAAACCCCAAGTGTGACTACTATCCAGGCATTGGAAAACTCAATAGTTTGGGAATATGACTTTGGATTATTTAAAGCACTTACGCTGAAATATCCGGATATCGCGGCATTTTACATCCACTACATGGAACGTCATTGGATAATCGAAAAAGAACCGGAAGAAATTGGTTTTAGACAACATGCGTCGCAAGATCTGTATGAAGACTTCATTAAAAAATATGCCCACCTCATTAAGCGCATCAAAAAACACCACATTGCTTCATATCTGGGAATTACCCCAACCCAGGTGAGCAGGATCTTTTCGGCTAAAAAATAGTTTAACGCGCTGATTTTTGTGCATCCTCAACAAATGTTGAGGATGCACAAAAACATTTTCATTTCCTCAACAAATGTAAATGTTTAAAAAAAACAGGTGCCTCATATTTGTAGTGCGAGTTAATCAACTCATCAATAACACTATCATTTCATTTTTCACCAGATCGAAAAACTAATAATCATGAACAAAGCAAACAAAATTGACGAATTTTTAAGTAAGCTTAACCATCCTTTAAAAGCTGAGATAGCATCGGTTGTAAAAATAATCCGCGAAGTCAGTCCCGAAATGGAAGAAGATGTAAAATGGGGCGGCCCGAGTTTCGACTACAAAGAGCCCATGGCAACACTAAATCCAAGGATAACTGATTTTGTAGCAGTAATTTTTCACAAAGGAGAGCTGTTAAATGACACTACTGGTTTCCTCGAACCCGGACCTAAAGGTAAGGCATATGCCAAATTCCGGTCAATGGAGGAGGTGGAAAAGCAGAAGGCGAATCTGCAGAAAGTAGTCAAAGACTGGATAAAAATAATGAACAGTTAGGAGTGATTACATGTTTACGGCAATTTTACCGACAGTTCTGCCTTTTTCTAAATACAAATGAGCTTCGCCTATCTCCTCAAAAGAAAAGGTCCTGGAAACGTGTGATTTCAATATGCCTTTTTCCATTAACTGTGCAATTTGCGACATATCGGCACCAGAGGACGCTACAAGTGCAAATGATAAATCCACACCTTTTGATTTTGCCTTGTCAATATCATCCGCAGCAGGATTTCCGGAGATTGTAACAATAATTCCGCCCGTTTTCGTTACATCAATTGATTTGGAAATAAGGTCGCCACCTGTAACTGTATTTAATACAAAATCGGCGTCTGAAACTATCTCTGAAAAATTTTCTGTTGTATAATCTACGTGTTTATCTACGCCGTTTTGTAAAACAAATGCTTTGTTTTTGGCTGATGAAGTCCCATATACGTATGCTCCAAAATGTTTGGCTATTTGTGTAGCATAGTGGCCAACTCCACCCGAAGCGCCGTGAATTAACACTTTGTCGCCTTTTTTGACGTTTCCTTTTTTTATCAGGGTCTGCCAGGCCGTTAGCGCAGCAAGAGCAGCCGATGCCGCTTCCTGATGCGAAATATTGGTGGGCTTCAAGGTTAAATGTGCGGATGGAACTGCGACAAATGCTGCATAAGCATTTCCTTTTCCAGGGAAGTTCGCCATCCCAAAAACAGCATCCCCGATTTTGAAATCTGTCAGGTTTTCTCCAACTTCAACAATCGTTCCTGACAGGTCCCAGCCGAGAATCACAGGCCGGTCTTCTCCAAAGAGCCAGGATAATGTGCCACTGTTTGACCTGGCTTTATAGTCGACAGGATTAATACTTAATGAAATTGTTTTCACCAGCACTTCATTACTTTTAATTGTTGGCTTTGAGATATCTACAGCTTTTAGATTATCAACATTGCCTGCCTCATTTAGAACTATTGCTTTCATTTTTTATTTTTATGGTTGGAGAGATGGTTAAGAGGCTATAACGTTGTAACTTTTTTTAGGATTAGCCAGATTGAAAGTTATTTTCGGAAAGAGCCGGTTGAGTATATACACTACTTTAGTATCACCTGTACGGATAGTAAGCTGATCTTTCTTAAGGCCTGCAATAAACGCTTTTACCATATTTGCCGTGGTTATTTTTTTGCCGTTCATGCCAGAAGTCATATCTGTGGCAACAAGCGGAGGTAGAAGCTCAAAAACCTTTACGCTGCTATTCAAAATTTGGAGGTGCTTTCTAAGTGCTTTGGTATAAAACTGCAGTGCTACTTTGGAAGCCGAATAAGTTGCTTCCAGCAATGACGGGACATAGCTCAGTAATGAAGTAGTATTAATGATGGCGCTTTCTTTCCTTGATTTAAGCATATCGATAAACAGGTTATTAAGTCGGATTACCCCCAGGTAATTAACGTTTATTTCGTACGCCGCATCTTCAAAATGCTGGTCATTTGCTGTTCCGAGATTGATAGGATCAGTTAATACACCTGCATTATTATACAAAATGTCTATCCCGCCCAAATGCTGTACCTGATTAAAAAGCTTTTGTGCATCACTTGCATCTGATACATCGCTTTTGATGGTCACAATTGCCGGATATAGCTTCCTGGCTTCATCTAATTTCCCCCGGTTTCTGCCGGTGATGATCACGCTGCTCCCATTGTCCAAAAATTGTTTTGCTGCTTCCAGCCCGATACCTGATGCACCACCCGTGATCAGCACTGTTTTTCCTTTTAATTGCATGATGATAATTTTTATGTTAATGCTATTTTGAAGCATTAACCGATTTCAGAATGGATTTCTCGAAAACTTTATAGACGAAATGTTGAAGCAGGAGTACGATGGATGATCCTTTTCCGACAGGGTAACTAAACTTGGGATTTATTTCCTTTACTGTTTGCAGTAGCGTAGCGATAACCGGCGTGGGATCGGGTGCCTTGTCAAATGACTTTTTGGTATAGGCGGTAACCTTTTGCCGGAACAGATCATAGTCTTTGATCGATCCTTTTGCGACAGTGGCACTTTCACCGATATTCGTTTTGAAACCGATCGGCTCAACCATCACCACTTTGATGTTAAACTGGTTCAATTCAAAACGTAGTGATTTGAAGTAACCTTCCAGGGCATGTTTGGAAGCCGCATAATAGGAAACATTTGGAAGGCCCACTAAACCAAGTAGGGAACCGAGGGTAATTATTTTTCCATGTTTTTGCTTCCTGAAGTAGGGCAGCAACTCGTTGGTTAGTTTGATTGTTCCCCAAAAGTTGGTTTCAAACTGCTGCTTGCCTGTCTCAATAGGGGTTTCCTCGGCAAGACCATTTACTAAGTAACCTGCATTGTTGATCAGTACATCCAGTTGTTTGATCTGACTGAACAGCAGGCGGCCAAAAGATGCGATGGAACGGTCATCATTCAGATCCAGTGGCAGTAGCTTAAATGGCAGTTTTGCCTGGTGCTTTTCAGGATCCCGGCTTGTTCCGATTACCTGGTAGCCATTTTCATGGAGCCTGCTGGCGACAAGCAGCCCGATGCCTGATGAGGCACCTGTGACTAAAACCGTTTTTTCTTTTAATTGCATTTTCTTGTTGTTTTAGACTTTTTAGTATATTTTAATACAGTCTGCTGCTTCAATGATTTTTTATAACGGTTGTTTTTTAGTGCCCCTATTATAAAAAAGACTTTTTAGTATATTTTATGATAAAAAAAACTACAGTACGTAGCTTTCTAATTCGGCTTTCAGGCTCCTGAGCAAACCCGCCATCGGTTTTGCCGTATTCATCGATCTGCACATAACTACAGCGCCTTCAACAGCAGCTACAGCTTTAAACGCATAAACAGCAGGATCAAGTTCATCAGAAAATTCTCCGTTCTCAATGCCCTGCTTTAAAATACCAACAAATATTTCCTGCCCGCGCCGGATAACACCTGCAATTTTTTCCTTAACGGCGGGGAAATTATCGTCAGATTCAACGGCAACATTAAATATGGGGCATCCGCCCTTCAGGTAAGTATTCAAAGGATCCTTGTAAAAGTCAAGAAAGGCAAACACCTTGGCTTTCGCGGTTTTACCCTGGCTAATAGTCAGCCGCATTTTTTCGCCGTTAGTTTCCAGCATGAAATCAACAACCTGCAGAGCCAGATCTTCCTTACTTTCAAAATGACCATAAAGGCATCCCTTAGTCAATTTGGAGGCCGCAAGCACGTCGTCTATGTTAGCGCCTGATATCCCCTTCTGATTAAAGATAGGCGCCGCTGTTTCTAATATGAATTGTTTGGTTCTTTCCGCTTTAGTAAGCATGTTAGTACGTTTTCCAATGCAAAAATATACTAAATAGTTTATTTTTACAAAAATAAATTATCTTCCTGGTATTTAGGGAGAGAAGAGGTTGTTAGCAAGAATTGGTTTGTCGTACCAGATTAGAGAGAGATATCATCGTCAATTGTAGATAGATTCCGGCTTTTACTACCAATATTACTGATTTGGTACTGACGGCATCAATAGCACAATATTATTATGTATTTTTATTTAGTAAATGAAGCCCGATGGAAAAGGAATATCATTTCCAGTCAATTGCGGAATACAACGCATTCAACAACCACGAAACAAACCATCCACTGGTTAGCGTACTGGACTTTTCTAAAGCGAAAGAAAGGACCGGATCTAAAATGTATTTTGATCTATACTGTGTCTTTTTAAAAGATGTAAAGTGCGGTGACCTGAAATACGGGCGTCAGTATTACGACTACCAGGAAGGTACCCTCGTCTTTATATCTCCGGGTCAGATACTGGAAGTAGAAAATAAGATAGATTATTACCAGCCGGTAGGGCATGGCCTGGTATTCCACCCTGATATGCTGCTTGGAACTAATCTAGGTAAAACCATTGGTGAGTATGGCTTTTTTAGCTATAATACGAACGAGGCGCTACACCTCTCTGTCAAAGAAAGACAATTGGTACTCGATATTTTTTCAAAGATTAATGTTGAACTGCAGCAGTCCGTTGATAAGCACAGCAGGAAAGTGATCGCATCAAGTATTGAATTGCTTTTTAATTATTGCGACCGCTTCTATGACCGCCAGTTCATCACCAGGGAAATCGTTAATAAAGGTGTGATCGATCAGTTCGAAGCATTGTTAAACAGTTACTTTACTTCTGAAAATCCTTACACTATTGGCTTCCCGTCCGTTGCTTACTGTGCTGATCAGCTGCATTTTTCTACAAAATACTTTGGTGACCTGGTTAAGAAAGAATCAGGAACAACCGCACAGGAATACATTCAGAACAAAATCATTGAAGTAGCCAAAAATAAAATTTATGGCAGCACGAAAACTGTATCCGAAATAGCCCAGGAATTAGGCTTCAAGTACTCTCAGCACTTCAGCCGGTTTTTCAAACAACGTGTAGGTTTAACACCGAATGAGTTCAGGACATTGAATTAATTAAAAATACAAAAATGACACATCAAAAAAACGCTATTGACAGACGATCATTTTTAAAATCCTCGGCTCTGGCCGGTGGTGGACTGATGATAAGTTTTTCCTGGTTGTCATCATTCGCATTTGCGGATAAACAAAATGAGACGCAATGGAATGAATTAAACGGCTATATTAAAATCACCCCGGATAATATCATAAAGATCATCAATCCTAATCCGGAATTTGGTCAGAATCTGATGACCTCATTACCCATGATTGTAGCCGAAGAGCTGGATGTACAATGGGAAAAAGTAGTGGTGGAAATGGGGCCGCACGACAATGTAAAATTAGGCCCGCAATTTACAGGCGGAAGCAATTCGGTGAGGATGTACTGGAAACCACTTCGCGAAGCGGGAGCGGCAGCTCGTCAGATGTTGATGATGGCCGCAGCTCAAACCTGGAGTGTACCTGTGGAAGAACTGACAACGAAAGCTGGAATGCTTTATCATGAAAAAAGCGGTAAATCGGGAACCTACGGCCAGTTTGCCTCAAAAGCCTCCGGCATTCCCATACCCAAAGATGTAAAGCTAAAAGATCCAAAGGATTTTAAAATAGTACGAAACTCAAAGAAAAATGTAGAAGGTCAAAAAATTGTGTCAGGCAAACCTCTTTTTGGCCTGGACTATAAGCATGAAGGAATGCTGATTGCCATGATTGAACATCCTCCCGCTTTTGGGATGAAACTTAAATCTTTTGATGCAGCACAAACACTAAAAATGCCCGGCATCAAAGATGTTTTCAGCCTCAAAATGTATCCGGATGATTATGAACAGGGTGGTTTTGATACGCGGACATTCAATGAGCTGCTGGTAGTAGTGGGCAATACTACCTGGGAAGTGATGAACGCCCGTAAAAAACTGGTGGTGACCTGGGAGCCAGCCGGCGATATCAAATTTACGATGGCTGGAAGAAACGGGAAAACAGAGGTTGTTGTACCAGGAGAGCTTGAAAGTACGACTACCCAGCTTGAAAAAATGAAGGAATATGCTGCCAAACCTGCACGACAGTTAAGAAAAGACGGGGACCCGGAAACTGCATTTAAGAATGCAGCGCAGGTTATAGAACGCACCTATAATGCGCCGTTTCTGGCACATAACTGCCTGGAGCCAATGAACTTCTTCGCTCATGTTACGGATGAAAAAGCTTTATTGGTAGGTCCTTTACAGGCACCTGGATGGACTGAACCTACGTTGTCTAAAATCTTAAAGCTGCCGCCCGAAAAAATTGAGATTCAAATGACCCGGATGGGTGGTGGTTTTGGACGTCGTGCATATGGACACTACCTGGTAGAAGCAGCGCTTATTTCCAGGCAGGCCAAAGCACCCATAAAATTGATGTATAGTCGTGAAGACGATATGACATACGGTATCTACCGTCCGATGTATACAGCTACTTACCGTGCAGCATTGGATGCAAATAAGAACCTTATTGGTTTTCATGTAAAAGGGGGTGGTATTCCTGAGAATGCCATTCATGCAAACAGGTTTCCGGCCGGCGCAGTTGATAATTATCTTGCGGAAGGGTGGGAGATTCCTTCCAATATAACGATTGGCGCTTTCAGGGCGCCACGATCAAACTTTAATGCAGCAGCAGAGCAATCCTTTCTGGATGAATTGGCAGAAGCAATGGGTAAGGATCCAATTGATTTAAGGCTGGAATTGTTGAAACGGGCCAAAGAAAATCCTGTTGGTAAAAACAATGAATATGATGCCGACAGGTACGCTGGGGTACTGAAACTAATTAAAGAGAAATCAGGCTGGAATAACCCGGAGAATAAAAAATACCGGCGTGGTGTAGCCGCATACTTCTGCCATAATTCTTATGCCGCACATGTGGTGGATATGATAGAGAAGGACGGGCGACCTTATATTGAAAGAGTTTTCAGCGCCATTGATTGTGGAATCGTAGTAAATCCTGATGCGGCAGCAAACATGGTACAGGGGGCAGTTGTTGATGGAATCGGGAACGCTCTTTACGGGGGATTGACCCATGAAGACGGTGCTGCGGTACAGAAAAATTTCAGTCAATACAGGATAATAAGATTTCATGAAGCACCAAAGAAGATAGACGTTCATTTTGTGCAAAATAATATTGATCCTACCGGATTAGGCGAACCGCCTTTCCCACCTGTGTTTGGTGCGGTAGCCAATGCATTATATAAAAGCACGGGTAAACGGTTTTATAATCAGCCCTTTATTTCACAACTGGAGGAGCTTTCAAATAGCCGTTTGAATAACAATTCTTCACTATTTATTAAACAACTATGATTACCTTAAACATAAACAGCAAAACTTACAACCTGGATGTAAATCCTGATACTCCGCTGCTTTGGGTACTCAGAGATACTATTGGTCTTGTTGGAACAAAATACGGCTGTGGTGTGGCACAATGTGGGGCATGTGTTGTTCATTTGAATGGCGAAGCTGTTCGTTCATGTGTTACAAAGGTGAGTAGGGCCGCAGGGAAAAAAGTTGTAACAATAGAAGGGTTATCAGAAAATAATGATCATCCGCTACAAAAAGCATGGCTGGAATTAGATGTTCCTCAGTGCGGATATTGTCAATCCGGGCAAATCATGTCTGCAGCAGTGCTTCTCAGGGAAAATAAAAATCCAACCGACCAGGATATTGACGCTGCAATGGCAGGTAATATTTGCCGGTGTGGTACTTACTTACGCATCAGAAATGCCATCCACCTGGCCGCCAATATTCAGAAAGCTAAAAAAGGATAAGTATGCCTGAAAGATATTTTTTGCCTAAAAAAGCCATGTTTGTAATTGGTACATTATTAATCTTTCTCGCGATAGTAACGTCCGCCTTTGAAGGAAAGCCTGCATTGGATAAAAGTGAAAACAAACGTGATAGCGTCGCTTCTGTGTCTGCGTTCAGGACCGTGTATAAAGTGCTCACAAGCCCGCGTTGCATGAATTGCCACCCCTCGGGAGATGTGCCTTTACAGGGGGATGATAGTCATTTGCACGCCATGTTACCACAGCGGGGTAAGGATGGAAAAGGACTGTATGCCATGAAATGTTCCAACTGTCACCAGCCGGAAAATTCAGTGGGAGTACATACGCCTCCCGGTAATCCCAACTGGCATTTGCCGCCGGCAGATATGAAGATGGTTTTCCAGGGTAAAACACCCCATGAACTTGCAAAACAATTGATTGATCCTGCGCGCAATGGTCATAAGAATATGGCCAAACTGATAGCACATGCCGATGATGGCCTGGTACTGGCCGGATGGAATCCCGGAGAAGGAAGAACATTGCCGCCTGTTAGCCATGAAGAATTTAAAAAAGCCTGGCTTGCCTGGATCCAGAATGGCGCATTTGCCCCGGCGCCTTAGCAATGAGGCAATTTGATGCGACTAAATAAGCGTTTGTTCAAAAAATATTACTTTTATGTAGATTTTAACCCTATAAACATCCTATCATGAAACTTTATATTTTAGTAGCATTAGGATTATTTAGCCTCACTACCATTGCCTGCAAAAAAAGTAAAAAGGATGATAAGCCTGTTATCAATGCCTTCGCTACAAGCGGGAACAACCTGCTTTCATTTAACCTGCATTCACCTGCTACCGCTTCTGCCATGCCAATCACCGGGCTCCTGCCTGGAGAAACAATCGTTGGCATGGATATCCGCCCTGCCAACAACCAGCTGTATGCAGTAGGAAGCACCAGCCGTCTTTACCGGATTAATACTTCCACAGGAGCGGCTACTCCCGTGAGCGCGAGCCCCTTCGCCGAGGTACTAAATGGTACCGCTTTTGGAGTGGACTTCAATCCATCCGCAGACCGGTTAAGAATCGTCAGCAACACAGGCCAGAACCTGCGCATACATCCGGAAAACGGCACACTAGTCGCTAAAGACACTGATATTGATCCTCCCGACAGTGGTATATCTGCTGTGGCTTATAGTAATAATACCGCCGGATCAGCAAGCACCGTATTGTACGACATTGGCTATGCCAACAACTCACTTTATAGGCAGGATCCACCAAACGGAGGAACTGTTATTTTACTGGGGCGACTTGGTATAGTAGCGAGTGAAGCCAGTGGTTTTGACATCAGCGGCAGTTCAAATAAAGCATACGCATTATTTACAGAGGGAGGCACAACAAAGCTTTATATGATTAACCTGGAAACAGGTGCTGCAACGGCAGTGGGCGATTTTCCGGCTTCAGTTAAAGGGCTGGCTATTGCGCTGAATCTTTGAGTTTTTCTTTAATAAAAAACACTCGGAAAACTTAATCTGACAGCCTTTAAAGATTTGCCAGGTACTTTTTGGCTGTATCTTACTGTCAGTAAGGCATAGGTCATAGCTGCCGATCCTAGTGGGTTTAACAAAAAAAGCACGGGATAGTGCGATTGAAGCGTTCACAGGTACTATTTGTCTGAGAGCTACGGGGCTTTGGTCTTGCTGTGATCAACGGAGAGTATTGTGCCAAAGAGTTATTGGATTGACTTAAAAAAGAAGCTGACTAATGAAGGAAGCGAGTTGTACGAAAAAATCGTACAGCTGAAATTTAAAGCTGCTGATAACAAAATGTATGCAAATGATTGCTTAGATAAACAAGCCCCGATTATTTCTTTCATCAGTTCATAATTTTACCAGGTGTTTGGAGTTCTCCCCATTGCAGGTCTCCAGATAGTAATTATGACGCTTAGTACGCTTTTTAAGAATTTGTTTAGTAGTATATTTAAAAAATGTTAGACTTTTATTTAATACATGATGACCAGTCAACACCAGGATACCCGGAACTGGGCGGTCTCGAACCAGTTGGTGGACTTGATGAGAAATGCTTTGAAACGCTAAAGAATAAAAAAATTATTCCCGGGAACTTTGATTATTATACAGATTTCAGGTGGGATACTTCCTTAACAAAGCAAATGCGCGAGCATATTCCAGAAAGGGGTCTCAAAGCCGACAGTTGCGTGAAAAACCTTGTTACGCTATTGGATAGGGCAGAGCAACATAAATGCGGATTGATGGCATATTGTGATTAATTTCTCAATCGGTTATATCATAAGTTGCATACTATTATACCATGTGGCGCCTTTGATTTTTCCAGAATTAATAGAATAGAGAGTTTTTCATTAACCTTCATAACACACATTTTAGGTGATCGAATAAAAATTCGCTCGTTCCTAAACCCTTCTCACAAAAACATGGGATTAACTGAGGGTACCAATTTCGGAAAAAAAACAGGTACCCTTTTAGGTACCCTTTCTCTTTGGTAATGTTTGTTATTACTTAATATGCTTTTCTTGCTAAAATCCTGATTCTAGTGGGTTTAAGCAAAAAAAAGCCACTCTAAAAGAGTGGCTTTGCGGACCGGACGGGACTCGAACCCGCGACCTCCGCCGTGACAGGGCGGCATTCTAACCAACTGAACTACCGATCCATTCCTTTTTTTGTCCTAAGAACTTGTGTCCCAATCCGTTGTGTTCCTCCGTTTTGGGATTGCAAAGATAGCAACAAAGTTCCCAATTAAGCAAATCTTTTTTAAAAAATATTTTCAGCATTATCTTTACATCCGATCTTTAACCAATTTAATCAAATTATGCAATTCCTGGATTTCGAGAAACCTATCGCTGACTTATACGATCAGCTGGAGAAGCTGAAGGAAAATGGTGAAAAATCAGGTGTGGATGTTTCTGCTACTGTTAGCGAGTATGAGCAAAAAATTGCTGATACCCGCCAGAATATCTACGACCACCTCACCGCATTCCAGCGCGTACAGCTGAGCCGTCATCCGGATAGGCCCTATACACTGGCGTACATCGAAAAAATGTCCACCAATTTTACGGAACTGCATGGCGACCGGAATGTAAAAGACGATAAAGCCATGGTAGGCGGTTTCGCCGACCTGGATGGCGAAACAGTCATGTTTATTGGTCAGCAGAAAGGCGTAAACACCAAAATGCGCCAGCTCAGGAACTTTGGTATGGCCAACCCCGAAGGGTACCGCAAGGCCCTGCGCCTGATGAAACTGGCCGAAAGATTCAATAAGCCCATTGTTACCCTCATCGATACCCCCGGCGCTTATCCCGGCCTGGAAGCGGAAGAAAGAGGCCAGGCAGAAGCCATTGCCCGCAACCTCTTTGAAATGGTAAAACTCCGCGTCCCCGTCATCTGTATCGTAATCGGGGAAGGCGCTTCCGGTGGCGCACTCGGCATCGGTATCGGCGACCGCGTATTTATGCTTGAAAACAGCTGGTATACGGTAATTTCTCCCGAAAACTGCTCCACGATCCTCTGGCGTAGCTGGAATTTCAAGGAAAAAGCGGCAGAAGAGCTGAAGCTGACCTCCGATTATATGAGCCAGTTTGGCCTGGTAGACGGCATCGTACGCGAACCACTCGGCGGCGCTCACGTAAATCCCGATGAAATGGCCCACCTGCTGAAGGTCCGCATCAAGGAAACACTCGCAGAATTAAAGAAAATTGATCCGGATACCCGCATCGAACAAAGGATCGATAAGTTCTCCCGCATGGGTTTCTACGAAGAGAAATAAAAAATATTTAGAGATAACAATAAAAATTTCGAATTTCGGCCTTCGAAGTTCGAAATTTTTATTTTCCCGTAAACGCAATATGGAACAACTAAAAGGCACCGGGGTGGCATTGGTAACACCCTTTAAAGCAGATGAAAGCATAGATTGGAATGCTTTGGAAAAGTTGATCAACTACGTGATCGATGGCGGCGTGAACTATGTTGTGTCTTTAGGCACAACTGGCGAAACACCTACTCTTTCTGCAGATGAAAAGCTGGATTTGATAAAATTCACTTTCGAAAAGGTGTCGAAGCGGGTGCCTGTAGTGATTGGCGTTGGCGATTATAACACAAGGGATGTGGTTAAACGGCTGGAGAAATGCCCGCTCGATGAAGCGGCTGCCATTCTCAGTGTAGCGCCTTACTACAGTAAACCTACCCAGGAAGGGATCTTCCAGCACTATAAAACCATTGCTGAAGCCTCTCCCAAACCGGTAATCCTGTACAATGTTCCCGCCCGTACCGGCCGGAATATGACTGCGGAAACCACCCTGCGCCTGGCGCATGAGGTGGAAAACATCGTGGCCATGAAGGAAGCTTCCGGCGATATCATGCAGTGCATGCAGATTATCCGCGATAAACCAAAGGATTTCCTCGTTATCAGCGGCGACGACGCACTGGCACTGGGTCAGCTGGCCTGCGGCATGGACGGCGTTATTTCGGTAGCAGCCAACTATTTTGCGACCGATTTTTCCAGCATGGTACACGCGGCCCTGTTAAACGATTATCCCGCTGCACGGACGCTCAATTACAAAATGCTGGAAGGATTTGAACTGATGTTCTCCGAAAATAACCCTGCCGGGATCAAGGCATTCCTACATTACGCAGGGATTATGGAAAATACTTTCCGCCTGCCTGTACTGCCCGTTACCGACGGACTGTATAGCAAGATAGCAGCCTATCTGAAGAACTACTAACAGTAAAATGTAAATAAAAAAGCAGCAGCCGTCCACCAGGGATGGCTGCTGCTTTCATTTTATAAACCTAGATAATATACGTTACGCCCTCTTCCGCAATCTCCGTATTCAGGAAAACGGGCCTGGATTCATCCAGGAAAGGTTGTAATTCGGTGTATTTGGAAGAAAAATGGCCAATCAGCAGCCGTTTTACCGCCGCTGCAGCTGCAAGGGAGGCCGCCTGCACCGAAGTGCTGTGAAACCGCTCTGCGGCCCGCTGCTCTAAATCGTGCAGGTAGGTGGTTTCATGATACATGAGGTCCGCATCCTTCAGCACCGGCAACAGATTTACATCATACAGGGTGTCGGCACAATACACGTACCGCTTGCCGGTAGGCGGAGGTAAAGTTACCCAGTCGTTTTTTACCACGGTACCGTCTTTCCGCTGATAATCGGCGCCATCCTGTAATTTGCTGAAATAAGCAGCCGGGATCTCATAAGCCCTGGCCTGTTCGGGGATCAGTTTGCGCTTGCGTTTCTGCATCTCAAAAGAAAAACCAAAACAGGTAATCCGGTGCTGGGTAGGGAAACAGCTTACGGTAAGATCCTTATCCTCCAGGATAATACCGCTGTATCCCGGCTGAAGCGGCACAAAGGTCAGTTCAAACTTCAGCACAGTGCCAGAGCAATCCAGCTGTAGCTGGATAATTTGTTCCAGTTCCGGTGGCGCATATACGCTGATCGGGTCGGTACGGCCCATAAGACTGAGTGTATTCAACAGGCCGATCAGCCCGAAGTAATGATCCCCGTGAAGATGGCTGATGAAAATATATCTCAGCTTACTGCGCCTGATCCGGTACCGCGCGATCTGTAATTGTGTGCCTTCTCCGCAATCTACCAGCAGGAGCTGCTCATTGCAGGTAACTACCTGGGCAGTGGGGTGCCTGTCCAGGGTGGGGATAGCAGAATTGTTACCTAATATCGTGACTGCGAACATGTAAATAGCTTTAATCGTTCAATTGCCTCTTTTTTTAAATCACCCTTACGTGGGAGTAAAAAAGAGCAGCAATCCATCCTTATTCCAATCCATTCAGTAATTCTCTTTCCAGCTCTTCCATCATTACGAGGTCTATTGCCTCTGCCATGGTGGGCGCCAGATTGAGCATATCATCTCCCGCAGATTTCAACTCAGCTGTTAAAGTGTTGTTAAGACCGGTGATTGCGCAGGAAAAATTAGTGTCATACATACGCTGATAAACTGTTAAAATGGCTTCAACGCCCTTTGCATCAATTTTTTGTACCAATGTCATATCCAGTATGAGATTGCGTCCTTCCAGCTCCGGCAATCCTGTTGCAGTAGCCACAAAGTCATCTGACAAATTAGCATCCAATGCTGCTTCTTCCGGACAAAAAACGACTATTTTTTCTTTGGTATCAATTTTGAATTTCATGCGTTGGACGTTGTTTTATACTTTTAGTAAAAATAAATTTTGAACAGAGGGACCCGCCTATAAAATATAACCGCAAGAGATTGAAAACAAAAACCTCTTTTTCTTCGTAGATATTTTTAAACGAACGTACCCGCATCACCACAAAAATAATCTTATACTATTAAAGTGTAAGTTGTTTAAGTTTAAAAAGGAATAACTTCATTTCCGCATAAAGCGTGATAATCTTAAGTCAGAATTATTCGTTATTATTGTATAAGCAAGCCCCCGTAAGGGTTTTTGATAATTTAATAATCTCACAATGGACCAGAATTTTTCACCGCAAGTTAAGGAGATCATTTCGTTCAGCAGAGAGGAAGCTTTACGCCTGGGCAATGACTTCATAGGTACTGAACACCTGCTGTTAGGTATTATTCGAGAAGGCGAGGGCACGGCCGTAAAGATTCTGCAGGCTTTGAACGTAGATCTGTATGAGTTACGCAAGGAAGTAGAGCTGGCTGTTAAAGATAAGACAGGAAAGAATATCGCTAACATCAATAGTCTCCCGCTTACCAGACAGGCAGAGAAAGTTATACGGGTTACCGTACTGGAAGCCAAAGCACTGAAAAGCGCTACGGTGGAAACGGAACACCTCATGCTTTCTATACTCAAGAATAAGGAAAACGTTTGTACACAAATCTTACAACAATTTGACGTGGACTACGATACTTTTAAAAACGAACTGGGCTTTGTAAAATCTGCGGACCCTAAATCTGAATTCGACGATCCGGGCGAAGAAGAGTTTGAGGACGAAAGAAAGAGTTACGCAAGCAAAGCCAAACAGACAAATACCAAATCCAAGACGCCCGTACTGGATAACTTTGGTAGAGATATTACCAAGCTGGCCGAGAGTGGCAGCTTAGACCCGATTGTTGGCCGCGAGCAGGAAATTGAAAGGGTATCCCAGATACTTTCCCGCCGTAAAAAGAACAATCCGATCCTTATTGGTGAACCCGGTGTGGGTAAAACCGCCATCGTGGAAGGTTTGGCGCTGCGTATCGTGCAGCGTAAAGTTTCCCGCGTGCTTTTCGATAAGCGCGTGGTAAGCCTCGACCTCGCCGCCCTGGTGGCCGGTACCAAATACCGCGGCCAGTTTGAGGAAAGGATGAAGGCCATCATGAATGAACTCGAGAAAAACAGGGACGTAATCCTGTTTATCGATGAAATTCATACAATCGTGGGCGCTGGTGGCGCTTCCGGTTCACTGGACGCTTCCAACATCTTTAAACCGGCACTCGCAAGGGGCGAACTCCAATGCATTGGCGCTTCCACCCTCGATGAGTACCGCATGTACATCGAAAAAGATGGCGCACTCGACCGCAGGTTCCAGAAAGTAATGGTGGAACCACCAAGCGTGGATGAAACCATCATGATCCTCAATAACATCAAGCCGCGTTATGAAGAATACCATAACGTAAGCTATACAGATGCAGCCATTGATGCCTGCGTGAAACTGAGCGACCGCTACATGACCGACCGCCTCCTGCCCGACAAGGCAATTGACGTACTCGATGAAGTAGGCGCCCGCGTTCACCTGAAAAACATCAATGTTCCTCAGAATATCCTCGACCTGGAAAAACAGATAGAAGATATCAAACAGGAAAAGAATAAAGTAGTGAAAAGCCAACGCTTCGAAGAAGCAGCTGCTTTACGCGATACTGAAAAGAAACTGGGTGAAGACCTGGAACGCGCAAAAGCAATGTGGGAAGAAGAAGTGAAGCATAAACGCTACCCGATCGATGAGGAAGCTATCGCAGAAGTGGTAAGCATGATGACCGGTATCCCCGTTAAAAGGATGGTACAGGCCGAAACTGAAAAACTCCGCCGCATGGGTGAAGACCTTAAAGGCGCCGTGGTTGGACAGGACGAAGCCATCAGCAAAGTCACCAAAGCCATTCAGCGTAACCGCGTAGGTCTGAAAGATCCGAAAAAACCAATTGGTACCTTCATATTCCTCGGCCCTACCGGGGTAGGTAAAACAGAGCTCGCCAAATCACTGGCCCGCTATATGTTCGACTCCGACGAAGCGCTTATCCGCATCGACATGAGCGAATACATGGAGAAATTCTCTGTTAGCCGCCTCATTGGTGCCCCTCCGGGATATGTTGGATACGAAGAAGGTGGTCAGCTGACTGAAAAAGTTCGCCGCAAACCTTACTCCGTAATCCTCCTGGATGAAATTGAAAAAGCACATCCGGATATTTATAACCTCCTGCTGCAGGTACTGGATGATGGTATCCTCACCGATGGTCTCGGCCGTAAAGTGGATTTCAAAAATACCCTCATCATCATGACCTCCAACATCGGAGCCCGTCAGCTGAAAGATTTCGGCGCCGGCGTAGGTTTTACCACCAGCGCAAGAGCCGTAAATGAAGAAGAGAATACCAAGTCAGTGATCGAAAAAGCACTGAAACGTACCTTCTCTCCTGAATTCCTGAACAGGATCGATGACGTGATCATCTTTAACTCCCTGGCAAAAGAGCACATCTACACCATCATTGATATTACAATGAAAAGTGTACTGAAACGCCTGAACAACCTCGGATTCAGCCTGGAACTGACAGACGAAGCCAAAGGCTTCCTGGCAGATAAAGGTTACGACCAGCAGTTCGGCGCCAGACCGCTCCACAGAGCCATCCAGAAATACCTGGAAGATCCGCTGGC
Organism: Chitinophaga sp. RCC_12; assembly: GCF_041360695.1. Lineage (NCBI taxonomy): Bacteria > Pseudomonadati > Bacteroidota > Chitinophagia > Chitinophagales > Chitinophagaceae > Chitinophaga > Chitinophaga sp. RCC_12. Next base: position 546,119 of record NZ_JBFUPS010000003.1, read on the forward strand.
AGAAGAAATCCTCAACATGAACATTCATGATGGAGATATCCTCGTAGCTGACCTGGATAAGGAAAATCAAAAGCTGATCTTTACCCTGAAAAATAACTCTTCCAAGAGTAAATCAGAGAAATCAGAAGCGTAAATAACACGCAAAATATAACTAAAGCAGCCCGTCAGAAATGATGGGCTGCTTTTTTTTTATAACATGAACATGTTAACCTCCCTACCCGCACTAGATTATTTTAAGCAACCCCATCCCATAACAGCATATATTTCTTCCGATACCATATTTTACGACCCACATATGGTGAGCCTTACCCCGTCAGTGAATAATTATCGGAACTAAAATGGTATGATCATGTCATTTTTTAAAAAGATTTAATATGTCACATTTGCAGCATAGATTTTTATATGATCTATGTAATTACAATTATGTCAAACTATAACAGTTTAATATTTTTATTATTATTTAGATGATATAGAAACATGAATCCCTTATACCACGATAATTGAATCTATTTATCCTTATTACTGTCGCCCGGCAAATACCAAATGCCGGAGATGGGCTTGACATTTAATATTTATCCCTATATCTATGAGAAAATCTCTACGCATTGTAGTACGGGTGATGCTGGTTGGCGGTGTGGGCATGATCGCCTCAAAGGCAAATGCACAGCTGAAAGTCGGTAAAAATCCAACTACGATAGAAAAATCCGCTATCCTGGATCTGGACGCAGACAAACAAGGCTTATTACTCCCACGTTTAACCGACACAGTGGGCATCACAGGCTTAACCCCCCCGGATGGGATGGTCATCTACCTCAAAAAAGCCGGTGAAGAAGGCTTCTATGTAAGAAATCACGGCTACTGGCAGAGAATGGCTAACACAGGCGATGTAGCCAACACCTGGGGCCTCAGGGGTAACCCCGGCACCGCCGGCGATTTTATCGGAACCACCACCAACGTACCATTTTCCCTCAGGGGAAACAATGTGGAAGGTTTTGTGATCGATAACGGTTATGCCTTTCTGAAAAAGCTGGACCTGGTAACCTCCGGCGTAGATGTGTTACTGATAGATCCCGTTACCGGTAAAATCAACAAACGCACCATCTCCGAAACAGCCTTTACCACAGCGATCAATAAGATCAACGGTTTAACCGCAGCGGATCAGAAACTGACCACTGCTGCGCCCACGGCCACGCCAAACGATTACGCTTTCACTACTACCGGAACAGATACACACGTACTCACTATCGCCACACAAAAAGGTGTAACCGGCGCGGGTGAAGTAACCGCAGGTTTACTGAGTCTGGCCGACTATAAGCGCTTTGATAAAGCCACACTGGCCATGATCATTGGCGCATTCGATGCCACACCGGTAAACGACGGTTTAACTATCGACAACACCAACCCGGCGGTAGCTCCCAAACTGATCCTGCACGCTGCGGATGCCACCCATCCCGGTGCGGTTTCTACGGGTGCACAGTCGTTCGACGGTTTAAAAACCTTCCTGCAATCCGTTACAGGCAACGAAGACCTGACCGTCCTCAAGAAAGGTCAGTTCGGAACAGGATTAACCGTATTGGCTAATGGCGCCACTATCACCGGCAACTCTACTATCACCGGTAACTTAACATTACCTGGCGCTGCCAGCAATCTCTCGGTAGGAGGAAATTCCACCCTGAGCGGTACTCTGAATGTAACCGGCGCCACTGCACTGGCGAGCACCCTCGGTGTTACTGGTAAAGCCACCCTGGATAACGATCTCCAGGTAAAAGGAAATACGCAGCTCGACAATAACGTAGTGCTTACCAATATCGCAGACGGAACCACGCAGGATGTAGTATTACTCCGCGACGCTACTTCGGGCAATGTGGTGAAAAGAAAACTTTCTGCCACCGCATTTAAAGACCTGACCTTCAAATCAAGTCACGCCGGTCTCGATCTGGCAGTAGCCCAGGTGGCAGATGAAGTAACCGTGAGCATTCCCGTAGCCTCACCGGCCACCACCGGTGGGCTGGTAAGCAACGCCGCACAAAGCTTCGCAGGCGCCAAGAAATTTGGCGATGAAGTTTCCATAAAGAAAAATGTACACATCGGCGATACCAATAACATCGGCAACTCTACCTTGCAGGTAACCGGTTCTGTATCCATGTCTATCACTACCGTTACTGCCGGCGGCACTTACACGGTAGCTGCAACAGATAATACCATCCTCGTAAGCGCAAACGCCGTTTGCAGCGTGGTATTACCAGATGCTACCACCTGTACAGGACGTATTTATACAGTCAAAAAAATACCCGCTGCTTCCGCACCGGACGATACCAAAATTGATAACGATGTACAGATAACCTCCGCCGGCGGCACGCTGGAAGGCGGAGCTAAACTGACCATCTACAACGACTGGACCTTCTACACACTCCAGTCCAATGGAACAAACTGGTACGTGATCAAAAAATAAGCTGAGAAAATAATAGGAACGGCTATGTGCAAATCATAGCCGTTCTATTCCTTTGGGTACATTCCTTAAATGTTGATGTATGAAGCTGCAAGGGCTTATAAAAGTATGTGCTGCGATGCTGTTTTGCCTGGGCAATCAACAGCTGTCAGCACAACAATTAAAGCTGGGAACTAATCCTTCTCTGATAAAACAATCTGCTTTACTTGAACTGGAAAGCAAAAAGCAGGCACTCCTCCTTACCCGTATTGCAGATACCAATCAGATCGTTACCCCGGTAAACGGGATGATCATCTACCTGGAATCTGATAATACTTTCCGCGTCCGGGCCAATAACTACTGGACAAAACTGATAGCAGATGGCACCGCCATCAAATCCATTAACAACGACTTTTCCCCCGCACAGCAAATTAAAGCCACGTATACGCCAGGCGGCACTTTTGGCTTCACTTCTGCCGGCGGTATTCATAACCTTACCATTCCGGACGCTTCTCTCACAGCGCCCGGATTTGTTAATTACAGCGCCCAGTCGTTTAAAGGAGTAAAGAACTTTACAGAAGGACTGCAAACCTACTCACTGCGTGTAACCAACGACGTTAGTACACCCATAAAAATATTAGGAAAGGATGCCAGCGGAGATGTTGCTTCCATGACCATCGATAACAACTTATCCATCACAGCCGGACAACTGACGGTGAAAAACGGTATCAAATTATGGAACGCTAATAAAATAGCTGACTATGATGTATTGTTTGGTACCGCCCCTGTTAATAACGATGTACTTACTTTTAATGGAACGCAGTGGATGGCTAAAGCGGGTGCAGCTACTTTTATTCAGAACACAACTACTACACAGGCATCTTCAAATTTTAATATATCCGGAAGTGGTGTGATCGGCACAACGCTTACCGTGAAAGGGTTAACACCCGGTTCCATTCCCTATGTGGGCACAGGAAATGTTATTGCTGAAAATAACGGACAGCTATTCTGGGATGCTACAAAGTTGTTGTTAGGAATAGGCACCAGCGCTCCCGTGAATAAAGTGGAAATAGCAGGTCCACCGTCTACTTCAGCTCCTTTTTCAGCAAATACTTCTGGATTACGTTTAACAAACCTGGCCACTGCCACCCCGGCAGCGGCTACTTCCAAAGTGCTTTCGATAAACAGTACCGGCGACGTTATTTTAACAGATAACCCCGCTACCACCAATTGGCTTACCGGCGGTAACGCAGCCACTGCCACGCAATTCCTCGGAACCACCAATGCCATTGATATGGTGGTGAAGTATAACAATAAAGAACTTTTCAGGGGAAGCAGGGGACAAACCGCTGCCGAAAGCGGGGGCGTTGATTTTTCCGCCTCTACTTTAACCTTGTTCAACGGCGCCGTGAAATTTAACGGGCACCCGTTAATTGTACGTGCAAATGGAAATGATGTGCTGGCGTTTGAAGATAACGCAGGTACACCAAAATGGCACTGGAACCTGTTAAGCAACGGATTGAACTTTGTGGAAACTAACGTGCAGGATTACCGTTTGTTTCTGCAAAACGGCGGAAACGTGGGTATAGGAACCAGCGCTCCCGGCGCTTTGCTGGATGTAAATGGCACGGCAATACTTGGCGCTGACGGTACTGTGCTAAACGGTGTATACAGGGCGTCAAATGTGAATTGTACTGGCATAAACGGAGTTGCCGGTGCAACCAACGTTCCAAATAGTGCAACAGCAACTGCTACCGTAACATTCACCGTAACAGGTGCTACGCTTGCGTTGGGGGGCAATGTTATCATTAATCCACGGTTTGATTTTCCTTTCAATTTGCGCCTGATTTCTTCAAGGGTATCCGCCGATAACACCGTAACAGCAGTTTTTGTTAATACTGGTACTGCTGCCTACTCTTTGTCAGGAACCACCAGGCGCTTCGATATTACTGTAATCCAATAAAAAACATTGGTGAAGAAACTATTGCTGATATTATCCCTTTTGTTTTTGGTGGGTTTCACATCCGCCCAGCAAGGCGTTTACATCCCCGCCGGCGCTACCGTATGGCTCGCCGGCAATACCAACGTAGGCATCTTCGCTGATATGACAAACAACGGTGTCCTCGGCTCTAATCCCAATACCACCTTTTATTTCCTCAGCAAATTATGGACTAACGGCAACGGTGCTACGCTGCCCGATGAAAGCGCAGACGGCATTTCCGGTACCGGCGGTACCTTTCTCTTTTCCGGCGCCGGTCAGCAAAGGATATTTGGCGCTTACAGCTTTATTGCCGGAACAGGCGCCAGCTTTCCAAACCTGCAGCTCAATAACCCGGCAGGCTTACTGCTGGAAGACTTCAGCGATCTGAAGATCAGGAATAACCTTCATTTTGCGGGCGGACGCATCTATCTCAACGGCTGGAACCTCCAGGTAGGCGATAAAACGCCCGGTACCATTACCGGCTACAGCGACTACCGCTATGTGGTTACCGGGAAAGGAATAGCAGGCGGATTACTGTACCGCGCCGCTATCACCAATGCAAATGGAAAAGTGGTGTTCCCGGTAGGAACGGATGACTACAGCTATTCACCCGCCGCTGTGCTCATCACCGGCGCAAAAGATATGATAGGCGCGCGTGTATACGACAGCGTATTTACCGTGGCGGCTGGTGGCAGGGCTTACCCCGACAGCTTCGTGAACAAATCCTGGAATATCCGCCGGGTAGATAATAGTGGGGGAGAAGTAGATGTGATCCTGCAACACATGGACGTCAGCGAACTGCCGGCCTACGCTACTTCGCGCGACAGCAGCTTCATTACCCGCTTCGTTGGCGGCGTATGGGACGCCGTACCGGTAATCGCCAACAGGCCGTTGCCCGGTACATTAACCACTACGGCCATGGTACAACCGTCAACCATGCACCTCCGGCATTTCGATGCATTAGGCGCCAGCGAATACTTCACAAAAACAGCATTGATAGGCTCCGCCAAACCAGTCATGTTCCTCAGCTTTGAAGCCTACAGGATTGCCCCGTTATTGGTGCAGCTAAACTGGACCACCAGCCGTGAAATTTATAATGCCACATTTGAAGTGGAACGCCGCTACGAAAGACAGGAAGCATTCGTTAAAATCGGCGTGCTGCCAACTAAAGCAGTCAATGGCAATAGCAGCGTACCTTTGAGCTATACCTTCCCGGATGTGAATGATTACGACGACTGGACCTATTACCGCATCAAGGCAATAGGCAGGAACGGCAAAATCACCTATTCTGAAATACGCGCGGTACCTCCGTTTGTACAGATCAAGGTATTCCCGAATCCGAATAATGGTAACTTCAAAGTCACTATCCGCGGTATCCGCGGCGATATGCTCATGCAGCTGCACGATACCTGGAGCCAGGTAATGCGCCAGTATGAAGTAAGAAGGGACGCCGAAGTGAATATCTCAGATCTGCCGTCAGGCGTTTACTTCCTTGTGATCTACCACAAAGACACCATGAAAGTGGCTTATACCTGCAAGGTAGTAGTAGCCCAGTAAAAGGCCGGAATTTCCCCCAACCGGAAATTCCAGCCTTTTGTTTTGATTTTCTCGGAGATTTGCCCCAATTTTGTAGGGTTCTTCCCTATAGGCGATTCATTTAAACAGATAGTTTTGAAAAAAATAATCATCACGATAGATGGCTACTCTTCATGTGGCAAAAGCACTTTGGCCAAGCAACTGGCTAAAAAGCTGAACTATACCTATATAGACAGTGGTGCCATGTATCGTGCGATTACCCTTTATTTTATTCAAAACCGGATCGACTGGACGTCGCATCAAGCCGTGGCCACTGCACTGGAAGATGTTCACCTGGATTTTGTTCCTAACTCACTCACCGGCATCAGCGAAATGTATCTCAACAATGAAAACGTGGAACACCTGATCCGTGAAATGATCGTAGCTGAAAAAGTGAGCGAGGTAGCCGCTGTAAAGGAAGTCCGTGATCTGGCCGTAGCACAGCAAAAGAAGATGGGCGCCCGTAAAGGCATCGTGATGGATGGCCGCGACATCGGTACCGTAGTATTTCCCCATGCGGAACTTAAGATCTTCATGACCGCCGACATCGCGATCCGCGTGCAGCGCCGGTTTAAGGAACTGTATGAGAAAAATAAGAACATCACCCTCGAAGAAGTAAAACAAAACCTCGAACTGAGAGATTATATCGATGCCAACCGGGAAATAAGCCCGCTGCGCAAAGCAGAAGATGCTATCATCCTGGATAACAGCCACTTGAACCTAGATGACCAGCTTCAACTGGTGATGCAATGGGTGGAAGATGCTATTATGGCGCACTCCTCATAAAATATTATTTCCTTTTATTAAAACTCTTTTATACATTTGTTATGTGGCCTGTTGGTCACCAACCCGATAATTTTTCCACATCCTCCCGAATTTCCAGTAGAATTTTATTTTCATGCCCAAATGATGTCAACTTTTATTGACCATTTATGCATAGCCAACCTGATCCTCCCTGAAAAATACTGCTTAGGTAATTTTTGTATGGAAAAGTCCGTGCTGTTGATGTAGTGCTGTCGACTGTATAAGACATTAAGAACAAGTGCGTAAGACGCGTTATCATATATCGTGCTCCCGGAAAGGTCTTATCCTAGCTATATCCACAAGGACCCTTTGCTATTAACCGATTATAATGTTGCTATAATATAAAATTGAGTCTGCGTGAGCATAACCGCTGCCAGCAGGCATTTAAAGGTAATGTGGGATGGCGTGGTACGCCATGGCCGTTCCATGTTTTCAGTAGGTGTATTCGGTTAATAGGAAGAAGGGGCGAATTCTTTCGCCCTTTCGCTTTTTTAAACACTTTGATTGTCAGTGGAACTGTAGCGATATCCCGTTTAACCGGATATCTTTAAATCGCTACACGTTATTCGTAATTCTTTTTTTAAATTGTGTAGTCACACAGACCAGCCAATGTCTATAAAAGGTGTATGTTTTTTATGCTTGCTCCTGCTGGGGGCCTGTTTTGAGGCGATAGCCCAGGACTCCCTGCGGATATACAACCTGCTCGACTCTGTTCGCCGGCTCCCTTCCGATACCGGAAAAGTGTCTTTACTGCTGAAAAAAGGCGGAGTAAACAATCGCTTCTTTGAATCGCATAAAATAGAAAATCCCTTCTGGCAGGAAGCGCTCACCTTATCGCTACAGCTCAAATATCCCAAAGGATTATCGCAGGCATACAACGAATTAGGAACCGCAAAAAGAAATAAGTCGCAGTATATCGTTGCGGAAGATTATCACGAAAAAGCACTCAAAGCTGCGGAAGAAGCAAAAGACACTTCCCTCATCGTATTTTCCCTGAATAATGCCGGCGTGGATTGCCGGCGGCAGGATAAACTGCAGAAGGGATTCGACTACCACGTAAAAGCCCTCATACTGGCCGAAAAGATCAACGACATCCGCAATGTTTGCGTGGCCACCAACAGTATCGGGAATATACAGCTCACCACAGAAAAATATGCGGATGCCATCACCCACTTTAACCGCGCCCTCGAACTGGAAGAGAAAAGTGATAACCAGCTGGGCGTAGCCATTAACCTCGGCAATCTCGGTTACGCATACCAGGGCCAGAATAAGCTGGACCTGGCCATCCAATACTATAAACGCTCCCTGGCCATCAACCAGAAAATGGATCGCCCCATTGGTATGGCAATATGTTACAATGCCCTCGGCGCCGCCTATAAGGAAAAGAAAGATTATACCGCCGCCATGGACTACCTGAAAAAAGCACTGGAAGTAAACGACCGGGTAGACGATAAGGTACATGTGGCGGAAAGCTATCTCAGTATCGGTAAACTGCTGGGCGCACAAGGGAAACACGAGGAAGCCAGGAAAAACATGCTGCAATCTATCGAGATCAGCACCTTCTGGGGCTTCAAAGCCATGCTGATGGATGCGTATAAAGCACTCGCAGCAGACTTTAAAGAAAGCGGTGACTTTAAAAAATCACTGGAAGCGACCGATAAATCACTGTTGTATAAAGACAGTATCCTGGATGAGAAGTCGGCAATGGCCCTCGCCCAGATGCAAACCATTTACGAAGTAGACCGGAAAGATAACCAGATCCGTAACCTGGAACATGATAAAGTAATAGCGGCGCTACGTACTAAACGCAATGTGGTGGTCACCTTTTTCCTGGCGGCATTCCTGTTAATGGCCATCGTGGGCGGTTTGTTCTATATCCGTCACCGTAACCTGAAGGCAAATAAACGAACCTTACAGCTAGAACTGCGGTCGCTCCGCTCCCAGATGAATCCGCACTTTATCTTTAACTCCCTCAGCTCCATCCACCGGTACATCTGGAGCAATAACCAGGAAGAGGCATCCGACTATCTGACCAAGTTTTCCCGGCTCATGCGCCTCATCCTCGATAACACCCAGCACACTTTTGTTACCCTAAATAAAGAACTGGAATCATTAAGGTTGTATCTTGACCTGGAATCATTACGCTGTAACGGCATCTTTGAATACCGGTTCCTCATAGATGCCGAGATTAATGATGATGAAGTACTGATACCCCCCATGATATTACAACCATATGTGGAAAACGCTATCTGGCATGGACTCGTGCATAAACACCCGGATGAAAAAGGAATCCTTGATATTGAAATTGTACTGGAAAAAAGAAGCCTGGTATGTACGATCACCGATAACGGCATAGGCAGAAAAAAAGCAATGGAAATAAAAGAAAAGAAAGGACGGCTACATAATTCTGTAGGCATGAAAGTAACGGAAGGCAGGATAGACCTGATCCGTAAGATTAATAACAAGGAAGCAAAAGTAACGGTAACAGACCTGGAAGATGAAACCGGAAAGGCCACCGGAACAAAGGTGACTATAATTTTACCTGCGGAATTTATATTTTAGCTTACTCACTGATAAACCATAAAACAGCTGATAGCTAACAGCTAACAAAAGCTACTTGTATGAGCGAAATAAAAGCTATCATCGTTGATGATGAGCAACACTGCATTGATGCACTACAAACGATGCTGCAAAAAAAATGTCCAGGTGTACAGGTGATTGGTTGGGCTAAAAGTGTAAGGGAAGCAAAGGAAATGATTGATGAATTGCAGCCGGATCTGGTATTCCTCGACGTGGAAATGCCCTATCAGAACGGATTTGAGCTGTTGAAGTTATTTGAAAAGGTGTACTTCGACGTCATCTTCACAACAGCCTATGAACAATATGCTTTAAAAGCAATTAAGTTCAATGCGCTCGACTACCTGCTGAAACCCTTTAGTGTAAAGGAATTGCAGGATGCCCTGGAAAAATGCAGGGAGAAGAAATTGAACCGGCCGAAAGACCAGGGCATTTCTCCAATGGAAGTGTTTTTGCAGAACATGAAAACAATACAGCAAACACACAAGAAAATTGCATTACCCACTATCAACGGCCTGGTGTTTATGCCCGTGCAGAACATTGTCCGTTGTGAATCTACCGGTAACTATACCCGCATCTTTTTTACGGATAAGAAAAATCTCATGGTATCCCGCCCCCTGAAAGAGTTTGAAGAGTTGCTATCTGACGTGGATTTCTTCCGGGTACATAATTCCCACCTGATAAATATGCAGCAAATGCAATCGTATATCCAGGGAGAAGGAGGCTTTGCTCTGATGAGCGACGGTACACAGGTAGAAGTGTCCAGAAGACGCAAAGCAGAGTTCCTGAAAAAGGCGATGCAGTTCTAAATGAGGATGTACAGCGTATTTGCAGAAGTGCGTATTCCGATTTTATTCGTTTTTATGCCAGTTATAATTAATTACCTACCATATAATAAATGGCTATTGCAGGCATATTGGAGATAAACTACTTTTGAATTACGATTTCAATATAAACGCAATATAAAGATTTTATACTCTGCATTACTAGCGTGATTAGCCCCAAAGAAAAAAGACACCACGTGGTGTCTTTTTTGCTTTTATGATATTTTAATCAGTTTTGTACAGATAGATATTTTTAATCAATTATAGCCATTTCATCGGCCTTGTGCTCCAGCTGGTAAAACGAAAGCAGCCGGCGTATCACGCCTTCCACAAGGGCATCCGGACAGGAAGCGCCGCTGGTAAGCAGGATGGTTACCTTTTCTTTTTCCGGTAAAAAGCTGTCAGCAATAATCTCTTCTTTATGGTGAAAGTTCCAGTGATTAATCGCCTTTGCGGATAGTATTTTTTCGGGAGATGAGATAAAAAAAGTAGGCAGCTTTTCTTCACACAGTTCCACGAGGTGCGAAGTATTAGAGCTGTTATAGCCTCCCACTACAATAGCCAGGTCGGCAGGTTCCTGCAGCATGCCGGTAACGGCCGTCTGGTTATCATTGGTGGCGTAACAGAGCGTATCGCGGGTATCGGCAAACCTTTCGCCGGCGGTGGCCTCTGTGAGCCCGAAATGAGTGATCATCACCTGCCGGATGTAATCGGCAATGGTCTGCGTTTCGGTAGCCAGCATCGTGGTTTGGTTCACTACGCCTACCCGTTGAAGATCGGTAACCGGGTTAAAACCGGGTGAATATTGTCCTTTGAACAAGGTGCTAAATTCTTCCGGGGTACGCTGACCGGTAATAAACTCCGCCAACAGCTCTGCTTCCTTAATATCTTTTACTACCACGGTAGGCGTGCCGGAGGCGCTATGGGAAAAGGTAGCCCTGGTTTCTTCGTGCTTTGGCTTGCCGTGTACAATTACCGTATAGTTTTTCTTACCAATCTGTTCCGCCTTGTTCCATACGCGTTCCACAAAAGGACAGGTGGTATTGTATTTCAGTGGTTCAATACCCAGGGAGGCCAGCTGCCGCTCGGTTTCCAGGGTAGTGCCAAATGCGGGGATGATCACGATATCATCTGTTTGCAGGCTTTCCCAGGGAACCAGCTGATGGCCGGCGGTATCCATAATAAACTGCACGCCGCGGTCAAGCAGGTCGTTGTTTACATGCGGGTTGTGAATCATTTCACTGAGCAGGAAGATCCGTTTGCCCGGGTTTTCATCCACGGTTTTGAAGGCAATTTCGATGGCGTTTTCCACACCATAACAGAACCCGAAGTGCCGGGCCAGTAAAATCCGGAGCGGACCAAAATCCAGCTCGGTGGGCGTGAAGTCCTTTTTCATGCGGTCCTGCTGCTTGCGCTGGTTTTTGATGGCGCTGATCAGCGGACTGCGATATATAACCGGAACGTTAAATGTTTTCATGTGTTAAATGGCAGAAAATTGAAGGACAAAGTTAATCAGTTTTCTTTGCTCACTTTGTCCAGCCACGCTTTTTCTTCGGCGCTGAGGCTATTATAGCCTTTTTCATTGATCTTATCCAGGAGTTGGTCTAACCTGGAAGGGTCCCTGTCTTCGGCTTTTTTCACCACCTTTAGCGGTGATTTCTTGGGTTTGAATTTACGGGTCGGCCGTTGCTGGCGGCGGTTGTTGAAATCAAATAACCATATCAGGGGCTGGCAGAGGTCAGTACCTGCCTGCAGGGTGCGTATATAGAGGAAGCCCAGCAGGGAACCGCCCATGTGTGAAATCAGGCCGCCGATGTTACCATCCGGAATAGAGATCAATCCCAGTATCACCAGGGCCATCGCCAGCCATTTCAGTTTCACGCTGCCCAGGAACATCAGGCCAATTTCAAAATTGGGCATCAGGGTAGCCGCTGCCACCAGGATACACATGATGGCAGCCGAAGCGCCCACCATAGTGGTACCTACGAAGCCCGGAAAAAGACTGGCACTCAGCAGGTACAATAAACCGCCGGCAATACCTCCGAGCAAATAAAGGGGGAGTACCCGCTTATTTCCCAGGAAATCCCGGAACAGGTTACCAAACCAGTAAAGGTTGATCATATTGAAGAGGGCGTGGAAGATGCCAACATGTGTAAACATGTAAGTGATCAGCCCCCAGGGCTTTAGTATAAATGCGCTGAGCGGAACATTCATGGCCAGCTGATCATAGGTCCATTCAAAAGGAGTGGGCTGCTTGGTCAGGAACGCAATAAGACGCAGTATATTTAATCCCAGGAAGATGACGATATTCCAGAAAAGCAAATAGTTAACTGTGTTTCCCTGCCTGAGCCAGTAGCGAATATCCGATTGAAATGAGGTCCCGTTCATATACACAAATTAAAATAAAATCCGGGATTAAATAATAGTAATTAACATTTTGAAAGCACGAAAAGTAAGCCTGTTCACTGCTAATGAATATCATCTCTCCTGCACCTGTTAACAACAATTAATCCGGATACTGGTTCTTCCTGCGGCAAAAAAAATGCCGTTTACGCAGTTTAATTTTTCGTCGTAGTAAGATTATTAATAATGCAATTAAAAAATATCTGAGAAGACCAGCCAATACCGCAGCGGAAGGTGATTTTCTTCAATAAAAATACGTATAAACGGGTATTTTTTCGTATTTTTGCCGTCCCATAAAACAGGGTATCCGGGTATTCCGGGTAAAATTTTAATTTTTTATGAGCGAAAACAACATTTCTAACGAACAAAACGCTGAACAACAGGCTCCACAAGCAGAAGCTGCTGTGGTTGAAACAGCGACACCAAAGGCACCTGTAGCAAAAGTTGAAACGGCACACGACGATTTTGACTGGAGCGTTGACAAACGTAACGTTTCTTCTTACAGCAAAGAGGAAAAAGAAAAGTACGATGTTACTTACGACAGCACTTTCAAGGTGTTTGAAGAAAACAGCCTGCTGACTGGTACTGTTGTAGGATTAACCAACACAGATGTAGTGATCAACATCGGATTCAAATCTGATGGTTTGATTTCTCTGAACGAATTCCGTGATTTACCAGGTCTGAAGATCGGTGATGAAGTGGAAGTGCTGGTAGTAGAAAAAGAAGACCGCGATGGTAACCTGCACCTGAGCCGTAAACAGGCTCGCCAGAAACGTGCATGGGAAAAAATCGTGGAAGTTTACAAAACAGGCGAAGTGGTTACTGGTACCGTTACCAGCAAAACCAAAGGCGGCCTGATCGTAGATGTATATGGTATGGAAACATTCCTGCCGGGTTCTCAGATCGATGTGAAACCAGTTACAGATTACGACCAGTTTGTAGGCAAAACAATGGAATTCAAGGTGGTGAAAGTAAACGAAACCATCCGCAACGCCGTTGTTTCCCACAAAGCGCTCATCGAAAGCGATATCGAACAACAGAGAGTGGATATCATCAGCAAACTGGAAAAAGGCCAGGTGCTGGAAGGTACCATCAAAAATATCACCGACTTCGGTGCGTTCATCGACCTGGGTGGTCTGGACGGCTTGCTGTATATCACAGATATCAGCTGGGGCCGTATCTCCCATCCGAGCGAAGTGCTGCAGATGGATCAGAAAATCAACGTTGTTGTGCTTGACTTCGATGACGAAAAACGTCGCATAAGCCTCGGCTACAAACAACTGACCCCGCATCCGTGGGATACTTTGCCAGCTACTATCACCGAAGGTGCTAAAGTAAAAGGTAAAGTTGTAAACATTGAAGACTACGGTGCATTCCTGGAAATCATGCCAGGTGTGGAAGGTCTGGTTCACGTATCTGAAATCTCATGGGCTTCTACGCCAATCAACGCTAAGGAATTCTTCAAATTAGGAGAAGAATACGAAGCCGTTGTAGTTACCCTGAGCAAGGAAGAACGCAAAATGAGCCTGTCTATCAAGCAACTGACAGAAGATCCATGGTCTACTATCGAAACTAAATTCCCGGTTGAAAGCCGTCACAAAGGTATCGTGAAAAACATCACTCCTTATGGCGTATTCGTTGAACTGGAAACTGGTATCGGTGGAATGATCCACATCTCTGACCTGAGCTGGATCAAACGTTTCAACCACCCATCTGAATACACTAAAGTAGGTAACGAAATAGATGTAGTAATCCTGGGTATTGATAAAGACAACCGTAAACTGAGCCTCGGTCACAAACAGATCGAAGAAGATCCATGGAACACTTTTGAAACTATCTTCCCGATCAACTCCGTACACGAAGGTACCGTTGTGAAGAAAGATGATAAAGGTGCTACGGTTCAACTGCAGTACGGTCTGGAAGCTTACGCTCCTGCACGTCACCTCAGAACTGAAGATGAAAAACCAATCAACGTGGAAGACGTGAAAGAATTCATGATCATCGAATTCGATCGCAGCGAAAAACGTATCCTGGTTTCTCATACCAGAGTTTGGGAAAAAGCACAGGCGGAAGAAAAACAGGCTGTAGTGAAAGAGAAGAGAGAAGAAGCTGACAAAACCCGTAAGGCTGTGAAAAACATCCAGGGTAAAGTTGAGAAAGCCACTTTAGGTGATCTCGGCGCTTTAGCTGAACTGAGAGAAAAACTGAAACAATCTGAAGGCGGCGAAGAAAAAAGCGCGCAATAAGATCCGGTTTCATTAAATAATAAATCCCGCTTCGAGTAACATCGGAGCGGGATTTTTTTTATAATAGTTACCGGTCTTTACTTCATCAGCAACGACAGCTTCGCATCATTGAATTCCAGCAAACTGTCCAGTTTCATATTAGCCAACGCATACCGCGGATCATGCCGGTTATGCGCTTCCGGTACCACCACCGTAGTCATCCGCGCCGCCTTGGCAGCAGTCATACCCGTTACGGAATCCTCAAAGGCGATACAATCCAGCGGATCACTGCCCAATGCTTTGGCGCAGGCCAGGTACACCGCCGGATGCGGCTTCCCATAGTCCTCAAACTCAGCAGAATACACCGCCTGGAAAGCGTCTTTTATCTGCAAATGCTCCAGTGCCGCATTAATCAGGCGCAGCGGGGAAGAAGAAGCCAGCCCCATTTTGAACCCTTTCTCCCGGAAATATTGAAGGATATAGGACAACCCCTCCATAGGATGGCCCTCCGCTATAATTTTTTGTATTACGCTGTCAATAATTTCATTTACTACCTGCTCTGCACTCTTCCCTTCCCATTTATAGTAATTATGCCAGTAACTCACCACTTCCTTGGTGCGAAGCCCCGTGGTCAGATGCGTCAGCTCCGGCGAAAGGTTTACTCCCACCGTTGCAAACACCTCCCGCATGGCGATGCCCCACAAAGGTTCTGAATCGATCAACAGGCCATCCATATCAAATATTACCGTATCTATCATATGTTTTCCATTTATGCGCGGCAAAGATAAGAAGTTATGCGGGGAGATCGCAGTAAGCCACTAACTGTTTCCCAGCCTGCATTTGGGCTTCAAGTCCACCTTTACTTCCGGTATACGCCGGGGATGCTTCCCCTTAACCCCGTACCAGCATACCGGTACGCGTTATCCCATAACAATAAGTTATACGCCATAAACTTTGGTTATCGCACTGCTGCGGTAACCAGGCAGGCTGTTCTCCGCCAATCCGTCCCAGACCGGCGTTTACGCCGCCTGCCCGCTGCAAACCTGCGGCCTCCGCTAATTTCCCCCCTTTTTGGAGCCTTATTGAATGTTGAAAAAAGTTTTGGAAAGATGCCCTGCATTTATATCTTTGTATTACTCTACTAAAATTATAGGGAATATGGGTAATGATAGAAGGAATTGTCGCAGAAACAGTTGTTGTTCATCAACACCCATGAGGCGCGTGTAATATGAAAAGTCAGTGATCATCTTACTGTAAATCAACATTATACGAGGCCTCCGCTAACAATCCGGGGGCTTTTTTATATAAAAACGACCAACACCCCCAAACCAGAATTAAATAATTGCTTTACCACCACTGAAAATACTTTTTATGCAAAGCTTCAGAACAGAACTAGAAAATCCAATCGTTGAACAAGATATTATAGACCTGGAGAAGAAGATCCGCCTGTTCCGCGAAGGCGCCGTGTCAGACGAAAAGTTCCGCAGCCTCCGCCTGGCCAGAGGTATTTACGGTCAGCGTCAGCCCGGTGTGCAAATGATCCGTATCAAATTGCCATACGGTAAAATGACCCTGAAACAATGGCACCGCATTACCGAAATTTCAGATGAATATGCCACCAGTAATCTGCACCTGACTACCCGCCAGGATGTACAGATCCACTACGTGAGCCTCGACAGAACCCCCGAATTATGGTCTAAACTGGAACAGGATGGCATCACCATCCGCGAAGCCTGCGGTAACACCGTTCGCAACGTCACCGCATCAGACCGCGCCGGTATTGATCCGGATGAACCATTTGACGTTACGCCATACGCCGATGCCACCTTCCGCTATTTCCTGCGTAACCCGGTGAGCCAGGAAATGGGCCGCAAAATAAAAATCTCTTTCTCCTCTTCTGAAAAAGATACAGCCTGGTCATTTATGCACGACTTTGGCATGATCCCCAAAGTAAAGATCATCGACGGTAAAGAAGTACGTGGCTTCAAAGTATTGGTAGGCGGCGGTTTGGGCGCACAACCCTTTCTCGCTAAAGTGGTATACGAGTTCCTCGAAACAGATCAGCTCATTCCATATATCGAAAACGTACTGCGCGTGTTCGACCGCTACGGCGAAAGAACCAGCAGGAACAAAGCCCGCATGAAATTCCTTATCCAGAAAATTGGAATGGAAGAATTTGAGCGCCTCATTAAAGAAGAATACAAAGCCATAAAAGTAAAAAGCGTACCGGTAGATGCAGACGCCTGGCAGGCAACAACACCGCCTCCCGCAGCACCCACACCGGCTTACAGCATAAAAGATCCAAAGAAATACGAAGCCTGGAAAGCCACCAACACCTTTGAGCAAAAACAAAAAGGATATTTCGCGGCTTACGTTAAAATAACATTGGGTAACATCGGTTCAGCTATCAGCCGCAAACTCATCGAAGCACTGCGCCCCGTAATAGCCGACGATGTACGTGTAACCGCCAACCAGGGCCTGTTACTGAAATACATCCTGCCGGCAAATCTCCCGTACGTTTTCAGCGTACTGGAAGAAGCAGGCTTTGCAGATCCCGGATTCGACAGCATCGCGGATATCACTGCATGCCCCGGTACCGATACCTGCAACCTCGGCATCTCCAGCAGCACCGGCATCGCCAAAGTACTGGAAGATGTGATCACCGACGAATTCCCGGATCTCGTTTATAACAAAGACATCAAAATAAAGATCAGCGGATGTATGAACTCCTGCGGTCAGCACGGTATTGCCAGCATCGGTTTCCACGGCAGTTCCATGAAGAGCGCCGGTAAAGTACTTCCCGCCCTGCAGGTACTGCTCGGTGGCGGTATTGTAGGCGATGGCGCAGGCCGCGTTGCCGATAAGGTAATTAAGGTACCAAGCCGTCGTGGCCCGGATGTGTTACGCAGCCTGCTGCACGACTATGAAATCAATGCCCAGGAAAATGAACTGTTCAACGAGTACTACGACCGTAAAGGTGAAAAGTATTTCTACGAACTGCTGAAACCACTGGCAGATCTCAGCTCCCTCACCGCGGGTGACTTTATCGACTGGGGACAGGCACAGGACTACGCTACAGCTATCGGTGTGGGCGAATGCGCCGGTGTAATCATCGACCTGGTGGCTACGCTGCTGCTGGAAGCAGAAGAAAAACTGGAACTGAGCAGTGCCGCTATTATTAAAGGCGCCTACTCAGATGGAATTTATCACGCTTATTCTTCCTTTGTACAGGGCGCAAAAGCACTGTTACTCGGTGAAGCCGTCAGCGGTAATACGCAGATCGGTATCATGAACGATTTCGATAAACATTTTGTGGCTACCGGTAAATTCAGCTTTGAGCCTGATTTTAAAACAGTAGTGCTGCAGATTAACGGTAACGAGCCTACGGAAAGTTTTGCAAAAACCTATTTCCAGCAGGCGCAGTCATTCTACAATGCTGCACAGGTATACCGTCAGAGAGCCAGCGAACTGGTGCAGGCTTAGTTATTTATTTATCAAAAACACGACCACTCATGCAAAAGATACAACCCAAACTCACATTGATAGGTGCAGGCCCAGGTGATCCGGAATTGATCACTGTTAAAGGGTTAAAGGCTATTCAAAACGCCAGGGTAATCCTTTATGACGCATTGTCCAGCAATGAACTGCTGGACCATGCGCCGGCTAACTGCCTCCGTCGTTTTGTGGGTAAACGTGCAGGAATGCATGTATATTCACAGGACGAAATAAACAGGATGATTGTAAAATATGCATTAACTTATGGCAGCGTTGTCCGCTTAAAAGGAGGCGACTCCTTTGTTTTCGGCCGTGGCCAGGAGGAAATTGCCTTTGCTCAGCAGTTTGGAATTACCGCGGAAGTGATTCCCGGTATTTCCAGCGCGATCTCTGTACCAGGCGTCAACAAAATTCCGGTCACTGCACGCAACGTAAGTGAAGGGTTTTGGGTGATCACCGGTAACACACAGAACGGGAATTTATCCCGCGATCTGGATCACGCCATCAGGGCCAATACCACGGTCATCATACTGATGGGGATGAGCAAGCTGGCAGAAATTGCAGGGATCTACAGCGCAGCAGGAAAAGGGGAAACCCCCGCTGCTATTATCCAGAATGGTACTTTGCCAACCCAGAAAATGGGAGTGGGCAACGTGGCCGATCTGTTGGAAATAGCCGCTACGCACGATCTGCATAATCCTGCCGTTCTGGTGATAGGCGAAGTGGTGAGCTTCCATGAAGCTTTCCAGGCCTTGAAGAACAAGGTGTCAGAGGAACTAAAAATTGCCGTATAATGGAAGAAAATCATTTATTCCCGGTGTTTTTCAAATTACACCGCCTGCATGTACTCGTTGTGGGTGGTGGTAATATCGGACTGGAAAAAGCCAATGCCATGCTGGAAAATTGCGCAGATGCAACCATTACAGTAGTGTCGTTGGATTTTTTGCCTGAACTGGAGGCGTTAACACACCAGTATCCCAATATTACCCTTGTTCAGAAATCATTTTCATGTGGCGACCTGCTGGGGAAAGACCTGGTAATAGCAGCTACCAACAACAAGGACTTTAATTATTACGTGTGGGAAAAAGCCAAAGGCAGCAAAGTGCTGATCAATGTAGCTGATACCCCCGAGCTTTGTGATTTTTACCTGGGCTCTATCGTAAAAAAGGGAAATCTGAAGATCGCTATTTCTACCAATGGTAAATCACCCACCATTGCCAAACGCCTGAAACAGGTGCTGCAGGAAGCTATCCCGGATACCCTCGATGAAGTATTAAACAAATTATCGCTGATCCGCGAAAAACTGACCGGTGATTTTGCCAGCAAAGTAAAAAAGCTGAACAGCATTACCGAGGTGCTGGTGAAGCCCGAAAGTGAAGGTGTGTAATTATTTTTTCAACAACTCCAGCAGCACCTGTGCCTGGTTGTGTGTTTCGTCTTTAGCCCCGTACAGCAATGTTACCCGCTGATGTTGCGCCTTCTTTTTAATACCGGCCAGCAACTCTTTTTTCTCCTGTAATTCATGTTTATATTTTGTTTTGAACTCAGCAAACCGCGCCGGGTCATGGTTAAACCATTCGCGCAGTTCGTTGCTGGGAGCGATTTCTTTTGCCCATTCATCAATATGGGCCCGCTCTTTTGAAATACCCCTCGGCCAGAGCCGGTCTACCAGGATGCGGTAGCCATCGGTATCTGCATAATCTTCGTATATCCGTTTAACCTGTAACATACTTACATAACGTTCACAAGAACCGTATTGTTTTCCTCCATCGTCTTCACAAAAATTAATATCATTGCACCTATGATAACTCACGGTCAGATCATCACCGCAACGGTGGATTTTGTAAAAACGGAATTAGCAGGAGCAGAAGGAGGCCACGACTGGTGGCATATTTACAGGGTATGGCAACAGGCAAAACATATTGCCGCCACCGAAACAGCCGATATGCTGGTAGTAGAACTGGGCGCCCTGTTACACGATATTGCGGACTCAAAATTTCATAACGGCGATGAAAATATAGGCCCGGCAAAAGCAGTGGCTTTCCTGCAATCACTGGAAGTACCAGCCGGCATCATCACACAGGTAGAGAATATTATCCGTCACATTTCTTTTAAAGGAGGCAACCAGGAAAAAACATTTTTCTCTGCAGAGTTAGCCGTGGTACAGGATGCGGACCGGCTCGACGCTATTGGCGCCATCGGCATCGCCAGGGCTTTTAATTACGGCGGTTTCAAAAACAGGTCGCTCTACGACCCCGCCCTAAAGCCCAATATGCAGATGACAAAAGAGGAATATAAAAACAGCAGCGCTCCCACCATCACACATTTCTACGAGAAATTACTGCTGCTGAAAGACCGGATGAACACCTCCACCGGTAAAAAGCTGGCCGAAGAAAGACACGCTTTTATGGAAGCATTCCTGGAGCGGTTTTACAAAGAGTGGGAAGGGGAAGCGTAGTTTGTCGCGTAGGTTGTCTTACTCAGGATTAAACTTATTACACTGATTACGCTGATTTGATCACTTTTGATTTTAAAAGATTTGGGGAGATATAAGCGTAGGTTGTCTTTCTCAGGATTACACCGATTTTATTGATTAAGTTGATTTTGTTTTTTAGATTTTTTAAAAGATTGGGGAGATATAGGCGAAAATATCCGCTTATATCTCCCCAAATCTTTTAAAATCAAAAGTGATCAAATCAGCGTAATCAGTGTAATAAGTTTAATCCTGAGTAAGACAACCTACGCTTATATCTTCTCAAAGAACAGGGCTTTCAGCTCATCCGCATCTTCGGGTTTCATTTTGCCTCCCAGGATCAGGCGCAGCTGACGGCGGCGTAAGGCGCCTTCATATAACTTTTTTTCTTCTTCTGTGTCGGTAAGGATGCCAGGTACCGGCCGGGAGTTGCCGTTGGGGTCCAGGGCTACAAAGGTCATGAAAGCTTCGTTGGATTTATAGCGGTACTGCTGTACCGGGTCTTCTCCCCAAACTCTCATGTGTACTTCCATGGAAGTATTGAAGGCCCGGCTTACTTTAGATTCAATATGTACCACGTTTCCCAGTTTAATGGGATTTTCGAAAGATATATTATCTACAGAAGCAGTTACTACGGGTGCGCTGCAGTGTTTCATGCAGGCAAGTGCCGCGGCAATGTCCATCCAGTACATCAAACGGCCTCCCATGAGGTTACCGAAGGTATTGGTATCATTCGGTAAAACCAGTTCGGTCATCTGTATCAGCGAGTCTTGGGCTCTCTTTGGCGTTAAAGTCATCTTTTATGTATTTCGGACGCAAATTTACTGTTTATATATTTATAGTCGCGTACGCATTTACAGAACAGCGTTGGCGGATAAAGGTTTTTAACAAATAATTTCCGGTACTTGAAAATTCTTTAAAACGCCCTGTAGATAAGTGATGAGAGCTGAATATTATCTCCAAAAAATTAACAAACAAATAAAGCGCTGCCGTAAAAAACTTGGGAGCGACGCAAATTTGTGTAACTTTGCATGACCTTCGGAAGTAGTTTACTTGATCGGTTTTACACCAAACGCAGTCCGGCACTTCCCCGTTTATAGGTCAAGTATTCTTAGCAGAATTTTAGTTTTATGGCAAAATATATCTTCGTTACAGGAGGTGTTACATCTTCTTTGGGTAAAGGAATTATAGCAGCTTCCCTTGCAAAATTATTGCAGGCACGCGGCTTTAGAGTGACTATTCAGAAATTTGATCCATATATCAATGTGGATCCGGGTACGTTAAACCCTTATGAACATGGTGAATGTTATGTAACGGAAGATGGCGCAGAAACCGATCTGGATCTCGGACACTACGAACGTTTTTTGAATACGCCCACGTCTCAGGCCAATAATGTTACCACCGGCCGTATTTACCAGACAGTAATTAACAAGGAAAGGGAAGGAGCCTATCTCGGTAAAACCGTACAGGTAATCCCTCACATTACGGACGAAATCAAACGCCGTATCCTCCTGCTTGGCAAAGATGGCAAATTCGATATCGTTATTACAGAACTTGGGGGCACCGTGGGTGATATTGAATCACTCCCTTACATTGAGGCGGTTCGCCAGTTGCAATGGGAACTGGGCGAAGAAGATTGCCTGGTAGTGCATCTTACACTGATCCCGTACCTGCGTGCAGCTAAAGAGCTGAAAACCAAACCTACGCAACACTCTGTACGCCTGCTGAGCGAATATGGCGTGCACCCGGATATCATCGTTTGCCGTACAGAAGAACCACTGTACCGCGATCTGAAAAAGAAAATCGCCCTGTTCTGTAATGTACAGGTAGATGCCGTGATCGAAGCTAACGACGTTCCTACCATCTATGAAGTACCGCTGGAAATGATGCGTGAGAAACTTGATGTTTCTGTACTGAAAAGACTGGGCTTACCTGTGGAAAAAGAACCTGAACTGGTTAAATGGCGTGAATTCCTGGATAAACTGAAATATCCTAAATCCAAAGTTACCATCGGTTTGATCGGTAAATACGTGGAATTACAGGATGCCTACAAATCTATCCTGGAGTCATTTATACATGCCGGCTCCCTGAACGAATGCAAAGTAGTGGTACAAAATATCCACTCAGAACATATTACACCTGAAAATGTATGTGAAAAGCTGAAGAACCTCGACGGGCTCCTGGTAGCTCCGGGCTTCGGTCACCGCGGCATTGAAGGAAAGATCATCGCCATCCAGTATGCCCGTGAAAATCAGCTGCCTTTCTTTGGTATCTGCCTGGGAATGCAGATGAGCGTAGTGGAATATGCCCGTAACGTACTCGGCTGGAAAGATGCACACTCCGTGGAAATGAATCCTGACACCGCTCACCCGGTGATCAACCTCATGGAAGAGCAGAAGAAAGTAACGGCTAAAGGTGGTACCATGCGTTTGGGCGCTTATGCCTGTCAACTCACACCAGGCACCAAAGCAGCCGAAATATATGGTGGCACCAGCATCAGTGAAAGACACCGCCATCGCTACGAGTTCAATAACGACTTCCTCCAGCAGTTTGAAGACGCGGGCCTCGTTCTTTCCGGTAAAAACCCGGAAAGCGGTCTTGTTGAAATCATCGAACTGCCTACCCATCCGTTCTTCGTGGGCGTACAATTCCACCCGGAACTGAAAAGCACCGTGGAAAGCCCGGCGCCCGTTTTCGTGTCCTTTATTAAGGCCGCCAAACAATACGCAGAAGCCAAGAACGGCAAAGCCAAAATGGAAGAAACCATCGCGAAGTAACCTGCGCGGAGGTTGTCTTTCCCGCTGATTACGCTGATTTTATTGATTAACCGGATTTGAACACTTTTGATTTTAAAAGATTTGGGGAGATAGAAGCGGATATATCGCTCTTATCTCCCTTATATTTACCGGTGATTTTAAAAGATTTGGGGAGACATAAGCATATCCGCTTCTATCTCCCCAAATCTTTTAAAATCAAAAGTGTTCAAATCCCTTAATCAATAAAATCAGCGTAATCAGCGAGAAAGACAAAACCCGCTCTGATCCTCAACATAATACGCATTTTCTTTACTTATTTATTATTTTGACCGCATTTAACAGGGGTTTCACCTAAAAAGCATGGTCAATTCATAAAATCCTGCTTACCTTTGCTGCCTAAATTTTAATTGCATTTCATGGATAGAAATTCGGTCATTGGGTTTTTACTGTTGGGCGTTTTGTTGGTAGGATATATATTCTTCAACCAGAAACAACAGGCAGGAGCCGCAAGGGAAAAAGCCAGGCAAGATTCCATCGCAGAGCTTAACAAGCCTAAAACACCTTTAGCAGATACTGTCAGCCTTGCTGCAGCCGCCGCAGGAGGCCAGCTGGATTCAGCCCACCAGGCGCTGTTAAACGGCGAATTTGGTGTATTTGCCGCTGCTGCCACCGGCAACATGCAGAACACAGTACTGGAAAACGATGTGGTAAAGATCACTTTTTCCAATAAAGGTGGCCAACCGGCAAGTGTACAACTGAAAAAATACAAAACTTACGATGGTGGTCCGCTGATGCTCGTGGAGGGCTCTTTTAACCGCCTTTCAGTAGAAGTGCCTGCCAGCTTAACAAAAATGCTGAACAGCGCGGATCTGTTCTTCACCGCTGGCCAACCCCAGGAAGGCGCAGGTGGCGTAAAAACAATCGCATACCGTCTTAATACCAATAACCCGGCTTCTTACCTGGAATTTATCTATTCCCTGAAACCAGGCAGCTATGTAGTGGATTATACCATTCACGCGGTTGGTATGCAAGGCTTACTGCCAGGCAACCAGAACTACCTGAGCCTCCAGTGGAACAGCCAGGAAGACAAACAGGAACACGATCTTGAAAATGAGCGCCTGAACAACCAGGTGCATTATATGCTGGAAAATGATAAACATGATTACTTCACCCTCAGCCGCACCAGTCATGAAAAACTGGAAAACAAACTGAAATGGGTGAGCGTAAAACAGCAGTTCTTCAATACCACCCTGATCGCCAAAAAGGAACTGTTCACTAACGTGGATGTAAACACGAAAGTGCCGGTAAGCCCTAATATTGTAGGACAAACATTCAGCACTATACAGATTCCGTATAGCCGTACCAATGATTTCTCCTTCCCGATTGAAATCTATTATGGTCCCAACCACTATAAAACACTGAAATCTTTTGATATCGGCCTGCAGAAGATCATCCCGCTGGGCACCGGTATCTTTGCTTTTGTGAAGTATGTGAACATCTTTATCATTATCCCGGTGTTTAACTTCCTCAGCGGATTTATCAGCAACTATGGTATCATCATTATCCTGCTCACCCTCTTCATCCGCCTGTTGATAGCTCCTTTTACCTACCAGAGCTATGTTTCCCAGGCTAAAATGAAAGTGCTGAAACCTGAAATTGATGAACTGAAAGCGAAGCATGGCGACGACCAGCAGGCATTTGGTGTGGAACAAATGAAACTGTTCAAGAGTGCAGGCGTAAACCCGCTGGGCGGATGTTTACCTGCATTGCTGCAGCTGCCTATCCTGGTGGCGATGTACAGCTTCTTCCCGTCTTCCATTGAGCTGCGCCAGGAAAGCTTCCTATGGGCAAAGGATTTGTCTACTTATGATTCTATCCTGAACCTTGGCTTCAACATACCGTTCTATGGCAACCACGTGAGCTTGTTCACCATCCTCATGACCATCACCAGCTTGATCCTGGCGTTCTACAACCGTGGAATGACCGATCAGAGCAACCCGGTAATGAAATACATGCCTTACGTAATGCCGGTAATGTTGCTGGGTATCTTCAACCGCCTTGCTGCGGCACTTACCTTCTACTACTTCCTGTCTAACGTGATCAGTATCCTGTTACAGTTTGTGATCCAGAAGTTTATCATCAACCATGATAAAATTCACGCACAGATCCAGGAAAATAAAAAGAAACCAAAGAGTAAATCCAAGTGGCAGGAGAAACTGGAAGAAGTCCAGAAACGCCAGCAGGACATACAGAAGAAAAAGTAGGATTAATACAATCTGAACATTTCAATAATATTTTTTCGCAGAAGGCTTCCCGTTAAGGAAGCCTTCTCTATTTTTGAACGGATATGATAAAGAGATGGTTTTTATTGATGTGCGCCGCCGGTACAATCACCGCCGCACAGGCACAGGACACTATTCCTGATGCCGCACGCATTCAGGGAATAGTGAACTACCTGGCGTCCGACAAACTGAAGGGCAGGGGCACCGCAGAAAAGGGCGGGAAAACAGCCAGCCACTACGTGGCAAAACAGTTTAAAAAACTGGGACTGAAGCCGGTAAATGGCAACAGCTTCTTCCAGGATTTTATCTTCACCCGGAAAGAACATAAAGATATCCCCAGCAGGAACGTAATCGGGTATCTTGATAACGGCGCCGCACGTACGATTATCATCGGCGCCCATTATGATCACCTCGGAACAGCCGCATTATTCGACGGAAAGTATCCCATCGGCGAAATCCACAATGGTGCAGATGATAACGCTTCCGGCGTAGCCGGCCTGCTGGAACTGGCGCGGCACTATGTAAAGAACCAGGGCCGTGAGCCCTTTAACTTCCTCTTTATCGCTTTCGGCGGTGAAGAGCTGGGATTGCAGGGTTCAAAATATTACACAGCACATCCGCTGATGCCGCTGGATAAAGTGCATTTCATGCTCAATATGGATATGATTGGCCGCTACAACCCGGAAAGAGGCATCGGTATTGGTGGCTATGGCAGCGCAGAAGAGTGGCCTGCGGTGTTCAAAGATATACAGCAACCGGGCATTAAATACTTTACAGATGCAGCGGGGAAAGGCGCTTCCGATCATCATAATTTTTACATAAGTGGGATACCGGTGATGTTTTTTCATACCGGTGGTCACGACGACTATCATAAACCTACCGATGATGCACCTAAGTTACAGGCCAAAGCAGAAGCCGGCATCCTGCAGCTGGAAATCCAGCTGATCAACCGCGCCATGGCTTTCCCGGTATTGCATTATGTAGGGGAGAAGAGTTAGGAAATAAGTTCCACTTCGTATACCGGGCTAAAAAGAAACCATTTATTAGACGCTACCTCTTCACAGCGGTAGCGTTTTCTTATTTTATCCCCTCTGCGGAATACGCGTCCGTCTTTGGTTTTAAACAGTTGATTTAAGGGAACCTGTTCCACGAAAAAGTGGTTTTCTTTCTGCAGGTCATAGTTTTTCAGCACCCGCATCAGGTTTTCATCTGCGCAGGAGCTGGCAGCGGGATTGGCCATGCTTTGGCGCACCGCAGTTTCCACATCGGGTGGCAACAGGCTTTTACCTACAAAGTCGCGCAAAATAAAGGAGAACTCCTGCTTCCATTCCTTGCCATGCGACGCCACGCGGTTGGCGTATTTATTAAAGGTGGTGAGGTGTGCAATTTCATGCAGCAGGGTGAGCAGGAAAGCGTATTTATTCAGGGAGCCGTTTACACTGATCCGGTGTCCTTTGCCCTGCCCATCGGGATGACGGTAGTCGCCGAGTATACTCGACCGTTCGCGTGTAACCGTCAGGTGTACCTTATAGGTACTCAGAAAATCCATTACCTGTCCGAAAGTCCCTTCCGGTAAGTAGGACGCTAGTGCATTTAAGGGCGCCTCTTTTTTCAAATAGATTATTTTTTTAGCCTTGTCAGCCGGAAAAGGCTGATTGTTTCAAATACAGTATACACCAGGTACAGGAACAACAGCATGAAAATGGTGAGCTTACTCACATTGGGCTTATAAATAAGCACGTAAGCAGCTATACCAATGACGCAAAGAAAAAGTTTGCTGAGCGTAGAGCCATAAACGGCCCTGATAAATGCATTGTGGTTGGAAGAAGCGAGTCCCCGGCGGCTCATAATATAAGACACCAGGGAGATAATAGCCATGATCAGGTTACCGGCCATCAGCACATTCACATGTGTGCCGAGGTCCAGCAACCTGGGTTTGAATATGATAATAAGTCCGTTTAGAATTCCAAAAACTGCGAATAACCGTATAAAAAATCTATCACTCATGCCGTCGGGTGTCTTTTATAATTTGCCACAAAAGTATGGCTAAAGCAATTAAAGAAAAAATGATCAGGAATACCGGGAACCGCCAGCCAATCCATTGGTCTAGTTTATATCCCGCAAATACTCCCAAACCCAGCGTAGCCATCATCTGGAAGGCTAATCCGGCATATCGTAAGAGAAGATTTCGGTTATTCTGCTTCCTGGAGGACGGTTTTTCCATGTTTCTGGTTGTCTGCCGGCTGCTGATCGTCCATGTAGCAACGGCCATTGAACTTAGCAGAAGGCTCCATTTCAAAATGAGCGGTGTATACATCGCCCTTTACTAATGCATTCCCTTTCAGAAATAATAATTCTTCTACCTTGATAATTCCTGTTACCCTGCCCAGGATGTCAGCGCTCTGACATACCAGGTCACCGGTGATTTCACCCTCAGGCCCTACCACTATCTTAGCTTTGGTAGATACCAGGCCATTCACCTGCCCGTCAATTCTGATATCGCCTTCACATACAATGTCGCCCTGGATAGAAGTGCCATTGCCTATAATATTAACCGTTGATGTTGGCAACATGGACTTGCTGTCACCTTTCGATTTTTGATTGCTATTAAACATAGGGAGTTAGGTTTTTCAAGTTTAGTGTGTAATATAAATAAATATATATAAAATTTTTGTATTTATATATTAATAGGTGCTGTTATCTACGGCAGGCACTTTTAACATCGTGGTGTCCACTTTCCCGGTAAAATCGCCGTTAATTACCTTTTTGATATTGTTCAGATACTGGTCGCGGGCATTGATAGCCGTTTCCAGCGAATCAGCCCTCATTTTCAGGTGGATAAACTCTTTTCGTTGTTTCAGATCTCCGTAACCTGGGATGTAATAACGCAGCGGCGTAAATACCACCGTAGCTACCGTAATGGCTACCAGTAACACAAAAAGGGTGCTGAAGGCAATGTACACGCTCATCCGGGAGAGTTTGAACGAGGTCACTTCTTCATAGGTATCGTCATTCATAATTACCAGACGGTATTTATGACTTAGTTTTTCCAGGTTTCGTCTGCTGTTTTTATTCCCCTTCTTAGCCATGTTTTGCGGTACTTCTTAAAGAATGCTATTTCTTTTAAGGCGGGCTAAAGTTAATCATTATTGTAAAATAGGAAACAGTGTTTTGAGGATTGCCGGCAGAAAGAAGTCTTTTTATCTGAAAACCAGCCGATTAAAATGTATCCGCTGCCGGAAAAAGTCTGCATCACTTCTTCCGGACGCATATTCAATCAACTATTTTATCCTATCTTTAAAATATTTTTTCAAACTGTAAGTTATATATATTTAGCCTATACACCCTGGCATCCATGAATTGCATCATCAAACTGCTACCAAAATATTCGGGAATAATAATTTTGTCATGTTGCCTGGTTTTGCAGGCTGCCCGGGCACAAAATAACCCTCAAAATCAGCCTCAGCAAACAAATTCCCAGGGCCAGGCCCCCGGTAAACAGCAACAGCAGCAAAAGCCTGCCGTCAAGCCCCTTTTTAAACCGCGCGAACAACGCGTGCAGGATCGCCGTCCCCCTTCTGAAGTAATGCTGGAGAAAAAGAAATGGACCTGGAAAAGACAATTCTTCCAGAACATGGCTACCCGCTTCAATTATTACTTTCATGCCAGGGTAAAACTCGACCGGGTAGTGAAAACCGCTAACCGCGACGGCCAGGATAATTATAATATCCTCCTGCCGTTTTATCCCTTCAGCCTCCAGAGCCAGGGCTTCAGCAAAGGTGAACTGGACTCCGTGATCGATAAAACAAACATGGCCATCCAGCTCCACGACCCCCGCGGTAAATGGATCGACGATTGCTTCCTGCTCATGGGACGCGCCTACTTTTATGAAGGTGACCTCGAAAATGCCAATAAAACATTCCAGTACATCAATATCGCCTTCGCACCCAAAACGAAGTCGGAATACAAAACAGTAGTGGGGGCGCATGAAAATGACCAGATCTCCATCGCCACAAAAGAAAAAAGAAAAGGTGTCTTCGGCCGCCTCAAGCATACCAAAGCACGTAACGACGCTTTCCTGTGGAGAGCCCGTACCCTGCTGGAACAACAGGAATACGATGAAGTACAGGCGCTGCTCAATATCCTGAACAATGATCCTAACTTCCCCCACCGCCTCGACGGCGACCTGGCGGAAGTACGTGCCTACAGCCACTATATCCAGAAAAGGTACCCGGAAACAATAGAACCGCTGAAAGTCGCCATCGATAAAAGTCATGATAAAGTAGCCAAAGCCAGGATGTCGTACATCCTCGGCCAGCTCTACCTGCAGCAGCAACACCCGGATTCCGCCCTCGACCAGTTCCGCAACGTGATCAGCATGAAACCCGATCCCATGATGGATTTCCAGGCCCGGTTACAGATCGCCAGAACCAATGCGGAAACCACCGGTAATGTAGCCGGCAGCATAGCAGGCCTCCGCCGCATGCTCAAAAAGCAACGGTTCGAACGGTTCCGCGACGGGATCTATTATACCATGGGCGTGCTCGAATATCCCGATCATCCGGAAGCCGCGCTTAACTATATGAAACAATCACTGAAAATACCCAGTGACAACCTCATGCAGCGCACCATCACCTATAAAGGCATGGCGGATATTTACTACGACCAGCGTAACTATACCGATGCAAAAAAATATTACGACAGCACCGCGGGCGTAATGACAAAGGATTTTGTGGACGCCCCTACCGTGGAAACCCGCAAAGAAGTGCTCACGGAAGTGGTGGCACGGCTGGAAACCATTCACCGGGAAGATAGTCTCCAGAAATTAGCCGCCATGTCCCCGTCCGACCGGAACATTGTGTTGTCGAAAATGGTGGCCGTCATGGAAAGTGAAGCCGCCGAAAAGAGAAAGAAAGATAAACTGGCCGCCGCCAATCCACAGGAAAGTGCGTCCTCCTTCAGCATGACCGGAGCAGGCACCGCCTATTCACCAAAAGAAGAAAAAGGCGACTGGTATTTCTATAATGCAGGCAGTAAATCAGCCGGCTATTCCGAATTCAAACGCAGATGGGGCAGCCGGCAGCCGGTAGACAACTGGCGCCGCAGCCAGAACGGCGTGGTAAATGCTACCAACAGCGCTGGCCCGATAGAAATTACAGAGGAAACAAAGTCCGTCATCCTTGGCGACGTGCCGGCAGACACGATCAGCACTGCATCCCTCGCGGCAGGCTTGCCGCTGACACCGGAAAAACTGGCCGCCTCACAAAAAGCCGTACACGAGGCCTGGTTTGATCTCGGCAAATTATATCACGATAAACTGGAAAACTATTCACTGGGCATAGAAACCTACGACTCCCTGCTGATCCTTTACCCGGATCATCCACGGAAGGCGGAAGTACTGTATTCGCTGTATGTATGGCATAGTAAACTCAATCATACGGCCCAGGCTAATCACTATAAATCAATGGTGTTGAACCAGTACGGTAATACCAATTTTGCAGACATCATCCGCTCAGGCGGGTTAAGGGATATCGACAGCCAGAAAAAGAAAGAGATCAGCGCCGCTTATGACGCCGCTTACGAAGCCTTCCGCCATGGTAACTACGCGGAATCGATGGCTATGAAGAAACAGGCCGACAGCACCTTCGGCGTTAACTTCCTCCAGTCCAAATTCGATCTGCTGGAAGCAATGCTGATCGTGAAAACAGATACCCTGTACGCCACGGATACCCTGCAGCTATCGCGTAAAGCAGTACAGGCAGTACTTACCAAGTACGCCGCGGATGAACCGGTACGCGCTCAGGCACAGGCTCTTATGGATGCCTTGAACCACCGCGCAGAGCTTTCCGACTACCTCGCCAAGCTGGAAGTAAGGAAGAAAGACGCCAACGGCGTATTGCTGGATGAAGATGTTTCTATGCGATACCCCTGGCAAAATCCACAACCGGTGCTGGCCGATAGAATCAACGGCGCCAAAACACCGGCCGATTCGGCTAAAATAGCCGCCGGTATGGCTGGCAAATTGCCTGCGCCCATAGTGCCCATTGCACCGTCAAAACCGGTAACGCCTTACAAAATATCGCCCGACAACCCGTTTTTTGTAGTGCTTTCCTTCCAGCGCGTGTCTAAGGAGCTTATGGACGAGGGCCTTAACCAGTTTACCCGTTATAATGCCGCCAAACACGCCACGGATAAAATTGAAGTCGGCAGTTTTGTGCTCACCCCTAACGATGTGATGCTGATTTTCCGGCTTTTCCCCAACGAAGACAAGGCCCTGGCCTATTTCGACGAGATCCGCGATGAGGCTGCTGCGAATATCATTCCCCGGATAAGACCCACAGAATACAATTTCTTTGTGATTTCCAGGGATAATTTCATCTTATTAAACAGCACCAAAGACCTGACCGGTTACCGTAAGTTTTTTACAGATAATTATGTGACCCAGTAAGTATTTTTGGAATTTTAAATAGCTTTGTCGGTCGGGCTGCCATAAACAGGCTTGTTTATTGCATATAAACTTTATTGAAAAAATTATATATATAGCCAACAGATAGTGATAAATTGTCTTTCATATAAAGAAATCGGGCAAAATCTGGCCATAAAACAAATTAAATAAGCGCATGAAAAAATCGGTGAAAATATTGTGGCGGGTGGCTTTTGGTATCTTAGCATTAATTGTTCTCTTAGTTTTACTCATTAACTTCCGGATCATTGGCAGCATGCCGTCGATGGAAGAACTGGAAAATCCGCGGGCAGCACTGGCCGCTGAGGTAATTGCCGACGACGGTACCATTCTCGGTAAGTACTACCAGGTGGATCGTTCCAGCAGCGACTATAATGAGATCTCCAAAAACGTGATCAACGCGCTGATAGCAACGGAAGAAACCCGTTTTTATGATAACTCCGGTATCGACCCCAAAGGCACACTGGCTATCCCTTTTTACCTGCTCATCGGTAAAAAGCGTGGTTCCAGTACCATTACCCAGCAGCTGGCCTTGAACCTGCAAACGGATAACCTGGGAAAACAACGCTCCGGTAACCCGATTGGCAGGGCGTTTCAGAAAGTGCAGGAGTGGATCATTGCCGTAAAACTGGAAAGGAACTTCACCAAACAGGAAATCCTTACCCTCTACCTGAACACCGTTGCCTTCGGCGATAACGTATATGGTATTGAAAACGGCGCCAGAACATTCTTCAGCAAAGATGCCGGCCATTTATCTATCGAAGAAGCCGCTATCCTGGTGGGAATGCTCAAAGGCAACACCCTGTATAACCCGCGCCGGAACCCGCAAAACGCCCTCCAGCGCCGCAATACCGTGATCAGCAATATGCAGGAAGCCGGTTTTATTACACCAGCGGAGGCCGCATCCGCGAAAAGCAAGCCGATTGTACTGCACTATAATAAAATTGATCACAACAAAGGATTGGCCCCTTATTTCAGGGAAGTACTGCGCGATGAACTGAAAAGCTGGTGCAAAGTGCATAAGAAAGCCGACGGATCAGAGTATAACCTCTACCGCGACGGGCTCAAAATATATACGACCATCAACCCAAGAATGCAGTTGTATGCAGAAGAAGCGGTGGCCAAACACCTGGCAGTACTGCAAAAATCGCTCTCTGCACAAAACGATATCAAAACAGGCAACGTTTGGAAGAAATGGCCCAAATTCCTGGATCAGTACATGAAGGAATCTGACAGGTATAAATCCATGAAAGAGGACGAAGCAGACGATTCCACCATTGCCAGGGCATTCAATACGCCGGTACGCATGAAGGTATTTGGCTGGAGAAGTTCTACCGAACCAGACCTGAATGAAATAGACACCACCATGACCCCGCTGGATTCCATTAAATATATGCGTGCCATTTTACAGGCAGGCTTTATGGCTATGGACCCTGAAAGTGGGGAAGTAAAGGCCTGGGTAGGCGGACCGGATTTCCGCTACTTTAAAAATGATCACGTGGCCAAAACACGCCGTCAGGTGGGTTCTACATTTAAACCCTTCCTGTACTGCTTCGCCATTATGAATGGCATGTCGCCAAATACTATTCTGCCAAACGAACCGATTACCATCAACGGCTGGACGCCGCATAACTCGGAAGGCAGCACCGGTGGCAGCATTACGATGGCAGGCGCACTGGCAAAATCACTGAACCTGGTGGCCGCCTACCTGATCAAACAGATAGGGGCCAAGCCGTTTGCAGATTTCGCTAAAAATAAAGTAGGCTTTACCAGTGATATTCCTGCCTACCCGGCCATTGCGCTGGGTGCCGTGGAGCTGTCGCTGTATGAACTCCTGCAGGGGTACACCATGTTCCCCGCCAGAGGTATCAATACCAAACCTATTTACATCACCCGTATCGAAGACAGGAATGGTAACATCCTGGAAACTTTCGCGCCGGTGAAACGCGAGGTGATCAGTGAAAGGGAATCTTATACCATGGTGAAAATGATGGAAGGCGTGGTAGCACCAGGTGGTACTGGCGCCCGTGTCCGTTCCCGCTTTAACATTCAGGGTGAAATAGCTGGTAAAACCGGTACCACCAACGATAACACCGATGGTTGGTTCATGGGCTATACTCCCAAAATACTGGCCGGTGCATGGGTAGGTTGCGAAAACAACTTTATCCACTTCAGCACTACCGCCATTGGTCAGGGCGCCAATACCGGCTTACCCATCTGGGCGTATTTCATGCAGAAAGTGTATGCCGATCCAACGCTGAAAGTAAGCTCCAACGATCATTTCCCGGTACCGCCCAATATGAGCGAAGACGATATTTACATGAATTACGATTCCAATGTAAAACCAGGCGCTGAATCAGAAAACGTAGGCAACGGTTCCGCCGACGACTACGGCTCCGGCGATGCCAGCGATTACGCCACCCCTGGCGCCGACAGCCAGGAACCCGCGCCCGCAAAGCCAAAGGAAGAACACAAAGACAACAAAGACAATAAAGAAAACAAGCCCAAAGCTACCATGCCGCCTGCGCCTAAGAAAGGAGAGTAAGCGAAGGTTGTCTTTCTCAGGATTACGCTGATTTTACTGATTTTACTTTTGGATTTTTTTAGATTTTTAGATTTTTTTAATAATAATTAAGGGAGATAAAAGTGGATATCCACTTCTATCTCCCTTAATCTTTTAAAATTAAATATAATCAAATCAAGCTAATCAGTAAAATCAGCGTAATCCTGAGCCAAGACAATTTAAAATCGCCGAAGGCGATATTATCAGCTAACGGCTTTATTTACCAGCGCAGCTGCTTCGCTAAGCAGAATCGCCGATTGTACTTTCAGGCCGCTTTCTTCGATCAGTACTTTTGCTTCAGCAGCATTGGTACCCTGTAAACGTACGATGATAGGCACGGTGATATTGCCGATAGATTTGTAGGCATCAATAACACCCTGGGCAACCCTGTCGCAACGAACAATACCACCAAAGATATTGATCAGGATAGCTTTTACCTTAGGATCTTTCAGGATGATACGGAAACCTGCTTCCACGGTTTGTGCGTTGGCGGTACCACCTACGTCCAGGAAGTTAGCGGGTTCACCGCCGCTCAGTTTGATCATGTCCATAGTAGCCATGGCCAAACCTGCGCCATTTACCATACAGCCTACGTTACCGTCCAGTTTCACGAAGTTCAGGTTGTATTTGCTGGCTTCTACTTCGGTAGGATCTTCTTCAGAAATATCACGCAGGGCTTCCAGGTCCGGATGACGCATCAGGGAGTTGTCGTCCAGGTTTACTTTGGCATCCACCGCAATGATTTTTTCATCACTGGTTTTGAACAGCGGGTTAATTTCCAGCATGCTGCAATCCAGTCCTACGTATGCATTATAGAGATTGGTTACAAATTTCACCATGTTTTTGAACGCTTCGCCGCTCAAACCGAAGTTGAAAGCGATGTTACGCGCCTGGAACGGCTGCAGGGTCATATTTGGTTTTACCCACTCTTTGTATATTTTTTCAGGAGTGCTGTGTGCTACCTCTTCGATATCCATACCACCTTCAGTGGAATACATGATAACATTCTGGCTTTTAGCACGGTCCAGCAGGATGGACAGGTAGAATTCCTTTACAGGGTTAGCGCCCGGATAATAAACATCCTGTGCTACCAGTACTTTATTTACCAGTTTACCCGCGTCGCCGGTCTGAATGGTAACCAGGGTGCCTCCCAGGATATTTCCTGCTATGTTTTTAATATCTTCTGCATTTTTTCCTACTGCCACACCTCTCTGTTCCGTACCACGGATCTTACCTTTTCCACGTCCGCCCGCATGAATCTGGGCTTTTACAACGGCAAATTCATTACCAAATTGCACTTTCAGCTGCTTGTATGCTTCCGCAGCCGCTTCAGGGGTATCCACCGGGATACCTTCCTGTACCGGTACATTATATTTTTTCAACAGTTCTTTAGCCTGGTACTCGTGTAAGTTCATCGGAATAAAATTTGCCGCTAAAATAGGTCATTATGATTTAAATATAAAACTGCAGTCATTTGTGAATTAAAAAATAACTTTGCGCGGGTTTGTTTTTTAAATCCGGCTTTTATTAATGTATAAACAGATGAGTGAATTAACAGCAAAGATCACGGCAGCGGGGGAATATATCAGCAAATTCTGGCAAAACAAGCCAGTGGCGGGCATTATCCTGGGTAGCGGCCTGGGTAACCTGACAGGGGAAATTGAGGATAGCATTGAAATACCATACAGCAACATACCCCATTTCCCCGAATCTACGGTGGAAGGGCATTCCGGCAAATTGATCCTCGGATTCATGCAGGGGAAGCCGGTAGTGGCTATGGCAGGGCGTTTTCACTTTTATGAAGGATTTTCCATGCAGCAGGTAACTTTTCCTGTACGGGTCATGAAAGCCCTGGGAATCCATACTTTATTTATTTCCAACGCCGCCGGGGGGATGAACCCATCTTTCCAGGTAGGCGATCTGATGATCATCAGGGATCATATCAACCTGCAGCCGGAACACCCGCTGCGGGGCAAAAATGAGGACACACTGGGTCCGCGTTTCCCGGATATGAGTGAGCCCTATGCTAGAACACTGATCGATGCAGCGAATAAAATTGCTGCGGCCAACAATATATCTTTACATAGCGGCGTATATGTAGGCGTTCAGGGGCCTACCTTTGAAACACGGGCAGAGTACAAATATATGCACATCATCGGCGGCGATGCCGTTGGGATGAGTACCGTACCCGAAGTAATTGTAGCGGCACATGCCGGTTTGAAAGTATTTGCCATGAGTGTGATCACCGATATCGGTATCCGTGAAGAAGAAAATGTGATCACCCACGAAGAAGTACTGGCAGCTGCAAAAGCAGCAGAACCTAAGCTTACGCTGATATTTAGTGAATTAATCCGGCAACTATAAACGCTTTTGTTACTTTCGGATGAGGCAAATTTTCATTTTCATAGCCCTGCTGTTATTGTGCGGGAATCAACTAATGGCCCAGTTTAACTCGGGACGCATCAACAATATGGGCGGTGGCGGCGGCGGTACCAGCAAAATGCAGCGGGATACAGGAAAACATGAACACGAGCCGGATACGCTGACATTAACCTACCGCATCCTCGGTGAACCCACCGATTATAAGCTCGACTCCTCCGTGGCCGATTTTCAGACCAATTATCTGAAAGTACCTTCCTCGTACACCACGCTCGGCAATACCGGCAGCGCAGCCTATAACATGATTTATACACCACGCATGAAACCCGGTTTTGACGCCGGCTTTCACGCGTACGACGTATATTCCAATTCCCATAAGGATGCACGCTTCTACTATACTACACGCCCTTACACAGAGCTGCAGTACCTGGTAGGCAGCAAACAGGAACAGATTATCGGGCTTTCCCATACCCAGAACCGGACGGAGCGCTTCAACTTTGCATTCGACTACCGCAAAATAAACGCCCCCGGCTATTTTCGCTCACAAAATACCAATCACGATATCTACCGCTTTACGGCCCGGTACCAGAGCAAGAATAAACGTGCCCATACCTACCTGAGCTTTTACTTTAATAAGATCAACGGCGGGGAGAACGGGGGGATCAGGAACGATTCCTTCATGAACATCAGCACTTACAAACAACGCAAAACCATCCCGGTAAACCTGGGTAATGATGCGTCAACAACATATGCATTCTTCGGAGGCAGCATACCGGTGAAATCCAACTACCGCGAAACAGGGTTCCTGATCCAGCAGCAGTACGACTGGGGCCGCGGCGACAGTATCCACGTAAACGATACTACCGATTATTATAAGTATGACCCGATATTCCGTGTGCAATACACGTTCAATTATCAGAGCAATAACTACGAATTCCTGGACAGCAGCCCTGATACCGCTTTTTATTCCGGTCACTATAACTTTCTACCCGGCGATACAGTGGCATCCAAGCACCAGTGGAAAATGATTTCTAACGATCTGTCGCTGATCCAGTTCCCTGTACTCGGTAACCAGGGACACTTTATTAACATTGGCGCCCGCTTCGAAAGTCTCACCGGTACCTTCCTGGACGCAGATATTAATTTTACCAACCTGGCCGTGCATGGAGAATACCGCAATAAAACGCGCAACCAGAAATGGGATTTCTCTGCAAGAGGTGAGTTTTATGTAGTAGGACAGAATATCGGGGATTATGGTTTTTACGGAATGTTAAGGAGACATATTAACGACTTCCTTGGGGATGTCCGCCTGTCGGTCAGCAACGTAAATAAGGAACCCTCTTACGTCTTCAAATATTTTAACAGTACAAATGATGCCTGGTATAACACCAGCCTGTCGAAGGAAAATATCACCCAGCTGCAGTTTGCCACCGAAAACAAAAAGCTGAATTACAGCCTGGCGGCCAATTATTTCCTGTTTACCAATTACACCTATTTTAAAGATTATTATCACAGCGAGCAGTATAACTCGCTGTTTAACCTGTTACAAATAACGTTTAGCAAGAAGTTTAACATCAAACCGTTTGCCTGGTATGTAGATATCGCCTTCCAGCAGCTGCATGGCAACGGGCCGTTGAACGTGCCCACTTTCTGGACCCGTAACCGGTTTGCCTTCGAAAAAAGACTGTATACAAACCTGAACCTCATGACGGGGATTGAACTGCGCTATAACACCGGTTATTATGCAGATGACTATTCCCCGCTCACCGGTCAGTTTATTTACCAGAATGCCGCCAAGATCAGTAACGCTTTACCGGATATTGCAGCATTCGCCAACTTCCGGATCAAATCCTTCTCCGCATATGTGCGCGCAGAAAACCTAAATACCTTCCTGGGTGATAACAATTATGCCGGACCATTATACCCGTATAATAACTTCGCCTTCAGGTTGGGGCTCAGATGGTGGTTTATTAACTAGCTATTACATATAACTATATGATGACCGGTATTGTGGCGACGCAATCCCGGTCATTTTTTTTCTTATCTTTGTAATTCATCATGAAGCAATTTTTCGCCATATTATTTGCAGTACTGTATATCACGCTTACCAGCGGGTTTGCAGTAAACGTGCATTATTGCATGGGCAAACTGGCGTCTGTAGAGCTGCAGGAAGCTCCGGCTGACCACTGCGGAAAATGCGGAAAGCCTTCAAAAGGCATGGATTGCTGTAAAGATGAATTCAAGTTCTGTAAGGTTACTGAATCGCACCAGGCCGCCAAAGCGCTGCAAGCAAGTTTCAGCCCTGCCACAGATATGCAGCTGCCCGTAAGGATTTTACCTGTTTCTGCTTTGCCGGTGCAGGAACTATTTTTCGTGAGCCGCCCCCACGATCCGCCAGACATCCCGTCTGCGCCTATTTTCCTCCGCAATTGTACTTTCCTGATCTGATGCGGTTTTTAATGTAGTGTTTGTTGCTGCAATACAGCACCGCTATTGCTTTGACTGTAATTCATCTTATTATTCAATCTTATTTCATCAGATCATGAAAATAGTATCCATTATATTGCTCGCACTGGGCATATCTTTCGGCGCAAACGCGCAATTTAAAAAAGCCAGCGTACACGCCACCGGCCTTACCTGCGCTATGTGTTCAAAAGCTACTTACGAGGCCCTGGAATCACTTCCTTTTGTTGAAAAAATTGATACCGACCTCGATAACACCACGTTCATTCTTACCTTCAAAACCGGTGCCCCGGTGAGCATTGATGCTATTAAAGGTAAAGTGGAAGATGCCGGTTTTTCTGTAGGTAAGCTGGTGATGACTGCCAATTTTGATGCTGTAAGCGTGCAAAACGATGCGCACGTAGCATTTGCCGGCAGCACCCTTCATTTTATGGATGTAAAAAACCAGGTATTATCTGGTGATAAAGACATCACCGTAATTGACAAAGACTTTATTTCTTCCAAACAATTTAAAAAATTCAGTACTGAAACCACTATGCCCTGCTATAAAACAGGTATGATGAGCGACTGCTGTAAGACTGATGGCGCTGCTGCTTCCAAAAGAATTTATCACGTCACCATTTAATAGCTGGCCGGTATATGAAAAGAATTTTAATAATAGCCATGATTATCATGGCTGGTAACGGCATAGCAGCTGCCCAGGAGTTGTATGTAAATACAGAACCGGCGAGCAATATGCCCGCCAA
Organism: Chitinophaga sp. RCC_12; assembly: GCF_041360695.1. Lineage (NCBI taxonomy): Bacteria > Pseudomonadati > Bacteroidota > Chitinophagia > Chitinophagales > Chitinophagaceae > Chitinophaga > Chitinophaga sp. RCC_12. The sequence goes on from NZ_JBFUPS010000003.1 coordinate 586,556, forward strand.
CTCACTGGGGATCAGGCTCACCAATAAGTTTTTCAACATGAAGCATTCCGGCGACAACGGAATGCGTTTTGAGCCGGAAGTGATGTGGGGCGCTAATAAAAGGCTCATGTTGCATGTGCTGGGATATGCATCCAACATGATGCAGCCGTCCGTAAAACTGGAAGGCGGCGGTGTGTATGCCAAATATCGCTTCCTGTCGCTGGACCAACAGCACGCGCATTTCCGCATGGCCGCCTATGTAAGAGGCGCCGTGATCAACAATCCATATTACCCGGAAATGCCCGACGGCTCACATGCCATGCGACCATACGATAATAAGGAACTGGATCTGGAAGGAGTTACTTCAGGTGTGAACGGAGGGATTATTGCTACACAGCTGTTACATAAACTGGCATTGTCCACAACGTTGGGCTACTCCCGTTATATGAACAATGTGAAGGATGAAATCCCGGACGACTTCTCCCGGAGTTCCGTAAATTATAGTCTCTCTGCAGGGTACCTGGTTTTGCCGGTGAAGTATAAAAGCTTCCAGCAAACCAATTTAAACCTTTACGTGGAACTGTTAGGCAAAACCAATACAGACGCGGTGGGCAGAGGCTCCTACCTGGATATAGCACCCGCAGTGCAGTTTATTTTTAACAGCACCACCAGGCTGGACTTATCTTACCGCACCCAGTTAACCGGAGATATGGCTAGGAATACCTCCAACTCTTTTTTAATCAGGGTGGAGCATAACATTTTTAATATCAAAAAGTAACCGATGGCAACAACAGATCTGTTTATAAAGAATATGGTTTGTCCGCGCTGCATCAAAGTGGTTACTACCACCATTGCCGCGCAGCAACTGGACGTTAAGGATATACAACTGGGCAAGGTAACCGTTGCAGGTACTGTTTCTGAGAAACAGCTGCAGCAGTTGTCCGAAGCGCTCCAGCAGGAAGGATTTTTACTGATAGATGATAAAAAACAGCAGCTGATTGCCGGCATAAAAAGTATTATTGTACAGGCGGTGCATCATTCAGAGCTGGATGAAATGAAAGAAAACTTTTCCACCTTACTGGCAGGAAAGTTGCAGAAGGACTATCATTATCTGAGTAATCTTTTCTCTGAAACGGAAGGCACTACCATTGAGCAGTATATTATTCAGCAGAAAATAGAACGGGTAAAAGAGTTGCTGGTATACAATGAATTAAGCTTGAGTGAAATCAGTTACAAGCTGGGATACAGTAGCGTGGCCCATCTTTCAGCACAGTTCAAAAAAGTAACGGGGCTCACGCCAAGTAAATTCAAACAATTGAAAGCGCCTGAGCGTATACCATTAGATAAGATATAGAAGTTAGTTGTTTTAGTTTTAGTTTAAAGAGAAGCTGCTGCACATCGTGGCTTCTCTTTTTAAAAAATCCGGACATGAAGAAAGTTGTTATAAGCATATTGAAATTTGTTCAGTCGCTTTTTGTGAAAAAGGATTGTTGCAGATAGATAGCAGGAGAAATGATTTTTAAAGCCGCAGATGTAGTGTCTGCGGCTTTTGTATTTTGGCGCGTTGTTATTTCGCAGATGCTTCAGCCATGCTTCAGACATGCGTATGTTATGGGGAATCCATGGACTCTTCATGCACTCCTCATGGACTCCTGATGCACTATCAATGCACTCTCAATACACTCTCAATACACTATCCCGGTATTTAAATGGTGAATAAATGACATGTGTGTTGTCTGCGTAGGTAAATTAAAGCGGGCATTATGATTTACTGGTAGCGAATGCAAGCAATATAAAAGGGAGGATAAAGCAAAGTCAGCTAAATATACTAGTAGAATACCAACTCGGTCGCTTTTTGTGAAGAAGGATTGTTGCAGAAAGGGTTTTGTGGGAGACTATCCTCCTGCTTCATCATGCCGTTTATACGGATGCTCACCTGTATAGCCCTTTCTCTGCGTAATACATTTGCCAGCATTAACACACCATGTTCAGTAAAAACATATGGAGATAGCCACCAAGGTGCTTTTTGGATGGTATCGCATTTAGCGATACCATGCTTTCCACTTCCTCCTCTGTCAACTGGAACATGAAATTTTCCGGGAACCTGTTTATATTACGTTTTACCTGTTCCCTTAACCGTATTGGTTTTACATCATATAACTCCGCAAGATCGCGGTCCAACATTACTTTATGTCCCTTGATATAATAGATTTTACTGATTAATACCTCATCATGTAAAACCATTTCTTTTCTTTCTTTACTCATGATTAAAATATAAGATTATAGTGTAAAACTTTGATCCGGATTACCATTTCCGGTAAAAGTTGGTTTTCTCACTTTATGCAGAAGAATCCAATACTCATACACCAGCAAACCCTTCAACGTCATATTCCTCACTGCAATTTTTATGTAACATGCTTCATGATTCATAGTTGTAAACCGGAAAACATTCATTTTCTATAGTGGCAGCCGTAGTAGAAGGCTAACCGCTTCCATTTCCCGTTCTCTAAAAATTTTCAGCACAGTATTTGTAAATTCCTATCTTTACCATAGCGATTTACTGCAGATGAAGAACAAAATTTTTATTATCAGTTTGTTATGCGGATCTGGAATGTGCTTGTTGTTAGCCTGTGTAAATAAAAAAAAGCATACCGCCCCCAAACAAAAACAGATTGTAGCAAACATCAAACAATTGGATGAAGTGATCACGGAGAGTATCACCGAACGATTGTCGGCCCTGAAAGATAATGATGGCGAACTGGAAGACAGTTTGCAATCTTTCCGCGCTTCAGCTATACAGGATTTTTACGGAGCCGATAAGCCGGCCAGCCAATGGTCAAAGAACGGGATTACCAATCCCGCAGCCGATTCCATGCTGTATATGATCCAGCACGCGGAAGACGTGGGACTGTTGCCTGCGCAATATCATGAACCCGCGCTAACGGCTGCCTGGGAGCAGATCACCAACGATGCTACCGCAAAAAAAGATGCCGCCCTGTGGGCAAAAGTCGATGTGCTGATGACAGATGCCTTCATGAAAATGGCGTCCGATCTCCGCTACGGCGTTGCTCCCCGTGACAGCATCACCCTTAAAAAGGATTCAGCGTTTACCGACGAACAACTCATCACACAGTTACGGCAGGCATTGAATGAAAAGAATGTAGCAAACATCCTGCATTCACTGGAACCTGTACATGAAGGGTACATCGCCCTGAAAGAAGGGATCCAGTCTTTCAAAGCCAAATACGAAAACTATCACTGGGATACCTTACCACTCAATTATACCGACACGCTTGGGTTCCGGCAACTGGTGATCAACCGGCTGGTACAAAGCGGTCATATTGATACCACCGGCCGGGAGCTGGATTCAGCCTTACTGAAAACCGGTGTAAAAGCTTTCCAGAAAGAATTTAATATTTATGCCGATGGCGTAGCAGGAAAGAGAACAGTGATGGCAATGAACCGCTCTATGCACGACTGGATCATGCAGGCCGCTGTAAATCTCGACCGCTGGCGTAAGCTGCCGGATACATTGCCGTCCCGGTATATCATGGTAAATCTGCCCGGCTATAATCTGAAGGTAGTGGATAGCGGGGTAGTGGTATTGGAATCGCGCGTAATTGTGGGTACACCCCGTACCCGCACACCGTTGCTCAATTCTTACATGACCAACTTCATGATGTTCCCTTACTGGCGGGTACCTTACAGTATTGTATTTAAGGAAATGCTGCCGGCTATTAAAAAGAATGTCGGCTATCTTGCGTCTAAGAACCTGGAAGTAATAGATAGAGATGGTAATGCAGTTGATCCTTATACCATCGACTGGTCGAAACTCGGTAAAGGGCATTTCCCTTATGTGTTACGCCAGATGGATGGAATAGATAATTCACTGGGCATCATGAAATTTAACTTCAGGAATAAGTACAGCGTATACCTGCATGATACCAATAACCGCGGACTGTTTAAAAATTCCATGCGTGCCATGAGTCATGGTTGTGTGCGGGTGCAGCAATGGGATAGCCTGGCGCAATACCTGGTGCGGGCGGATAGCTTACGGCATGTTGGTGACAGTGTTCGCGTATGGCTGGCGAGGGAGGAAAAGAAACAGGTAGATCTGCCTAAACATATTCCCATTTACCTGCGGTATTTTACGGCAGAAGGACAAAATGGTAATCTTGTTTTTTACGATGATATTTATGGAGAAGATAAAATATTAAGAAAGAAGATGAAGTTGTAAGCAACCCATCTGGTTAAAATAAAAAAGCAGCGGATACTTTATCCGCTGCTTTTTTTATTGTCTTTATGAGCTTACGCCAGTTTCGCTTTCAGCGCAGTATCCAGTGCTTCCAGGAATTCTTCTGTATACAGGTAGTGTTTACCATGTTCTACTTTATTACCATGGATACAAACAGCCAGATCTTTGGTCATTTTACCACTTTCAACGGTTTCAATACAAACCTGTTCCAGTGCCTGGCAGAATTTGATCAGTTGCTCGTTGTTATCCAGTTTACCACGGAACTCCAGACCGCGGGTCCATGCAAAGATGGAAGCGATGGGATTGGTGGAGGTAGGTTTACCTGCCTGGTGATCGCGGTAGTGACGGGTTACAGTACCATGTGCGGCTTCTGCTTCCATTGTTTTACCATCGGGGGTAATGAGGGTAGAAGTCATCAGGCCGAGAGAGCCAAAGCCTTGTGCAACGGTATCAGACTGTACGTCGCCATCGTAGTTTTTACAGGCCCATACAAAGTTACCATGCCATTTCAGTGCGCTGGCCACCATGTCATCGATTAAACGATGTTCATAAGTTAAGCCGTTTGCCTGGAATTCAGCTTTAAACTCCTGTTGATAGATTTCTTCGAAGATATCTTTGAAACGGCCATCATATTTTTTCAGGATGGTGTTCTTGGTGCTCAGGTATAAAGGCCATTTTTTCATCAGTGCCTGGTTGAAACATGCACGGGCAAAGCCTTTGATAGATTCGTCGGTGTTGTACATGGCTAATGCAACGCCATCGCCTTTGAAGTTGTATACTTCATGTTCGATCACTTCGCCATTTTCGCCTTCAAACTTAATAGTAAGTTTACCCTTTCCTTTTGTAACGAAATCGGTAGCGCGGTACTGATCACCGAAAGCATGACGACCAATACAGATCGGGGCAGTCCAGTTAGGCACCAGGCGGGGAACATTGCTCATTACAATTGGTTCACGGAATACGGTGCCATCCAGGATATTACGGATAGTGCCGTTGGGGGATTTCCACATCTGCTTCAGGTTGAATTCCTTTACGCGATCTTCATCGGGCGTAATGGTAGCGCATTTGATGCCTACGCCTACTTCCCTGATAGCATTGGCGGCATCAATGGTAACCTGGTCGTTGGTAGCATCGCGGTGCTCCATGCCGAGGTCGTAATATTTAATTTCAACATCCAGGTATGGAAGTATCAGTTTATCCTTGATGAATTTCCAGATGATTCGTGTCATTTCATCACCATCCAGTTCAACTACCGGATTAGCAACTTTAATTTTTTCTGCCATTTCGGGTTTTTTAAAATTAAATTAAAAGCATTTCACAACAATTATTCAAGCGAGTCCCAATCGGGATAATCACGAAAAATACGAATAGCTGTGAAAAAAACAAAATTTCGCGAATTTTGTCTTTTTCAGGATTACGCTGATTTTACTGATTACCCGGATTTGATCATTTTAGATTTAAAATGATTTGGGGAGATATAAGCGGATATATCCGTTTACATCTCCCCAAATTTTTTTTATTGCTTTATCTTCTCAGAATTACTTTAAATCCACTCGCTGATATCTCCCCAAATCATTTTAAATCTAAAATGATCAAATCCCTAAATCAGTAAAATCAGCGTAATCAGCGGGAAAGACAAAATTCGCGAAAGACAAAATTCGCGCTTAATGCAGCATCTGCTTGATCACTTCATCCGCAAATTCGCTGGTTTTCACCAGGGTGGCATCGTCCATCAGGTTGTAGAAGTCGATGGTAACACGTTTGCGCATGATGGCGGTGCTGAGGCCGTGAACAATGATTTCAGCCGCTTCTTTCCAGCCCATGTATTCCAGCATCATTACGCCGCTCAGGATCACGGAGGATGGGTTCATGGTGTTGGTGTTGGCGAAGCGGGGTGCAGTACCGTGTGTGGCTTCAAATACAGCGTAGCCGGTCAGGTAGTTGATGTTGGCGCCTGGGGCAATACCAATACCGCCTACCGCAGCGGCCAGTGCATCAGAAATATAGTCGCCGTTCAGGTTCAGCGTGGCTACTACAGAATAATCCTGTGGCGCCAGCAGGATCTGTTGCAGGAAGTTATCCGCAATTACATCCTTGATCAGCAGCTTTCCTTTTGCCAGGGCTACTTTCAGTTCTTTATTGGCTTCTTCTTCGCCCAGGTCTTTCTTGGTTTTTTCCCAATGTTCCCAGGTATATACTTTATCGCCGAATTCTCTTTCTGCCAGTGCATAGCCCCAGTTTTTGAAACCACCTTCGGTGAATTTCATGATGTTGCCTTTGTGCACCAGGGTAAGCGACGGACGTTTGTGCTCCAGCGCATAGCTGATAGCGGCGCGTACCAGTCTTTCCGTACCTTCAATAGATACCGGTTTAATACCGAGGGAAGAGGTTTCCGGGAACCGGATCTTCTTAACGCCCATTTCATTTTGCAGGAAATCGAGCAGTTTCTTTGCTTCAGGCGTGCCTGTCATATATTCAATGCCGGCATAGATGTCTTCCGTATTCTCGCGGAAAATCACCATGTCCACTTTCTCCGGGTGTTTCACCGGGGAAGGTACTTTGTTGAACCAGCGTACAGGCCTTACACAGGCGTAGAGGTCAAGCTCCTGGCGCATAGCAACGTTCAGGGAGCGGATACCACCGCCAACGGGAGTAGACAGGGGACCTTTGATAGATACCAGGTATTCTTTCAGCGCATCCAGTGTAGCCTTTGGCAGCCATTCACCTGTTTGCTGGAAGGCTTTCTCACCTGCCAGTACTTCTTTCCATTCAATTTTCCTGTCACCGCCATAAGCCTTTTCTACAGCTGCGTCGAATACACGTACACTGGCTCTCCAGATGTCCGGACCTATTCCGTCGCCTTCTATAAATGGAATGATGGGGTGTGCAGGGACCTGTAACAGGCCATTGTTCATCGATATTTTTTCTGCCGGCATAAAACGGTTTCTTATGCGTTACGTAATTGTTGTAATCGCGGGCAAAGGTAAGGCTTTTCCGTTTACGCAGGGGGAACATTTACCCTTTATTCCCCAAATTTAACACCTACATATAACTTTTTGGTTATGTTAGGATTAATGTTATTTTGCTGGTCATTTTTCGCAGCAACAAAATCTCACATACCACCATGATTCCTGTTACGTACCTCGCCCTCGGCGATAGTTATACTATAGGTGAACAAGTTTCCCCCTCCGAACGTTTTCCTGTGCAGGCGGCCGCTTTGCTGCGGGAACAAGGCTTTGACGTATCAGATCCGCAGATCATCGCCACCACCGGGTGGACCACCGACGAACTGGAAGCCGGCATTGCCGCAGCACATATAAGTAAAACCTACGATATAGTAACACTGTTGATAGGCGTAAATAACCAATACCGTGGCCGTTCCGTGGAAGAGTATGAAACAGCATTTACCGCCCTTTTGCAAAAGGCCATCGTTTTTGCCGGCAACAATCCTTCACATGTGGTAGTGCTGTCTATTCCCGACTGGGGCGTAACGCCATTTGCCACCGGCCGCGACCGGGAACAGATCTACCGGGAAATTGATGCGTATAACGCGGTCAATAAAGCTATTGCGGAAGAGTGGCTGGTGCCTTACCTGGATATCACGCACTTTACCCGGGAAGCCGCTCAGGATCCCGAACTGCTGGCAGGCGACGGATTGCACCCTTCCGGAAAAGACTACAGCCGCTGGGCCAAAGCCCTGCTGCCTTTGTTGCTACAGGCATTGCACTGAGAAAGAAAATATCCTACATTCATCTTAAAGAAAACCTGAATCAATGGAAAGCCATATCGTAAAAATCCTGGCCGTTACCCCCGTAACACACAACGTCCGCCAATTCACCGTGGAAAAGCCCGCCGGATATACCTTTGTACCCGGTCAGGCTACAGAGGTAGCTATTAATAAACCCGGATGGGAAGAAGAAAGACGCCCCTTTACCTTTACCAGTCTCACCGAATGGGATCACCTGGAATTCACGATCAAGAGCTACGACGACCACAACAGCGTTACCCGTGAACTCGGGCAACTGAAAGCCGGCGATCAACTTATCCTGCACGATGTATGGGGTACCATTCAGTATAAAGGAGAAGGCACCTTCATCGCCGGCGGCGCAGGCGTTACTCCTTTCATCGCCATCCTGCGCGACCTGCAGCATAAAGGCCAGCTGGGCAGCAACCAGCTGATCTGCTCTAATAAAACCCTGTCTGATATTATTCTGAAAGATGAATTTGAAGCCATGCTGGGCAACCGCTTTATTAATACGCTGACTGCACAGGAAGTGCCGGGTTACGACCACCACACCATCGATGAAAGCTACCTGAAAGAGAAGATCAGGGATTTCAACCAGCATTTCTATATCTGTGGCCCCGATCCTATGGTACAGCAGCTGAAAGCCATCCTGGTAAAACTGGCCGGCAACGATGCCCTGGTAACGGTAGAAATATAGCCCGCCGTTTTCACCGGCGATTTCCTGCTTTTTACCGGTAAGGGTACTTTATTAGCCTAAACCCTGTTTCCAATAACAGTGCGCCGTTCTACATTTGTATCATAAATAGTAAATCAAATGAAAAACGAGGATATCGAAGCATCAAAAAGAAAAGGCCGCTTTATAGGCGGTGCAGTTTTCATCATCGTTGGTGCCTGCCTGTTATTGCAACGCCTGGATCTTAACCTGCCCCACTGGCTGTTCTCCTGGCAAATGATCCTGATAGCTATCGGTATCGTTGTTGGGGCAAAACATAACTTCAGGTTCGGGGGATGGATTGTGATGGTCCTGGTAGGCGGAATTTTCATGGCAAACGAAATACTCAATCTGCCATACGCCACCGCCCAGTTTATATGGCCGGTAGTACTGATCCTGGTAGGTATTGTGCTGATCTTTAAAAAGAGTTATCACGGTACGGACTGGACATTCAAAAAACATGCCTTCGGCTCCAGCCAGGAATTTGCCAGTGGCGAGGATACGCTGAGTGCCAACGCAATCTTTGGCAGTGTGAATAAAATGGTGATGTCTAAAAACTTTAAAGGAGGCGATGTAAGCGCTGTCTTTGGAGGCGCCGTTATCAACTTCATGAATGCAGATATCAACGGCACCGCTGTGATGGATGTTTCAGCCGTTTTCGGTGGTTGTGAAATCATTGTACCGGCCCACTGGAAAGTTCAGGTGGATATTGATGTTGTCCTCGGCGGAGTGGAAGACAAACGCCACACCGGCATGATGTCTAACGGATCCATTGAGAAACTGCTGGTCCTGAAAGGATCCTGTGTATTCGGTGGTGTTGAAATAAAAAGTTACTGATCATAAAACATCCATATCTCTCAACCTGTATTCTATCTTCTCCAACTTTTAAATTTTAATTTTATGCATTGGTTTGTTGCGAAAGTTGTATACCAGATCATCTGCGGTGAAGGCAATCATACCCCGCAATTTGATGAACAATTAAGATTAATCAGCGCTGTTACCAAGAAAGACGCCTGCGATAAAGCCCGCGAAATTGGTATGCAGGAACAATATGCTTTTAAAAATCAACAACAGGAGCTGGTACAATGGAAGTTCATCAACGTACCGGAAGTATATACCCTGGATCAGCTGACAGACGGCATGGAACTGTACTCCCGCATTGAAGAACCGGGAGACCCCAATTCCTACATCGCCTGGTTGCAGATGAAATCTGCCCAGTTACAGGGACAACAATACTTTGAGCTTAACGTATAACTGATAAATCACCTTCTTTGGTAAAACAAATGATTAAAGGTAACGCCTGGTGGGCTTTCCTCGCATCCTTCGCCATCTGGATGTTCCTTTATGGCGGGCTGCTGTGGTACTGGTTCGACCTTCCCATCTGGCTATCGGCCACAGACAGTGCAGTGCACGTTATACTCCTGGGGGCCGCCGGTATTGTAATAAGCCATAACGTGGCTTACTACCGCCCGGCAGACGGCACCATGAAGTTTGGCTACGTAGCCATAGTAAGCTTTGCCCTGTCTGTTTTGTGGGTATGCCTGAGCCGCTGGATACTGGTATCCGCATTTCCCGCTGATCCGCTGTATCTCAATTGGCTGAACAACGCCATCCCCGTTCACGCCATCGTAGGATGCATGCTGATTGCAGGTATTGGTTTCAGAAGCCAGATGTGGTACGATGCGGAAGAACAACAGGAATACCGCCAACGCCAGGAAGCTACGGAAAAGATAGTGAGAGAAGCAGAGCTCTTTAAACTGCGGCAGCAACTGCAGCCGCATTTCCTGTTTAACAGCCTGAACTCTATTAACGCACTCATCATGTTGCGGCCAAAAGAGGCCCGCGAGATGGTATTGAAGCTCTCCGATTTTTTAAGAGGATCATTGAAACGCGAAGATGATCAATGGATCACACTCGCCGACGAACTAAACTATTTGCAGCTGTACCTGGATATAGAGAAAGTGCGTTTCGGACATCGTTTAACCACCAACGTTATCCCTTACGAAGAAGCGGATAAAATGATGATGCCGCCAATGCTGCTGCAGCCCGTAGTGGAAAATGCAATTAAATTCGGACTATACGATACCACCGGTGATATCACCATCAGCATAAGATCATGGTTGCAGGATAGCATGTTGTATATCGCTATACAAAATCCGTTCGACAACGAACTGCAGCAGCCAAACAAAGGAACCGGTTTCGGCTTAACTTCCATACAACGCAGGCTGTACCTGCTGTTTGCACGGCAGGATCTGCTGGAAACCACCGCCATTGACAATATATTTACTACCATTATTAAAGTACCACAATCGCATGATAAAAGCAGTATTAATTGATGATGAACCATTGGCCCGTGAAGTGGTGAAGGAATACCTGTTAAGCTTCCCGCAAATAGAAGTGGTGCAGGAATGTAATGATGGATTTGAGGGACTAAAGGCCATACAACAGCATCAGCCGGATATCATCTTCCTGGATATACAGATGCCCAAGATCACCGGTTTTGAAATGCTGGAACTCGTGGAAAACATGCCCGCAGTGATCTTTACCACGGCCTTTGAAGAACATGCCATCAGGGCCTTTGAAGTACATGCGGTCGACTATCTGCTGAAACCTTTTTCCAGCGATCGCTTTGATAAGGCAGTACAAAAATGGCTGGATCATTTTCAAACACCCGCCGCCACCAACACAGAAGCCCTGTTGGAAACCGCCGCCACCACCCCTTTGCAAAGCAACCGCGTGGTAATAAAACTCAATGGTAAAATTAAAATTATCCCGGTACAGGATATCCACTACCTGGAAGCAGCAGACGACTACGTAAAAATAGTAACACAGGAAGGCAGCTTCCTGAAAAATAAAACCATGTCGTTCTTCGAAAAAATGCTGGACCCGCAACAATTCACACGGGTACACCGTTCCTACATACTCAACGTAAACCAGGTAACCCGTATAGACCCCTACGAAAAAGAAAACCACCTGGCCATTCTCCGCAGCGGTGCAAGGGTATTGGTAAGCAAAACCGGTTATCCGCGCCTGAAGGCGGCGCTGGGATTGTAGCGGATTTTGTCTTCTCGCTGATTACGCTGATTATACTGATTACCCGGATTTTTACTTTTGGATTTATAAAGGATTTCTTAGATTTTGAATAATAATAATTAAGGGAGATAAAAGCGAATATCCGCTTCTATCTCCCTTAATCCTTTATAAATCCAAAAGTAAAAATCCGGGTAATCAGTATAATCAGCGTAATCAGCGAGAAGACAAAACTCGCTACAATCCAGCAAACAACCGATCCAGCTTTGCTTTGGGAAGAATTTTCTGCACTTGTATACCTGTAGCAATCACGCGGCCATTGCAAACGGCCTCGTAGCTGCAGGTGATTTCGTGGTGTTGTATGTGGGTGATCACTGCGGTGAAGTCCACCTGGCTGCCGGCTAAAGCGGGGGAGAGGTGTTCCACGGTAAGGCGGGTGCCAATGCCTTCTTCTTGTGCTTCCTTCATTTCCAGCACAAATAAGCGGCAACACCATTCAGCATCCCGCGCCAGTGCGAAGGTGGCATATACCGGGTGAACGTGGCCGCTGTCAAAAGAGGCACAGTCTTCCGGCCGCACAGTGCGGCTGAAATGTTTGGTATCACCGGGTTTGAATAACGGAAGCATACGTTTAAAATTTTATTGCACTACCAGCACCGGGATCTTTACCTGGTGTCTTACCTGGTTAGCGGTTTCACCATACAGCCAGTCTTTAAAGCCCCTGTGGCCGTGGCCGCCCAATACCAGGAAGTCTGCTTTTTCTTCGTGCACGATGCGGGCAATTTCACGGGCGCGCCTGCGGAAGCCGAGCACGCCTTTGGCGTTGATGTTGCGGCTTTTCAGCAGCGCAATGTAGGTGTCCAGCTGTTCCTGGTCGCGGCGTGTTTCCAGGTCGTCCGACTCTTTTCCAAAGTATTTGGCGGAAGCGCTTTCCACGATATGAATGAGGATGTATTGCGTGTGTTCGTTGCCGTGAGCGATGGCGTTGGTTACAATATCTTTATCGCGTTGCGAAAAATCAAGGGCCATAGCAATACATTGATAGATGGGCTTTTCCATTTCTCCCAGTGTTACCTGGGTGGTATGGATGCCTGCCGCAGCATCTTCGCGGTAACGGCGGCGCAGCGGGTATACAATGGTGATAAGTAGCAACACCACGAAGCCGAGGCAGCCGGCCATAATTAATCCGTCTACAAAAATATTCCCGGTACCAGACATATAATCAAAGGCTTCTGATAATACCATCCGCATATTAAGGTACACCAATAAACTGGTGACCAGCCAGCTGAAAATTTTGGTAACAGGTTTAATGGCAAACGTGCCCATCGTTTTTTTGTCGCTTACAAAATGGATAAGCGGGATGATAGCAAAGCCAAGCTGGAGGCTGAGCAATACCTGGCTGAACACCAGCAGTGCACCTACTTCTTCGTCGCCGGCAATAAGGATTACCAGCAGGGCAGGGATGATGGCCAGCAGCCGGGTGATCAGCCGCCGCAGCCAGGGGTTGATACGCAGGCGGAGATAGCCTTCCATTACAATTTGCCCGGCCAGGGTGCCGGTTACCGTGGAGCTCTGACCGGCCGCAATCAATGCCACAGCAAACAGGATAGGAGCCAGTTTGCTTCCCAGCAGCTGATCCAGCAGGCGGTGTGCATCCTGGATCTCCGCCACATCTGTTCTGCCGCTTTTGAAAAATACGGCGGCAGCAAGGATCAGGATAGCAGCATTTACCAGGAACGCCAGGTTCAGTGCAATGGTGCTGTCGATAAAGTTCATTTTAATGGCCTGCCTGATACCCACATCATCCCTTTTTATTTTCCGTGTTTGTACCAGTGCCGAATGGAGGTACAGGTTGTGCGGCATCACGGTGGCGCCGATAATACCAATGGCAATATACAATGCAGTGTTATCGGGAATGCCGGGGATAAAGCCCCGTACTACTTCATGCATTTGCGGCTTCACGAGGATCAGTTCCACGAGGAAAGAAGCGCCGACAATGGCAACAAGACTGATAATAAATCCTTCCATTTTGCGGATGCCATAACGTTGTAATATGAGGAGCAGGAAGGTGTCGAGTACGGTTAAGCTTACGCCCCATACAAGCGGCAGCCCCGTCAGCAGTTGAATACCGATAGCCATCCCCAGCACTTCTGCCAGGTCGGTGGCTGCTATGGCGATTTCCGCCAGCACATATAAGATGAAATTCACTACCGGCGGATACGTTTCCCGGTTGGCCTGTGCCAGGTCGCGGCCGCGCACAATGCCCAGCCGGGCGCTCAGGCTTTGCAGCAGCAGGGCCATGAGGTTACTCATGAGCAGTACCCACAATAATTTGTAGCCGTACTGGCTGCCGCCAGCCAGATCGGTGGCCCAGTTGCCGGGGTCCATATAACCAACGCTTACGAGATAGGCGGGGCCGAAGAAGGCGAAGATCTTTTTCCACCTGGATTTTCCACTCGTTTCTACACTCTGATGTACCTCACTTAACGATGCTGATGAATGTGTATGCTCGATGCTCATAGTATATTGCTGATAATTAAACGGGTCTGACCATAATGTTTTTTGCAACCTGTTCACTGATGGTGATGGCCGGTTGTCCTTTTACTTTTATTTCAATAGAATTATCGTATTCGTAATGCGCCACTATTTCCAGCTGAGTGCCCAGCTTAATTCCTTTAGCGTTAAGAAAGGCCAGCAGCGCAGTAGATTGATCTGATACGGCTGTTACCACCAGCCGTTTGGCATTGGCCTGATCCAGCGAGGTTTGCGGGCGTGGTTTGGCTAGTTTGCCATTGGCGTCGGGAATCGGGTCACCGTGCGGGTCTATCACCGGGTTACCCAGGAATTCGCTGAGCCGGTTGGTGAGCTTTTCACTGCGCACATGTTCCAGTTCTTCTGCCAGCTCATGCACTTCTTCCCAGCTGAAGGAGAGCTTATCTACCAGGAAACACTCCCACAGGCGGTGTCGCCGCACAATTTGAAGGGCTGCTTTCCTGCCGTCTGCCGACAGCGTGATGCCTTTGTACTTCTCATATTCAATCAGCTTTTTCTCTTTCAGCTTCTTGGCCATGTCTGTTACCGATGCAGGCTTGGTTTCCAGTTCATAAGCCAGCGCGTTGGTGGTTACAACAGCGTCGCCCTCCTGCAGCTTATATATCGATTTAATATGGTTTTCCTCCGCGATAGATAAATTCATGCTATCTAAAATATTATTTAGACAAATCTAAATAATAATTCTGAACATTTCTCTATCCGGTATGTTTTTTGATTTTTAACGCGCACATATAAAAATTATATCTAACTTTTCGCCCAGAATTAACTTTTCTAATGAAGCGTTTCCTTTTATTATTACTGTCAATCGGAGTTTTAGCAGCCTGCAAATCGAAGAAGAAATCAGGCAGCGGCACCGAGCCTATGACATTTGAAGACTTCCAGGCATTGTTTACACCTGGTACCCTGCCATACCGGCTTACACCGGATACGCTCCAACTGAAACAACCGGATTCACTGCGACTGGATACAGCCGCCATGCGGTTTTTAACAGATACGCTGACGAAAGGTGATTTCGGTAAAAACGAACCGGTGAAATATTTCCCGCTGCAGCGGATTCCCGGCAACACTGTGAACTATATGACTATAAAAGCTGCCGGCAGGTCACAATCGGTAGGCTATCTCTGCTTCCTGGATAAAAAAGGTAAGTACCTCAACCGGATCCGTGTAGCCAACACAGGTGGTGCGGACGGTACGGTTACCTCCCTGTTGATAGACAGTAAAAATGTAGTGAAGATCAGCAGCGAAACAAAATTATCGGGCAGCCGGAGCGCATTGAAAGAAGATTTTTACATGGTGAATCCCGATGGATCGGTAACACTCATCATGACTAACTCCAACGGACCTACGAACGCCGGACAGATCTTCAACCCGATTGATACACTCCCCCGCAAACATAAATTTTCCGGCGATTATACAGCCGGCGACATGAGCATTGTATCCATCAGGGATGGTGACGATCCAAAGTCCTTCCAGTTCTTCATCACCTTCTCAAAAGATAATGGCAACTGCAAGGGAGAACTGAGCGGCCGGGGACATTATATCGGTGGCAACCGGGGCGAATACAAAGACAAGGAATCTTCCTGCGGTATCGCCTTCCAGTTTGCCGGCAACCGGGTGAGTATCCGCGAAATAGGCGGCTGCGGCGCTTATCGCGGCATCAAATGCTTCTTTGAAGGCGGCTTCGCGAAGAAGGCGGAGAAGAAAAAGAAGAAGTAGGATCGCCTTCGGCGATTTTAAATTGTCTTGGAGCAGGATTACGCTGATTATACTGATTTTTTGGATTTGATCATTTTTGATTTCTAAAGATTAAGAGAGATATAAGCAGATAAGATTCGCTTGTATCTCTCTTAATTTTTTAAGAATCATTTAAAAAAATCCAAAAAATCCAATGAACAAAAATCCAGCTAATCAGTATAATCAGCGTAATCAGCGCTCAAGACAAACTCCGCATCGCCGAAGTCGATCCCCGCGTTTTTTTAAAAAATATTTGGTAGAATAAAAATAGTTTATACCTTTGCGATCCAATCGAACGAAAGGGACGATAGGAAAGAGACAAAAGAGGGAGCTTAGCTCAGCTGGTTCAGAGCATCTGCCTTACAAGCAGAGGGTCACTGGTTCGAATCCAGTAGCTCC
>NZ_JBFUPS010000003.1:603059-864422 GCF_041360695.1 Chitinophaga sp. RCC_12
TAGGGAGCTTAGCTCAGCTGGTTCAGAGCATCTGCCTTACAAGCAGAGGGTCACTGGTTCGAATCCAGTAGCTCCCACACTACACCTACCTCTAAAAGATCTTTACGGGAGCTTAGCTCAGCTGGTTCAGAGCATCTGCCTTACAAGCAGAGGGTCACTGGTTCGAATCCAGTAGCTCCCACACTACACACAAATAAAAAGGTCCTGCAGCAATGCGGGACCTTTTTGCGTTTAGCCACTCCTTTTTGCGTTTAGCCACTAAGGACTGCAATAGTTATTTCTTAAATATCCGTTTCACCGCTTTACCCAGTTTATTCAGGTTGGCAATTTGTTCCTGTATAGGCGCCAGCGTCAGATCTTCCGATTGAAGGCCCGCTTCCAGCGAATCAAACTCCCTTTGCTCCGGGTACAGCAGGATTACATTATTGTCCTTAAAATGCCGCTCTAATTTAGCAGGAATACCATCCATATATGCATGATAGGAGAGCGTGCTTTTACGCGCGGTCACCACCACTACCAGGTCGTCACGGGTAATTTCCCTGGAAAGGACCAGGAAATCCTCGATGGTATCAAATTGGCGGAAACCCAGGTCCACGCTCATCTTCGTTTGCTCTGCAAAAGCGGCGGTGATCGTTTGTGTTTTCTCATTACAGAAAACCAGTAACCTGGCGCCTGCCTGCTTGGCCAGCATAAACATTTTCTGCATATAATGCAAAAAGCCCAGCTCGTATTCGGCGTTGGGTGGCATTACCAGCACCATTTTTTTGGTGGTATTCAGCGGCGAATGGAAGTTGCACACATACACGGTTTCCCAAACCCGCTGTAACACGTTATCGAGGGTAGTACCAAAAATGTTGCCCAGCCAGCGGTCGGTGGTACTTGTTTTATCTGTCCAGCCCAATATCACGTCGCTGATCAGCAGCTCCTTGGTGGCACGCGTAATGCCATCGGAAACGTTGAGGTCTATGCGGGTCACCACCTGTACCGCACTTTCCGTGGCAGCGGCATGTATCACTGCTTTTTCCAGCATCTTGTTGGTGAGATGGATCTTCTCTTTCGCTTCTTCATTATCCTGAACTACCGCCAACGGGTAAATAGGAGTAGGGGCGTTACTGTCTTTGATCATTACGGCAAAGTCAAGCAGGGCCTCAATACGGTCGGGGTTAGAAACCGGCACCAGTATGCGTTCCGGCTGATCATCCACTTCCGGTTTGCCTTCTGCTTCCTGTATGGCCAGCCGGCGGCCGGCATTTTCGGTTACAAAAGAGCCCACCAGGCAGGTAATGAGAATGAGTATCACGGTGCCATTCAGCACATGCTCATCTACAATATGCATATTGTACCCAATCAGTATTACCGCAATAGTAGCCGCGGCGTGCGCGCTGCTGAGCCCAAAGATCACTTTGCGCTGGTTGGCGCTGTACTTGAAAACCAGTTGTGTAAACAGGGCGGCCAGCCATTTGCTGCTAAGCGCCATCAGGGTAAGCGCGCCGGCAATGATCAGGGCTTCAGGGCCTTTCAGTAATACCCGCAAATCTACCAGCATACCTACGCTGATGAGGAAAAACGGGATGAAAATAGCGTTGCCCACAAACTCAATCCGGTTCATCAGCGGCGAGGTATGCGGGATCAGCTGGTTAAGCGCAAGCCCCGCCAGGAACGCCCCAATAATACCTTCTACGCCAGCCAGCTCGGCCAGGAACGCGGATGCAAATACCAGCGCCAGCACAAAAATGAAATGTGAAGTTTTATCGTCCTTGATCTTCTTAAAAAACCACCGGCCAAGCATGGGCATCAGCCAGAGGATGATGGCGGCAAAAATGGCCAGTGAAATGCCAAGCCGCACCCAGAAATAAGTATTCAGGTTACCGGCCTGCGCACCGGTGATCACCGCCAGTATCAGCAACACCGCCGTGTCGGTGATAATAGTACCACCCACGGCTACGGTAACGGCCTCATTTTTAGTAATACCCAGCCGGCTTGCCAGCGGATATGCCACCAGCGTATGAGTAGCAAACATGCTGGATACCAGCAGGGTAGCCATGAAGTTGAATTGCAGCACATAGGTGCATACCACAAAACCCATTGTAAGGGGAATAAAAAAGGTAAAAGCGCCGAAAACCATGCTGCGGTAGCGGTTCTTACGGAATTCTGTCATGTCCAGCTCCAACCCCGCGAGAAACATAATATACAATAGCCCGGCTTTGGCAAAGAGATCAATACTATCTTTCTGTATAATTTTAAAACCATGATCGCCGATCAGCATACCGGCAATAATCAGCCCTATGATACTCGGTATCCGCAGTTTACGTAACAGGATGGGCGCCAGCAATATTATAAACAACACCAGCGAAAAGATAGGCACCGGATCTTTCAGCGGTAAATTTGTATTCATCAATAAAACCAGTCCGTTCATCATAACCATTTTTTAAATTCGGAAGTATCCTGAAATCAACAGATCTCTGCTAAATATGGATAAATTAACGAATAATCCATGTAATTTTGCATAAAGCTTTTATTAAAGATGAGCGATCGTACAAGTACAAAAGGATTACCGGAGGAAGAGGTAGATGTGCTGGTGGCGGAAGATGAACAGTTTCCGTTCAGCCTGGTAGTCTGGAATGACGAGGTGAATACATTCGACTGGGTCATTGCTTCACTGATGGAGGTATGTGGTCACACGCATGAACAGGCAGAGCAGTGCGCGCTGATCATTCATTTTAATGGAAAGTATGCCGTAAAACAGGGAGAATACCTGAAACTGCGTCCCCTGTGTGAAGCCCTGCAGGAGCGGGGACTAAGCGTTACTATTGAAGAAATGGCAGGCAGCTGATTCCTGATATGTCCGTTTTCCGTCTTAACAAACAACTGATTTTCCCCCCTGTTCAGCTTTCGGAGCCGGACGGACTACTCGCCGTGGGCGGTGATCTGTCGGTAGAAAGATTGCTGCTCGCTTACCGATCGGGGATCTTCCCCTGGTACGATGAACCTCCTATCCAATGGTGGAGTCCCGATCCCCGCTTCGTATTATTTCCGGATGAATTAAAGGTATCTGCCAGCATGAAACAGGTACTGCGTAAAAAACAGTTCCGGATTACCTTCAATGAAGATTTTGCAGGCGTAATTGCCCGGTGCAGCAGCATTCCCAGGGAGGGGCAAACCGGCACCTGGATCACGCCTGAAATGCAGGAAGCCTACATCAGGCTGCACCACGCCGGCTACGCAATGTCGGTGGAATGCTGGCAAAACGACGAACTGGTGGGCGGTCTTTATGGTGTTAAAACAGGTCCCTTCTTTTTTGGCGAGTCGATGTTTGCCACTGTGAGTAATGCCTCCAAAGCAGCTTTTATCACCTTTGTGCAAACTTATGCACACGAACTGGAAATGATCGACTGCCAGGTGCATACCGACCACCTGGCCTCGCTGGGCGCAGGTTTTATTACCCGCGAGGAATTTCTGGAGATCATTGGTTTTTCGTAACTTACCTATCTTCTTTTTAACTCCTAAATGTAATCCACGATGAAAAAGCTATCGCTGCTATTTGCTATTGCAGTCTTTTCTGCTGTCACCGCTTTCCGGCCTGTAACCAGCATCAGAGAAGACAGATCCCTTTTGCTCACTCAACTGCAACAAACAAAGGAACAGCTCCTCAAAGATGTACAGGGACTTACCGATGCACAGCTGGAATATAAGCCCGCCGCCGATCGCTGGTCAGTGATTGAGTGCGTAGAGCATATTACCCTGATTGAAAAAGCAATCAGGGAAGGGGAACAACACCTTATACAGCAACCTGCCAATCCTGAAAGAAAGAAGGATATTAAAGCCACCGACGAGCAGATCATTAAAAATGTGGAAGACCGCAGCCACAAAGTAAAGGCGCCCGAATATGGTGTTCCGAAACACACTTATTCCTCTAACGCAGAAACGATAAAAGCTTTTACAGACCAGCGGGATAAACTGATCGAATATGTAACCAACACCAAAGATGCGTTGCGGGATCATATCATGGATCACCCGGCGCTGGGACCTGTAGATGCTTACCAGTTACTATTGCTGGATGCGGCGCATACCAACCGGCATACACAGCAGCTCCAAGAAGTAAAAGCTGATCCCGGTTTTCCAAAGTAATATAGCCATCCCTGCTGTTGGCATGGTATAATCATTGCCGGTGCACGTGTATCTGTTTATACTGAAATGCAAAAGTATGAATCTGAGACCGCGCACCGACATTACTGAACCCGAAAGGAAAATTGGTATGAGGCTGATCATAGGCGATGGGCTGGCGGCGGAAGCCATGATCACACTCACCGGCGGCGCCTTCCTGATTGCAATGGCGCTGCTCATGGGCGCCAATAATCTGCAGATAGGATTGTTGTCTGCCTTACCCACTTTTACCAACGTGTTTCAATTAATATCCATTTGGCTGGTGCGACGCACCAACAACCGGAGAATGGTAACAGTGCTGTGTTCCCTGCTGGCCAGGATACCGCTGTTGCTGATAGGCGCTATCCCTTTACTGTTCCCGCAAACAGGCAATATCAATTTCCTCATCTTCTTTCTTTTCTTTTTCTACTTCTTTGGCTCTATCGCCGGCCCCAGCTGGAACGCCTGGATAAAAGACCTTATCCCGGAACAGATCATGGGCAGCTACTTTGCCAAACGAAGCAGCTATACGCAGGGGTTAAACGTAATACTGAGCCTGGCCGCCGCTTTTGGCGTGGATTATATCCGCAGGCATTACCCCGCGTATGAACTTACTACCTATTACTGTATGTTTATTGCTGCCGGTGTTGCAGGCATTGCGGGGGCTTTTATATTGGCAGGAGCGCCGGAACCACAGTCGTATATGGACAAGGAAAATTTTTTCAAATTATTGCTGCGCCCGTTGCGCGACAATAATTTTCTCCGGCTGCTCATCTTCAATTCAGCCTGGGTGTTTGCCCTTAATATTGCCACACCTTTTTTTACGGTATTCATGATGCAGGGAATGCATTTGTCCCTGTCTGTTATCACCATATTGCTGATGGTGAGCCAACTTACGGGAGTATTTACTTTCCGGATGTGGGGCGTGTTTGCAGACAGGTACAGCAATAAAACCATCCTGGCCATCAGCGGTCCGTTATACATTTTTTGCGTGATCGGGTGGTGTTTTGTAGGAATTTATTCGGAGATGTATGCCAATATAATCCTGCTGGTGCTCATCCATATTTTCACCGGTATTGCCAATGCAGGTATCAATCTTTCATTAACCAATATCGGGCTTAAACTGGCCCCGGTAAAGGATGCGGTGGTATATTTATCTGCCAGGAATATTATCACCGCCGTTTTTTCCGCCCTGGCGCCGCTGGTGGGTGGTATCCTGGCCGACTTTTTTGAGTCAAGACATATACAGATTGATGCAACATTCACCGGTCCACACAAATCAAAGGTGCTGCACCTGCTGGCCCTGCATCAATGGAATTTCCTGTTCCTCATTAGCGCCATCCTGTCGTTGATATCACTGGAACTGCTGCTGCTGGTGCAGGAAAAGGGAGAAGTGGGTAAAAGTATAGTCGTACGCATTATGCGCAGCAGTATCAAAAATAATCTGAAAGATTATTACCTGATCGGCAACCTGATTTCGTGGCATGACCATTTCCGCGGATTTTTACTCCGGAGAAAATCCGGTTAGCGCAGATCCCAGTCGATCAGCTGATTGTGCCATTCCTGGCGGAAAGGAGTCGTTACTTTGATGTAATTATCGGTGTAACCTTCCATCATACCATCTTTTCCCAGCGATTCAAACAGCACCTTCCTGGTTTGATGCAGGTGTTGCTCATTAAAGTATTGCTGTTTTTTGTGGCTGAGGTTACGCAGCATTTTGTTGCGTTCGTTCCGGATATGAACGGGCACTACCGGTTTAATATCCAGCGCACCGGTATTGGCGCGTTCTGAGTAGGTAAATACGTGCAGATAAGATACATCCAGTTCATGCAGGAAGTCGTACGTTTCGCGGAAATGCGCATCGCTTTCAGACGGGAAGCCTACGATCACATCTACACCGATGGCGCAATGTGGCATAAATTGTTTGATCAGCGCTACTTTCTCTGCATACAACTCACGGCGGTAACGGCGGCGCATCAGGCCAAGGATCTCATTACTGCCGCTTTGCAGCGGAATATGAAAATGAGGCATAAACCTGCGGCTGTTGGCCACAAATTCAATGATCTCGTTAGTAAGCAGGTTAGGTTCTATAGAAGAAATGCGATACCGGGAAATACCTTCCACTTTATCCAGTTCCTGTGCCAGTTCAAAAAAGGTTTCTTCCCTTTTCTTGCCGCCTTCAAAGCCTTTTCCAAAATCGCCCAGGTTTACACCCGTAAGCACAATTTCCTTTACGCCGGTAGCGGCCAGGTCGTGTGCATGTTTTACTACATTAGCAACACTGTCGCTGCGACTTTTGCCCCGCGCCATTGGAATGGTGCAAAAGGCACAGGTATAATCGCAGCCATCCTGTACTTTCAGGAAAGTGCGGGTACGGTCGTTAAGAGAATAGGAAGCGTGGAAACTATTCACCTCGTCAATATCGCAGGAGCAGATTTTAGCGCTGTCGCCTTTGGTGAGTGTTTTCAGGTGTTCGGCGATGTTGAACTTTTCAGCGGCGCCGAGTACCAGGTCCACCCCTTCAATAGAAGCAATTTCCTCAGGTTTCAGCTGGGCATAGCAGCCGGTGATCACTACCATGCTGCCCGGTGCGCGGCGCTGTATGCGGCGCACCAGCATACGGCACTCTTTATCAGCATTATCTGTTACAGAGCAGGTGTTGATTACATACACATCCGCTGTTCCGTCAAAATCCGTTTTTACAAACCCATCCTGTTCCAGCAACCTGCTTATTGAGGAGGTTTCTGAAAAATTCAGCTTACAGCCGAGAGTATGAAATGCTACTGTTTTTACCTGTTCCATAAAGGGAGGCAAAGGTAGGAACTTTTTATGTCATAGTTAGGTAAGGAATTTTTGACTATTTTGCGCGGCGTTCTATTGTTTTATGAAATCAATGCAAAAATACCTGCCCGTCTTCCTGTTGTCCATCTTACTGCTTGCCGGCTGGCAGCAGAAGTGGTGGAAAAGCGCGCCCGCAGCTCCTTCCCCAGGCAGCCGCCCTGTGGTGGTCCGCAATAACTCCAGCAGTCCCGCTATCGCCAATGAGGTAATTAACAGGCATGCCCATCTTGAATATACCAAACATGCCACTTGTCGGATGGATTGCCGTCAGGTGACAACCGCAGAAGTAGAGGAGATCCTGGCGGAAGGCAAGATCAACGCGGAAAAGTCTAACCCGGAAGATCGCCCCTGCCCAACCTATGCCCTGGAAGGTTATTCCAGTGAAGGTCAGCACCTGCGGATCGTTTTTGCGCCCTGCGATTCACAGCACGCCAAAGTAATTACCTGTATCGATCTGGATAAGGACTGGGTCTGCCACTGCGATTAAATCGGCCACCGGTTCGGTGTAATTAGTAATTTTCTTCGTAGTTTTCCGCCATATTAAACCTTTCGAGGCGTTTATGAATTTTTTACTGAAACCGTTGCGTGTTATTTATGTGATATACGCCGCCGCTACTTTCCTGGGCATCATGTTCCTGATACTGCCCCCCATTTTCCTGGCCTCTTTACTGGGCCGGCAAAAAGGAGGTAACATCATATTTTATTTCCTGCGCTTCTGGGCACATACCTGGTTCCCGCTGGTAGGCATGTGGGTTACCCGCAAATATTTATGCGAACGCGACAACGAACCCTGCATCTATGTGGTAAACCACCGCTCTTATCTTGATGCAGCCATCGCCGTAAAAGTAATGCGCCTCCCTTTCCGCCCGCTGGGAAAAGTAGAAATGTCTAAAATTCCTTTCTTCGGTTTTATCTATAAAAATTCAGTAGTACCGGTGGACCGCTCCAGCGCAGCCGCCAGGGCCCGCAGCGTACGGGAAATGATGACCGCCCTCAAAGCAGGCATCTCTATCCTCGTGTTCCCGGAAGGCACCACCAATGACACCGATCAGCCATTACGCCCCTTCCATAACGGCGCATTCCGTATGGCCATCGAATTGCAAAAACCAATCAAACCGGTGCTCTACCTCGATGCAGGCCACCGATTACCACATAAAGGACCTATGCACATCTCCCCCGGCAAATGCCGCGTGGTATTCCTGCCGCCAATACCCGTAACAGGAATGACACTCGATGATATCAACACCCTCAAACAACAGGTGTTTGATGCAATGGACACCGAATTACGCAAGTATCACAAATATCCAACCCTGCAGCCAATAGGATGAAGTACGCAGACGTAATATTGCCATTGGCGTTACCAAAAAATTATACTTACGCGGTTCCCGAAAATATGTCCGCCCTCAAGGTAGGAAGCCGGGTAGCCGTTCAGTTAGGGAAACAAAAGAAGTACGCCGGTATCGTGAAAGCCATTCACGAACAGGCTCCCCTGTATAAAACCAAGCCGCTGCTGGATATGCTGGATGCAGAACCTATCGTGTATCCCACACAGTTAGCCTTCTGGACATGGGTGGCCGCTTACTATATGTGCACGGAAGGAGAAGTGCTGAATGCCGCCCTGCCAGCCCATCTCAAGCTGTCCAGCGAAACACTCCTGCTCTTCAACGACGCCTTCGGTGACGACTTCACCTCCCTCAACGATGATGAATACCTCATCGCGGAAGCCCTCCTCATCCGCAAGGAACTGCGCATCGAAGAAGTACAGCTGATTCTTGATAAATCAGAAGTTTACTCTGTTATCAAATCCCTGATAGAGAAAAAAGTACTGCTGGTATATGAAGAGCTGAAAGAAGTATACCGCGAGAAACAGGAGAATTACGTGCAGTTACATGCGGACTACCAGGAAGAAGAACAACTGGCCGCACTGTTCAACGATATGGGCCGCGCACCCAAGCAAATGGAGCTGCTGCTCGCTTATCTCCACCTGCTCAAAACACAGGGCGTGGTGCTGCAGAAAGAACTGCTGAAGAAATCCGGCGCCACCACCGCCCAGTTAAAAGGACTGGTAGATAAAAATATCCTTTGGATAGAAAAACGCACGGTAGACCGGATCCCTACGGGCAAAGTAGACACACAGATCGATTTTGACCTGAGCCCCGCACAGGAAGCTGCCTTCGCAGAAGTACAAACACACTTCAAAGATAAACAGGTAACCCTGCTTCACGGCGTTACCTCCAGTGGTAAAACACAGGTATACGTGAAGATGATGGAAGAATGCCTGGCCGCCGGTAAACAGGTGCTGTACCTGTTGCCCGAAATAGGACTCACCGCGCAAATCATCCGCCGCCTGCAGAAACACTTCGGCACCAGCATCGGTATCTATCACTCCAGGTTCAGTAACAACGAACGTGTGGAAATATGGAACAAGGTAAAAACGGGTGAGCTGCAAATTGTACTGGGCGCCCGTTCCAGCCTGTTGCTGCCTTTCCGCGACCTGGGCCTTATTATCCTCGATGAAGAGCACGATGCCTCCTATAAACAACAGGACCCGGCTCCCCGTTACCATGCAAGGGATGCCGCTATTTATTATGCAGGCCTCTTTAAAGCCAAAGTGCTCCTCGGCTCCGCCACGCCTTCCCTGGAATCGTATTTTAACGCCCAACAGGGAAAATATGGGCTTGTTGAACTGAAAGAACGCTTCGGTGGTGTAGAAATGCCGGCGATAGAAATAGTGGATATCAAAAAGGAAATGGCGGAAAAAACAATGGACGGCCATTTTACCTCCGCCCTGAAAGCCGCTATCACACAAACTATAGCCGATGGAAAACAGGTGATCCTGTTCCAGAACCGCCGTGGCTACGCACCGTTCCTGCTATGTACCACCTGCGGATGGATCCCGCATTGCAAACAATGCGATGTTTCCCTCACCTATCATAAAACCCAGGATAAACTGCATTGCCACTATTGCGGCACCAGGTATCCATACGTGCATACCTGCGCGGCCTGCGGCTCGCAAACCATTGAGCCCAAAAGCTTTGGTACCGAGAAAATAGAAGACGACCTCCAGGTGGCCTTCCCGGAAGCCCGCATCGCCCGTATGGACGTGGATACGGTGAGGAACAAAGACAGCCACAATAAACTCATCCAGCTGCTGGAAGACCGCAGTATAGATATACTCGTAGGTACGCAGATGGTGGTAAAAGGACTGGACTTTGAAAACGTGAACCTGGTAGGTATCCTCAGCGCCGACAACCTCCTGGGCTTCCCCGATTTCAGGGTGAATGAAAGGGCCTTCCAGATGATGGAACAGGTAAGTGGCCGTGCCGGCCGTAAAAACGGACTGGGAAAAGTATTGATCCAGGCCAGCAACACCCGGCACCCGGTATTGCATTATGTAATGGCGCACGACTATAAAGCGATGTTTGAAGCAGAAATCGCTGAACGGCAGGTATTTGGTTACCCGCCCTTTTTCCGTTTACTGAAGCTTACTATCCGGCATAAAAACCAGCAAACAGCCGAACAGGCGGCACAGATCCTGGCCAGCTGGCTGCAGCCGCATATCGGCGCACAACTGGTAGGACCGGCAGCTCCGCTGGTAGCAAGGGTACGCAATAATTATTTACAGGAAATGCTGATCAAACTGCCCCGTGAAGCCAGGCTGATCACTCATATCAAAAGGGTGTTACAGGAGTTTATTATTCAGCTGAAAACGGAAAAAAGATTCCGTTCGGTAGTGATCATACCGGATGTAGACGGCGTATAAAATTATTCTTTCACCAGTATCAGGTCCTGCTGCTGGAGTGTATGGATCCTTTCCAGCAATTGACCGAATACCGCTTTAGTGCTTCCGGAGAAATCGGTTTGCTTGTACCACTCCAGTACAAAAATGCGCAGCTGGTTGCCGTCCTGTTCACACCGCATTTTAAAACCCAGTGCGGGATCAGCTCCTTTATCACTTATTTCTGCCGAAAAATCTTCCTTATTGGCTACTTTATAACCCGCCGGCAGCGGAACAATCACGCGTTTTTCCTGGTAATAGGGAAATGTGATCTGGACAGGCAGATCGCCCGGCGGAAGCGGGATATCAACCGGCATATTACCACCCAGTAAAGGACCCACGTGGATAACAATGCTGTTGTTTTTATTTTCTACGGAAGATGTGGTAAGCAACGTACTGTTCAGCAATACAGGTTTATCCAGGGAGCGGTTATTAAACACTTCGTTTTCTGCTTTCACTTCTGTGGGTTTCCTGATACCGGGTTCAAAAGGAAGGATGGCATTGTATACCTGCAGCCTGCCGTCCGGCGTACTGCCGGTGCCGCCAAATGCTGTTTTCAGATTGGAGGCGGGGTAACCACCAAAAGATTGCTTCACCTCCCAGGTCGGATCTGTTACCGACCGGAGCGTGGCCTCGGTGATAATGTTGCTGAGTGTGTACGGCGGCGCCGGCGTTTGAATAAAATCGGTCAGCACTTTGCTCTCTCCGGCTACCAGCGTATCACGGCAGCGCAGTGCAGGAATGCCGGTCCATAACGACGGGTAACACGGAAAGCGTGTATTCATTTCCGTTGGGGCCAGCGCCTGTTGCAATCCCGGGAAATACAGCAATACGTTGGTAGGCAGCTGCCGGTATACCAGCTGACTGTCCATCAGCAAACTGTCGCGTGAAGTGGTGAATAATACCTGCGTGGGAATATTCAGCATATAATACACCGCATTTATGAAACGGGTAAAGCCCGCTTTTTCTGCCTGCTTGTTACGGATAATGGAAATGATATCTACCGTTTCACCGGTTTCAGAAGGCTCCACCAGCCGGTAATTGGATTTTATAAATTGTTCTACCAGGTAGATCATCTGCGGAACAGGAATCCGTTGTTTCAGGAAAGGCCATTTCTGTAGTTCTTTTTCCAGTTGTTTATATTCTGCTTTTGATACCGCCACAAAAGGGATATAATTATCTTCCCCAAACTTCTGCCACGTCATGCGTACCGTATCTTTTCCTTCTATCGCGTGCTTCAATCCGAAATCAATCCGCTTCAGTTGTGGCAGGTAAAAATACAGGTCGCTGGTAGGCAGGGCTGGCATATTTTGCATGTTCAGCTGGTAGTAGTGGTTGGTATCCGTAATACTGTCCTGCAGTGCAGGTAAACCGGCGCTGGGCTTCACCACAAAATCCAAAGTTTTGGGCGCTATCAGTACAAAGCTAAGCTGGTCGCACGGGATACCGGATTGCAGGTAATCGGTGCCTGCATAATCGTACTGTACTTTCAGGCTCAGCTCATATTCAATTTCACAGCCGGCTTCCAGTGCGAGATTGTTGGCTACTATTGCTTTCCGTTCGCGGTCCATTTCAATCATCCGTACCTGCTCGTTGAGACTGGTCACGCTGCCACCCGGATGTATTACGCGGATGCGCAGGCCACGCAAAGCTTCGCTGGGTTCCATCGACATTACCAGGCGGGTAAGGCTGTCGGCCGCACGCTGGGTGTTGACTTTTATATTTTTGTACAGTGTTTTGTAGTGGGAAGTGGCCTGTGCTTTATCACGCGGACTAACATTAAAATCCCTGACCATTCTGTAATCCACGATCGTGTAAGGAGCATCGGTAGATGGAGTGGTATGCAGCTGTGGATTGTCTTTCCATATTTCAGGAAAGTAGCTGTTTACCTGCGCCTGCATAGATAGCGGCAGTATTGCAATAACTGCAACAGCCAGAAGAAGGACCCATTTTTTCATACGGGTTAAAGATAAGACTCAAATTCCGGATTTTCACGACTCGCCCATGCTCTGGATAGCATCTGATTCAAAGATGCTCACACCTTCATCATTCTCTTTTGCTGCTATGATCATGGCATTGGCAACGGTTGCCGCTTTGATGCCCCGGTATTTTTTCCATCTTCCCTGTAATAAAAAATAAAAAAGCTGGATAAGATATCTGCTGATCCATTCGCCTAACCTGAATTCTTTCCGCTGTCCGATCAGTACCGAAGGACGGAAGATATTAACACTGTAGAAACCCACCTGTTGAATGGCTTCTTCGGTTGCTCCTTTGGTGCGCAGGTAAAAGTTGCGGGAGTGTGGATTGGCGCCAATGGACGACATCAGGAGGAATTGTGTGACGCCTTGCTGTTTGGCGATCCTGGCGCATTTTACGGGAATGCCGTAATCCACCGCCCTGAAATTTTCCTGGCTGCCTGCCTTTTTGATGGTGGTACCGATACAGCAAAAAAGAACATCTCCCTGCAACGCTGCCGCCAGGCTCTCATCCGATTCAAAGTCTGCAATAATGCTTTCCAGTTTCGGCCGGTCGTGAGCCCAGGGCTGCCGGACCAGCACCTTTACTTTGCTGAAGGCCGGGTCATGCAGCAGGGCCGCCACCAGGTGCGTGCCTGTGAGTCCTGTTGCGCCTATTACAATCGCCGTTTTATTCATGAAACTGGATTTATGATTTCTAAATGATTTGCGGCTATCTTTGCTCACCATAAATTTAAGTTATTATGCAGGTATCAGAAAATGTTCTGCTCAAATCATATAATACTTTTGGTATCAACGCCACTGCACGTTATTTCGCGTCCTTTTCCTCAGCAGAAGAGCTGAAGTCATTCACGGAACAACCGCAGAGCGATGGCCTGCCCCGGATGATCCTGGGTGGTGGCAGCAACATCCTGTTCACACAGGACTTCAATGGCTGGCTGCTGAAAAACGAGATCAAAGGCATCACCGTTACCGGGGAAGATAACGACTACGTATATGTGAAAGCAGGCGCAGGAGAGAACTGGCACGGGTTTGTGCAGCATTGCATCGCGCAAAACCTCGCCGGCCTGGAAAACCTTTCCCTGATACCAGGTAACGTAGGCGCCAGCCCCATGCAAAATATCGGCGCTTATGGCGTGGAAATAAAAGATGTATTTCATGAGCTGGAAGCGCTCCACCTGAAGGACCACAGCATCGTTACCTTCAACAATGCCGATTGCCATTTTGGTTACCGCGAAAGCATCTTTAAAAAAGAATATAAAAACCAGTTTGCTATTTTATCCGTTACCTACCGGTTAAGCAAACAGCCGCATTTCAATACCAGCTACGGCGCTATCAATGAGGAACTCCAGCGGATGAATGTGCAGGAGCTGTCTATCCAGGCCATCAGCCAGGCAGTGATAAACATCCGTTCTTCCAAACTGCCCAATCCCGCCGAAATAGGTAATGCAGGCAGCTTCTTTAAAAACCCAACCATCACCAAAGCGGAATACGAAAAGCTGCACGCCGAATTTCCCGCCATGGTAGCCTACCCCGTAGCAGACAACCATTTCAAACTGGCCGCCGGCTGGCTCATCGAGCAATGCGGCTGGAAAGGATACCGCAGCGGCGATGCAGGCGTACACGCCCGCCAGGCATTGGTACTCGTAAATTACGGCCACGCCCAAGGCGCTGATATTTACCACCTGTCCCAACAGGTACTGGACAGCGTAAAGGCCAAGTTCGGAGTGGAACTGGAGCGCGAGGTGAACATTGTTTGATGCGGAGGAGCGCCTTCGGCGCTGGTAAATTGTCTTGGAGCAGGATTACGCTGATTATACTGATTGGCTTGATTTTTACTTTTTTGATTTTTATAAAGAATGAAGGGAGATATAAGCGAATAGATCCGCATGTATCTCCCTTATCTATTTTTTAAATCTTAAATAAAATCAAATAAAAATCAAAATAAAATCAAAAAAGTAAAATCAAACATAATCAAAATCAAGCCAATCAGTATAATCAGCGTAATCCTGCTCCAAGACAATTTACCAGCGCCGAAGGCGCCCTCCGCTCTACGCATTCGCACGCACATGCGCCATAATCTTCTCCGCATGATCCCGCGAGTTTTCGATGAACCACACGTGGGTATTCATCCCCCCGCAAACCACGCCGGCCAGGTAGATGCGCGGCATATTGGTTTCCATGGTGATAGGGTTGTATGTGGGGAGTTTGAGATTGTCATCAGACAGCGCAATGCCTGCCTTTTGCAGCAGGCTGAAATTAGGCTGGTAGCCAGTCATAGCGATCACAAAATCATTGGCAATGGTAAGAGGACCATCAGGGGTGGCGATATCCACTTCCTTATCCCGGATGGCGGTAAGTGAAGAATTAAACCATGCTTTAATAGATCCTTCTTTGATGCGGTTTTCAATATCCGGCCGTACCCAGTATTTTACGCGGGAGCCAATGTCTTCCTGACGGATCACCATGGTTACGCGGGCGCCTTTACGGTAAGTTTCCAGGGCAGCATCTACGGCGGAGTTATGAGCGCCTATCACTACTACATCCTGTGTGGCGTAGAAGTGAGGGTCTTTGTAATAGTGTGTTACTTTAGGAAGATCTTCGCCGGGTATGTTCAGGAGGTTGGGAATGTCATAAAAGCCGGTAGCAATAACTACGTGCCGCGCATGATACATACTCTTTCTGGTCGTAACCGTATATTCGTTGGCGTTAGGTGTTACCTGCTCCACTTCTTCAAACAGTTTTATGTTCAGTTCATGTGAAGTGGCTACCCTCCTGTAATATTCCAGGGCTTCCGGCCGGGTAGGCTTCGGATTGATAGACACAAAGGGAACGTTGCCAATTTCCAGCCGCTCGGAGGTAGAGAAAAAAGTCATGTACAGCGGGTAGTTGTAGAGGGAGTTCACCACACAGCCTTTTTCGAGGATGATGTAACTAAGCCCCGCTTTTTTAGCTTCCAGTCCGCAGGCAAGACCAATAGGTCCTCCGCCGATAATCAATACGTCAAACGCAGCAGTCATACAATCATATTTTATTTACAGCGCTGCCATATAATCCAGCAGGCGGTACATGTTTTCAGTATTTTGCGTCAGCAGGTTCATATGCTGGCGGATTTTTTCTTCATTTTGCACAAACGGTCCACCGGCTGCAATGGCGCCGGCGCCGTGCAGGATCATTTCCTGCAAACTTTCTGCCGTTAATTCCATATGAAACTGGAGGCCAATTACGCGGTCGCCGTAAATGAATGCCTGGTGACTGCAAGCTGCGGACGCCGCGAAGCGGGTTGCGCCTGCCGGCACATCAAAGGTATCGCCGTGAAAATGAAAGGTGTTAAAGTGATGCGGCAGCACTGTTTCCAGTGGAGCCGCCTGGCCCTGAAAGCTCAGGTCCAGCGGGAACCAGCCGATTTCCGGCTGCGTGTGCGGGTATACGTTAGCACCAAGCGCCGCAGCAATCAGTTGTGATCCCAGGCAGATGCCCAATACTTTTTTATTTTGTTGGATAGCATCCCGGATAAGGGCTATTTCTGTAGTCATCCACGGATGATGATCCTGTTCGTATACGCCCATCGGTCCGCCCATGATGATGAGCCAGTCGGCCTCCGCAACGGCACTGGTATCGGTGTTTTCATACCAGCGGGTATAAGTTACCTGGTGTTGATGACGGTTGGCCCAGTCGGCGATGCAGCTTAATCCTTCAAAAGGCACATGTTGAAAGTAGTGAATATGCATATGCAGAACGCTAAAATGATGCACCGAAGATACGGCTGCTATTTCACTTCTGCTCTTACTACCCTTAAATATTCGTAGCCTTTCATCTGCTTACTCTTTTCTCCGAAATATTTTGCGCGGTAATCCCCGCCGCCGCCGTCATAGTGCAGCTTCAGGTGATGTAACTCCAGGAAGGCATACAATTCTTCCGGGCGGATACCGAAGTCCCAGTTCTCACCGGCGCGGCTCAGCAGCTTGTTGATACGCACAAATCCATAGAATGCCGAGGGGTTTTCCAGTACTGCTTTTTCTACATAGGTAAAGATGATCTGTGTACCCGGACTAAAATTTTTCACATGATGGAAAATCGTTTCCGCTTGTTTGGCTTCCTGCTTGGTGGTGATTCCTTCCCAGAGGAACAATGTTTTGTAATGCGCCCCGTAGAAGAGTTCCGGGAATACTTCCGAGATCTGCTGCGTGTTTAAATCCAGCTGCACATAATCCACGTGAATGGTTGGTAGTCCTACCAGGTCAGACAGTATTTTCTTCTTTGTATACTGGAGCGATGGATGATCCATTTCTACATAATGGAGTGGTACACCTACGTTAAGGCGGTGCGCCCTGGTATCAAAAGTAGCATTGAGGATGATCACCTGGTTAATGCCCTGCGATCTTACCGCATGCAGGATCATGTCGTCGATCAGCCTTGTTCTGGCAACAGCCGCAGTGAAGCTACCAGGCCAGCGGAACTGGATGCAGGCTGTCACTATTCTCCGGATGAAAGCGATGGTGCAACCTGCCAGTAAGATCTGATAGAATTTTGACAGGAATGCACTGGCAAACGGATCATACAACAAACGCTCTTTCTCAGGTTTCGTACTTTCTATTGCCCGGAATGCAGCCATATAGGTGCCGGATTTTGTGGCTGGGGACCGGCTCATAAATTACGTGTAGTCATCTTGGTTATTATGATAAATGCTGCCAGTATCACAAATGCTCGATGATCAAATATATGTAAAAATGATAATTGGGTTATCACGGGGTTTTCCCCGGTATCAGGCCAGGCAGCAGATGGCCAGTAAGGTACCGGTACTGATCAATACCCATAGTACTACCCCGTGAATCAATGGTTTACGCCCGATTCCCCGCAATGCCTCGCGGCTGAGATTGGTGCCTATCAGAAAAAGGGTGAGCGACAACCCCGTTTTAGCGCTTTTTACCAGGAAGGGGCCTGCCTGCTGGAACAGCGGAACCCAGGTATTCAGCAGCATGGCAGCAATGAACACCGCAATAAACCACGGGATCTTTATGTTACCTGCACCTGTTTTAAACAACCCGGTGGTCATAAATGCCACGGGAACAATCCAGAGGGCGCGCGACAGCTTCACTGTGGTGGCTACCTGGAGGGCCTCTTCGCCGTATTTGCTGGCAGCGCCTATCACGGAGCTGGTATCATGAATGGCGATGGCGCTCCACAGCCCAAACTGTTGCTGGGATAAATGTAATCCGTGGCCTACTGCGGGAAAAATAAAAAGAGCGAGTGCATTTAGCAGGAAGATGATTCCCAGCGCAACAGATATCTGTTTCTCACCGGCTTTCATTACCGGGGCAATGGCGGCAATAGCGCTGCCACCGCAGATGGCGGTGCCGCAGGAAATAAGATGGGCGGTTTTTTTATCGATGCCCAGCAGCTTACCCAACACCGCCCCGGTTAACAGGGTGCCTGCAATGGCAGTAACCGTAAAAAGAAAACCTTCACTGCCGGCTTTCAGCGCGCTGTGTACATTCATGCCAAAGCCCATTCCGATTATCGACAGCTGCAACAACCAGTGCGTAATGCGCGGAGTTACCGCAGTGAAAGGGTTACCGCTGGTTTGCGCCAGGGCAAATCCCAGCAACAGTGCCACCGGTGGGGTTACTACGGGCAACAGCGTAATGGCCGCTGCGGTAAGGAATATGATTTTCTGCGTGTTCTCCGGCAGCCAGGTGGCTATTGTCTTCTCTTGTTGCATACACGAACGTTTGTAATTGGATACAAAGGTCCGTATCGCTGCCGCGGAAGTCAAATGTCTATATGTGATAGGTGATAACCAAAAGTTATGGGATCAATCAACAGAAAGAATGAACTTATTAAACTTCACGGCGAAATCTTCTTTCAGGCTTTTATCGATGCCACTGAGGTAGTTCACCGTAAAGCCACGTTGCAACCTGCGCGGAGTGCCGCCATCGAGTTGAATGGGCCGGGAGTGCAGTACGCCTATCAGCTGTTTCCCCTGGAAAACAAGGGCCAGGCGATACAACGGGCTGGGATCATCGATACCGCTTTCATAGTTGAAATACAGCAGGTAGGGCTTGAGAGTGGTTTCTTCTTCCAGTTTGAAATTGTGGATAAAGGATTCCATATCGGCGGTACTGCGACCGGTATGTTGCTTCAGGTAGCTGCTTAAAGCAGATTCAATGATAGTGCCGCTACGGATACTTTTCTTTTGCGTATATCCGTCAATGGTAGCCCACATCTTTTCCCCGTTGGTGGCTACGGGCAGTTTGATATCGCGTTGCAGTACGCCTGCATCCACGCCGTTTACTTTTATTTTGCGGCCCTTGTGAAAAATGGGTTTGCTGTATTCTTCCTTCGTAATATCAAAATCTACGCTTACCGGGTACCAGTCTTTTTTCACCGGCGCACAACGTAACGGGATATAATCCACGAGGGTAACCAGTGGTTCTCCGCCTGGATTATTCAGTATGGTAGCAGCGCCATTGATTCTTTCGCCAACAATGGGAGCCTTGCTGCGTGCTGGTTTGGCAGCAGTGGTAGTAGCAGTTTTCTTATTGTTTTTGGCGGCGTTTTCTTCGTTATCGTATTTACTTGGTTTGTTATTCAGGTTGCACGATACCAGTAATACTGCCAGTGAGAGGCAGGATAAATATTTATTGAGATGCATATGAAAGTTACTGTTTTACGCGGATGGAAGGACTCCGGCTTCCACCCGCATGGCATCTGCACAAAGATTAGGCCTAGAATTCCGTGAATATAACGGTGTCGCCTATCTGCAGCCGGTGAACCTGTTTCATGGTGGAAAACGGATCCAGCGGCGACCAGTCCTGCGCAGTATAAAGTTGTATGGTTTTACCCGTCAGTTCTTTTTCCAGTGTTTTTAAAGATAGGTGGGTATTGGTTTTAGGGGAGATGTAATAGATCCTGGGATCCTGCTTCAGGTGAATAATAATGCCAGGAGGACCCGCTTTAATTTCTTTGACCACCCCGGTGGTTGGCGTGCAATTCTTTTTATCAGCCTTACGGGCAGAGGGAATACCGGAAATAAGCAATACCAGTATTAAAGAGGCCACCAGCAATAATGCGGTGGTACCTTTTTTGTTGGCTTGTTTTTTCATGATCCGTTGGCGTAAATCAGGTTATTTTATTTTTTATCCCCAGCTTCTTCCTCCCATTCGTCATCTTCTTCCCAGTCTTCATCCTCTTCCCAGTCATCGTCTGCATCATCATCGTCAATCAGTAAACTTTGTTCTGAGCCGGGTTCTATATGGTTTTCCCGCCAGTGAGCCACAATCTCGTCTGCTTTCTTTTGCACGGGGCTAAAGTCGGTAATAGGGGATCCTTCAAATTCAACTTCTACCTCAGGTAAAGCCTGGAGGGCATTGAAGCAATCCTGCAGTAAAGTGATAGTTGCGGGAGCATTGCGTAATGCGCTGTAAGATAGCCGTATAGCGTCGAACGGGCCGCTGTTATGAAATACTTCTTCCCCGTTGATCATGGGGAAAAGCCATATCAGTACGTCGTCGCCTGATTCTTCGCTGTTAAGGATACCAAAAAAATCATCGAGTTGTTCAAAACCCAATGGGGCCAGTTGTGCGAATGCTTTGTTCCTGGCCGGAAATTTAGGATTCTCTTCTCCTGTAATTAAGAATAATTCACCGAACCTGGGCTTCTCTTTTGCAGCGAACCTAAAGTCAATGAGGATATCGTTTTCCATTGATGGCTATTCTGTTTTCTACTGTAATTTAATAGTTTAATCGGAAGGCGTTGAAAAAATATTCTACTGGATAACGGCGGCCGCTATCCGGCGGTAAGCGTGCAGGTATTTGTTCAGGCGGGCAATATCTTTTTCCTTTACATCGGTCATACGCCTGATATCCATGTTATCCGTCAGGTCGTTGAGTTTAACCATACAGGCCAACCGGTTCTGGAGGGTACGGTCTACGAAGTGGTTGTAGTCTTCGTCTTCATCCAGTTTGGTCACACAGTAAAGGGCGGCCAGCAGGTGAGGGGCCAGGCCTTCTTTTTCAAGGTCTTCAAAAGTCCAGTCGGTGTCTTCTACCACATCATGCAGCACACCCACTATCTTTTCATCTTCGGTACGGCCCATTTGCATTACCCGGAATACATGCCCTATATAAGGCTGTCCGTATTTATCCACCTGGTCTTTATGCGCGGTGGTGGCTATTTCTATGGCTCTGCTCAGATTCATATAAAAAAATAAAGGGACTGCGATGGTTATCACAGTCCCCTAAAATTATGATTTATTTACATAAAATGATAACGTACAAATGCTTCCATGGCGGCATACTTCTGTAAACCCAGGCGGTCGTACAGGTCGGCCGTGTTGGCGTTACGGTCCTCCGCACGCTGCCAGAATTCGCGGAGATCGGTTCCCTGGAAAGGCACCACATCTTTCTGACTCTGGTGAATGAAGATACCCAAACGCTTCTGCATTACCTGGTCAGGACTCATTGGAACAGCCATTTCAATTTCATGTACCTCCCACTCCTGCCATGCGCCTTTATACAGCCATACCCAGCAATCTTTCGCCCAGTCTTCTGTTTTTACAATTTCCAGTGCGGCAAAGATCACATCCAGGCACACCTTATGCGTTCCATGCGGATCGGCAAGGTCGCCGGCGCAGAAAATCTGTTGAGGCTTCAGTTTACGAAGCAGTTCTACGGTCAGCGCCACGTCTTCCGGTCCCATGGGTTTCTTTTCCACCAAACCGGTTTCATAGAAAGGCAGGTTCATGAAGTGGGCGTTTTCTTCCGCAATACCTACGTAACGGCAGGTAGCTTTTGCTTCGCAACGGCGGATCAAACCTTTGATAGCGCGGATCTCAGGGGTATCTTTCTGGCTTGGCTTCTTGGTGCGGATGAATGCTTTCGCCTCATCCAGGATCAGGGAGCTTTTGCTTTTATCAATATCGAACATACCTTCAAAGCCTACGGCAAAGTCGATGAAACGCAGCAGGAACTCATCTGTTACGGCAATGTTGCCGGAAGTCTGGTAAGCTACATGTACATCGTGGCCCTGCTCATGCAGGCGGATGAAAGTACCGCCCATAGAAATGATGTCATCATCGGGATGCGGAGAGAAGATCAGTGCGCGCTTTTTAGCGGGTTCTGAACGCTCCGGGTGATTCGGCAACTGCGGACCAGGCTTGCCGCCAGGCCAGCCGGTAATGGTATCACGGATGGCGTTAAACTCTTCGATATTCAGCTCATAGGCAGAACCATATTGCACGATCAGGTCGTTCAAACCGTTTTCGTTATAGTCCTTGTCGGTGAGCATCAGGATAGGCTTGTTCAGCTTCAGCGCCAGGCTGGTCACTGCTTTGCGGATCAGACCAGGTGTCCATTCGCAATCGCCGGTAAGCCATGGTTCGTTGAAACGGGTCAGTTCCGCGGCCGCCTGTTCGTCAATCACAAACTTGCAGTTTGCATGCTGTTGCAGCAGGGAAGCAGGCACCTGGTCGGTACTGTGTCCTTCTACAGAACGGCGAACAATTTTGGATTTATGGGAACCCCACGCCATCAGTATGATACGCTTTGCCTTAAAGATGCTGCTGAGACCCATGGTGATAGCCAGACGGGGTACCTGGCTCATATTCGGAAACTCGTACGCATTGGCCAAACGGGTGCTGTTGTCCAGTGTAACGAGACGGGTGTGTGAATTAATATTGGCGCCTGGTTCGTTAAAACCAATGTGGCCGTTGTTGCCAATACCCAGCACCTGGATATCGATACCGCCTAATTCTTCAATACGTTTGTCGTAAGCCTCACAATATTTCTTGATCTGGTCCTTTGGAATAGTACCATCCGGAATGTTGTACTGGCCTTCAGGGATATCAACATGATTGAACAGGTGCTCTTTCATAAAGCGGTTATAGCTCTGTAAAGCATCCGGCTCTATAGGATAATATTCATCCAGGTTAAAGGTGATGACGTTTTTAAAGCTGAGTCCTTCTTCTTTGTGCAGACGTACCAATTCTGCGTACAGATATTTAGGAGTAGAGCCGGTGGCCAGTCCTAAAATACATTTTTGGCCGGCAGCCTGCCTTTCGCGGATCAGCGCGGCAATTTCCTGTGCTACTGCTTTGGAACCTTCTTTGGCAGAAGGATGAATTTCCACAGCAATTTGTTCAAAGCTGTCGATCAGTTCGATTTCCTGATGATTAATCGTCATTTGTAAACGTTTTTGATTAGATGCGGTTTAAAAACGAGCCGGAAAATTAAAGAATTTACTGCTAACGCGCATTATTATTTAGCAATATTTAAATTATATTTCTTTTAGCCTGTAATAAACCATTTAATATTTGATCTCGTTAATATGTTTGCATACAGCGGTTGAAGGCCGTATCATATATTTTGGTGTAGGAGTCATAAAATGAAAACCGTTCCGCATTTGCCGGGACGGTTTTCGATTTTAGTCTATAATAAGTTCATCTGCAAACAACCATGCGCCGTTGCCTGCTCCTGCTGCACCGGTAGGGATCTTACCAAAGTTCTGCATCTGCACCTTTACAAAGCGGCCGCGAACAGCCTGCAAATGGCCTCTGATCTTATTGATGCCCTGCTGCGCAAAGGTGTTTTGCTTGTACACTTCCTTAAATGTTTTACCATCGTCAGATACAGAAAACACTACCTGCTTCGGTGGGTAGATCCAGTCGCCCTTCACATTGATCGTATTAATGCCTACCAGGCGAATATCCTGCACACTGTCCAGCTCCACTACTGCTTCCATATCCGTTCCTTTAAAGCCAAACCACTCGTTGTCGTTATAAGCAGCATTGCCTTCCACTCCATTTACCAGCGTAAAGGTGGTAGCAGGACGGTGAGCAGCATCTGCTGCGGAAGCCATGCTTACCTTTTTAGCCAGTCCTTTGTGAAACACGAACGTCTGACTGTATTCGTTGCCAAAAGGTTTGCCCTCCAGGAATACCTGCGCCCGGAGCGTGCCGCTGCGGGTAATTTGTACAGGCGCTGTATAAGGAGTCGCCTGAGGGGTAGGGGCAGTACTATCGGTGGTGAAAAATATTTTACCGCCATCCAGTTTTGTATTCAATACCACTGCTACTCCGCCTTTACCATTATCGGTTACTTTACCGGTAACTTCAAAAACATGTTTGGCATAATTTACCTTCTTCAGGTCCAGCCTTTTTACATGTACTTTTAAACGGTCCACGAAGTTGTCGTAGTTGCGTTTATCCTTGGGCGACCACAACACTTCTGATAATGCAGCTGCACGCGGGTATACCATGTATTCCAGGTAGTTGGTATTGTTGATGTATTCTGTCCATACGTTGGCCTGTGCACCTTTAATGTATTTGGCTTCCTCGCTGCTCAGCTCTGCGGGTATGGGTTCGTAGGAATATACCTGGCTTACCGGCAGGAATCCGCCTATTGCCAGCGGTTCATTCGTGCCTTTGGATTGGTAGTGGTCAAAGTAGCAGAATTCGCCCGGCGTCATAATCACATCGTGCTTTTGTTTGGCTGCTGCAATGCCGCCTTCGATGCCTCTCCAGCTCATCACGGTAGCGTTGGGGGCCAAACCGCCTTCCAGGATTTCATCCCAGCCGATGATCTGCCGTCCTTTGCTGTTCAGGTATTTCTCCATCCGCTGAATGAAATAGCTCTGTAAAGCATGCTCATCTTTCAAACCTTCCTGCTTCATGCGCGCCTGGCATTTAGGGCATTTTTCCCAGCGTACTTTGGGAGATTCATCTCCGCCGATGTGAATATATTTACTAGGGAACAACGCCATCACTTCATCCAGTACATCCTGTAGGAAAAGATAAACGCTGTCGTTACCGGCGCAGTATACATCATCGTACACGCCCCAGCGGGTGCCTACTTCATACGGGCCGCCGGTGCAACCCAGGTTGGGATATGCGGTAAGCGCTGCCAGCGAATGACCCGGCATTTCAATTTCAGGAATCACCGTGATGAAATGATCGGTAGCATATTGCACTACTTCTTTCACCTGCTCCTGTGTATAATAGCCCCCATAAGGCTTGCCATCGTATTTATTATCGGCATACCGGCCGGCCATGGTTTCTTTTCTTTTGGAAGCTACTTCCTGCAGGCGCGGATATTTCTTGATTTCAATACGCCAGCCCTGGTCTTCTGTCAGGTGCCAGTGAAACGTATTCAGTTTGTGCATCGCCATCAGGTCGATGTACTTCTTAATAAAATCAACAGAAAAAAAATGGCGGCCCACATCCAGGTGCAGCCCGCGGTAAGCGAAACGCGGTGCATCGGTAATATTCACGCCTGGTACAAACATAGCGCGCGCTTTTTCCAGCGGCAGTAACTGGATCAGCGTCTGTACGCCATAAAAAGTGCCGGCGCCGCTGTTGCCTTTAATGGTAATGTTGTTGTGAGTCGCAGTAAGCGTATAGCCTTCTGCATTAGCACTGTCATTGCCGGTCTGTAACAGGATCGCATTTTTATCTCCCTGGTCTTTTACCGCCAGTTCATACCCCGTCAGTTCTTTGAGCCAGGCATTAAATAAAGCGGCTGTTTTTTTGTCGCTTTCATTATTGGCAACAATCACCGTTTGCTTGTCCAGTAAAAAAGAATCAGCTGTTTCGCTGACACTGGCAGGCATAGGAATGATGCTCACACTGCCTTTGGGCGCGGAGGGCTGCTGAGTGGTACAACTCCACAGTCCTGCTGCTGCCATCAGTAAGCACAGGTGAATTACTCTTTTCATTGTCATATAATGGATTGTTTTTTCTCTTATTTCATTTCAAGTTCGCACAACACCGGGC
The DNA here is from genome assembly GCF_041360695.1 of Chitinophaga sp. RCC_12. NCBI lineage: Bacteria > Pseudomonadati > Bacteroidota > Chitinophagia > Chitinophagales > Chitinophagaceae > Chitinophaga > Chitinophaga sp. RCC_12. The sequence continues at coordinate 628,567 of NZ_JBFUPS010000003.1, forward strand.
GATGATCGGATGCTACTGTTTCTTCAATGACACGTGCGCCGGTGATCGTCCACCGTTGTTTGGGAGCAATCATGATATAGTCCAGTTTTATTGTCGGCGAATCGGAAGGAAAGGTTGGTCCCATCAGGCTGCTGGCATCCGTAAATACCTGTTTCAGCACTTTTAGTTCCTTTGAGGCCGGCAGGGCGTTGAAATCGCCGGCAATAATCACCGGAGTAGCTGTGGCCCTGAAATAGTCTGCCAGTGCATTTGCCTGGGCAATACGGTCGGTAGCCTTTCTGCCTGCATCCAGGTGAGTGGTCACAAACTGCAGTGAACTATCTCCCGGCAGTTGAACGGTAACAATACCGGCAGCCCTGGGTTCATTGCCTTTTGCAGAAGGTAACATCACGGTAGTATTACTGCTGATAGGGAAACGGGATAGAATGCCGGTGCCGTAACCGCCGCCATCAAAATCCATTGATTTGGCAAAATAAGTGTACATGCCGGTGATGGAAGCCAGTTCTTTCAGCTGATCACTCTGGCTGGTGCGGCCGGTAACGCTGTCTACTTCCTGCAACGCCACCAGATCGGGATTAGTAGCCAGTATTACATTGGCAATTCCCTGAAGATCCAGTACCTGTTTCATGTTTTCCCCGTGATGAATGTTGTAGGTGAGCACCTTTACTTTTTGTGTTTGCGCAAAAAGGGTACAACCTGCAAAACATACCACCGTAAAAAGCAGCATTTTTTTCATATCCATATCATTTGAACGCTTCCGTCACTGGCCTTCCGGTCCACACCTGCGGTGTTTTCAACCCAAAGATCCAGGCAAGAGTAGCAGCGGTATCGTAGGTCACCACGCTGCTTTTGATCTCTTTATTTTTTGCCACACCAGGGCCACGGATGATCCAGGGAATCTGCATTTCTTCCATCGTTTTGCCGCCATGTCCTTTCTTGATGCCGCCATGATCGGCTGTCAGCAGGATGATGGTATTATCCCACATCCCCGCATCTTTCACTGCCTGCAGAATTTTTCCGAGCAACACATCATTCTTTGCTACCTGGTCGAAGTAAGACTGTATATTATGACCAATATTATGCCCGGTTCCATCGGGTTCATCAAAATGGATGAACAGGAAGTCAGGTTTCTTTTCTTTGATATATGCTACAGCCGCCGTAGTAGCGAGGCTGTCGTTGTCGTGTGTGCCAAGCTCCTTGTTGACCGCTGCTTTCGGAAACAAATAACCGATACCCTCCCAGCTGTAAATAACGCCTATCTCTGCCTTTGGTTTTTGCTCACGTAAAATCGTGTATATAGATGGAAACATACCATACTGATCCAGCTCGCGGGAAGGCAGTTCCGGTTTCCGGCTGTCCCATTCTGTATAACCGTGTACTTCAGGACCGGCGCCCATCACCATAGAAGCCCAGTTAACCGCACTTGAGGAAGGCAATACACTGCGGGCCTGTAAGGTCCACGCACCGTCCTGCATCATTTGTTTCATATTGGGGTTGTCCACTTTCGGAAAGCAGTAAGCGCCGAAGCCATCCATGCCTATCAGGATAACATGCTTTACCCCTTTGATCTGTGCCTGCGCGAAGAATCCGCCAAGCAACAAACCTGTTGCAATGATCAGTTTTTTCATTTTCGTTGTTCACTTTTAGGCTAACACACGTCAGCCTGCAATTAATAATGGGTTTTCAATAAATCTTTAGCTAAACAGAGCGACTAAGATAGTAATGTTTTCTCGCCTATTTCACGTATTAATGTTACTTCTTTTTTCTGTGTGGCAGAGATGCCATACTCAGGAACGCCGGGAATGCCGCCCATGCTCACATTGGGATTGCGATAGATCATCCCGCTTTCTTCATAGGCTTTTGCGGAAGTATGATATTCCGTAACACCGGTAGCTGTAATCAGCTGGGCAATATTGCTGGCACGAACACCGGAACCGGCCATAATAGCGATGCGGTCGCTCGCCCTTTCCACCAGCTCTTTCAATAGGGACGCGCCTTCCAGCGCAGTATTGCGCGCACCGGAAGTAAGGATCCGTTCACAGCCGATAGAAATAATATCTTCGAGGGCTTCAAACGGGTTGTCTGTCATGTCAAAGGCGCGGTGAAACGTAACGCCCATCGGCCATGCCAGGTCAACAAGTATTTTGCACCGTTGTTTATCTACCCGGCCATCAGGCAGGAGGATACCAATAACCACACCGTTGCAGCCCAGTTGCTTGCTCAGCTCAATATCGCGTTTCATTACTTCAAACTCCAGGTCGGAGTAAAGGAAATCGCCACCACGCGGGCGGATAATAGGGTAGAGGTCTATTTTTACTTTTTCCCTGGCCAGCGCAATGGTACCATAGCTGGGCGTAGTACCGCCTTCCAGCAGGTTGTCACACAGTTCTATCCGGTTTGCGCCGCCTTCTTCCGCTGCAATGCAGGATGCTACTGATCCCGCACATATTTCGAGGGTGAAAGACATAAAAAATAGCTTTTGAAAATGAGGTACCAGTACAGGGATCAGCCACAACGGTTAATCCCTGCCTGCTAAAAATGATGTTTCCCGTCAATTAACACATTGCTGGTATCACTGGTGCACACCGCATAGCTAAAGCCTTTCTGGAGGCAATAAGCGCCATGCTCTCCTTTTTTATTGAGGGCCAGGAAACCAACCTGGATTTCTTTTGCTTTGGAAGGACTTCTTTTCACAATACGGTCTACCGCTTCTTTACAGGCCTTTTCCGGCGGATATCCCTGACGCATCAGTTCCACCACCAGGTGGCTGCCGACTATTTTGATTACTTCTTCTCCAACACCGGTGCTGGTAGCAGCGCCAATTTCATTGTCTACATATAATCCTGCGCCAATGATGGGAGAATCGCCCAGGCGGCCATGTAGTTTAAAGGCCATGCCGCTGGTAGTGCAGGCGCCGGACAGGTTGCCGTCGGCGTCCATTGCCACCATGCCTATTGTATCGTGGTTGTATACATTCCCCGGCAGCATCAGCGGATTAAACGCGGTGGCGCCATTGGTGGGTGTGTACGATTTGTTTTCTATGTTGATAATAGGTTTATATTCCGATGTTTTCAGCCATTCTTTCCATGCTTTTTCTGATTCAGGCGTCAGCAGGTTCTCCTTCTGGAAGCCATTGGCCAGTGCAAACTGTAATGCGCCATCGCCAACCAGCATCACATGCGGCGTTTTTTCCATCACCAGGCGGGCCACAGAAATAGCGTGGGTTACATGTTCCAGCGCGCCTACAGAGCCGCAGTTACCATGTTCATCCATGATACAGGCGTCGAGCGTAACACGGCCGTCTCGGTCGGGGTAACCGGAGAAACCAACGGTGTGGTTGTTGGGATCTGCTTCCGGGATCTTTACGCCTGCTTCCACAGCATCCAGTGCGCGGCCACCTTTCTTCAGGACCTCCCACGCAGCAGCATTGGCTGCACGGCCAAAGTCCCACGTAGATACCACAATCGGCTTTCCTTTTACCGGTCCGCGTTTTCCCTGTGAACGTGCAGGCGTTCCCGTTACTCCGTCCAAAGAGAAAACAGCGGCGCTGAGGGCCGCTGTTTTCAGGAATGATCTTCTATTACTCATATAAAGCATTTTATACTTTTCTGCTTCCGCTGAAAGCTAGTCTTTCATTTCCCATGCCAGCGCACTGGCGCCCAGAATGGCTGCATCGCTTTCTTTCAGTTCAGAGAACAGCAATTTAACCTTATTCTGGAAAATAGGAAGCAGGTTCTTCTCCATATGCTCCCGTACCGGTTTCATGATGAGGTCTCCGGCTTTGGTTAAGCCGCCGAACAGCACAATGGCTTCGGGGCTGGAGAACATCACGAAATTGGCGAGGGCTTCACCGAGTATTTTACCGGTGAACTCATATACTTCCCTGGCAAGCGGATCGCCTTCCATGGCTGCTTCGTAGATGAGCTTGGAATTGATTTCTTCGTTGGTATGCTCCCGCATGATGCTGGGTGTATCCGGGCGGTTAGCCAGGAATTCTATGGCGGTATTGGTAACGCCGGTGGCAGAAGCATACGCTTCCAGCGAACCATGTGCTCCGGTACCGGCATGCAGCCTGCCGCCAGGGATCACGATACAGTGACCCAGCTCTCCGGCAAAACCATCATGACCATAAATCAGCTGCCCGTTGGCTACAATGCCGCTTCCTACACCTGTACCCAGGGTGATCACGATAAAGTCTTTCATACCCCTGGCAGCACCATAAATCAGTTCTCCCAAAGCTGCCGCATTGGCGTCGTTGGTGAGTACGGTGGGCAAACCGAATTTCTGCTCCAGCAAACTGGCCAGCGGTACTACGCCTTTCCAGCGCAGGTTGGGCGCATATTCTATATTGCCGGTGTAGTAGTTGCCATTAGGAGCGCCTACCCCGATACCTTTCATGTTTTCGATGCCTCCCGCTTGTTCAATAAGCGCGGACAGGTGTTCGTGCAATTCATCCAGGAAGCCGGTTACATCTTCGTGCTGATTGGTTAACATCCGACCATCACATATAATATTACCCCTGCGGTCTACAATACCAAATTTGGTGTTAGTACCCCCGATATCAATGCCCACCGCTAACTGCTGACTCATAATCAATTCCTTGAGATTTTAAAATGGTTTTAACTCTAAATGCGAAGAACGCGAGATAAGCAAAGCACAGCGCCGGAATAACATAAGAGGCGTGGATACCAATGCTTGCAATGTCTGCCAGACCGCCCTGTACAGGAGGAATGAGCGAGCCACCGAGGATCATCATTACCAGGAACGCAGAACCCTGACCGGTATATTTACCCAGGCCTGCGATAGATAATGCGAAAATGCTTGGCCACATCACAGAGCAGAATAATCCGCCGCTGATAAATGCAAATGTAGCCAGCTGACCGGTGGTAAATAACCCGATCAGAACAGAACCAACACCCAGCAAACCAAAGATGGTGAGGGTTTTGGCAGGTTTGTCCTGGCCGGCAAAGAAGCCAATGATCTGTACCACTATACAGATGACATATGGATATAAAACACTGATATCATTGCCCTTGATGCTGTTGGCGCCGAGAATAACACCATAAGCCACAAAAGGAACAATTACACAGAGAATATTACGGGTGGTTTTAGATACGTTAAATACGCTGATCGCGCCGGTCCAGCGGCCAATCATCATACTTCCCCAGAACAGCGATACATAAGGATCCAGTTCTGATTCTGCCAAACCTTTTACAGTGAGGAAACCAGGATGCTTCAGCAACGCGCCGAGATTACTGGCAATGGATACTTCCACACCCACATATATAAAGATGGCCAGCATACCCAGGATCAGCTGCGGATACTTCATCGCACCCCAGCCTTCACTATTGTTGGCAGATGCCATCTTGGTATAGAAGAGGATACCGATAATACCCACAATACCGGCAATGAACATGGGCAATTCAAATTTCAGCACCAGTCCCAGGAGGATCAGTATGAACATAAATGTGATAGCCAGTAATGACTTCGTAGCCTTGGGCGAAGATTCAAAACCTTCTGTGTCCTGGCTTTCCGGCATCTTCACAAAAGCAAAAATAGCAGCCGCAATCAGGAACAATGCAATAAGCAGGAAATATAAAGTATTGATCTTGCTGATATCCGTACTTACTTCGCCGCCTTTAATATTACCAAACAGCAACATGCTCACGATAATGGGTCCGATGGTAGTACCAAAGGAGTTGATACCTCCCGCGAGATTCAGGCGGTGTGTACCTTTGGCAGGATCTCCCAATAAAATAGCAAATGGATTGGCAGCGGTTTGTTGCAGTGAAAATCCTAAGGCCACAATAAATAAAGCCATGAGGATAAGGGCAAAATATCCGAACGTAACAGTTTGTTTATAATCTGTATCCAGTACCGTAATTATCTTTTCCAGGTTGGCTTTTGTGAAACTGGCAGCATATTGTTTATGCTCGTCATCTTTTGTAAAACCACCGGAAACTGCGGAAATTAACTGCGGATTCGTGGTGTACTTTTCAGCGGATTCATTGCTGCTGATCAGGAGCGAATAAGTGTCGGGGTCTTTCTCACGGCGGATCTTCACCTGCCTGTCGGAAGTCTGTAACTGCTGCTCTACCTGGAAACCGCTGATGTCAGCAATGGTTTCTTTAATAGGAACAATCTTTTCCTTATTCACACATGGAATCATAATCACGGAGCCAAGCACCGAAATCAGCAACCCGTAAATAATACCCTTCTTGTACCCGATCTTGTTGAGGATATCCACTTTTCTTGCGGTGGAAGCCAGGTATAGGATCAGCGAACCTATAAAATAGGCACTGTAAAAAGAGAAGTCGATCAGCTGTGACTCCAGCTGGGTAAGGTTAAAGTGAGATTTGCAAAACGGGATAAAGATACTGTTGGAAGCAGCCAGAAATCCCCAGAAAAAGAAAACCAGAATAAGCACAAAGAACGAAGGATGGGTGCTTTGTGCGTTTTGTTTTGATTGCTCAGTCATAAACGTGTTAAGTTACGGTGAAATTTTGCCGGTTAAATGTATAATTATTTTTTTAAAATTTTTTAAAAAGTCAAAATATTCTTGCAATTTAGTGATTGGGTAAAACGTTTTAGCAAAAATAATTGCGAAATATACAAGAAATATAAGAGAAGTTTAATTATGTTCGTGTTTATCAAAAAAAATAATTCTGACAGCTTATGTCCAACCAAACAGTAACAATGAAAGTCCCTTCCAAACAGGCCGGGTATGCGCAATCAATGGCCATCATCGGCATATTGTTTTTCGTATTCGGGTTTGTTACCTGGCTCAATGGAACACTGATCCAGTTTTTCCAGATCGTATGTGAACTGAACGTTTCCCAGGCGCTGCTGGTAACCATGGCCTTTTATATGGCCTACTTCTTCCTCTCTATTCCTTCTTCCTTTATCCTGAACAAAACAGGTTTCAAGAATGGGATGGCCTTAGGACTCCTCATCATAGCCATCGGCTCCCTGGTGTTTATTCCTGCCGCCAACGCACGCAGCTTTGCCATGTTCCTCACCGGCCTGTTCATCCAGGGTGCGGGATTATCATTGCTGCAAACCGCTTCCAACCCTTATGCCAGCATCATCGGACCAAAGGAAAGTGCGGCCAAACGTATCAGTATCCTCGGTATCTGTAATAAAAGTGCAGGCGCCCTGGCCCCATTGATCCTCAGCTCTATTGTACTGAAAGGAGCCGACAAGCTGGAAAAAGATATCGCTGCTGCGGTAGATGCAGTTCAGAAAAATGCTTTACTCGATAGCCTGGCTTCCCGCGTAATCGGACCCTATGTAGCTATCGCCATCATATTAACTATACTGGCGTTTCTCCTGAAACGTTCTTCTTTACCGGAAATAGATACCAATTCGGAAGATGCTGCCACCGCAGCAGCTACCACCGGTAAAACAAGCATATTCCAGTTCCCTCAGCTGTTACTGGGCGTACTCTGCATCTTTGTATATGTAGGCGTGGAAGTAATGGCCGGCGACGTAATCGGTCAGTACGGAAAAGCCCTCGGCATGAGTGTGGATGATACCAAGTACTTCACCACCTTTACCCTTGTAGCCATGCTGGCAGGTTATGTAATAGGTATCGCTACCATCCCGAAATACCTCACCGGTAAAAAAGGATTACAGATCTCCGCTATACTGGGCGTACTGTTTACTGCAGCCGCCTATTTCACTACCGGCGTCTCCGCGGTAACATTCATCGCTTTACTCGGACTGGCAAACGCGCTCATGTGGCCCGCCATTTTCCCAATGGCAATCGACGGACTCGGACGCTTCACCAAAATTGGCTCCGCCTTACTGGTAATGGGTATCGCCGGTGGTGGCGTAATCCCGCAGATCTACAGCGGTATGTTCGACCAGCACAGCATGTTCAGCTTCCTTTACAGCAGCAGCATCGATTTCAGACACGCATTCCTGTACTGCATGGTGCCCTGCTACCTGTACATCCTGTTTTATGCCCTGGTAGGCGATAAAGTAGGCAAGAATTAACTACTCCTGATATTTTTTGAAAGGTTGTTCCGATTTTCGGAACAACCTTTTTTTATTCTCAATCATTTTTATATTTTTAGGTGTAAATTTTACGTTTAATAATCTTTTAATGATACAAGAAACCAGGGAGCAGTTTATCCACTTATTTGAAAAAGAGCCACTGATGGTCGTTTCCCCCGGACGAATCAACCTGATCGGTGAACATACAGATTATAATGATGGTTTTGTTTTACCCGCAGCTATCGATAAAAAAATTGTATACGCCATCGCGCTCAACAATACACAGCAATGTAATGTACACGCCGTTTTTACCAACGAAACCGTGTCGTTCAGCCTGGACGAGGTAAAGCCAACCCCCGGATGGATCAACTATCTCATGGGGGTAGTGTATCAGCTGCAGGAACGCGGACTACCAGTACAGGGTTTCGACTGTGTACTGGCCGGCGATATTCCCGTAGGCGCAGGCATGTCCTCCTCCGCGGCAGTGGAAGGTGGCCTCGTAGCCGCACTGGACCACATCTTCACATACGGACTGGATCGCATGCAAATGGCCCTCATCGGCCAGAAAGCAGAACATACTTTCCCGGGCGTAAAATGCGGTATCATGGACCAGTTTGCAAACCTGCATGGTAAAAAAGACCAGGTAATGCGCCTCGACTGCCGCAGCCTGGAATTTGAGTATTTCCCTTTCAGCTTCCCCGATTACAAAATAGTGCTGTGCAATTCCATGGTACACCATTCACTCGCCTCCTCGGAATATAATGTACGCAGGCAGCAGTGTGAGGAAGGAGTAAAGGCTATCCAGGCAAATCACCCTGCCGTGAAATCCCTGCGCGATGCAGATATGAATATGCTCAACGAAGTACGTACACAGCTTTCTTCCAAAGTATACGACCGCTGTAACTATGTGATCGCTGAAATACAACGCGTACAGGATGCCACCGCACTGCTCAGGAAAGGCGACCTGCAACAGTTCGGCGAACTGATGTATGCCACCCACGAAGGACTGAGCAAACTCTATGAAGTAAGCTGCCCCGAACTGGACTTCCTCGTATCGCTTGCCAGGGAAAGAAATGAAGTGGCCGGCGCCCGCGTAATGGGCGGAGGCTTTGGTGGTTGCACCATCAACCTCGTAAAATCCGATAAGGTAGATGAATACGTTTCCTTCATCAAATCCCGGTACCAGGATCAATATGGCAAGGAACCGGAAGTATATGTAACAATTATAGAAGAGGGGGTTTCCATTATTGACTAGGCGCCTCCGGCGCTGCGGATTTTGTCTTGGCTCAGGATTACGCTGATTTTACTGATTAGCTGGATTTTTACTTTTTGATTTATAAAGGATTAAGGGAGATAAAAGCGAATATATCCGCTTCTATCTCCCTTAATTATTATTAAAAAATCTAAAAAATCAAAAAAAATCCAAAAGTAAAAATCCAGCTAATCAGTAAAATCAGCGTAATCCTGAGCCAAGACAAAATCCGCTGCGCCGAAGGCGCTCCTCCGCTTAGTACTGGTCGTCCAGTGCGAAGATCGGCGTTCTGTTCATCCAGCGGCCACGGGTGAAGTCCGGAATGAACTGCACGCTGCCGCTTTCTGCCACGGATTGCTCACTCAGCGGGGTGATAGCGTACCAGGTAGCCATGTCGTATACATCCAGCGGGTAAGGTGCGCCACGTTTGATACACTCCAGGAAAGAGTTGAGTACAAACCAGTCCATGCCACCATGACCTGCGCCTGCGGCATCGTTGGCATACTTTTTCCACAGTGGGTGGTCGTATTTTCCAAAGTAGCTGTTGGCGTCTTTAAAGTCGCCGGTCTTTTCCCACTCGTCGTATTTACTTTTCTTTTCCACGTAAATAGATTCCTGGTCATCCATCCACAGGCCATTGGTACCCTGAACACGGAAGTTCAGTGAGTAAGGACGCGGGGAGTTGGTGTCGTGCGACAGCATGATCGTTTCACCATTGTTGGTTTTGATCAGGGTAGACACGATATCGCCCAGTTTGAATTCTACTTTTGCATTTGGATGGTTTTCACCGCCATTGTCTACAATGTATTTATGCAGACCACGGGATTTGGTAGCCACGGATGTCAGCGACAATAAGCGGTTACCACGGTTAATATTGATATAGTTGTTGATAGGACCCAGGCCATGGGAAGGGTACAGGTCACCGTTGCGATGCACAGAGTGGTTAGTTCTCCACTTGGCTTCTGACAGCGCCTTTTCTCCGAATTCCACACCACCGCCGTAATACTGCTTGCCGTTGTTAAACTTAACGCCACGCAGATCATGCTGGTAGCCACCCTGTAAGTGGATAAGCTCACCAAATAAACCCTGGCGTACCATGTTCAGTACCGCCATCACATCCCTGCGGTAACATACGTTTTCCATACCAAATACGGGGATACCGGTTTCTTCACTGGTGTTTACCAGCTCCCAGCATTCCTGGATATCTGATGCGCCGCAAACTTCCACCGCCGGTGTTTTTCCTGCTTTCATACAGGCCACCGCCATGATAGAATGCCATTCCCAGGGAGTAGCAATAATCACTGCGTCGATGTCGTCGCGTTTCAGCATGTTGCGGAAATCTTCCGGACCATTCGTGTATTCAGCTACTTTTCTTTTGCCGCCGTATACCTTTTCGATCATGGCACGCACCTTCGGGAGGGTGTAGGCGGTGTCAGGATCTGCGAAAGCAACTACTTCCGCATCTTCACGATGGAGACAGAAATTCAGGTGACCGAGTCCGCGGGCGCCAACACCAATCAGACCAATTCTAACTTTTGGTTTCTTTTCGTTGGCAAATAATTTGGCAGAAGAGCCGAGCATAGAAAGTCCTACGCCAGCTGCTACCGTGTTTTTCAGAAAACTTCTGCGATGCAGTGGATTTTTATTCATTGTTCAAAGTTTATCAGCGTATACATTATACGTCTTAGGAGGGACTAAATTTATAAAAATTGATTTATCTAAACCAACCCAATAGGGAATAATCTTACATTTTTGTGATAAACGGCGCAGAATTGTGGCTTATTTCGCGCTACAGACGGGCAAAAGCGGATCAAGTCCACCTCAAAGGCGTATCAAAGGAGTATCAGCCTCGTGTCAAAGGCCGGTTTAAGCTAAAATTGAATTAATAATAGGGAATTTGAGATTGAATGATTCTGATTATCTGCTATATCTTCGCTCACATCGTAATCTGTAACTTTTATTTCCGGCAATGAAGAAAAACACGTTACTCCTCGCGGGGCTGCTAGGCTTTAATATGGCAATGGCCCAGGAAATCAAGCCCTATGGCGCCCTGCCTTCCAAAGCGCAGGTATCCTGGAATGACATGGAATATTACATGTTCATTCATTTTGGTCCAAACACTTTCACCAACAAAGAATGGGGACATGGAGATGAAGATCCGAAAGTATTCAATCCTACCCACCTGGATGCCCGTCAGTGGGCACGTACCGCCAAAGCGGCCGGTATGAAAGGAATTGTGATCACCGCCAAACACCATGATGGCTTTTGCCTGTGGCCCAGCAAGTACAGCACCCACACTGTCCGCGAAAGCGCCTGGAAAGATGGCAAAGGAGATGTGCTGGCAGAATTGTCTGCCGCCTGTAAAGAGTACGGTCTGAAGTTTGGCGTGTACCTCTCTCCCTGGGACCGCAACCATCCTGAATATGGCAAGCCCGGTTACAACCAGGTGTTTGCCAATACACTTAATGAAGTGCTTTCCAGCTACGGCCCTGTATTTGAACAGTGGTTCGATGGCGCCAACGGAGGGAATATTAAACAGCCGTACGACTGGAACCTGTTCCATAGCGTAGTATATAAAAATCAGCCCAATGCAGTCATCTTCAGTGATGTAGGCCCGGGCTGCCGCTGGGTAGGCAATGAGAATGGTATTGCCGGCACCACCAACTGGAGCACGTTGAACGTAAAGGGTTTTGCACCGGGCGCCAACGGCCCGGCCACCAAATCACTCAATGAAGGTAATGAGGACGGCGAACAATGGATCCCAGCAGAATGCGACGTATCCATCCGGCCGGGATGGTTTTATAGCCCGGAAACAAACGATAAGGTGAAGTCCGTGTCCTCCCTGCTCGATATCTATTACGGCTCCGTGGGCCGCAACGGTAACCTGATCCTCAATGTGCCGGTCGACCGCGATGGTCTTATCCACCCCAACGACTCCACCCGCCTGATGGAGCTGCGCCGTGTGCTGGATGCGTCTTTCAAAACCAACCTGGCAAAGCAGGCCGTAGTAACAGCTACCCATACACGCAGCAACAATAAAGCGGTGAAAGTATCGCACCTGAATGATGGCACCAACACCACCTACTGGGCCACCACCGACGATGCCACTGCTACCACTATTACGCTAACCTATAAACAACCAATTACGTTCAACAGGCTGGTGCTGGAGGAATACATTGCATTGGGTCAGCGAGTGAAAGCCTTCAACGTGGAGGTGCTGGAGCAGGGCGCCTGGAAGCAGGTTACCAATGAAACCACCATCGGCCACAAACGTATACTGCGTTTGAAAGATTACACCACCACCCAGGTGCGTATCAATATCCTGGATGCCAAGGCGGCGCCGGTGATCAGCGAAGTGCAGCTGTATAAGGCGCCGGGATTGCTCACCCTGCCACAGATAGGCCGTACCGCCGACGGAAAAGTATGGATACACAGCGAATCCGGCGATACCGATATTCACTACACCCTGGATGGCAGCGAACCTACCGTGAAGTCGCCGAAGTATATATCCGCAGAAAGTACAACAATCAATCTGCCCTTGGGCGGTGTGGTACACGCCAAAGCGTTCCTGGACAACGGCAAAACTGCCAGCGAAACAGTGACCGCTACCTTTGATATCGCTCCTGCCAAATGGAAAGTAATTTCCCCGGAAGCGGCCACCAAAGACAATGACCCTGCTAAAGCCATAGATGGCAACACCGCTACTATCTATGTGACAGGCAATAAAGGATACCCGCATGAGTTGCAGGTGGATCTGGGCGAAACCCTTTCCCTGAAAGGATTTACCTACACTCCGCCCACTGGCGAAGGTATTATTTATGGTTACGGATTTTACACCAGCACCGACGGCAAAAACTGGGGCAGCCCTGTCGCCAGCGGTCAGTTTGCCAATATCAAAAACAACCCGGTACAGCAAACAGTGGCTTTCAAAAAGACTAATGCCCGCTACATCCGCTTTGTGGCCACTTCGCCCGCAGACGAAAAGCAGGCGCAGGCCGCAATTGCCGAGTTGGGCGTAATTACCCGGTAACAGCGCAGCGGAGGTTGTCTTTCTCAGGATTACACTGATTATACTGATTAGCTGGATTTTTACTTTTTTGATTTTTTAAGATTTTGGGAGATAGAATTAGATATTCCATTTTTATCTCCCTATATATATTATTATATAATTAAATATATTTCTTATTAAAATCAGTATAATCAGCGTAATCCTGAGAAAGACAACCTCCGCTTTATCTCCCCAAATCCTTTAAAAATCCAAGTGATCAATCCTTATAATCAGTATAATCAGCGTAATCCTGAGAAAGACAACCTCCGCTTATATCTCCCCAAATCCTTTAAAATCCAAATGATCAAATCCTTATAATCAGTGTAATCAGCGTAATCAGCGAGAAAGACAACCTCCGCGTTTGTTAAAATTCTTCTCTACCCAAAAAAAATTCGACTATTTAAAAGGATATTGTTATAACTTTGCGGATAATCTAAAACTAAAGACAATATTTATAACAATTTAACGCTGAACTGAAGTTGGAAAAAACCGCAACTCATACCAACATTTCTGCATATCATCCCGCTTTCATCGAGGGGGTATATTCTGTTGGGTTCAATGTCTTTAGATTTCTTTCCCGACGACCTAGAATTTGATAGCGCTTGTCTGAATATGACCGCTATCGCACCGCGATTCCCCAATCCTCCGGTGAACCTTTCCAGCGATGGAATTTCAAGTTAGTTTATTGATTCACGATTTCAATTTAAAAAGTTGGAAAATCAACATATCATCGTTAGGGTAGCCACTCCTGACGACGTTCACTATTCAAATACCATCACAAACGAGATGGAATCGTCTGCAAAAGCAAGAGGAACGGGCATTGCCAAGCGTTCTCCTGACTATGTAGAGCTGAAAATGAAGGAAGGCAAAGCGGTAATTGCTGTTACCGACAAAGACGAATGGGTAGGCTTCTGCTATATAGAAGCCTGGGGTCATGAGAAATTTGTGGCAAATTCAGGTCTGATCGTTAATCCCGCCTTCAGAGGCCACGGTGTGGCTAAATCAATTAAAAAGAGAATATTCGAGCTGTCAAGAGAGAAATACCCCGATGCCAAGATCTTCGGTTTAACCACCGGGCTGGCAGTAATGAAAATCAACTCCGAACTCGGATACGAGCCGGTAACCTATTCCGAACTCACCGACGACGAAGAGTTCTGGAAAGGCTGCAGAAGCTGCGTAAACTTCGATATCCTCACGGCAAAAGACAGGAAAAACTGTCTGTGTACCGCCATGCTGTACAACCCGCTGGAAAAACTGAAGGAAGCAGAAGAGAAAGCAATGTCCGAAAAAGCCACTGCTGCAGCACCACAACCAGAACCACAATTTTCTGTAAGCGCCAGCGGTCACATACACCACGCCAGACGTCGCCGCAGATTTAAAGGAAACATAAAGCTCTACGAGCGATGGTTACGTTTTAAAAGATTTGTTTTGCTGAAAAGCAAAAAAGAAGGTGGGGCCACCGGGTCTAAAAAGAAATTTTTCCTGTTCTGACTACAGGACCGTCAATATTGTTATCTGGATTTATAAAAAAAGATGTCATAATGAAAAAAGTAGTACTGGGATTTAGCGGAGGACTTGATACTTCCTATTGCGTTAAATATCTGACCGAAGAAAAAGGATATGAAGTGCATTCAGTGATCGTAAACACTGGCGGTTTCTCTGAAGAAGAACTGCAGGAAATAGAAAAGCGCGCTTACAGCCTGGGCGTTAAAAGTCATAAAACTGTTAATGCAATACGTTCTTATTATGATGGTGTGATCAAATACCTCATCTTCGGTAATGTACTGAAAAATAATACTTACCCGCTGAGCGTAAGTGCGGAGCGCATGAGCCAGGCACTGGCCATCGCGGAATATGTGAAGGAAGTAGGTGCCGACGCGGTAGCACACGGCAGCACCGGCGCCGGTAACGACCAGGTACGTTTTGATATGGTATTCCATATCATGATCCCCGGTGTGGAAATCATTACGCCTATCCGTGACCTGAAACTGAGCCGTGAAGAAGAGATCTCCTACCTCAAATCCAAAGGAGTAGAAGTGAACTTTGAAAAAGCCATGTACTCTATCAACAAAGGCATGTGGGGAACTTCGGTTGGCGGTAAAGAAACACTGACCTCCAACGGTATGCTGCCGGAAGCGGCATGGCCTACCCAGCTTACAAAGCAGGGAGAAGAACAGGTGAAATTAACTTTTGAAAAAGGTGAGCTCACAGGTGTGAACGACAAAACTTTTGGTCATCCATCTGAAGCTATTCAATATTTACAAACCATCGCCGGTCCGTTTGCCATTGGCCGCGATATTCACGTAGGCGATACCATCATCGGTATTAAAGGACGTGTAGGGTTTGAAGCCGCTGCACCAATGGTGATTATCAAAGCGCATCACGCACTGGAAAAACATGTGTTAACAAAATGGCAGCTGAGTTGGAAAGATCAACTGGCCCAGTTCTACGGTAACTACATGCACGAAGGTCAGATCATGGACCCGGTTATGCGCGACATCGAAGCCTTCCTGCAAAACACCCAGGAAAATGTTTCCGGCGAAGTATTTGTTACCCTGATGCCTTACCGTTTCCAGGTTACTGGTATCAGCTCGCCTTACGATCTGATGAGCAGCAAGTTTGGTAAATACGGTGAAATGAACACCGGCTGGAGCGGAGATGATGTAAGAGGATTCAGCAAAATTTTTGGTAACCAGACAATGATCTGGCATCAGGTTAAAAATTCTATCTAAATCAGCAGGCAATGGCAAATGATAAAAGGATAAGAGCAGGAATTGTAGGCGGGGCAGGTTATACAGGCGGTGAAATGATCCGGCTTTTATTGAATCACCCGGATGTTACCATTTCGTTTGTACATAGCCGTAGTAATGCAGGCAATCCTTTGTACGCAGTACATGCAGATCTGCTGGGTGAAACAGAACAACTGTTTACCAGCGATCTCAGCAATGATATTGATGTGATGTTCCTTTGCCTGGGCCATGGCGAATCTAAAAAATTCCTCGAAGCAACCGATGTGGCTGACCATGTAAAAGTGATTGACCTGAGCCAGGATTTTCGTTTAGGCGAAACCGTGAAGGACCGCACTTTTGTATACGGCCTGCCGGAAATGCAGCGGGATCTTATAAAAACAGCACAGAACATTGCCAATCCCGGCTGCTTTGCTACCGGTATCCAACTGGGCCTGTTGCCACTGGCAAAAGCAGGTTTGCTCACAGAAGTGCATACCACCGGTATCACCGGTTCCACCGGAGCGGGGCAAAGCTTACAGTCGACCTCCCACTTCACCTGGAGAGCCAATAACATATCTACCTATAAAGTGCTGAATCATCAGCACCTGAAAGAAATACGACGAAGCCTGCAGCTATTGCAGCCAGGCTTCAATGGTGAGGTGAACTTTGTGCCGGTACGCGGCGATTATCCAAGAGGGATCTGGGTAACCTCGTACCTGCAAACCGACTTATCGCTGGAAGACGCTGTGAAGCTGTATAAGGACTTCTACACCGGTCATCCGTTTACACATGTAAGCGATAAACAGATCGATCTGAAGCAGGTGGTAAATACCAACAAGTGTTTGATTCAACTGGAAAAAACCGGCAATAAACTGGTGATCCATTCCATTGAAGATAACCTGCTGAAAGGCGCCTCCGGTCAGGCAGTGCAAAACATGAACCTGATGTGCGGACTGGATGAAACCGCCGGACTGAAACTGAAGTCCATCGTGTTCTAAGTGTTTTTATCATTTTCAATTTATTGCCGACATGAAACTTTTCGACGTATATCCCGTTAACGATATCATTATAGAAAAAGCCCTGGGCTCCCATGTTTGGGACGACAAGGGCACACAATATCTCGACCTGTATGGCGGGCATGCCGTGATCTCTATTGGTCACACGCATCCACATTATGTAAAGCGCCTTACAGATCAGCTGCATAAGGTAGGCTTCTATTCCAATTCTGTAAAGATGCCTTTGCAGGAAGAGCTGGCTGCCCTGTTGGGCAAGGTGTCCGGTAAGGAAGACTATCAGCTGTTCCTGTGCAACTCCGGTGCAGAAGCTAATGAGAATGCGCTGAAGCTGGCTTCTTTTTACAACGGTAAAAAGAAGATCATCGCTTTTAAGAAAGCATTTCACGGCAGAACATCCCTGGCAGTAGCGGCTACGGACAATCCAAAGATTGTTGCGCCGGTAAATGAAACAGAGAACGTGGTATTTTTACCCTGGGAAGATGAAGCCGCGCTGGAGCAGGCCTTCCAGCAGTATGAAGTGTCATCTGTTATTATTGAAGGTATCCAGGGCGTAGGTGGTATTAACGTAGCCAGCGAATCTTTCCTTCGGAAGATCAGGAGCCTGTGTGATGCGCACAATGCTGTGTTCATTGCAGACTCCGTACAGTGTGGATATGGCCGCAGCGGTAAGTTTTACTCGCACGATTTTGCAGGCGTAAACGCAGATATCTACAGCATGGCGAAAGGAATGGGAAATGGTTTTCCGATCGGGGCTATCATCATTGCACCTAAATTTCAGGCGGTGTATGGTATGCTGGGCACTACTTTTGGTGGTAATCACCTGGCCTGCGCAGCAGCGCTGGCAGTACTGGAAACCATACAGGCCGAAAAACTGATAGAGAACGCAGCTACGGTAGGTAACTATCTCATGGAACAGTTACGCACCTTTGATAAGGTAAAAGAAGTAAGAGGCCGTGGTTTGATGATCGGTATAGATCTCCCGGAAGAATTATCACATGTGAAAAAAGAACTGCTGCATACCCATAAGATCTTCACCGGTGAAGCCAAGCCAAACGTGATTCGTTTGCTTCCTTCCCTGGCGCTTACACAAGCCCATGCAGACCAGTTCCTGGAAGCATTCGGAAAAGCATTAAACAAATAAGTAAACAACCATGTACGGCAGGCAGTGTGCCTTTAACATCTTTCCACTGCCTGTTTAAAGCCTATAAGCGAAATGAAACAATTTATTTCTACAGCAGATGTTCCCAGTGTCCCGCGGTTAGTGGACATTGCGTTGAACTACAAGAAAGATCCTTTCAGGGATAAGGAATTGGGTAAGAACAAAACAGTGGGAATGATATTCCTGAATCCCAGTTTGCGAACACGTTTAAGTACACAGATCGCTGCAAAGAACCTGGGTATGGAAGCAATCGTGTTTAATATCGACAAGGAAGGATGGGCGCTGGAAATGAATGACGGCGTGGTGATGAACGGCAACACCACCGAACACGTGAAGGAAGCGGCGGCAGTAATGGGGCAGTACTTCGACATACTCGCCATCCGTACTTTTCCGGGGTTGAAGAATAAAGAAGAAGATTATACCGAGAAATATATTAACCAGTTCATTAAGTATGCCGGCGTGCCGGTAGTAAGCCTCGAAAGCGCTACCCTGCACCCTTTGCAGAGTTTAACAGACGTAATTACCATTAAGG
Source organism: Chitinophaga sp. RCC_12 (assembly GCF_041360695.1). Taxonomy (NCBI): domain Bacteria; kingdom Pseudomonadati; phylum Bacteroidota; class Chitinophagia; order Chitinophagales; family Chitinophagaceae; genus Chitinophaga; species Chitinophaga sp. RCC_12. The sequence goes on from NZ_JBFUPS010000003.1 coordinate 647,301, forward strand.
AAAACTGGCAGCAAGCCCGTAAGCCTAAAGTGGTAATGACCTGGGCGCCTCACGTAAAGGCGCTGCCACAGGCTGTTCCCAACTCCTTTGCACAATGGATGAACGCATGGGGAGAAGCCGATTTTGTAATCACCCATCCGGAAGGCTACGAACTGGACGAAAAATTTTCCGGTAACGCACAAATTGAATACGATCAGGATAAAGCCCTGCAGGACGCGGATTTTGTATATGTGAAAAACTGGTCTTCTTACAAAGATTATGGTAAGATCACCTGCACAGATCCTTCCTGGATGTTTACCAACGAAAAACTCAAGCTCACCAATGCTGCCAAGGTAATGCACTGTCTCCCGGTAAGAAGGAATGTAGTGATTGCAGATGAAGTACTGGACGGTCCCCAATCCATCGTTATCCGGGAAGCCGGTAACCGGGTATGGGCTGCCCAGGCAGTTTTGAGTGAAATACTCAAAGGATAATTATGATCGACTTATTCATTATCAAAGTAGGCGGAAACGTAATCGATAACCCGGCATTGCTGCAAACCTTCGTGGAGAAGTTTGCGGCAATTCCCGGTAAGAAAATCCTGATACACGGTGGCGGCAAAATCGCTACCCGTATCGGCGATAAGCTGGGTATCGAATCGAAGTATGTAGACGGCAGGCGGATCACAGATGCAGACACCATCGACGTGGTGACAATGGTATACGGCGGTTTGGTAAACAAACAGCTGGTAGCCAAACTGCAGGCCAGTGGCTGCAATGCCATCGGTTTAACCGGTGCAGACGCCAACATCATCCCCGCTGTAAAAAGACCCGTAAAGGAAATCGACTACGGCTTTGTAGGAGATGTACGTACGGATATATTGCATACAGGTCCGCTGAAAGCATTACTGGATACAGGTATCACACCGGTGTTTGCCCCGCTTACGCACGATGGTAAAGGCCAGATCCTGAATACCAACGCAGATACCATCGCTTCTTCCCTGGCCATTGCTTTATCGCAGCACTACAGCGTACGGCTGATCTACTGCTTTGAAAAGAAAGGCGTATTGCGTGATCCTGCAGATGATGAATCCGTTATAAATCTTATCAACAAAGAAATTTACCAGCAACTGCTGGAAGAAAAAATACTGACAGAAGGGATATTGCCTAAACTGCAAAATGCTTTCGGGGCAATTGACAATGGTGTAAAAGAAGTGCTGATAGGGCATGCAGACGATGTTCTGAGCAATACAACCCCGAAAGTGGCAGGCACTCTAATATGCTAACCTATGTGGAACGAAAAACTATATGATGTGGCGGTGGCCCTGCTCAAACAGATGATCGCCACCCCTTCATTAAGCCGCGAAGAAGACGGCACCGCGCAACTGATCAGTGAATTCCTGACGGCAATGGATATTCCGCATGAGCGGCATCTCAATAATATCTGGGCCCTCAATAAACATTACGCCCCCGCCAAACGTAATATACTCCTGAACTCCCATCATGATACCGTAAAACCCAATCCGCAATATACCCGCGATCCTTTTAGTCCGGATGTGGAAGACGGAAAGCTTTATGGACTCGGTAGTAATGATGCCGGTGGTTGCCTGGTGAGCCTGATCGCAACGTTCCTGCATTTTTATCATCGTAGTGACCTGGGCTATAACATTATCCTCACGGCCACCGCAGAAGAAGAAATCAGCGGCCCCAACGGGATAGAAAGTATCCTGCCAAAACTGCCCGCTATCGAGTTTGCTATTGTGGGAGAACCTACTTTAACACAACTGGCCATCGCGGAAAAAGGCCTGATGGTACTGGATTGCACCAGCTATGGCAAAGCCGGACACGCCGCAAGGGAAGAAGGCGAGAATGCACTGTATAAAGCATTGCCTGATCTTAACTGGTTCAAAGATTTCCGCTTCCCGAAAGTATCGGAAACACTGGGCCCGGTGAAGATGAGCGCTACAGTGATCAACACTTCCAATAAAGCGCATAACGTAGTGCCGGCCGACTGCTCCTTTGTAGTGGATGTACGGGCTAACGATCAATATACACTCGAGGAACTGCTGGAAATTATCCAGGCTAATGTATCCTGCGAAGTAAAGCCACGGTCCATGAGAATGCGGCCTTCCTTTATTCCAATGGATCATCCGTTTGTACAGGCAGGTATAAGCGTAGGCAAAACCTGCTATGGATCGCCTACTACCTCCGACCAGGCGCTGATCCCGGCTACCTCTGTAAAAATGGGTCCCGGCGATTCCGCCCGCTCACACACCGCAGATGAATATATTCACCTGCATGAAATCAAAGAGGGTATACAGAGTTATATCCAGTTACTTGAAATGATCCAGTAGTATGGAAGGGCAGCGTATCTTTGGTAAATATGATTTTTAATTTCATGCTCCAACACAGCGTGGAAAAACTATAGTATTATGAAATTGTGGCAAAAAGATAAAGCCTCCTTAGCGGCGGTGGAAACATTCACCGTAGGAAAAGACCGTGAAATGGACGCCTTCCTGGCGCCGTTTGATGTGCTGGGTTCTATGGCACATATCACCATGCTGCAAAGTATAGGATTGCTGCAAGCAGAAGAACTCACGATATTAAAACAGGAACTCAAAAACATCTACCAGGAAATTCAGTCCGGTGATTTTAAACTGGAAGAAGGAGTGGAAGATATACACTCACAGGTAGAACTGTTGCTGACCCGCCGGTTGGGTGAAGTAGGCAAAAAGATCCACAGCGGCCGTTCCCGCAACGACCAGGTTTTGGTAGATCTGAAGCTGTTCCTGCGTCATGAGCTGCAAACCATGACAGAAGAAGTACTTGCGTTGTTCCACCTGTTACAGCAAAAAAGTGAAGCATACAAAGCGCACCTGATACCAGGTTACACCCATCTGCAAATTGCCATGCCCTCTTCTTTCGGATTATGGTTTGGCGCTTATGCGGAAAGCCTGGTAGACGACCTCACCATGTTGCAGGGCGCTTATAAAGTAGTGAATAAAAACCCGCTCGGCTCCGCCGCGGGTTACGGATCTTCGTTCCCCCTCGACCGTGAGCTTACCACTGCCTTGCTGGGTTTTGATTCGCTCAACTACAACGTAGTATACGCACAGATGGGACGCGGTAAAACCGAAAAAATAGTGGCTTTTGCACTGGCCGGCATTGCCGCCACCATTGCTAAAATGGCCATGGATGCCTGTTTGTTCATGAACCAGAACTTCGGCTTCATCAGCTTCCCGGATGAACTCACCACCGGCTCCAGCATCATGCCGCATAAAAAAAACCCGGATGTATGGGAACTGATCCGCTCTCATGGTAATAAGCTCCAGGCATTGCCGAACGAAATTGCTATGATGATCACCAACCTGCCTTCCGGCTATCACCGCGATCTGCAGCTGCTGAAAGAGAATTTATTCCCCGCCTTCCAAACGCTGAAAGACTGTATCCGCATGAGCCGCCTGATGCTGGAAAATGTGCGCATAAAGGAAAACATACTGGACGATGATAAGTACCAGTATCTGTTCAGCGTGGAAGTGGTAAACAACCTGGTGCTACAGGGCACACCGTTCCGCGAAGCCTATAAAAAAGTAGGCATGGACATTGAAAACGGCACCTTCTCCCCGGATAAAGAAGTAAAACACACCCACGCAGGCAGCATCGGTAATTTGGGTACACAACAAATTGCCGCACAAATGGATGCGGTGATAAAAAGTTTTCCTTTTGAATCGGTAGATAAAGCGTTAGAGAAATTATTGAATAGCTAAGCGGATTTTGTCTTGGCTCAGGATTACGCTGATTTTACTGATTAGCTGGATTTTTACTTTTGGATTTTTTTCTGATTTTTAGATTGATAATATTTAAGGGAGATAAGAGCGAATATATCCGCTTCTATCTCCCTTAATCCTTTATAAAATCCAAAAGTAAAAATCCAACTAATCAGCAAAATCAGCGTAATCCTGAGCCAAGACAAAATCCGCTTTGATCAACCGCCTATGCTTTAGAATCCTATCGTCACCCCGGCAAAGAAGTTAATCCCCGCCATCGGGTAGTAGTAATTGTCGTACACCACACGGTTACTGGTTTGATCATAGCTGCTGTAGGTACTTCCGTTGGGTTCGTACTTCACGTTGAAGATATTGTTCAGCATGAATTGCAGCCCAAGTTCACGAAATAACGGTTGCGGCACTACGTAGTTGATGCGCAGGTTGTTTACAAAGTAAGCATCCAGGCTGCCGGCTACATTGGAGGTGTTATCCATATACTGACGGCTTACATATTTACCCAGCACATCGATGTTCAGGTTTTTAACTGGTTTCACGGTTAACGTTAACCCACCTACGAAAGAAGGGGAGAAGGAGATATCTGTTTTGTTGAATACCTGGGTATGTGATGCGTAGTCGGCATCGTAAGTAACGGCATGATAGTCCAGTACTTTGTTCTGGCTCAAAGCTGCATTGGCGGCCACACTCACGATACTTCCCAGTTTTACATTTCCATTTACTTCAATACCCATGCGGTAGCTTTTAGGAATGTTGGTACGGATGTATGCACCCACATCATTGAGCATACCGGTTTGCACCAGCTGGTTTTTATAGTTCATGTAATACACGTTGGCCTGGATGGCAGCGATGTTGTTGTTCCATGAATAACCGGCTTCCACGTCACGGAGTACTTCCGGTTTGGGTGTTGTTGTGCCGTAGTTGTTTTCAAAGTCCACGCGGTTGGGCTCTTTGTGCGCTATAGCCACAGAAGCGAATACGCGGTTGGTAGGATTGATGTTATAGGAGATACCTGCTTTCGGGTTGAAGAAATTATAATTCACATGTGCAATGTATGCGGGTGCGGCTTCAAAGCCATCCATGTTGTACATGATGTTGCGGTATTGCATATCTGCAAAAATGCTCAGGGCAGAAGTGAGTTTATATTCTCCTTTCCAGTAAATATTGAAATCGTTTTTAGCAGCAGGATAATTATAATATTCATGGTCTTTATCGATGCCTGTTTGTGCCCAGATAATTTTGCCGTAGTGGTCGCCGGTATAGCGGTTCCAGCCGCCGCCGAGGCTCCAGTTGAACTTGTCACCAGTGCGGTTCACGGAAAATACCGAGCCATAGAAGTAGTTGTCCAGCCACAGCTGACGAACGAGATCAGTGGTATCAACTTGTTTGCCGTTGATCACTGGTCCTTGCAGTCCGTATTCAGAGAAAGGTTGCTGTGCTTTGTACTGTTCGTAGTAGCCGCGTCCGCGGGTGAGGTGGAAGGCCACGTTGAAGTTGAGATGTGAATTTACTTCCTGGTTCAGGAATATCTGATAATGATCCTGTTGGTAGTTGTCTGTTTCATTATCGTATGGCGTGCCTGGTTTATCGGTGCCCGCAGAATTGTAGGTACGGTCTGTTTCCAGGAGTGCCTGTGGTACGCCGTTCCATGCCTGGTATGTTTTTTCTTTTCCGGAGAAGACGTTCAGCCGGATGGCTGTTTTGGCAGAAACGTAGGCGGCGGAAGTATAGAAAGAGCGCAGGTCAGAAGTGGCGCGGTTGATGTACCCATCTGATGAAATTTTGGAAAGGCGTGCATCGATGGTGAAGTGGTCGTTGATGAGGCCGGAACCTGCTTTCACTGTATGTTTCCAGCTATTGAAAGAGCCGTAGCTGTTGCTGATTTCGCCGTATGCTTTTTCATTGAATTCGTTGGTGCTGAGGTTCAGCGTAGCGCCGAAAGCAGCGGCGCCGTTGGTAGAGGTGCCTACGCCGCGTTGCAGCTGAACGCTGCTGACGGAGGACGCAAAGTCGGGCATGTTTACAAAAAATGTTCCCTGCGATTCTGCATCGTTTACCGGGATACCATTTACCGTAACGTTGATGCGGGTGATATCGGAACCACGTACGCGCATGCCCGTATAGCCGATACCGGTACCTGCGTCTGAGTTAGTAACTACGCCTGGTTGCTGATCCAGCAGTATGGGCAGGTCCTGGCCAAGGTTTTCTTTCTTAAGGTCTGCCGCCGTTAAAGTGGTGTTTACGAAAGGCGAATTTTTACCGGCGCGTAAACTGCTGATCTCTACAGGTTTTACAAACAGTGCTGTTGTTTCCAGCGAAATGTCTGCCAGCTGTGTGGTGTTATTCGCTGTAATGGTAGTGGTAAATGTTTTGAAGCCAATGTAGCTGGCGGTTAAGGGATAACTTCCTTTTTTAGGAAGATGAATACTGTAGTGGCCTCTGCTGTCGGTAACAGCGCCGGTTTGGTTGATGGAGATGGTAACACCCTCCAGTGGCTGGCCGCTGGCTTTACTGGTAACGGTACCGGTAACCAGGGATTGTGCATGTAAAGTGCCTGCTATAGATAGCAGCACTAATAACATTAGCTGTTTCATTTTAAATATCCTGTTTTCTGTTAGTTCATTCCTAACCAGCATTACCTGGTCCAGGTTCATTGGGTGTGATCTCAGCCTGAAAGTAAGGCACCCCATGTATTGTGTTAGTGCAAAGGTATACTTGTATCTATAATAAATCAGAAATTATTTTTTGGAAGAAGGAAAAATGCTTAATTTTCAGAGATACTTCTCTCAGTCATCTTTTATAAATTTTTAATCATTTAAATCTTTATTTCTGATGATCAAACTTCAGTTTATCGGGCATCTTGGCCGCGATGTAGTGAAAAAAGAAGTCAACGGCGCCACTGTTTTCAATTTTCCGGTAGCGGTAAATGAGCGTTTTAAAAACGCGCAGGGCATACTGGAAGAAAGGACCACCTGGGTGGATTGCTCGCTCTGGGACAAGGCCAATGTAGCTCCTTATTTAACGCAGGGTGTAATGGTGTACGTAGAAGGCGCTCCAAAACTGGAGGCTTATGTAAGCACAGCTACCGGTGCGTTATGCGGGGCCATCCGGCTCCGGGTGTTTTCACTGCAGTTACTCAGCCGTAAGGACGAGGAAAAGCGGAAAATGCCGGTCGCTGAAATGACCGTACCCGAGGCAGAGCCCGTTCAGGAGCAGCCGGCTGACGATCTTCCATTTTAACAATGTATGAAGCATTCCAATATGAAAGCCAACCAGTTACGGTTGGCTTTTTGTTTTTCTTTTAAAAAAGATTTGGAGCGGATTGAAATATTTGTATCTTTGCACCCTCATTGCGAGGTAGAGCAGAGGTAGCTCGTCGGGCTCATAACCCGAAGGTCAGTGGTTCGAATCCGCTCCTCGCTACAAAATAGGTACGTCAGCGTCCATAAAAAAGATTAAGAGCCGAAGAAATTCGGCTTTTTTTATTTCGGTAAGTTTGAGTTGTGAAAGCAACATCACCAGGTTTTAAATGTCATCATGCATAAGGCAGGTTTTGTAAATATTTTTGGTAAGCCCAATGCGGGAAAAAGCACCTTGCTGAACGCCATTATCGGCGAGAAGCTGGCTATTATTTCCCCCAAAGTGCAAACCACGCGGCATCGTATTACAGGCGTATTAACGGACCCTGCGTATCAGATCGTTTTTTCTGACACACCGGGCATCATTGATCCCAAATACAAGCTGCACGAGAAAATGATGGGTGCGGTTAAATCCGCCCTCGAGGATGCCGATGTAGCTTTGCTGATCATGGATTCGAAAGATTCCATGGAAGAAAACCTGGAATTATTTGATTCACTGAAACTGAAAGTGCCGATCGTTCTCATCCTTAATAAAATGGATAATATCCTTAAAGAGGATATGGAAGTTCTGGTAGAACGCGCCAAAGCCTGGGGCAAAGCAGCAGCGGTAGTACCGGTGTCTGCAATGCAGAAGAAAGGTATAAAAGAGTTACTGGCGGAAATTATAAAGCTGTTACCTGATGGCAACCCGTTCTATCCGGATGATACACTAACGGATAAGTCTACACGTTTTTTAGTGGCAGAAATGATCCGTGAAAAAGTATTTCAGTTGTTTGAAGAAGAGATTCCTTATCACACTACGGTAATTGTTACACAATTCCAGGAAAAGGAAACACTGACAAAGATCACCGCTGAAATCATCGTCACCCGCGACACCCAGAAAGGAATTATCCTCGGTGAAAAGGGCAAATCCATCCGCGAGCTGGGAACATTAGCCCGGCAGGAGATAGAGAAATTTATTGAGCGGAAAGTATTCCTGGAACTGTTTGTGAAAGTACGCGGCAAATGGCGCGACAACGACACTTTCCTGAAGGAATACGGATATTAATCATTGCAAAATTCCTGGATGTATTATCCAGGTTAGTACGACAAAATATAATAAAAAAATGGCAGGATTTACAGCAGCTATAGTGGGTCGCCCCAACGTAGGCAAGTCAACGTTGTTCAATCGTTTACTGGAACAACGGAAGGCCATCGTGGATGACCAAAGCGGTGTAACCCGCGATCGTCAATACGGTATTGCCGACTGGAACGGCAAAACCTTCAACGTAATCGATACTGGCGGATTTGTAACCAACAGTGATGATGTATTTGAGCGGGAGATTCGCAAGCAGGCAAAAGTGGCTATGGAAGAGGCCAATGTAATCATCTTCATGTGTGATGTAACCACCGGTATTACCGACCTGGATGCAGACGTGGCAAACATTCTGCGTCGCACCTCCAAACCGGTTTTCCTCGTAGTAAATAAAGTAGATAACAGTCAGCGTCAGCTGGAAGCCACGGAATTCTACAGTATGGGCTTCGAACATGTCCACTTCCTTTCGTCCATGACCGGTAGCGGTACCGGCGAATTGCTGGATGACGTGGTAAGCTTTATTACCCCGGAAATGGAAGACGCCAGACTGGACACAGATATTCCAAAAATAGCGATCATTGGTCAGCCTAACGTAGGGAAATCATCCCTGCTGAATGCATTGGTAGGCGTAGAGCGTAATATCGTTTCCGAAATTGCCGGCACTACCCGCGATACCATTCACACCCGCTATAATATGTTCCAGAAAGATTTCATGCTGATAGATACCGCTGGTATCCGTCGTAAAACAAAAGTGCATGAAGACCTGGAATTTTATTCCGTGATCCGCGCCATCAAGGCGGTAGATGAATCTGATGTGGTAATGCTGCTGCTGGATGCCGAAAAAGGTATCACTGCACAGGATCTCAGCATTTTCAGTCTCGCTGCCCGCAAAGGTAAAGGTGTAGTGGTGCTGGTGAACAAATGGGACCTCGTGGAAAAAGGTACCAACACCGCCAGGGATTATGAAAAAACGCTGAAAGAACGACTGGCGCCATTCTCCGATGTGCCCATCATCTTCACTTCCGTAACTGAAAAGCAACGTATTTTCAAGGCGATTGAAACAGCCCTGGACGTATACGAAAACCGTAAACGCCGGATCCAGACTTCCGTGTTGAACGATGTACTGCTGAAAGCTATTGAAGCATATCATCCACCGGTGGTAAGAGGTATTCCCATCCGTATCAAGTATGTAACGCAGATCCCTACACATACGCCGGCATTTGCGTTTTTCTGTAATCTCCCCGATGATGTGAAAACACCATACCGTAACTACCTGGAGAACCAGATCCGTACGAAATTTAATTTTACAGGCGTTCCGTTGAAGATCTTCTTCAGAAAAAAATAAATACTTACCGAAAAAGCAGGCAGCAGATTTTGTATTTTATAAATTTTGCATACCTTTGCGGCGGTTTTAAAAATAAAACAACCTAAAAAATGAAAAAATTATTCGTATTCGCTGTTGCCGCTGGCATGTTCTTCGTTGCTTGTAACGGTGGTAGCACTCCTGCTGCTGATTCTGCTGCAACTGCACCAGTAGACACTATGAACGCTGCTCCAGTAGCAACTGCTCCAGTTGATTCTGCTGCTCACGTTGATTCTGCTGCTGTAACTGCTCCAGTTGATTCTGCTGCTGCTGCAACTCCAGCTAAGTAAGAGATTATTATAACAATAATATCTTTTCTTGCAAGAAATTAAGAAGCCCATCGCTTGTGCGGTGGGCTTTTTCGTGTGTGGGCCTTCGCGCCTTCGGCGCTGCGGAAATTGTCTTGGCTCAGGATTACGCTGATTATACTGATTTGTTTGATTTTGTTTTTTTGGATTTTTATAAATGATTAAGAGAGATATAAGCGGATATATTCGCTTTTATCTCTCTTAATCATTTATAAAATCTATGAAAAATCAAAAAAGTAAAAATCAAACAAATCAGTATAATCAGCGTAATCCTGAGCCAAGACAATTTAAAAGCGCCGAAGGCGCGCGCTAATCCTCGAGTATACTCGCCAGGTTGATCAGTTCATCCTGTTTGTAGGCGTCTTTGTCGTCGCGGAAGCATTTGGATAATTCTTCTAATAAGAATTGTATAATGCGTTTGTTGGATTGTGGTTTGAAGTAAGAAGGCACCGGTGGTACAGAAACCCTTTTCAGATAAGTGTCTACATCCTGCTGGGTATATATCTGGCCCTGTATGGGATCTATAAAGAACAGGATCCGGTGGTCATCAGGTTCTATCGGGGTGGAAAAATCAATGTAGCTGTCGAAATACGCCAGGATAAACTGCCGGGGGATATTCACTGCATACACCGGTAAATCCAGCATTGTGCACAGGCTCTGGTAAATGATTCCATTGGTAACAGGATTACCTTTTTTGGATTCTACCACCTGGTTAATAAAAAACTGATTTTTACGCTGGTAGGAAACTTCTTCTCCTTTAAGGCCAAAGTAGTTATAGATCATGCTGTTCAGCACATTGATCTGTTCCAGCGGTGTAAGATAATTATTGAGTTCCAGCCAGATATTACGTTTGATCCGGTCTATTTCCGCAATGATCTGCGCATCCATGAGATCGGGAAACTGGTACCGGGCCGCCAATATGGCGCCCTGCATCAGGTCTTGTCTTTCTGAAAGCCCCCATACACGCAACGCCGCCTGCAAATCCTGGTAATGCACCCGGTGAATGAGCAGTTCTATCCTTTCCTGAATAGCCTCGTCAATTGTATTCTCCCACAAATTCTCCAGGTTCGGAATGATATCTTTACCGTACAGTAATATTTTACTGGCAACCGTATCAAATACCTCCAGATCCGGATCATCCAACAGGTGGAACAAAGCGTTTATTTCTCTGTTTTCGTTCATACCATTATTATGATCATGTGGTAATCATTAAATAATGTGATCCTGTCGGCAAATTAAATAATAAGCATACCATTCACACTGCAGTTATTATCATTGCCCCATTTTTCAGCATTTTCTTACCACAGCGTTAAGCTTTTTTCTTTCTGGGAGGCGCCTTTTTCTTAGGTGGATTTGCTTTAACGTCTTCAATGATCGCTTTGGCATCTTCCACTGTCAGATCAGCTGCGTTATCTATTTTCTCCTTCGGTATCTTATAGTTCTTCAGGCCTTGCTTAATATAAGGACCATATGGGCCCTTCAGGATCTGAATTTTCTCCTTTTCAAATATTTTGATAGTCCGTTCGTCTTTGGCAGTGCGTTTCTCCGCAATCAGCGGCGCTACTTCATCCAGTTCCACCGTATAAGGGTCCATTTCCTTTTTCAGGGAATAAAACTTCTTATCGTGCTGTGCATACGGACCAAAACGGCCAATATTTACAATAACCTCGGAGTCCTCGAACTGACCCAGGTTACGCGGCAATTTAAACAATTCCATGGCTTCATCCATGGTGATGGTTTCAATGCTCTGGGTAGACTTCAATTTGGCAAAGCGCGGCTTTTCCTCATCTTCTACACTACCTATCTGGATCATAGGGCCATAACGGCCCATGCGGGCTACAATGGGCTTACCGGTAGCGGCATCGGTGCCCAGCGGACGTTCTCCTTTTACACGCTCGGCATTTTCCAGGGTGTTTTCCACATCTTTGTGGAAAGGAGAATAAAATTCGCTGATCATCGTGTTCCACACCTTCTTACCGCTGGCAATTTCATCAAACTCCCCTTCAATCTTGGCGGTAAAACCGTAGTCCATTACATTATTAAAATACTGGTTCAGGAAGTCGGTCACAATCATTCCCAGATCGGTGGGAAATAATTTTGATTTTTCTGCACCGGTATTCTCTGCATCGGTTTGTTTAGTAATCTTATCGTCCTTGAGGCTCAGGATACGGAAATCTCTTTTTATTCCTTCTTTATCCCTTTTTTCTACATAATTACGCTTCTGGATAGTGGTAATGGTAGGCGCATAGGTAGACGGACGGCCAATGCCCAGTTCTTCCAGTTTCTTTACCAGGCTGGCTTCCGTATAACGGGGAGCCGGGCGGGAGAACCTTTCAGTAGCTTTCATCTCTTTCAGATCCAGCGACTGTTTTACTGCCAGTGGCGGTAAAGAGCCTTCCTGTTCTTCTTCTGTTTCATCCTCATCATCATGGCTCTCCATATATACTTTCAGGAAGCCGTCGAATTTCAGTACTTCCCCGCTGGCACTCAGCTCTTCGTGGTTGGTAGAGATATCGATCTTAGCGGTGGTTTTTTCCAGTTCCGCATCTGCCATCTGGCTGGCGATAGTACGTTTCCAGATCAGTTCGTACAGTTTGCGGGTATCGCTGTCATCTACCGTGGTGTTTTCCATGTAGGTAGGACGGATGGCCTCATGCGCTTCCTGTGCGGACTCATTCTTATTTTTAAATTTCCGGTGCTGATGGTATTTATCACCGAAACTGGTTTTGATCGCTTTTTCAATTTCACCGATAGCGGTATCCGACAGGTTTACGGAGTCGGTACGCATATAGGTGATATTACCGCTTTCATACAGCTTCTGGGCCAGCAACATGGTTTTGGAAACACTGTAGCCTAATTTGCGGCTGGCTTCCTGTTGCAGGGTAGAAGTGGTAAAAGGCGCTGCAGGTGATTTCTTGCCTGGTTTAACCTGTATGTCTTTTACGGTATAAGCCGCTCCAACGCATTGTTCCAGGAATTTCTCCGCATCTTCCGCGGTTTTGAATTTACCGGGACCGTCGGCCTTGAAGGAAATGTTCTTACCATTAATATCCTTGCCGGTGAAATAAGCTTCCACTTTAAAGGTGCTCACCGAATTAAAGGTATTGATCTCTCTTTCCCTTTCTACGATCAGCCGTACAGCTACGGATTGTACGCGTCCGGCCGACAGGGAGTTGCGCATGCTCATTTTGCGCCACAGTACCGGGGAAATTTCAAAACCTACGATGCGATCCAGGATACGGCGGGCCTGCTGTGCATTTACACGGTCCATATCCAGGTGACGCGGATGTTGTACCGCAGCTTCAATAGCAGGCTTGGTGATTTCGTGGAAAACGATACGTTTGGTCGTCTTCGGGTCCAGGTTCAACACCTCACACAGATGCCAGGAAATGGCCTCCCCCTCGCGGTCCTCATCCGTTGCCAGCCATACCTCATCGGTATCCTTCGCCATCTTCTTCAGCTCTTTCACCACCTTTTCCTTATCTTCCGGGATCACATACTTAGGCTTGAAGTTATTTTCAATGTCTATCCCCATGTCATCCTTCTCCAGGTCACGTATGTGACCGAAGCAGGACCTGACTTCGAAGTCTTTGCCCAATATTTTTTCTATGGTCTTGGCTTTCGCCGGGGACTCAACTATAACTAAATTTTTTGCCATGTATGCTTCTTTATTGTGCTGCTAAATACGCAAATTCTATAAAATAATTATTGCAATGAATTCCGCAATAATATAAAAGTACCATCAAATTAAAAAATAAGGCACTCTTAAACGTTAAAATACGTTGTAATGTAATGAAAAAAACGGGGACCCGCTAAAACCCGTATATTAGAAAGCACGAATCAGACGGATACCGGCGGTTTGTTATTTTAAAATTAATTATAATGGATGTAGTTATCGTTGGCACTGGCAATGTTGCGCATTGTTTCGGACACCTCTTAAAAATTCATGGTCACCACGTAAAACAGGTAGTGAGCCGGAACAAGGAACACGCCAGGGAACTGGGAGAGATGCTCCATGCAGATTATACAGACGATCTGCAGGATATAAATATGGACGCAGACGTGTACCTGCTTGCGGTAAGTGATGCAGCCATCCCCGAACTGAACGACCAGCTCCGCTTAGGGAAGCGTATGGTGGCGCATACCGCAGGGGCCGTACCCCTGGCAGCTATTTCCCGGATATCGTCTAATACGGGGGTGGTATACCCGTTACAATCGATCCGCAAGGAAGTGAAGAGCTATCCGCCCATCCCGGTGATGCTGGAAGCCAGCAACGACGAGGTGCTCCGGCGGCTGCAATCGCTCGCTCAGAGTATTTCCGGCAGCGTTACCGTTACTTCCTCGGAACAACGGCTGAAATATCACCTCACGGCGGTATTATGTAATAATTTTACCAATCACCTGATCGCACAGGCAAAAGCCTATTGTGAAAAAGAACAGCTGGACTTTAACCTGTTACAACCTATTATAAAGGAAACTTTCGACCGGCTGGAGAAGTTTGCACCGGAGTCGGTACAAACCGGTCCGGCGCTGCGCCAGGATGAAACCACCATGAGCCTCCACCGCGAATTGCTGGCCGGTGATCCCTATCTGCAACTGGTTTACCAGGTAATGTCTGACGCCATTTACCAGTTCCATAATAAATAGAGAATAAGCGATTCTTAATGCGTAATTGGCTATTTTTGGCCCCATGAACGTATTGGCTTTATTTAAATCTATCACCACCTTTGTGCTGGACGTGGATGGTGTACTCACCGATGGCACCCTGCAATTGCTGCCGGGTGGCGAAATGTCCCGCAGGATGAACATCAAGGATGGTTATGCTTTACAGCTGGCGGTAAAAAAAGGTTATCGTGTGGTGATCATCTCCGGGGGAAAATCAGAAAGTGTGGTGAGCAGGTTACAGGGACTCGGTATAAAAGATATCTTCACCGGCATACACGATAAGCAGGAGAAACTGCAGGATTATGTTTTTGAAAATGATCTTCGCTGGGAAGAGATATTATATATGGGAGATGATATCCCGGATTATCTGCCTATGCAACTGGTGGCTTTGCCCACCTGCCCCGCAGATGCGGCAGCCGAAATAAAAAGTATTTCCAGGTATGTGTCCCCATTGCCCGGAGGCCACGGTTGCGTGAGGGAAGTCATGGAAAAAGTATTGAAACTGAATGGACATTGGTTAATGGATGAAGGAATAGCATCGAAATAATAAAAGAAAAACTATGAAGCTCTGGGCTGCATTTTTTAAACTGATCAGGTACCCAAACCTGATATATATTGGCCTAACCCAGTTTTTACTGCAATATTGCGTAGTAGAGCCGGTTTTACGCAGCTCCGGCGAAGAGCCGTCACTGCCGGTTCCCCAATTTATTTTATTGAGCCTTTCTACCATATTGGTAGCAGCCGCGGGTTATATCATCAACGACTATTTTGATATCAACATAGACATTGTCAACAAGCCCGATAAAATGGTGCTGGACAAAATTATCAGCCGTCGCTGGGCCATGGCCTGGCACACCATGCTTAACCTGGCCGGCGTGTCGCTGGGTTTCCTGGTAGCCTGGAAAACGGAGCAGTTTTACCTCGGCTTCACCCAGGTAATCTGTTCCCTGCTGCTCTGGTTTTACTCCACTTCTTTTAAAAGACAGGTACTCATCGGGAATGTGGTCATTTCATTACTAACTGCCCTGGCAGTAGTGGTGGTAGGATTTTACGAAAAACAGATCTATCATAGCTTTGAAGCCATCCTGTCGCCCACCGGCCGGAAGCTGATCCAGATCATCGGGGTGTATGCGTTATTTGCATTCCTCATCTCTATGGTCAGGGAAATTGTGAAGGACCTGGAAGATATGATGGGCGACAGCAAAGATGGGTGCCGTACCCTGCCCATTGCCTGGGGAGTGCTGGCTGCCAAACGCTTTTGCAATGCGCTGTTGCTGGCATTGATCATTATTATCCTCCTGGTAGAAATCCGGGTGTGGATACTTGGCTGGTATATTGCCATCGGCTATCTGTTCCTGTTTGTACAGGTACCCTGTGCCTATATCTACCTGAGGTTAAAAAAGGCAAGCCTGCCGGAACATTATCACAAGGTGAGTTCCCTGGTGAAAGTAATTATGCTCACCGGTATTTTATCCATGATATTTTTTAAACTTTATTTATAGAGATGTATAACCGCGCACCCGTTATCCTGGCTTCCCAGTCGCCACGCAGAAAGCAGCTGCTGGAGCAGGCCGGAATCCCTTTCCAGGTGAAGGTGGTAGAAACCGCAGAAACTTTTCCTCCCGGGCTGGCCATACCGGATATCCCGGTTCATATTGCCCGGCAAAAAGCGGCCGCTGTGCAGCACCTGTGTGAAGCCAGCGATATCATTATCGCTGCAGATACGGTGGTGGTGCTGGATAACAACATTATCGGCAAGCCAAAGGACCGTGAAGATGCTATAGATATCTTGTCGCGCCTCAGCGGGCGTGAACATCGTGTAGTCACCGGCGTTATTATTCAACAGGGAGAAAAAGAAGTCGCTTTTTCCAAGACAACGGCCGTGCATTTCAAGCCGTTAACTACCGGCCAGATCACTTATTATGTGGATAAGTACAAGCCTTTTGATAAAGCCGGCGCTTATGCGATCCAGGAATGGATCGGTGCTGTGGGCATAGACAGTATCAACGGTTGCTTCTATAATGTAATGGGGCTGCCGGTGAGCAGGGTAGTGGAAGAACTGGAAAATTTTTAAGCAAGAGGAACGGCGCAGGGAACTGCGCCGTTTTCATGATTGGTTTTTGCTTATTACTATCTTTATTCCAATACGAGAATATTCACATCTTTATTTTTCAGCCAGCCGGCTTCTCTCAGTTTCTGTAAGTTAATAGTACCTACCACATAGCGCCATTCAGTAGACTCATATTTCTCCGAGATATTAAAGAACTCTGCCAGATCTACCTGGTCCGGTGTTTTGTAGCGCAGGTATACTTTCAGGTTTACGTCGTTGGTAAAGCTGGGCTGATTATTTTGTTTGATCTTTTTGTATTCATAGCGGTAGTTGTATAACAGGGCGGAGATATCGGATAATACCGCGCTGCCGGTAGCCGTACCGCCGGCGCCTTTACCTACAAAGAACTGTTTATCGGTGAATGCGCTTTCCAGCAGGATACCATTGTATTCGTTATATACATCATAAAGCAGGTTGTGTTCCCTGATCAGGTGCGGCAGTACATATGCAAATACGTGGCCGTTCTGACGGCGGCATTGCGCAATCAGTTTGATGGTACAATTTCTTTGTTTGGCAAATTGTATATCAAAATCATTGAGGTGATGGATCCCGAAATTGAACACTTCTTCCGGTTTCACAAAGGTGCCGAATGCGTGCAGCAGCAGGATCACTATCTTAAATTTCGGATCATATCCTTCGATGTCGAGTGTAGGATCTGTTTCCGCGAAACCCAGGTCCTGTGCCTGTTGCAGGGCAGTGGCAAAGCTGAGGTTCTCTTCAAATATTTTAGTAAGAATATAATTCGTAGATCCGTTACAGATACCTTCTACAGCATTGAGCAGGTCGTTATCATAATATTCTTCCAGGTTGCGGATAATGGGAATACTCGCGCAGCTGGACGCTTCATACAGGAATGGCACTTTGTTTTCCGCCTGCAGCTGGTATAGTGCGGGCAGGTTTTCAGCGATCATACGTTTGCTGGCGCTTACTACGGCTTTGCCGTTGCGGAGTGCTTTGCTTACTATTTCGAAGGCTGCTTCGGTGTCGTTGATCAGTTCCACTACTACGTCAATGGTAGGATCTTCGAGGATGTCGTTTTTATCTGTCGTAAAGTAGCTGCTATCGATAGGTCTTGATTTATTGGGGTCTTTAATACAGATTTTTTTGATCCGTGCATTAATACCTTTTGTTCTGTTCAAAACTTCATAGAGTCCTTGTCCTACGACGCCGAATCCGAAAATGCCTAAATTGATGATCTTGTTTTCCATACTTTTTTTTGAGCTTTCCGCCGTAGGGGTCAGTCTTTCGCTGTGCAGAGATGATCAGGTTCTGAACATTGAAAGTGGTGTGCTAACCGCTGACGGCTATTGTAAAACAGTAATTTGCTTGCCGGCCGGATGGTTTAATTTGTCCAGCGCCTGTTTCAGGTCGTTGATCAGGTCATCGGCATCTTCGATGCCTACTGATAAACGGATGCAGGAGTCCTGCAGACCTGTTTTTCTCCGGAATTCTTCCGGTATGGTACGATGCGTCATGGTGGCCGGATGGGCCAGCATGCTTTTCACGCCGCCAAAGCTTTCTGCCAGCTTAAATAATTTGGTGGCGTTTACGATACGTATAGCGTTTTTGATATTGTCGCTTTTCAGGGAAAAGCTTACCAGTGCGCCGTAATTTTTTTGTTGTTTACGGGCAATGTGATGGTTTTTATGAGTAGCCAGTCCGGGATAAAATACTTTATCCACAGCGGGATGTGCGGCCAGCCAGTTGGCGATGGCGTTGGCGTTGCTGCATTGTTTTTCCAGGCGCAGGTATAATGTTTCGATACCGCGTATGGTGAGCCATGCTTCAAACGGGCTGAGGATACTGCCGGAAATATTCTGGTTATACCGGATCTGGTCTGCCAGTGTTTTTGAGTTTACGACTACGAGGCCGGCAATTACGTCACAGTGTCCTGCGAGGTATTTGGACGCGCTGTGGATCACCAGGTCGGCGCCCAGCGTCAGCGGCTGTTGCAGTAGTGGTGTACTGAAGGTATTGTCTACCGCCAGCAGGATGTTATGTTGTTTAGCAATTTTGCTGATAGATTTAATATCAGATACACGCAAAGTAGGATTGGTAGGGGATTCCAGCCAGATGATCTTTGTATTGGGCGTGATGGCGGCCAGTACTTTATCGAGGTTGCTGGTATCTACAAAATTCACTTTGATGCCAAAGCGTTCAAACATGTGATTAAAGATCTGGAAGATGCCACCGTAGGTATCTTCCACGGCCATGATCTCATCGCCGGTCTTTAACAGCTTCAGCACCGCATCTATGGCTGACATACCGCTGGCAAACGCAAATCCGGCAAACCCTTCTTCCAGGTTGCAGATGAGGTCTTCCAGCACTTTTCTCGTGGGGTTGTTCGCCCGCGAAAACTCAAAGCCTTTATTGATGCCGGGTGATTCCTGCACAAAAGTGGACGTTTGATAGATAGGCACAGAAATAGCGCCTGTCAGTTCGTCTACCGGTATGCTATGAATCAGTTGTGTAGCTGTTTTCATGTTATAAATTATTTTTAATGATGTTCAATGTGCACAATTGCCAACTGCAACGATATCATTAAAGATCAACTTAAACAACAACAAATCCATGAAAAGGGTGGGGAAGGGGCATAAAAAAAGCTCTCCCGTTTGTTGGAAGAGCTCCTTTAGAAAGTTATATATCTCTGTGAAGTATTATCTCTGCCAACTTATCTTTCCCCGATTTGCACCGGGGCAGGAATTAGCACCTTTTTCCTGATCATAATAATCAGGAAAGGTTGCTAAGGCATCGCAGGGCCAAGTCCCTCCGCCTTTCTGGATAAGTGATGTGTAAGAACTGGCGCAAAGGTAATATGACTTTGAGCAGATTTCCAAATTGGAGTTGAATTTTATTTATTAATCGATGTTTTATTACCTTTGGATGATATTATTTTGTACCCAACCATATCTCTTATGTTTGTTAACCCGTTGCTCTCAGAAGAGCTGTTCCAGCATATCTGGGCATTCCGGCTATTTAAGCAGGATCATCTAACTACTACCGGCGGAGAATCAGTACAGGTCTTGTTTCCCGGTAGTCACAACCACAATGGCGGGCCGGATTTTTCGGCCGCAAAAATCAGGATCGGGGCTACCTTATGGGTAGGCCAGGTGGAGCTGCACCTGCGTACATCCGACTGGTTCCGGCATGGGCACCAGCACAATCCGCAATACGGTCGTATTATCCTGCATGTGGTGTTTGTACACGATATGCCCGCCGTAGGAATGGGCGAGGCGCCCTGCCTGGAATTGCAGCAGCATATTCCCAAGCTGCTCCTGCAGCGGTATGAGGAGCTGCGGCGGTTGTCGCCTTTTGTGCCCTGTGCCCCGCATGCCGCGCAGGTACCGCCACTCATCTGGCTCAGCTGGAAGGAACGCTTACTGGCGGAGCGCTGGGAACGTAAAATCGGCAGCCTGCGGGCCTGGCTGCAGCACAACCGCTACAACTGGGAAGAGGTGTGTTACTGGGCGGTAGCCCAAAGTTATGGCACGCCCGTAAATACCCTGCCGTTCCTGCAAGTGGCGCAGTCGCTGCCCTACAAAATGCTGATGCGGTACCGGCACCTGTTGCTTCAACTGGAGGCCCTCCTGTTTGGCCAGGCAGGTATGCTGGAAGCGCCCCAAACAGACGGATATGCGTTGCAGTTACAGGATGTTTACGGGCACCTGCAACACAAGTTCCGGCTAAGTCCTATGCCCGCTCACCAATGGAACTGGCTGCGGATGCGACCTGCTGCCTTTCCTACCATGCGGCTGGCCACTTTTGCGGCGCTTTTGCAGCAATCTCCCCACCTGTTTTCCCGCATACTGGAAGCCCCCGACGTAACAGCGCTGGAACAGTTGTTCTTCGTACAGCCGTCGGCGTACTGGCATACGCATTACCGCTTCGGGCACCCCGTGGCCCGCACACAACGGCCAGGGAAACAGGCGGTGCAGGGCATCCTGATCAACACGGTATTGCCATTGCTGTTCCTGTACGGACAGGATAAGAACGGGAAATATTACCAGGAAAAAGCGTTGCATTTCCTGCAACAGCTGCCACCGGAAAAGAACCACATCACCAACAGCTGGAGCCGGCTGGGCGTAACCCAGGAAAGCGCTATGGAATCGCAAGCCCTGTTGCAGCTGAAGCAATACTACTGCGACGAGAAGAAGTGCCTGCATTGCGCCATAGGAGCGAAGATCATCGCGGGGGGGTGAGGAGGGCGCCTCGCCTTCGGCGATGCGGAAATTGTCTTGGGCGCTGATTACGCTGATTATACTGATTTTGAAGATTTGATACTGTTTGATTTTAAAAGATTAAAGGGAGATAGAAACGGATATACCCGCTTTTATCTCCCTTCATCTTTTAATCCAAAAAAATCCAAAAAGTAAAAATCAAGCCAATCAGTATAATCAGCGTAATCAGCGCCCAAGACAATTTACAATCGCCGAAGGCGATTCTCCGCCTTACCAGTTAAAGGTTACGTCCTGCACAATATCCGGGTGCACGCTCTTGGCCACCGGGCAGGTGAGGGCAGCTCTTTCCAGGATGGTTCTTTCCTTTTCACCGAAGCCATGGCCGGCGGGGAAGTCGAATACGATGGTTACGCCGGTAATGCGGCGGGGATCCGAGCCCATTATTTTCTGAACGCTTACTTTGGTGCCTTCAATAGCCCAGTTATTATCCAGCGCCTTGATGCCCATGATGCTGAGCATGCAGGAACCGAGGGCGGTAGCCACCAGGTCGGTCGGGGAAAATCTTTCTCCTTTACCACGGTTATCAACAGGGGCATCTGTTTCGATAACAGTGCCTGATTGCAGGTGGGTGGCGGTTGTACGAAGTTCGCCGGTATAGATAATAGATGCTGTTTGCATGATATCTTTTTAAATGATCAATCCGTAAAATTAAATGTATTTTTATTATAAGTGTATTCCCTGGCAGTGAAGGCCCTGGTAAACTAAAAAAAAATTAGCTACGTTTGTAATATATACATAACAATACCTTTGTTCAAGCGTTTAATTATTATAACAATAGCCCACTGTGAAAAAAATATACTTAATCCTGTTTTTGGCAACAATATCCGGCGGCTTGTTTGCGCAATCCACCTCACGGCAGCAGCAAAGCACTAATAAGAAGAGCGATAAGGAACAGCGTAAGCTGAAGAAGATCTCCATTTTCCGTGAACAGGAGGAAGGGGAAAACGTTTTCCAGCGCGACTTTTCCGCGGGTGCCCGGCTGAATACCGACGGCTGGTCCGGCTTTGCGGAACTGGGATACCGGAAAACCAGGAAAAAGGTGAATTATTTCCAGTTTGAGTTTGGAGAGAAGAAAAGTCACAAGGAAGTAAAGAACAACAGCGGTTATGCCTTTACCCAGCGTCCATTTATATACGGTAAACAGAATAATTTCTACCAGGCTAAGCTGGGCGTGGGTCAGCGGTACCTGATCGGTGGCAAAGCCAATAAAAACGGGGTAGAGGTAGACGCCATCTATTACGGGGGCGTATCCCTAGGGCTGTTGAAACCTTATTACCTGAACGTGCAGGACGAAAATGGCGAAAATGTGGATATCAAATACAGCCCGGAAACAGCAGACCTGTTCCTGCATAAGGAACAGATCAACGGCGCCGGCGGCTTTGGTAAGGGCTGGAATAACCTCAGTGTGGTACCGGGTTTACATGCAAAATTGGGCATGCGGTTCGACTGGGCGCACTTTAACGAGGTGGTGAGCGCCCTGGAAGTAGGGGTAAATGCTGAATATTACACCAAAAAGATCCCTATTATGGTGATCGTGGATGGCGTTGACCAAAATAAACAGTTCTTTTTTAATGCATATGTCAGCATCCAATTCGGGAAGCGCTGGAATAAGAGATAAGTATTAACTTTGCTCTTCTAAAGAAAGGAATAAGCGATGCAAGAACTACCCGTAATAGCCGCCGAACCGGCTACAACAAGAGTAAAAAAGCCAGACTGGCTGCGCGTTAAATTACCCATAGGCGAGAATTATAAACAGGTTAGAAACCTGGTAGATACCCATAAATTACATACGATCTGCGAAAGTGGTAACTGCCCTAATATGGGCGAGTGCTGGGGAGCCGGTACCGCTACTTTTATGATCCTGGGAAATATCTGTACCCGTAGCTGCGGTTTTTGCGCCGTAGCCACCGGTCGGCCGGAGGCAGTGGATTTTGATGAACCACAGCGCGTGGCCGAAGCCATTTACCTGATGAAAGTAAAACATGCCGTTATCACCTCTGTGGACAGGGATGAACTGAAAGACGGCGGTTCCATTATCTGGGCCAATACCATCAATGCCGTAAGGGCATTGAACCCGGAAACCACCATGGAAACCCTTATCCCGGATTTCCGCGGCCAATGGGAAAACCTCCAGCGCATTATCGATGTGGCGCCCGAAATTGTATCACATAACCTGGAAACGGTAGAACGTTTAACCAAACAGGTAAGGATACAAGCCAAATATCACCGCAGCCTGGAAGTGATCCGTCGCCTGAAAGAAGGTGGCATGCGCACGAAGAGCGGTATCATGCTCGGTTTGGGCGAAACAAAAGAAGAAGTGGTACAGGCCATGCAGGACCTGTACGACAACGGTTGTGATGTGGTAACGCTGGGCCAGTATCTCCAGCCTACTCCAAAACACCTGCCTGTTGCCCGCTTCGTGCATCCTGATGAATTTGCCGAATTACGCGAGATAGGTTACAATATGGGACTCGACTACGTAGAGTCAGGACCGTTAGTAAGATCATCTTATCACGCAGAGAAACATATTGTCAGCGGTCGTAATAAAGGATGACCGGAACTGATTTTCACTTAATTGTTAAAATCCACCCAAAAGGGTGGATTTTCGTTTTCATAGCGTTATCTTAGCGCCCGAATTCGTTTTACCTAAGCAACAGAATCATTTTGTTGTTCACCTACTTCGCTGTTATACGTTGTATTCAGATACCTGAAACCATCCTGGAAACCGTGCTGATAAAGTTTCAGATGATTTTGAATTCGCAACTCTCTTATCGACCTACCTGTTTGCTGTAATGATTACAGCTTAACATGTTTTTGCGGCAATTAAAAATGTTGGAGTGCGTACAGCGCTGCAACAAATACGGGATAATAATGCCATGCCATGAAAGAAATCAACCTCTTGCTGGTATACATTATTTTCTTTCGATTGGTACAATGATGAACTGAATGTCAAAAGCCTTTTATGAAAAGAGCATTTTATTTGTTAGCTGTGGCGTGCGGATTATTTATATCCCCGCAGGTATTTGCACAGCAATCTACGGACTCTCTGTTAACCAGCGCTACCCTGCAGGAATGTGTGCGGTATGCCCTTTCCCACCAGCCGGTCATCAGGCAATCGCGCATCGATGAAGCGATTACCGACAGAACAGTGAAAAGTAAGCTGGCCGACTGGTACCCACAGATCAACCTGGATTATAATATCCAGCATTACCTGGAACTGCCCACCTCCATTTTTGGTGGTAATCCTACCAAAGTAGGCGTGGCCAATACTTCTACCGCGCAGTTCGGACTGAATCAGAACCTCTTTACCCGTGATCTCCTACTGGCTACCAATACGGCAAGGGATGTACGGAAACAAAGCCATCAGACCACGGCACGCAACCAGATAGACCTGGTGGCAGATGTGAGCAAGGCTTACTACGACGTACTCCTCACTACACAGCAGATCAAAGTATTGAGTGAAGACATTATCCGCCTGGAACGCAGCCTTAGAGATGCGAATAACCAATACGCCAGCGGTATTGTGGATAAAACCGATGCCAAGCGCGCTACCATTTCACTGAACAATGCCCGCGCACAACAAAAGGCCGCACGTGAACTGCTCACCTCCAAACAGGCTTACCTGAAGGAACTGATGGGATATCCACTGAACGGCGGCGATGTGCCGCTGACGGAGGATTCCGCTTCCGTAGCAGCAGAGGTAACAGGGGCGGACACCCTGTTGACGGCCGATTATAAAAACCGCATTGAATACCAGTTACTCGAAACACAGCAAAGCTTACTGCAGGCTAACCTGAAATACAATAAATGGAGCTACCTGCCCACCGTATCTGCTTTTATTAACTACTCTTTTGCTTATCAGAATGAGCAATTTGGCAAGTTATACAGTGAGAATTTCCCCAACTCTTTACTTGGATTGAAATTATCCTTACCCATTTTCCAGGGAGGAAAAAGAGTACATAACATCCGCATGGCAGAACTCCAGATCCAGCGTACACAATGGGATTTCGCGGCTTTAAGAAGCCAGATCAATTCGCAGTACGCACAGGCAATGGCTGCATATAAAAGTAATTACAACGACTATCTCACATTGAAAGAAAATGTACAGATGGCACAGGATGTATACGATATGTTACAACTGCAGTATAAGGAAGGGATCAAAACCTACCTCGATGTACTGGTGTCTGAAACAGAACTGCGCACTGCGCAACTGAATTTTTATAATTCCATGTACCAGGTGCTGTCCAGCCGGATAGACCTGCAAAAAGCATTAGGAACCTTAACAGCTAATTATTAAATGGTAACCGGAACGGATATGAAAAAAATGAACAACATTGTCTTAATCAGCGCTGCCAGTATCCTGGGCTTTACTGCCTGTAAAGGTCCTGCCCAGAAAGGAGCGCCTGCTGTGCCCCCTACACCGGTAAATATTGCGGAGGCATCCGTAGCACCGGCCGTTTATTATGATAAGTATCCCGCCACAGTAGTAGCGTTGAACCAGGTGGAACTGCGTTCCCAGGTGTCAGGGTTTATTACCGGGATCTTTTTTAAAGAAGGTGAAGTGGTGCAGAAAGGAAAGACCCTGTATGAAATAGACCGCCGTAAATATGAAGCGGCTTATTTGCAGGCACAGGCAAATGTGGCCAGCGCGAGAGCCACCTTTGAGAGAGCAAAAAAAGATGATGACCGTTACCAGCGACTGGCAGAGCAGGATGCGGTAGCCCGTCAGATACTCGATAATGCGAAAGCGACGCTGGAAACTTCCCGCAGCCAGCTGGCTGCAGCAGAAGCCAACCTGTCTGCTGTGCGTACCGACCTGGATTATTCCCTGATCAAAGCGCCGTTTACCGGGCGTATCGGTATCTCACAGGTAAAGCTGGGCGCACAAGTGAGTCCCGGTACAACCCTTCTGAATACCATCTCCAGCGAAAACCCGATAGGTGTTGATTTCGTGGTAACAGAAAATGATATCTCCCGTTTTGCCGCCATGCAGGGCAGCAAAGCCAGCGACTCCACCTTCCGTTTGCAGTTGTCCGATGGCACAGAGTTCGTTCATGCCGGTAAGATCCTGGCTATCGACCGTGGGGTGGATAACCAGACCGGTACTATTCGCGTGCGTATCGAATTCAGTAATCCTGACGACCGCCTGAAAGATGGTATGAGCTGCGTGTTGCGTGTGTTGAATGAACAATCCGGCGAAAGGCTGATCATTCCTTACAAAGCCATCACCGAGCAGATGGGTGAATACTTTGTATTCATTGCAAAAGATTCTGTGGCAGCCCAGCAAAAAGTACACCTCGGACCAAGAATCGGCGACAGGATCGTGATCATGGACGGTATCCAGGCCGGCGATAAAGTGATTACAGAAGGCTTCCAGCGTTTACGTGATGGCGGCAAGATACAGATAGGAATACCAGCCGCACCAACAGGCGCGCCTGCGAAGAAATAGTTTATCAGTAGAATCAACAGCAGAAGATCATGATTGCAGATACTTTTATAAAACGACCCGTAACGGCTATAGTAATATCTATAGTACTGGTGCTGGTAGGGATATTGGCGATGATGAACCTGGCCATTGGCCAGTATCCGGAAATTTCACCCCCCACTGTGCAGGTAACAGGTACCTATACCGGTGCGGATGCACAAACGGTAGAACAAACCGTGGCCACGCCCGTGGAAGTGCAGGTGAATGGTACGCCGGGCATGACCTATATCAACACCAACAACACCAGCAGTGGTCAGATGAGTATGACGGTTAACTTTGAAGTAGGTACCGACATCAACATCGCCGCACTGGATGTGCAAAACCGTGTGGGTATTGCGCAGCCTACCCTGCCACAGGAAGTACAGCGTTTGGGCTTAACCGTTAGAAAGCGTAATCCCAGCATTCTCATGCTGGTAGCTTTGTACTCACCCAAAGGCACACACGATATTACCTTCCTGGATAACTACACCAACGTATATGTAAAAGATGCGTTGCTGAGGGCTAAAGGCGTGGGTGATATCTTTACCCGTGCAGATGATTTCAGTATGCGTATCTGGCTGAAGCCCGATAAGCTCGCAGAAATGGGCGTAACTGCCGAGGATATACGTGCAGCGCTGGCAGAACAGAATGCGCAGATCACCGCAGGTTCCGTGGGTGCGCCGCCGCAACAAACCGGGCAAACCTTTGAATACAACATCTTCACCAAAGGACGTTTATCCACCCCCGAGGAATTTGGAAATGTGATCATTAAAACGCGTCCGTCAGACGGAACGCTGGTATACCTGAAAGATGTAGCCCGTGTGCAGTTAGGTAAATTCAACTACGCGGGTAACAACTTTGTGGATGGCAAGCGCGCAGCCTACCTGCTGGTTTACCAGGCGCCGGGAAGCAATGCGATTGAAACAGCGAAGAATGTTACGGCAGCAATGGAAGAACTGAAGAAACAGTTTCCAAACGATGTGGAATATGTAGTGCCATTTGAATCCGTATCTGTAGTAAAAGTATCCATAGAGGAAGTATTGCACACACTCGTGGAAGCGCTGATACTGGTAGTGATAGTGGTGTTCCTGTTCCTGCAGAGCTGGCGCGCTACCTTGATCCCCGTATTAGCTATCCCGGTATCCATTATCGCCACATTTATCTTCTTCATCCCGCTTGGATTTACCATCAACACCCTTACTTTGTTCGGTTTCGTACTGGCCATTGGTATCGTGGTGGATGATGCCATTGTGGTGGTAGAAGCAGTGCAGCATAATATTGACCATGAGAAAATGTCGCCGAGAGACGCTACTGCAATGGCCATGAAGGAAATATCCGGGCCGGTAATTGCGATTGCGCTGATCCTCGCGGCGGTGTTTGTGCCGGTAGGGTTTATACCTGGTATCGTTGGTCGCCTGTATCAGCAGTTTGCGATCACCATCGCCATCTCTGTAATGATCTCTGCTTTTGTAGCCTTGTCATTAACACCGGCGTTGTGTATCCTGTTGCTGAAACCAATGCACCTGGATAAAGATTCAAAGGGTCTGAACAAGTTCTTCTTTAAATTCAACCGCTGGTTCGGGCATACTACTTCCCGTTATTCCATGGGAGTTAAGAAGAGTATCCGCTACTTCCGCTTTGTAGTTGTCATCCTGATCTGCATTTTTGTGGGAACGATGATGTTATTCAAAGCTAAGCCCACCGGGTTCATTCCTACCGAAGATGACGGACGTATTTACATCACCTTCGATCTGCCCGAATCTTCTTCTACAGAACGTACGCTGGCTGTCATGCAGCAAATGATGAAAGACCTGGACAACACCGAAGGTATTGCCCACTATGCAGCGCTCGGGGGGTTGAACGTGGTAAACTTTGCCACCAAATCAAACAGTGCTACGATCTTTTGTCAGCTGAAACCCTGGGATGAACGCAAGCCGGATTCCCTGCAGGTTTTCGGACTGGTAGCTGCGCTGCAGAAAAAGTTATCGAAATACAAAGAAGCAAACGTAGTGGTAATTCCACCTCCGGCCATTCCGGGTCTGGGATCTACTGCAGGGTTCTCGTTTATACTGGAGCAAAAAGGAAGCGGCGAGGTGAAAGCGTTTGAAGGGGTATTACAGAACTTCCTGGCCGCCGCCAACAAACGCCCTGAAATAGCCAAGGCATTCTCCTTCTTCACCGCACGCACGCCCGGCTACCAGCTGGACATCGACCGTGAGAAGGCGAAGAAAATGGGGGTGAAGATCTCTGATATTGCTACTGCATTACAAACATACATGGGTAGCGCTTATATCAACGACTTCACCATCTATGGCCGTAACTTCCGCGTGGTAACGCAGGCGGATTCCACCTACCGCGGGGATATCAAAAATCTGAGCCAGTTATTTGTACGCAATGCAGCCGGTTCTATGGTGCCACTGAGTTCTCTCACTTC
Source organism: Chitinophaga sp. RCC_12 (assembly GCF_041360695.1). NCBI lineage: Bacteria > Pseudomonadati > Bacteroidota > Chitinophagia > Chitinophagales > Chitinophagaceae > Chitinophaga > Chitinophaga sp. RCC_12. The sequence continues at coordinate 676,077 of NZ_JBFUPS010000003.1, forward strand.
TTATAAGGTGATAGAAAGCGCCCCGGTAATTTCACACTATAACCTGTTCCGCTCTGCGGAAATAAATGGTAACCCGGCGCCGGGATACAGTAGTGGTGATGCCATCAATGCGCTGAAAGAAGTGGCGGCGCAAACCCTGCCGGATGGATATGGTTATGAGTTCTCCGGTTTGAGCCGCGAGGAACTCCTGTCGGGTTCCAAAACGGTGTACATCTTTGCACTGTCTATCATCTTTGTGTTCCTGTTCCTGGCCGCATTGTACGAGAGCTGGTCAGTACCGTTCTCCGTACTCCTGGCGGTGCCTATCGGCGCCTTTGGGGCCATTACAGTGCTTACCTTCCTGCCGAAGCTGAGCAACAACGTATACGCACAGATCGGTTTGATCACGCTGATCGGTTTGTCGGCCAAGAATGCGATCCTGATCGTGGAATTTGCGAAGGAACGTGTGGATAAGGGCATGGACCTGGTAACAGCGGCAGTGGAAGCAGCGAAGCTGCGTTTACGCCCTATTATCATGACTTCCCTGGCCTTCCTGCTGGGTATCCTGCCGCTGGTATTTTCGTCCGGCGCAGGTGCGGAAGCGCGTAAAACAATGGGCTGGACCGTATTGGGTGGTATGTTTACCGCCACCTTCCTGGCCATCTTTATAGTGCCGGTGCTGTACGTGGTGATCACCCGTTTGGCTTACGGCAAAGAGAAGCTCCGTAAAATGAAAGAGAATTATCAGTCTGTACCGGAGCACGATGTGCAGGGCAGGTTGTAATAAAAGAGAAGGGTTTATAATTGTACATACACGAAGAGGCGTTGCGAAAGCAGCGCCTTCTTTGTTTTATTCCGGAAGGATACGTTTGCCGTCTTTGTCGAAGTGACGGGTTAATTCCCATTCAGTATCTCCTACCAGGTACATGGTGCCTGCTACTACAGCGCCCACGGTGATATACCAGAACCAATCGGACTGGCGCTGAAAAAGAAGTGCGCATGCAACGCCGCTAACCACCAGTATCACGCCTACACGCCGCGAAATATATGCGGCATATTCATTGGCAGAGCGCCACATTTCAGGCGTTTTGGTAGACAATACGCTGCGGTAACCATACCAGGATTTAGGACTTTTAGGCGGGAAACGGTGTATGAAATACCCAATGAGATAGAAGAAGATGCCCGCAAAAATAGCTGGATTACAATAAGTGGAATGTAAGAAACGTAACCACATGGTCCGGGGTTTTGGTTACCATAAGTTACGTAAAAAACGCGGATTTTGTCTTTCTCGCTGATTACGCTGATTTTACTGATTACCTTGATTTTACTTTTTTGATTTTATAAAGGATTTTAAAAGATTAGGGGAGATATAAGCGAAAATATCCGCTTATATCTCCCCTAATCATCTAAAATCCAAAGTGATCAAATCCCTAAATCAGTAAAATCAGCGTAATCAGCGGGAAAGACAACCTCCGCGTCAGTGCTTCGTGGTATCCGCCGCCGGTTTCTTCTTGCCGAACAGGCCGTTCAGGGTGTTTTTCACGGATTCGCCGGCTTGTTTGCCTACGTTGTCCAGTGGCTTGCCCGTGGCGGGTTTGGTAGAATCCTTCTTTCCGCTGAGTTGATCTTTGAGTTGATTTTTCAGGGAATTGACAGCGGTATTTTTGATCTGGTTAAGACTGTCCTTTACCGTATTTTTTACGGTGTCTATCTTGTTCTTAACCAGTTCTGTTGCCTGTGATTTGAGGTTGTTGGCCGTTTCACGCAGGTCGGTTTTTACGCTGGGCTTGAGAATGTTTCCGGCCATTAATACCTGCAGGTGAACGCTGTCGCCCAGGTTGATGGGGATGCCTTTGCTTTGTGCCTGCGACGCCAGGTTGTTCACCAGCGTATTGCCTGCGGCGCCCATCATGCTGCGTGGCAGTGCCAGCTGCAGTGTGTAATCGAGCGACTGGTCAAAGCCGTGGGAACCGGCGATATCCATTCGTATACCATTCACCGTTACTTTGAACGGGTTTACTTTTACGCGTCCGTTTTCAAAAGAGAAATAGTTTTTAATGTCACGCAGCGAGAGGTCTTTCAACTGTGTTACATTAAGGGTGTTGGCCAGCTGGTCAACCGGGGCAAACTGTTTCAGGAATCCTTGTACAAGCAGCAGGTTGCCATCTCCGGTAAGCGTACTCAGATCGGGCGACATATCTTTTCCCAGCTTACCATGCATAGTTAACTGCGAGGTAATTTTACCGGAAAGGAATTTACCGATCGGCATTAATTTCTGTACGGTGTTGAAGGTGTTGAATGTTTGTTGTACATCCAGGTTTTGCACGTCGTAGGCCAGGTTGATATCAGGGTTTACTTTGCTGGCTTTGGTGCTGTAGTTGCCGTTTATTTCCATAGTACCCTGCAGGGCATTGGCTTTCAGCTGCTGCATGGTTACTGTTTCATCTTTTACCAGCAGCTTGCCGGATACATTGGTAAGATCGGCTTTATCGTAGTGGATCTTATTCACATTGGCCTGCAGTCCTAAATTCAGGTTAGCAGGTACCGCAAATGGGGTAGCGGCAGCCGAATCCTTTTTTGCAGTGGCCGGATCGGTGGAACTGGTGCTGGTGGTACCCATCCATTTGTCGAGGTTGATTTCATCTGCCTTGAAATTCATTTGTCCATCCAGCGGCTCGTTTTTAAACGTATAGGCGAGCAGGTTATTCACTTCTCCGTTGGCTTCAAAGTTGGTACCCAGGTATTGTCCGTTAAGGTCTTTCACCGTCACGTTTTTAGGGTTGAACTGTAAGAAGAGATTATTCACTTTTACACCATCGGGATAATCTTTGCTTTTATAGAGCATATTGCTCAGTTGTAGTGTGCCGGCGGCATAGAAGCGATCGTACTGTTGTTTTTCGATAGCGCTCATGTTGCCTTTGGCGCTGATGTCGGCATCCAGCAGGCCGGATAAGTTGGTGCCAGCTTCGAGTTTTACAAACTGGGTGATTTTAGAAAGATCCAGTTTGCCTTTGGCAGCTGCATCTACATACATATCAGATACCGGTGTTTTAATGAGCATGCGGAGGTCCAGCGGCGTGTTATCCATTTCCAGGTGGCCGGTGGGCATATCTATCACGGTATGATCCGGTACACCATCGGGATTGCTGATCTTCATGGCAATCTGGATATTTTTTACCGGTTTTGGAAGATCAGGATATTGGAAGAAACCATCTTTTACGGCCAGATCCAGTCCAAACGCAGGCATTTGCACAGGAGAATAATTGCCTTTTACGAACCCGCCAAAAGCGGCGGTACCACTGGTTTTTATCTTATCGAAATCTGTTTTATATACCGCAGGTATTAAAGACAACAGGTCTTTAAAATTGGTGGAAGGAGCTTTAAAGCTCATATCCATACCATAGGTGGAATCATTTACCAGCTTAAAGAACCCTTGCAGCGCCAGTTCCAGGTTATTGAGAGAGGCTTTGCCATCTTTAAACGTATAGGTGTTGGTGTTATTATCCACCTGGATAGCGGCATCCAGGGTGGTTTTTACCTGCGATAAATAAGGAACGAGGCCATACCGGAAGGTAATGCCACCGGCGGTGGTACTGGTTTGCAGGAGGAACTGGTCCTGTGTAAAGTCGCCCTTGCCCTGGTGGTTCAGGCCTGTAACGAGTAATTCCATGTTGCCCTGGCGGTCATCGTAGTTCACCCAGGCATCTTCAATTTTATATTGCTGTAAACTGAGTGAGAAGCTGCTTTTGCCGGTGTCGGCAGGACTTGCGGCGGTGGTATCGGGCTTCATGATATCCCAGTTGGGTACACCATCTTTATTAACAATAGCGTGTATACGTGGCTGTAAGAGTGCAATATTGTAGATGTCCATTTTATCTCCCTTGATCACACTCATCAGGTTGAGGGCTACATCTATTTGTTTTACAGAAAGAAGGGTATCGGCAGCAAATTCTCCTGTGCCGATCACCTGCAGGTCTTCCAGGCCAACGGCCAACCGGGGGAAGTGGCGGAATAAGCTGATATCCACATCTTTAAAATCTACTTTGGCGGTCAGCTGTTTATTCAGTTCTGTTTTTACTTTCGCTATTATTTTGTCTTTAAAGAAATAGGGGATGGCAATAGCGGCCAGTATCAAGACCACCATTGTGATACCCACAATTTTCAGGATCTTTTTGAGCATAGGTTATCTATATTTTGGGGGTGAAGATAAGCATAATGTGTAAACGAGGAAATGTGGGTGCAGGACCATCTCTGCACTATTTCGTATTTTAGCGGCAATAATCAGCGTATGACACCGGAAAGAAGAGAAAAATTATTATCTGTATTGGGCAAGCGGCAGGCTAATTTAACCGTAGTGCTGGAGGATGTACAGGACCCTCATAATGTGTCGGCGGTGATGCGTACATGCGATGCCGTAGGAATACAGGATATTTATATCATCACCTCAAAAGCGCCGCGGATAAAGAACTGGGGTCACAGAAGCAGCAGCAGTGCCAAACAGTGGCTTACGATACATGATTTTGATAATGCGGCAGATTGTTTTGCCGTATTGCGCAGCAAATATGATAAAATATTAACGACACATCTCGCCGCAGATGCGGTGAGTCTTTATGATATTGATTTCAGTGGCTCCGTAGCATTGGTTTTTGGTAATGAGCAGAACGGCGTGAGTGATGCCGCCAGGGCAATGGCAGACGGAAATTTTATTATTCCCCAGATGGGTATTATCCGCTCCCTGAATATTTCGGTAGCCTGCGCAGTGAGTATTTATGAGGCCATGCGTCAGAAAACCATTGCAGGGCATTACAGCAAACAGGGATTGCCGGAAGCACAGTATCAGACTTTACTGACGGAATGGGGATTCAAGGCACACGATCTGGATGAAGAAAATTAACCGCTCCTTATGGCATTAGCAGGTACACATTTCGAAGTTTCGCCGCCATTGTCGGATATCGTGAAGCATTTTTACGTGATGCAATCCGGCCGGGACTTCGTTACCACTACCGCGCACCTGTCGCCCAACTATGAAATGATGTGGCTGTTCAATTTTGGCGCCCCTGTAAGGTTCTCTTTTGCCGCAGCCCCGCTGGATGATAGGCAGATAGATAAAGTGGCTGTTTTAGGCCCTTTAAGGAAGATGTTGAACTACGAATTGCTGCCGGAAACAGACCTGTTGGCCGTGGTATTCAACCTGGATGGTTTTTACCGGCTGTTCCAGGTGCCGGTAGATGCATTGAATGATGAACAGCTCCATCACCCCGGTGATTTTATGGAGCAGGCATCTGCACATGAATTATGGGAAGTATTGAAAAGAACGCCTTCTTCAGCAGAAAGGGTGGAGATACTGAAGGATTATATCTCCACGGCAGCACATGCAGCGGAGGAAGGGGCACTGCCGCTCCTGAACGGCGCTGACTATTTTAATGATCAGCTTATTCAGCCGGCGAAAGCCATTGCTGCGGATGCAGACCTCTCCGAACGCACGGTGCAAATGCGGTTTAAGAAATATGTTGGTTATTCCCCTAAAGAAATGCTGCGGTTTCTACGCTTCAAGCAGGTGATTAGCAGCATAGAACATAATACAGCGGATTCGATCGACTGGTTTGATCTGATCCACGACTTCGGGTATCATGATCAGAGTCACCTGATCAAAGATTTTCAGTACTACCTGGGAACCACGCCTGAAACGTTTATTAAACAAATTGCGCGTAAGGAGTTTTGTACCACGAAGCCGGGGAAACGGTATTAGGTAAAGTTATTGCACAAAAAAATCCCTGGCCATTTGACCAGGGATTCGCATTTATACTTACATAAACCCTTATGCACTGCAGGTAACGCAACCTTCTTCCATGGTGCAAACTGCACCCACCACCATTTCTTCTGCCGCGCTGTCGCCGCCGGTAGCAACTACTGGCTGGATTTGCTGACCGCCTTGTTTCTCTACGGTAAACTGAACGGCCTGAGTGGCTGCCTGAGTACGCAGGTAGTACATACCGGTTTTCAGACCTTTCTTCCAGGCGTAGAAGTGCATGGAGGTAAGTTTACCGGTAGTAGGTGTGTCAACGAACAGGTTCAGTGATTGTGACTGGCAGATGAAAGCTCCGCGGTCAGCCGCCATATCAATGAGGTTACGTTGTTTGATTTCCCAAACTGTTTTGTACAGTTCTTTAATATTTGCAGGTATTTCAGCAATGTTCTGGATAGAGCCATTGTGTGAAATAATCTTTGTTTTCATATCATTATCCCACAGTCCCAGTTCTACCAGGTCTTTCAGCAGGTGTTTGTTCACCACTACAAACTCACCGCTCAATACACGACGGGTGTAGATGTTGGAAGTGTATGGTTCAAAGCACTCGTTGTTGCCGAGGATCTGTGAAGTGGAAGCGGTAGGCATTGGCGCCAGCAGCAGGGAGTTGCGGATACCGTCTTTCACGATAGATTTTTTCAGGCTTTCCCAGTCCCAGCGTGCGGAAGGTTTCACATCCCACATATCAAACTGGAGGATACCTTTGGACGCGGGGGAACCTTTAAAGGTTTCGTAGGCGCCGTCTACTTTTGCGAGATCGTGGGAAGCGCTTAAACCTGCGAAGTAGATGGTTTCAAATATTTCGCTGTTCAGTTTTTTAGCTTCATCGCTTTCAAACGGATAACGCATCAGGATAAACGCATCAGCAAGACCTTGCACACCCAGTCCTACAGGGCGGTGGCGCATGTTACTGCGTCTGGCTTCCTCGATAGGGTAGTAGTTGTTATCGATGATCTTGTTGAGGTTCAGGGTAGCCTGGTAAGTTACTTCGTATAATTTCTGGTGATCAAATTTACCGTCAATTACAAAGCGGGGCAGTGCCAGGGATGCGAGGTTACAAACCGCCACTTCGTCTGCATCGGTATACTCGATGATTTCCGTGCAGAGGTTGGAACTCTTGATGGTACCCAGGTTTTGCTGGTTGGATTTGCGGTTGGCCGCATCTTTATACAGCAGGTAGGGGTTACCGGTTTCTATTTGCGCATCGAGGATGGCAAACCACAGATCCTGTGCCTTTACTGTTTTACGGGCGCGTCCTTCCTGTTCGTATTTGGCGTACAGGGCTTCAAATTCATCACCCCAGCATTCGTGCAGTCCTGGTGCTTCGTGCGGGCAGAACAACGACCAGTCGCCGTTGGATTCCACGCGTTTCATAAACAGGTCTGGCATCCAGAGGGCGTAGAACAGGTCGCGGGCGCGCATTTCTTCTTTACCGTGGTTTTTGCGCAGATCCAGGAATTCGTAGATGTCGGCATGCCATGGTTCCAGGTAGATAGCGAAAGCGCCTTTGCGTTTGCCACCACCCTGATCCACGTAGCGTGCTGTATCGTTGAATACGCGCAGCATCGGGATAATACCATTGGAAGTACCGTTGGTACCACTGATGTAGGATCCTGTAGCGCGGATGTTATGAATGCTTAAACCGATACCACCGGCGCTCTGTGAAATTTTGGCCGTTTGTTTCAGGGTATCGTAAATGCCTTCGATGCTGTCGTCCTGCATGGTGAGCAGGAAGCAGGAAGACATCTGTGGTTTTGGAGTGCCTGCGTTGAACAGGGTAGGCGTGGCATGTGTAAACCAGCGCTCACTCATCAGGTTGTATGTTTTGATGGCAGACTCAATGTCTTCTTTGTGAATGCCAACAGATACGCGCATCAGCATATGCTGGGGGCGTTCCTGAACTTTACCGTCTGTTTTCAGCAGGTAAGAACGTTCCAGTGTTTTGAACCCGAAATAGTCAAAGGCAAAGTCGCGGTCGTAGATGATGCTGGAATCCAGGATTTCTGCATTTTTCCGGATGATTTCCCAAACGTCGTCAGACAGCAGCGCTGCATTTTTGCCGGTTTTGGGATCAATATAATCATACAGTTTCTTCATCGTTTTGGAAAACGACTTGATGGTATTCTTATGCAGGTTGCTTACTGCTATGCGGGAAGCCAGCAGTGCATAGTCCGGGTGCTTTGTAGTAAGGGAGGCGGCCGTTTCGGCAGCCAGGTTGTCGAGTTCGCTGGTGGTTACACCATCATACAAACCTTGTATCACTTTTTTCGCTACATCTATGGCATCTACATATTCTGTATTGAAACCATAGCAAAGTTTTTCAATACGCGCAGTGATTTTATCGAACTTCACTGCTTCTTTCCTTCCATCTCTTTTGATTACGAACATGGGTTTGCGAATTTAAGAGGTTAGTAATTCAAAATGTTTTAAAAATCTTCTTCCAGGCTGAATGTCTGTGATTCTTTTGTACCACCCATTACGCCGGATTTCTGGTAATCTCCCACACGTTTTTCAAAGAAGTTGGTCTTACCCTGTAAGGAAATCATTTCCATGAAGTCAAAAGGATTAGACGCATTAAATATCTTGTTGTAGCCCAGCTCACCGATCCATCTGTCTGCCACAAATTCAATGTATTGCGACATCAGTTCGGCATTCATGCCGATCAGTCCAACCGGCAGGGCTTCTGTGATAAATTCTTTTTCATAGCTCACTGCATCGCGGATGATGCCGTGTACCTGTTCTTCACTCAGTTTATTTTCCAGCATGCTGTAAAGCAGGCACGCGAATTCGCAATGCAGCCCTTCATCACGGCTGATCAGTTCGTTGGAGAAGGTTAAGCCCGGCATCAGGCCTCTTTTCTTCAGCCAGAAGATAGAGCAGAAACTACCGCTGAAGAAGATACCTTCTACAGCAGCAAATGCCACCAGGCGTTCGGCGAAGTTGCCGTTTTCAATCCAGCGTAATGCCCATTCCGCTTTTTTCTTTACCGCGGGTACGGTATCGATAGCGTGGAACAAACGGTCTTTTTCTGTACCGTCTTTTATGTAGGTGTCTATCAGCAATGCATATGTTTCAGAGTGGATGTTTTCCATCATGATCTGGAAGCCGTAAAAACACCGGGCTTCCGGGATTTGTACTTCACTCATAAAGTTTACTGCCAGGTTCTCATTTACGATCCCGTCACTGGCGGCGAAAAATGCCAGTACATGAGAGATAAAATGACGTTCGCCATCATTCAGGCCTGCCCAATCCTTAAGATCACTGCTTAAATCTATTTCTTCTGCTGTCCAGAAACTGGCCTCATGCTTTTTGTATTGCTCCCAGATTTTTGGGTATTTGATCGGCAATAGCACAAAACGGTCCTTGTTCTCTTTTAAAAGAATTTCATTCTCGTTACTCATCTTTAATTATTTTATGGGTACTGTCGAAGGTTTTTGGTTTTTCTTTTGGGGTCAGCATACCGAAATCTTCACTTCTCTTTCCCACAATCCGATTTCAACATCTCTGCTTCCTAAAATCCATACGCTCAGGATTACAAATGTAAGCATCCGGGTAAGGCATGCCCGATATAGTTTTCAACAGGTGTGGAAAAGATATACAACTTTAATGAAAGTATAGTGGCAACGCGTGTTTCACGGGTTTTGCACCTTGTGCATATGTAATATGATTAGCATGTGAAAAAGGGCATGCAAAAATCTGGCTTATATGATTATTTTTTTAACTGTTACGGCTAAATGAATGATGATCAGTATAAAAATGTACCCGGAAAATTTTTGTTAAAAAGATGACCTTCCGTAAATATATATGCGATAATTTTTCATATTTACACTTTTAAGTCTTTTTCATATGCCCGAACCGGTTATCGCCCTTCATGCGGTTAAGAAGAACTACCAGGATGTACCTGTCCTGGATATTGCCCGGCTGGAGCTGCCCGCCGGCATTTACTGGCTGCAGGGGGAAAACGGCGCCGGCAAAACCACCTGCATGAAGGTCATGGCAGGCTTAATCCCCTTCAAAGGGGAAATACTGCTACAAGGAAAGGTGAGTAGCCGGGAACACCCGGTACAGTTCCGCCGCCTGATCAACTACGCGGAAGCGGAACCGCTTTACCCTTCTTTCCTCACCGGCCGCGATTTACTGGAGCTTTACCTCAATACCAAAGGAGGGAACCCGGAAGAGATCCGGGCCATCAGTGAAAAACTCGGTGTGCATATCTTTGTGAATAACCCGGTAAGCAGTTATTCGAGCGGCATGTTGAAAAAATTGTCCCTGCTGCTGGCCTTTACCGGTAACCCGGCCCTCATCCTGCTGGACGAACCCCTTATCACCATCGATACCCGCGCATTGGCTGTTTTGTACGACCTGATCCGCGAGTACAGCGCCAAAGGCGTTTCTTTTTGTATCACTTCCCACCAGCCGCTGGATGAGGAAGAATTAACGGTAACGGGCACACTGAAAGTAGCTCATAAAAACATTACGCTCAGCTGATATGCGTACCACCACGGCAATACTTAGTAAAATATTCACAAAACGGTTCTATATTCAGAATACGGGTTTTTTCCTGGTACTGTTTTATTTGCTGTTCGGCGTGGTAAACGGCGCCAACCTGCTCGCCTATCACAAAGGATTGATGCTGGGCTTCCTGGGCAATTATACATTCCTGTTCCTGGTGCTCTTGCTGTGGACTTCCTACGCGCTTAAATGCGTGGGCTTCATGCTGAAAACATTTCAGCTGCAGGGATATGATTTCCTGTATCCCACCATGGGCAGTATCGATAAACCAACCCGCCGTGTTATCTGGCTGCGGCTCCATACGGCCATTTATATGCCGGTACTGGTATATGTGGTCATTGCCCTCGTTATTGCGATCCAACAGGGATACTATGTACAGGCGGTGATCATCACGGTTGTTAATATTGCCAATTGCATATGGCCGTTAACGTTATATGAAAGAAAACTGGAACAACCGGATGTCATCTTTTTTACAGGCCACCTGCAACGCTGGATCAACCGGCACTTTACAAAGCCGCCGGTACTGTTTTTCCTCTATGAACTGTTTACTAATTTTCCGCGCCGGATTGTGAGCACTAAACTGTTTTCCGCAGGAGTGCTGTGGCTCACCTTCCTCATTATGACAAGAGGCGATTATTTTGATCTTCGCGGACTGCAGCTGGGCGTGATGATCAGCGTGCTTACACATATGCAGCTGATGGTGCATCATCGCGCGTTTGATGATACGTACCTTAATTTCATGGAAAATCTTCCTGTTAATTTATTTACCCACTATATGCGGCTGGTGGGCGTGTATGTGATTACTTTTTTACCGGAGATGATCATCATTACCGTTAATGCATATACGAAAACCACACCATGGGGGCTGATAACGGTATTCTGTACGGCACTATCATTAATGGTCCTGTTCCGTACCCTATTGTTTTTTCCTAAAATGAATCCGGAAGTGCACGTACGTTATACCATGCTCACTTCTTTCATTGTGCTGTTCATGGTACTCGGACATTATGAATGGCCGGCTGTACTGTTGTTACAGACAGCATCGGCCATTATCTTCTTTACAAAATACCGCAGTTATGAACCTTATATAGAAACAGGTTCATGACCCATTTTGTCGCTCAGCCGTGCCAGTGAAAGCAGCAGCTGAGGGATTTGCTTAATCACCAGTTCATCTGTCAGGTTACCATCGGTATCAAACTTATGCTGGGCATTGCCAATCATGATCTCCGGTTTGTTGATCACAAACGCATTCAGGAATACCATCACCTGCCGTAAATGATACTGCATCCTGGCAGTACCGATCTGGCCCTGCGAGGCGCCCATAATAGCCACTGCCTTTTCGCTGAAGGGTTTGTCGGGGTGCCTGGAAACCACGTCTATCGCGTTTTTCAGAGCGCCGGGTATGGAGTAGTTGTATTCCGGTGAAACAATGATCACGCCATCCGATTCCTTGATTTTATGTACCAGCGGCACTACTTCTTCCGGCAATTGCTCGGTATGCAGGTCGGCATTGTACATCGGGATTTTGTCGAAAAATACCTGCTCCACTGTGATGTTTGAAGGACACAGTTTTTGCAGCGCTTTCAGCGCCATCGTGTTGTAAGAGCCTTTCCGTAAACTGCCGGAAATGGCAATGAAATGATACTGTTTGTCAGCAGACATATGCTCGTCGGTTTTATTTAAATGCGTTTTTCTTTATTCACAAATTTCCGGTGAATAACTTCCTGCACCGGTATGCTCTCAATCTTACTTTCCAGCCAGGAAATAATGTCCAGGTAAAGGAAGGAACGGCGTTCGTACGGATCTTCCGAGATCTGTTCCAGCCGGTCTTTCAGGTCTACAAACGCATTACGTAATGCTTTGGGATTGGCATAAATATAACGGCGGAGGAATTTCATGATTTCTTCCATCACCAAACCAAGATCCTTGTGTTTTGAAATGAAATGGTAAACAGATTTGATCAGGTATTCCACCAGGCTGTAATTCTCCAGTTCGTAATGTGCAATGAGGTGCAGGATACGGGCAAAACACTGGATATCTGCCCGCAGGTTACCAATTTTTAAATTGATAATTTTATTAAGATAAACAATGGCTTTGTTGTTGTCACCGCTACCAAAATATAAACAGGCTATCTTATAGTAAAATACCAGTACCCGGTGCTGGTCTATTTTCAGCGTATGCCTGGTGATCTCTGTTTCGAGTTCCGGCACCATTTCCAAACCCTGGCTGAACGTGCCTTCCAGGAAATAACGGTTTATTTTGGCCGTATACAGGTATACAAAAGCAGAGGTGCGGGTGTTTTCGTGGAAATTATCCTGGTTGTCCCGGATAAATTCTTCCAGGTCCTGCAGGGCTGTTTTGAACTTTTCAAAATTCGAAGTATAAAAATGCGCGGTCAGCAAATTATGCTGCGCTTTAATATACAGGTCCATATCCGTTTGCTGCAGGGACGGGTATTTACGGAACAGGTCCACCCATTTCTGTGTATAACGGTAATACATCACGAAGTCCTGCAGAATATAGTAGTACCAGCTCGATGCCTGGTACATGTACACCTTTTCGTAAAAGCTCATGTGCACATGCTGCAAGGGCGGCAGCTGGCTTTCAAAAAAAGACTTTACCATTTCAGCATCCCGCTCATTGCGGGCGTGGCCCAGCTTGAGGTAAAGGCCATACATCCGCAGGGAAAGGGTCGACAGGCGGCTGATATTAGTGAGCTGCTGCTCTATCTGCCTGGACTCGGCACTCAGCACTTCCGCCCGGTTTTCCAGGCTCCGCGTAATATGCCGCGATTCAATCAGCTTTTCAAACTCCACAATTTCATAGGTCAGCATCACCTCTTCCTGTTCCTGCGCCATCGTTTTGGCTTTGGCCAGTATCTTCAGGCTCTGGTTGTACAATCCTTTATTATACAGCACCCGCGCATGATCCAGCTGCTCGCGCAGGTCGATCAACGGGTCCTTTTGTTTATATAATTGCCGCAAACTGGATAACAGGTGCTTGTAAAGATGTGCTTTTACATTCGATAGCTGCTGCTTTTTGATATCCGTTATTTTCTTCAGTATCTGCTCTTCATCGTACTCTTTCATTTTGTCCAGCGTGGTGAACAATTGAATAAAAAGTACATCTTCTTTGGTGTTGTTTTTGTTGAACGCCAGCTGAAAATTGCGTTTTTCGGCTTTTGTTAAGGTTTTTATTAATATGAATAAAGCATCACTTTGACTGTTGGGCATCGTTATTAAAATCTTGTAATTTATTGATAAACAGTATATTAACGTGTATCAGTGGTGTTTAAAGGTTGTAATTAAAGCAAATTTAGCGATATGGCAATTAATTAAGGACCATTAGATTTGAAGGTATAAACAATTATAAAAGGAAGCAAAAGGATGGGAAAAACGTTATTTGATAAGATCTGGGATGGCCATATAGTGGTTAGCAAGCCGGGGCATCCCGATGCAGTGTACATCAACACGCACTTTATTCACGAGGTGACCAGTCCCCAGGCATTTGACGGGCTGCGTAAACGTGGCATCCCGGTATTCCGCCCGGCTAAAACCAGGGCTACCGCCGATCACAACGTACCTACCTTACACCAGGACCAGCCTATCAAAGAAGCATTGAGCCGCCGCCAGGTGGAAATGCTCACGAAAAATACTTCTGAATTCGGTGTAGAGCTTTACGGACTGGGTCACCGGTTCCAGGGCATCGTGCACGTGATAGGACCGGAGCTGGGCATCACTTTGCCCGGCATGACCATCGTTTGCGGCGACAGCCACACCAGCACTCACGGAGCTTTCGGCGCCGTTGCCTTTGGTATCGGTACCTCCGAAGTGGAACAGGTACTGGCCACCCAGTGTATCCTGCAATACAAGCCCAAGCGGATGAAGATCGAAGTGAACGGACAACTGGGCAAGGGCGTACTTTCTAAAGACATCATTCTTTATATCATCTCTAAAATATCCGCTTCCGGCGCTACCGGTTACTTCGTGGAATATGCAGGGGAAGCCATCCGTAGTCTCAGTATGGAGGCCCGTATGACCATCTGCAACATGAGCATTGAAATGGGCGCCCGCGGAGGCCTTATCGCGCCGGACGATATCACTTTCGATTATATCAAAGGCCGCGAGTTCGCGCCTAAGGGAGCCGACTGGGATAAATCCCTGGCATACTGGAAAACACTGTATTCCGACAGCGACGCCGTATTTGACCAGGTGCTTACCTTTGATGCTGCTGATATAGAACCACAGATTACTTATGGTACCAACCCCGGTATGGGCATGGGCGTTACCCGTCACATCCCTTCACTGGAGCAGCTCGACGAGAAAGAAAGACCATCTTTCAAAAAATCGCTCGAGTACATGGACCTCCAACCCGGCGCCGAACTGCTGGGCAAAAAAGTGGATTACGTATTCATCGGCAGCTGCACCAACTCCCGCATTGAAGATTTACGCCTCGTAGCAGATTTTGTGAAAGGCAAACATAAAGCAGACGATGTAGTGGTATGGATCGTTCCCGGCTCCAAACAGGTGGAGGCCCAGGCCATGGAAGAAGGCATCGACAAAATATTTGCCGAAGCCGGTTTCCAGCTGCGTGAACCCGGTTGCTCCGCCTGCCTGGCCATGAACGAAGATAAAGTGCCTGCCGGCATGTACTGCATTTCCACTTCCAACCGTAACTTTGAAGGTCGTCAGGGTCCCAATGCCCGCACCTTCCTGGCCAGTCCGCTCACCGCGGCGGCAGCAGCCATTACGGGCAGGGTAACAGATGTAAGGGAATTGTTGGCGTAATAGTTAATAAAAAGAACAAGTAAAGCCGAAAGCTATGGATGAATGGAACGCTGACTTATACAAAGAAAAACACGCCTTCGTGTTTGAATATGGCAACAGCCTGATCGACTGGCTGCAGCCACAATCAGGAGAAAGTATCCTGGACCTGGGTTGCGGCACTGGTGAACTCACCGCGCAGCTGGCGCAAAAAGGCGCCACCGTAACAGGAATAGATGCTTCCGCCGCTATGATCAGCAGCGCCAGTGAACATTTCCCCGGCATTTCCTTTGAAGTGGGCGACGCTACTACTTTTTCCCTGCCGCAACAGTTTGATGGTATCTTTTCCAATGCTACCCTCCACTGGGTGCGGGAAAAGGAAAAAGCCATCAGCCGGATGTATGCGCAACTGAAAAAAGGCGGCCGGCTGGTGATAGAAATGGGCGGCAAGGGCAACGTGCAACAGATCCTTACTTACCTGGAAAAAGCCATGCAGCAACGGGGTTATACTTATGAACCATTCTGGTATTTCCCTTCTCCTGCAGAATATACTACCCTGCTGGAAAGGGAAGGTTTTAAAATAGACAGGGTGCATTTTTTTGACCGCCCTTCAAAACTGGTGGATCCGGAAACAGGCATCAGCGACTGGCTGGAGATGTTTGGCGCTCACTTTTTTGCCGGCATGCCGGAACAGGACAAAGGCGCCATCCTGCAGCAGGTGCAATACGAACTGGCGCCTCAGCTGATGCGGAACGGCGAATTGTATGCGGATTATGTGCGCCTGAGAGTGGCCGCCACAAAAATTTAAACTGTAAAATCATCATGAGTAAAATATTTCAACACCTCGTTTCATCGGCGGTACCTGTACCCATCGAAAATATAGATACAGACCAGATCATCCCCGCACGCTTCCTGAAAGCTACCACCCGGGAAGGTTTCGGCGAAAACCTGTTCCGCGACTGGCGCTATGAAGCCGATAATACGCCAAAGGCGGATTTTGTGATGAACAATCCCATCTACAGTGGCCAGATCCTCGTAGGCGGTAAAAACTTTGGTTGCGGTTCCTCCCGTGAACACGCCGCCTGGGCGATTGCGGATGCCGGTTTTAAAGTAGTGGTGAGCAGCTTCTTTGCAGATATCTTTAAAAATAACGCCCTTAACACCTTCATTTTACCCATCCAGGTATCAGAAGATTTCCTGGACCGTATCTTTAAAGCCATAGAAGCGGATCCTAAAGCCGAGCTGGAAGTAGACCTGGAAAACCAGTTCATAAAAATTGTGAGCACCGGCGAAAAAGAAAACTTCGATATCAACCAGTACAAAAAAACATGCCTGCTCAACGGCTATGATGATATCGATTACCTACTGAGCCTCCGTAAAGAAATTGAACAATACGAAACCACAAGAACATATAATTTCTAATCATCAAAAAGCTAAATACTAAAAGCTAAACACATATATGGGCGTTGAGAAGAAAATACTAGTTATACCCGGAGATGGGATCGGACAGGAAGTGACCGCATGGGGACAAAAAGTGCTGACAACAATAGCCAAAAATTATCATCACACTTTTACCTTCGAAGAAGGGATCATGGGCCACGTAGCCATTGAAGCTACCGGTGATCCGCTGCCTGAAGAAACGCTGCAGAAAGCACGGAACTCCGATGCTATCCTGTTCGGCGCTATCGGTCATGCTAAATATGACAACGATCCTACCCTGAAAGTAAGACCAGAACAAGGTTTGCTGAAGATCAGGAAAGAACTGGGATTGTATGCCAACCTCCGCCCGATAAAGTTATTTGATGAACTGCTGGAAGCATCCAGCATTAAACCGGAAATTTTACGCGGTTCAGATATCCTCTTTTTCCGTGAGCTGACCGGCGACGTGTATTTCGGTGAAAAGATCCGGACTGCCGACCGCAACACCGCTTCCGACCTCATGATCTACCACCGTTATGAAGTAGAACGCATTGCCCGCAAAGCTTACGAAGCAGCGCGCACCCGCCGCAAAAAGCTGTGCTCTGTGGATAAAGCAAATGTGCTGGAAGCAAGCCGTCTCTGGAGGGAAGTGGTGCAGGAAATAGCAAAAGAATATCCTGATGTGGAAACAGAACATATGTTCATCGACAACGCGGCCATGCAGCTGATCAAAGATCCTAAACGCTTTGATGTAGTGGTTACCGGTAACCTGTTTGGTGATATCCTTACGGATGAAGCCTCCCAGATCGCTGGTTCCATGGGGATGCTGGCATCTGCCTCTATCGGCGACAGTACCGGTTTCTTTGAACCGATCCACGGATCTGCACATGATATTGCCGGTAAAGGCATTGCCAATCCACTGGCTTCTATCTTATCTGCCGCCCTCATGCTGGATATTTCCTTTGGCCTGAAAACAGAATCACAACGGGTGATCAAAGCCGTGGAAGCTACTCTCAGACAGGGTTACAGAACAATGGACATCGCCAACAAACACACCGTGAACGATTTCATTATGGGCACCGATGCGATGGGCGCCAAAGTATTAGAGAATCTGAATTAATCATTCAATAAAATTATTACACTATCATGGATAAAAATCGTGTATACGTCTTTGATACCACCTTGCGTGATGGAGAACAGGTCCCCGGCTGTCAGCTGACAACCGTTGAAAAAATTGAAGTAGCAAAAAAACTCGAAGCATTAGGCGTAGATATCATCGAAGCAGGTTTCCCGATTTCAAGTCCGGGCGACTTCCAGAGCGTGGTGGAAATTTCCAAAGCGGTTACAGAGCCCGTGATCTGCGCACTTACCCGCGCCAATAACAAAGATATTGATGCTGCCGCAGATGCTTTACGCTTCGCAAAACGCAAACGTATCCATACCGGTATCGGTTCTTCCGATATGCACATCAAATATAAATTCAACAGCACCCGCGATGAAATTTTACAACGTGCCGTAGCCGCTGTAACCTATGCCCGCAAGTTTACCGATGATGTGGAATTTTATGCAGAAGATGCCGGCCGCGCAGACAATGAATACCTGGCCCGCATGATCGAAGCCGTGATTGCAGCCGGTGCTACCACCGTTAACATCCCCGATACCAACGGTTACTGCCTGCCCGATCAGTATGGTGCAAAAATCAAGTACCTCGTAGATCACGTTTCCAATATCGATAAAGCGATCATTTCCGTTCACTGTCATAACGACCTCGGTTTGGCTACCGCCAATACCATTGCAGGTATTATCAACGGCGCCCGCCAGGTGGAATGTACCATCAACGGCATCGGTGAACGTGCCGGTAACACTTCACTGGAAGAAGTAGCCATGATTCTGAAAACGCATCATGCGCTGGGATATCATACCCAGATCAACTCAAAAGGGATCTACGAAATCAGTAATCTCGTGGAAACCATGATGCACATGCCGGTACAGCCTAACAAAGCCATTGTAGGCCGTAACGCATTTGCACACAGCTCCGGCATCCACCAGGATGGCGTGCTGAAACACCGCGAAAACTACGAAATCCTGAACCCCGAAGATGTAGGAATCAACTCCAACTCCATTATCCTCACTGCCCGCAGTGGCCGTCATGCGCTGAAGCATCACTTGTCGCGCCTGGGATACAACCTGGAAAGAGTGAACATCGATGAAGTGTACCAACGCTTCCTGCTGATGGCGGATACCAAAAAGGAAATCAATGACGCCGATCTGCTGGAACTGATGGGCGATGGCGACGCCAAAACCTACGGCGACAATGCCATCAAAGTAATCTTACTGCAGGTGGTTTGCGGCGATCCGCTCCGTCCCATGGCCACCGTTAAACTGCGTATCAATGGCGAAGAAAAAGAAGCCAGTGCCGCCGGTAACGGCCCCGTTAATGCTACCATCAATGCGATCCACGATATTATTAAAGACGATATTGAACTGGATGAATTTAATATTCAATCCATGCGCGGCGGCAGCGACGATGTGAGTAAAGTAAACATGCGCGTAAAACATAACGGCCAGTCGTACTACGGTTTCGGTATCTCCACCGATATCGTGAACGCTTCCGTGCACGCCTACGTGGACGCGCTGAACAAGATATACTAAACGCGGATTTTGTCTTTCCCGCTGATTACGCTGATTATACTGATTACCAGGATTTTTACTTTTTTGATTTTATAAAGGATTAAGGGAGATAGCAGCGGATATATTCGCTTCTATCTCCCTTACTTATTATTAAATCAAAAAATCCAAAAAAATCCAAAAGTAAAAATCCAGGTAATCAGTAAAATCAGCGTAATCCTGAGAAAGACAAAATCCGCGCGCTGTAACTTTTCCCGCGCCACCCCGTTCTACAGGTGAAATATTTGCCTGATGAAAACAACTCCCTTACTCCTTGCCTTTTTACTTTTTGCCGGTTGCAGCAAAGAAGGAGATAATTGCTCCCAGTACGGATGGGTGAATATTGTGGGCGCGAAATACATGGGTAAATCCACCAGCGATGCAAGAGGTCAGAATGGTGCTTTTTATGATGTAAGCTGTACCTTCCCCAATTCCTGTTACGCTATCAACAAAATTGTGGAGATGAGGGACAAGGATACTGTACTGCTAAAGGCGGAATATATATACAATACCTGCACCGTATGTACACAGGCATTTACTACACAAACCAAAACGTATTCTTTTATACCTGCCGATAACGGCACCTATTATTTAAAGTGGGAGGGGATTCCCAACCGGGTGGATACCGTGAAGATTCCATGATCTTAAAAGAAGATATCCATCAGCGGGTATTTTTTATAATCCGGCAGATAGAAGTGCCACCATTCTGTAGAACTTCCTTTAAAGCCATGTTGCATCATGGTATCTTTTAACAATTTGCGGTTGGCCGCCATTGCCGGATCCGGCGGGGTGTAGTTTTCATGCGCTTTCAGGGTAAAATCATCAAAGTCCGTAGGCATTGCCACGGGCTTATTTGTTTTCAGGCTTACCATAGTCAGGTCTATGGCCACGCCGCGGTTGTGCCCCGATCCTTTGCGGGGATCGGCCGCATAGAGGTCGTTCGGTACTATTTTAAACATCGTTTCCGTTACATGATAAGGACGGTATGCATCGTAAATGAGCAGGCCGTATCCCTTTTTGCGCAGGGCTTCCTGTACTGCTTTGAGAGCTTTGGCTGCCGGCAGCCGGAGATAAATGTCAGTGCGGGTATAAAGCTTTTGTTTGGTGAAGTTATTGGTGGTGGCATAGCGCACATCTTTTTTGATGCCCGGGATATACTTTTCCAGGTTTACGAGCAGCTGGTTGCTGTCGGCTTTCACCAGCTGATCATATTGCTGCCGGGTGCTCAATACGGCGAGTCCGTATTTATTCACCGGTATTTTCTGGGCGGATAGCTGGCCGGAAATGGTCCACAGGAGCGCCGCTAACAGTATTATTTTCATGTGCTTAAAATTGCAGAAAAAGCCCCGTATTTGGACCTGATTATTGAATTTTGCGAAAATTAGGCAAGAAAGTATGAAATACAGTGAAAATACAATTGCAATCACCTTATATTAATAGGTATTTTAGAACCCTTAAATTTTTTAATGATGGAACTGTTCAGACTAGACAATAAGGTAGCGGTTATCACAGGTGGTGGTAGCGGCATAGGACAGGCAATAGCAAAAACATTCGGGGCGCAGGGTGCGCAGGTGCATATCCTGGAGCTGAATGAAGAGGGTGGTAAAGCTACAGCAGAGGAAATCAGGGCAGCAGGCGGGCAGGCAAGCGTACATGCGTGCAATGTAGCCGACCAGGCAGCTGTGATAGGCGTTATGGACGGTATTGTACAAACGGCCGGTAAACTGGATATCCTGGTGAACTGTGCAGGCATTGCGCATGTGGGTAACCTCGAAAATACGGCGGAACAGGACTTCGACAGGGTGTACCAGGTAAATGTAAAGGGCACCTATAACTGCATGTATGCAGTCATTAAACAAATGAAAGCACAGGGCGGCGGTGTGATCCTCAATGTGGCATCCATTGCTTCCAGTGTAGGTATACCGGACAGGCTGGCCTACTCTATGAGTAAAGGCGCCGTGCTGACCATGACATTATCCGTGGCGAAAGATTACCTCGGCGCTAATATCCGTTGCAACTGTGTGTCGCCAGCAAGAGTACACACGCCGTTTGTGGATGGGTTTATTGCCAAGAATTACCCGGGCAGGGAAGCAGAAATGTTTGATAAGCTGAGTAAAACACAACCCATCGGCCGCATGGCTAAACCAGTGGAAGTGGGTAACCTGGCGTTATTCCTGTGTTCCGACGAAGCAGGCTTTATTACCGGAACCGACTACCCCATCGATGGCGGTTTTATCAGGCTTAATAATTAATAATTAATGTGATGTGTGTTTTAAAGTGCGGACGATTACCCGTATCTTTCAAGTTATTCATTCATTAATTCTTAGTTATATCATGCAACATTTTCGAATAGGGCTGGCAATAGCAATAGCCGTATTATCTGCCTGTAATTCCGGTACTAACAACGGCACTGCCACCGGGGATTCTGCCACAGCGGTAAAACCGGCCACACCGGGTGGTACCGTATCTGTTACTTTTTCTGATAAGGAAAAAGATACTTCGCTGGTCACGATTAAATTTCAGCTGAAAGAAGGAACAAAGGAAAAAACTTTTGAACAAACGATCCTGAAAGACGCACCGGAGCAGGACCTTTACAAGGTGTTGTGGAATGAGCCCAACAGCTGTTATATCGGCGTTATGAAAGCGAATCATCAGCCACGTTATTACCACGCTTTTGTAGACAGTAAAAAAGACATGAAAATATTATGGGCTGCCACGCCGCCTGAGCCAATCTGGGCATACATGGAAGGCACGCTGGGTCTTGGTAAGGTATCTGCCGGCGGCGAAATGTTGCAGCAATATAAAAAGAGTATTCAGTCCGGAAACATCCTGGCAGATTTTATTGCAGAGATCAAACCGGATGCCTCGCCCGACAGCCTGGAACTGTATGTGGAATTTGGCGGTCTCCGTAAAAGTATGTTCATGCCGGTGCCCAGTGGCAGTAAAGGTGTGATCCAGCCAACAGGAGAAAATGATCATGTGTATTTCTCTTTTGTAAAAGATGGTAAAGCAGAACCGGTGATTGACCTGCATGTGGAAAACGGAAGGTTACAGATTAAAACACTGAAAGAAATTAAGTAAGACTAATAAATAAATAATATCGATATGAAACTGATCAGGTTTGGTTTACCGGGAGAAGAAAAACCGGGTGTTGCAACCGCAGCGGGAATGTTTGACGTGAGTGCATTTGGTGAAGATTTTGGAGAGAAATTCTTTGAAACCAACGGGCTGGCGCGCTTATCAGAATGGTATGGCGCACATGCAGCGGAATGCCCGCAGGTACCTGCCGGTACGCGTTTGGGCTCACCTATCCTTCGTCCTTCCAAAATTATCTGCATCGGTCTTAACTACGCAGATCATGCGCGTGAAACCAACGCAGCCATTCCTACAGAACCTATCGTGTTCTTTAAAAGTACCAGCGCACTGGTAGGTCCAAACGACGACCTGGTGATTCCGCGCAACAGTCAGAAAACCGACTGGGAAGTGGAATTGGCAGTAGTAATTGGCAAAAAGGCCACTTATGTGGAAGAAAAAGACGCAATGGACTACGTAGCCGGTTACTGCCTGCATAACGACTACAGCGAAAGAGCTTTCCAGATTGAAAGAAACGGACAGTGGGTGAAAGGAAAAAGCTGCGATACATTCGCTCCGTTAGGCCCGTGGTTGGCTACCAAAGACGAAATTGCCGATGTGAATAATCTTCGTTTATGGCTCACCGTTAACGGTCAGAAGATGCAGGATGGCAATACCTCCAACTTTATATTCAACGTAGCTTATGTAGTGGCTTACCTGAGCCAGTTCATGACCCTGCTCCCGGGAGATGTGATTTCCACCGGTACGCCTGCTGGTGTGGGCCTGGGCATGAATCCACAGGTATACCTCAAAGCAGGAGATGTGATTGAACTGGGTATTGATGGTTTGGGTACTTCCAAACAAACTGCTGTAGCCTGTAAATAATAATTATGAAAAGATATTGTCTGGCACTGGATCTGGTAGATGATCCGCAATTGATCAGCGAGTATGAAGCCCATCACCGCAACGTATCCGCTGAAATAAAAAAGAGTATCACGGACGCCGGCATTACCGTAATGGATATTTACCGGGCCGGTAACCGCCTGTTTATGATCATGGAAGTAGACGATACTTTCTCCTTTGAACGTAAAGATGCGATGGACGCTGCCAATCCCGCCGTAAAGGTGTGGGAACAGCTGATGTGGAAATACCAGCAGTCATTGCCGGTAGCGAAGGAAGGAGAGAAGTGGGTTATTATGGATCAGATTTTTGCATTGTAAAGTATACCGGCCGCCGGAACTTCCGGCGACCGGTATGCAAAAAATATCTACATGGTTATTGACGCACATCAGCATTTCTGGCAATACGATCCAGTCCGCGACGCATGGATCGATGAATCTATGGAAGTGATCCGCCGTGATTTTTACCCGGAACACCTGGCCCCCGTATTGGCCGAAAACGGCGTTCACGGCTGCGTGGCGGTACAGGCGGATCAGTCGCCGGATGAAACGGCCTTTTTACTGACGTTGGCAGATAAGCATGATTTTATTAAAGGCGTGGTGGGCTGGATAGACCTCCGCGCTGAAAATATCAGTGAACAACTGGAGCAGTATGCTGCACATCCGAAGCTGAAAGGCTTCCGGCATATTGTACAGGGAGAGCCGGATAACCGGTTTATTCTCGGGGAACATTTCTGCCGCGGTATCAAAGCGCTGGCGAAGCACCGGTTCACCTATGATATTCTCGTATATCCGAAACAGTTACCTGCGGTAGAAGAATTTGTGCAGCAGTTTCCGGACCAGCCGCTGATCATTGATCACCTGGCCAAGCCCGATATTAAAGCCGGTGAACTGGAGGCATGGGCGGCACATATGCGCCGCATAGCACAGTCGCCAAACGTATACTGCAAACTGAGCGGCATGGTTACCGAAGCCGACTGGCAGCAGTGGGAGCCGGCACACTTCCGGCCTTTCCTGAAAGTAGCGCTGGAAGCCTTTGGTGCAAACAGGCTGGTGTATGGCTCCGACTGGCCCGTGTGCCTGGTAGCCGCCAGGTACCACGAAGTGAAAGGAATCGTTACAGATTTCATCAGCACCTTATCAACAAGTGAACAGGAACAGATAATGGGAGGCAATGCGCGCTCATTTTATCATCTATAAAAAATAATATCATACATACTATGGATTTAGGATTACAGGAGAAAGTGATTATCGTTACCGGTGGTGCAAAAGGAATCGGGGAAGCTATTGCAAAGCTGATAGCAGCAGAAGGTGGTATTACCGTGATTGCCGGCCGCAGTACTGCCGATAATGAAAAAACTGTCAACGAAATTATCGCAGTGGGTGGTAAGGCGATCGCCGTTACTGCGGAACTGGGTAAAGTGGAAGATTGTAAAAAAGTGATCTCTGAAACGATAGCAAAGTATGGCAGAATAGACGGCCTGGTAAACAATGCCGGCGCCAATGATGGCGTAGGACTTGAAAATGGCAGCCCGGAACGGTTTATGCAGTCGCTGCAGAATAATTTATCACACTACTACAACCTGGCACATTTTGCATTGCCGTACCTGAAGGCCACCAAAGGAAATATTGTGAACATCGGATCGAAAGTAGCGGATACCGGCCAGGGAAATACCAGTGGTTATGCGGCCTCCAAAGGTGCTATCAATGCGCTTACCCGTGAGTGGGCAGTGGAATTGCTGCCATACTCCATTCGTGTAAACACGGTTATTCCTGCTGAAGTATGGACGCCGCTGTATGAAACCTGGATTAATTCGTTGCCCAATCCAAAAGAAAAACTGGCGTCTATCACGGCTAACATTCCATTTGAAAAAAGGATGACCACTTCAACAGAAATCGCCAACAGCACCGTATTCCTGCTGTCGCCACGTTCATCTCACACAACCGGACAAATCGTATACGTAGATGGTGGTTACACGCATCTCGACAGATCCATCAGCTAAGGATAAAGAGCCAACACACGTTATCAACATTCAATCACCTGAAACATTAAATTCTTCGTTATGGCCGGAGGCGCAGTAAGTAATTCCACCTATACCACCAGTAAAGATACAGGCGCAAAGCCTGGCAGCTACCTATTCCCGCTGATCCTGGTTACCAGCCTGTTCTTCTTATGGGGACTGGCATACGGGCTGCTGGATGTATTAAATAAACATTTCCAGGAAGTATTGAGCATTACTACCAAACGTTCTACTTTATTACAGGGCGCTTATTTCGGCGCTTATTTCCTCATGGCATTACCGGCAGGTATGTTTATGAATAAATTCGGCTACAAGAAAGGAATTATCCTGGGCTTGCTGCTGTATGCAACTGGTGCTTTCCTGTTTTTCCCGGCAGCCGGCGCCTTGAGTTTTGATTTCTTCCTGCTGGCATTATTTATCCTGGCCTGCGGACTTGCCTGCCTGGAAACGGCTGCTAATCCATATGTAACGGTACTGGGAGATCCTGCCACTTCCGAACAGCGGCTGAATTTATCACAGTGCTTTAACGGGCTGGGATCTTTCCTGGGACCAATTATTGGCGGTAAATTATTTTTTGGCAGCGGCACCGGGGATCTTACTACGGTAAAGCTTACCTACATTGTAATTGGGGTGGTGGTGTTGCTGATAGCAGGATTCTTTTACAGAACGCCACTGCCTGAAATTAAAGAAGATCAACAGGAAGGAGAGGCCGTGATGGCAGATACCCGCCCGCTTTTTGCCCACCGTCACTTTGTGCTGGGCGTAATAGCGCAGTTCTTTTATGTGGCTGCACAGGTAGGCGTAGGCGCGTTGTTTATCAACTATGTAACGGCTTACTGGCATGGTATTACCACCGAAAATGCTTCCTATCTTTTGTCTGTAGGGCTGGGATTGTTCATGGGCGGCCGTTTTATAGGCACTGCGCTTATGCGTAAAATAGCTCCTAATAAATTATTGGCCATTTATGCGCTTATTAACGTAGTGCTAAGCGCCTTTGTAATGACGGGTAACGGCGCTGCTTCCGTATATGCACTTATTGCCAGTTTCTTCTTCATGTCTATTATGTTCCCAACCATTTTTGCATTGGGCGTAAAAGACCTGGGTGTACATACCAAACGCGGCGCTTCTTTCCAGGTAATGTCTATTGTAGGTGGTGCTTCTGTTCCTTACCTGATGGGGATTGTAACGGAATGGCAGTCGCTGGCTATTTCTTACGGCATTCCTACTTTCTGCTTTGTCGTGGTGTTTTTGTACGGCTGGAAAGGATATAAAAGAGTTTAATCAGCAGATTTCTTTTTAATATTTAATCCGCAAAATCATTGTAACTTTCTTTAACAAAAGAGGATACCATGATTTTGCGGATTTTTGTTTCCTATGCTTGCTGGTTCCTGGTTGTAACCATGTTGTTTGCCGGGGCGCCTGCTGATCCCGGGCCTGTACCTTCCCTGCAATTGTCTTTCACCCACCTGATGGGGCAGCAGCCACTGGTAAGGAAAGCGGTTACTTACACCAATGCTTCCGGAGAAACTTTTACCATCAGCCGTTTCCGTTATTTCCTCAGCAACTTTTCACTGGAAGCCGTCAATGGCAATGTGGTTACTTTGCCACCGGCTTATTTCCTGGTAGATGATGCGATCGACAGTTCAAAAAATATCCGGCTGGATAGTATTCCCGCCGGCGAATATAAGAGTATCCGTTTCCTGATCGGGGTAGATAGCATCCGTAATGTGAGTGGAGCGCAATCCGGTGCGCTGGCAGTAGAATCCGGCATGTTCTGGACGTGGAACAGCGGTTATATTATGGCGCAGATAGAAGGTCATTCTGCAGCGGTTAACACGCCTATGCAGGAATTTTTATTCCATTGCGGTGGTTATAAAACAAAAGATGGTGTGCTGAAATATGTGACGCTGCCACTTCCGCAGCCGCTAACAATTGCAGCAGGTAAACAACCCCGTATTAATCTTACTGCCGATGTGGAAAAATGGTTTTTACCGGATACTGTAAGTTTTAAAAAGATAACCGTGATCATGGCGCCGGGCGTAAAAGCAAGACAGGTAGCCGGTAATTATCAGCATATGTTTAACATAACAGGTATTTCCAATTAGCCACTGCGTGAATCATAAAGTCATATACATCATTGGGGCGTTTTGCCTTTTGCTGGCGCTGGTGCAGGCGGGCGCAAAAAAGCGCGCGGTAAAAGGACCGGAGCCTTTTTTACTGCAGCTGCCCGCACATTTTCCGCGGCCGGTATACGACTTCACCCGTAACCCGCTCACCAAACCAGGTGTGGCATTGGGCCGGTTTATGTTTTATGATTACCGCCTGTCGCAGGACAGCACCGTGTCCTGTGGTTTTTGCCACCAGCAGTTTGCGGCTTTCGGCCATTTTGATCATGCATTGGCGCATGGTGTGGCCGGTCAGCAGGGCATCCGCTCTGTACCGGTACTGTTCAACATGATCTGGCAAAGGGCGTTTATGTGGGACGGCGGTGTAAATCATCTTGAAATACAGGCACTCACTCCCTTAACAGACCACAACGAAATGGCGGTAGACCTGAAAGAGCTGATACAAAAAATGCGGACAGACTCCCAATACAAGAGCATGTTCAAAGCTGCTTTTGGGACAGAGGAAATCACCAGTGAGCGCATGTTCAAAGCTTTCACCCAGTTTATTGCCACCATGGTATCGGCCGGTTCCAAATACGACAGCGTAATGCTCAAAGTCCCCGGCGTTGCCTTCACCGCTGAAGAAAACGCAGGATACACCATTTTCCAGGAGAAGTGCGCGGCCTGTCATAAGGAACCATTGTTCACAGATCTCACCTACCGCAGTAATGGCCTCCCTTATTTACCGGCGTTGAATGACATCGGCAGGATGAAGATTACCGGGAGCACAGATGATAATCTTCGTTTTAAGGTACCTTCCCTGCGCAATATTCTCAAAAGCGCCCCTTATATGCACGATGGGCGTTTCTTCGATATTTTCCAGGTTTTTGACTTCTACGACCACGGTGTGAAAGTCACTCCCACCACCGACCCGCTGGTGAAGCAGGGCATCCCGTTGTCGGACCAGGAAAAGCGGCAGCTGTATTTCTTTCTGAACACGCTCACGGACTACTCTTTTCTCGGCAATGCCTCCCTTAGTGAGGTACGGATCGAGTAGGATCGCCGCGGATTTTGTCTTTCCCACTGATTACGCTGATTATACTGATTAGCTTGATTTTTACTTTTGGATTTTATAAAGGATTAAGGGAGATAGAAGCGGATATATTCGCTTTTATCTCCCTTATTTATTATTAAAAAAATCAAAGAAATCCAAAGAAATCCAAAAGTAAAAATCAAGCTAATCAGTATAATCAGCGTAATCAGTGGGAAAGACAAAATCCGCATTACCCGCGCTTCTTCCAGCACTCCTCCATGTGGTCGTCTACCATGCCCGTGGCCTGCATGTAGGCGTAGCAGATGGTGGAGCCCACGAATTTGAATCCCCGTTTCAGCAAGTCTTTGCTCATGGCGTCGGAAATGGCTGTTTTGGCAGGAACGCCGGCCATGCCTTTGCGGTAGTGATTAACGATGGGTTTATGGTTGACAAATGACCAGATGTATTTGTCAAAGCTGCCGAATTCCTTTTGAACTGCGAGGTAGGCTTTTGCGTTGCCGATCACAGATTTTATTTTCAGACGGTTGCGGATGATGCCTTCGTTTTGCATCAGTGCTTCCACTTTTTTCTCGTCGTATTTCGCTATTTTTTTGGCGTCCCAGTTATCAAAGGCTTTGCGGTAATTTTCTCTTTTGGTAAGTACGGTATACCAGCTGAGACCAGCCTGCGCACCTTCCAGGCATAACATTTCAAAGAGATGTTTATCGTCATGACTGGGCGTGCCCCATTCTTTGTCGTGGTAGTCCTGGTAAAGCTTATCCTTCTCCGACCAGTGGCATCTTACTTTTTCTATAGCTCCCATTCGCTGATGGTTTTGTTTACCTGCAATTTATACTTTTCCAGGTCTTCAGCAGTTTGTTTAATGAAACTATTATCTTCCAGGCTGCCGACTACTGCGTTCATTTCTTTTTCGCTTTCATAGGCCAGCTGGCGGAACGGATTTTTGTAATCCTTTTCCCTGGAGCGTTTAATTTGTGCGGTGATCCACTCCATCGTTACAACAGAATCGCTCATCCATTGTGCGAGATCGGCGGTGGTCATATTTTTCAGGGAGCTGTCTTTTATTTCCAGCAGACATGCTACGGCGTGCTGTAATTTGTCGGCTGCATATTCATTGCCTATTTCTTCATAGGCCGTGTGCAGTTGCGGCCAGCTGCTGATCTTATTTTTCCGGATCTTTGTTTTGAGCGTGGCTACCGTTTCGGCTTTCATCAGTTGTCCACCGATGTTTTGCCAGTCGCCGCGTTTAGCGGTGCTCACTGCTGCCTGTAAAGCCAGGAAAGATGGTTTTTCTGCGGCGAGAATATTTTTAATAGCATACAGTACTACCATTTCCACGAACAATGGGTAAGCCTTGTGTACTTTCAACAGTTCTACTTCACGGGAGCTGTTTTCAAATCCTTTGGAGAGAATGGTGAGCTTGGCTACTTCTTCCGGGTTGTTTTTTAACAGGTCCTTTCCTTTTTTACGGAGGTCCTTTTCCGTTAGTTCCTTTTTGGATGCATTTTCCGGCAGTGCGTACCATGCTTTCCCGGTGCCGGTCTCCATGATCGCCAGCGCCTGGAATATTTCCTCTACAGAATCGGGCGCCAGGTAATCGTATTCAATGAGTTGTTGTTTATCGGTGCGTTTGTCGCGGTCAACATATTTCCAGGAGT
Source organism: Chitinophaga sp. RCC_12 (assembly GCF_041360695.1). Lineage (NCBI taxonomy): Bacteria > Pseudomonadati > Bacteroidota > Chitinophagia > Chitinophagales > Chitinophagaceae > Chitinophaga > Chitinophaga sp. RCC_12. The sequence goes on from NZ_JBFUPS010000003.1 coordinate 706,032, forward strand.
TCCTGGCAATGGCGTACATGTTGTACAGGAACCAGTAGCCGGGCATTATTTTCAGGCGGTTTTCGTGTTCATCGTTTACCACCAGGCTGAATGGAATGGAGATATTCAGCTCCGACATATAGTTGCCTTTGGAAATAAGGGTGAAGCTGGCGAAGCGGGAATTATGTTTCAGGCTAACGCACAGGCCCGGCCAGAACCCTCTGCCGGCAATGATTTCACCATCGGCGCCGCGTGAGTTGTGATTGGAGCCGATGGTGGCGCCTGCCGCCATGTTGCTCTGCCCCATGATCAGCGCCGCACACAGGAACGAGTTGTTATGGTGTTGTTCATGCGCCGGGAAGATGAGTGAGTTCAGCACCTCGCAGCAGGAAATAGTGGCGTTGTTGCCGAGATAGGAGTTGATCAGCCTGGCGCCGTATTTCAACTGCGAGTGGGAGGCCATTACAAAGCGAACGGCTTTCACGCCATAGAATACGCGGCAGCCGTAGCCGATGATACCGTTTACCATTTCGCAGCCTTCTCCTATTTGTGAAGAAGCTTCGCTGCTGCTGTTGATGGTAAGGTTTTTCAGCTTGTTGGCGCCTTTCAGGTATGCGTCGGTACCGATGGTAACATCTTTGATCATCTTACAGTTTTTGATCACTGTACGATCGCCAACCATACCGTAGTAGCCGCGTTTTTTATCGAATTGTTTTTCTGTGAACGATTTGAATTGCTGCTGCAGTTGTTCATCATCGCGGTAGCGTGTCCACAGGTAAGCATCTCCGGGGAGCATGCCATCAAAGGGCATTACGCTTCTGCCGCCGTTTTCATTGCACAGTTCCATCCATATGCGGCCGTTTTCGTTTTCGCCTTCTTTCAGGATACCGTTTCCGAATTTGGCATAATCAGTAGTAGCCATTTCGTTTACGTTGGCTACAATTACCTCGTTACCGAGGATATAATGCGATAAGTAATTTACGTTGTGTACTACTACGTTGTCGCCGAAATCGCAGGCGCAGATGGTACTGTTGTACAATCCTACCGGCATCCGCAGGTTATGGAACTCCAGGTAGTAGGGTTCCAGTTTACCGATACGTACCATCCCGAAAAAGTGGCAGTGCTGTACCAGTTGCGGATCAAATTCGTTGGAAACAAAAATAATATTCCAGTCGTCGGAGGTGTTATCATTACGTACCAGCGATTCTATTTCGTATGCTGTTAATTTCCTGTACTGGTCCTGCCTGCTCCATTGTTCATTACGGAGATAATATTCGTCTTTGCCTTTCGGTAACGTGGTTTCAATGAAATTATACCCCAGATCAGAAAGGGGTCTTTTTTGGATATTATTCATGAGGATACATCATTTGAGGAGAAATGACTACCTGGTTATTTTATTATGCGTGCAGATAATAAAATAACCAGATGAGTATCTCCATTGTCTTTATTCTACTGTAACTGATTTCGCAAGGTTCCGGGGTTTGTCAACGTCCAGACCTTTGAGCACGCCTATATGATAAGCGAGCAGTTGTAACGGTACTACAGAAATGATAGGAGCTACCATTTCATCTGCCGCAGGCACAAAAATTACATCATCCGCCATGGGGGGAATGGTGTTGTCGCCTTCTGTTACTACTGCGATCACTTTACCTTTACGGGCTTTAATTTCCTGAATGTTAGACACTACTTTTTCGTAGTAGCTGTCTCTTGTGGCTACAATTACTACCGGCAGGTTTTCATCTACCAGTGCAATGGGGCCGTGTTTCATTTCCGCTGCAGGATAACCTTCCGCGTGGATGTAGGAAATTTCTTTCAGTTTGAGCGCTCCTTCCAGGGCTACCGGGAAGTTGTATCCGCGGCCCAGGTAGAGAAAATCACGTGCGTCTTTATATTTGGCGGCTACCTGTTTGATCTGGTTATCCAGTTTCAGGGCCGTTGCTACTTTTTCAGGAACCTGCTCCAGTTCATCCAGCAGGTGCTGGAACCTTTGCGGGGTGATGGTGCCTTTATCGGCCGCCAGTTTTAAGCCTACCAGGCAAAGCACTGCCAGCTGGGCAGTAAAGGCTTTGGTGCTGGCCACGCCAATTTCAGGACCGGCATGCGTATAGGCGCCGGCGTGAGATAAGCGTGCAATAGAAGAACCTACTACGTTACAAACGCCGAGAATGATAGCGCCTTTTTCTTTAGCGCTTTCAATGGCCACCAATGTATCCGCTGTTTCGCCGGATTGTGATACGGCAATGATAACATCACCGGGACCTACCACCGGGTTGCGGTAGCGGAACTCGGAAGCGTATTCCACTTCCACCGGGATGCGGCATAATTCTTCAATCATGTATTCGGCTACCAGCCCTGCGTGCCAGGAGGTACCGCAGGCTACGATGATGATGCGTTTGGCATTGCTCAGCACATCCGCATATTCGCGCATACCGCCCATGGTGAGGGTACCTTTTTTCGCGTCTAAACGGCCACGTAAGCTATCGAAGATCGTTTGCGGCTGTTCAAAGATTTCCTTCAGCATGAAATGATCATAGCCTCCTTTTTCAATGGCGGCCAGTTCGATATCCAGTTTCTGAATGTAAGGCGTTTGCCTTTCATTGGAAATGTTTTTCAGGATCAGTTCATCTGCTTTGATGATGGCAATTTCATAATCATTTACATACACTACTTCTTTCGTGTATTCAATGATGGGAGATGCATCAGAAGCCAGGAAGTGTTCACCCTTGCCAACGCCTATTACCAGCGGGCTTCCCTTGCGGGCGGCGATGAGGGTATCCGGGTTTTCTTCATCGATGAGTACAATCACATAAGCGCCTACCACTCTTTTTAAAGCGATACGCAGGGCTTCTTCCAGTGAACACTGGTTTTGTTTTTTGATTTCCTCAATAAAGTGAAGGAGTACTTCGGTATCGGTATCACTATGAAAAACATGGCCCTGGTTAATGAGCTCCTGTTTCAGCTGTACATAGTTTTCAATGATGCCATTGTGGATCATGGCCAGTTTACCGTCGCCGGATAAATGCGGGTGCGCATTGCGGTCGCAGGGTTCTCCGTGTGTTGCCCAGCGGGTATGCCCGATGGCAATATGACTCCGGAGATCTTTTCCTTCCACGAATGCTTCGAGGGCGGCAACTTTGTCTTTTTTCTTGTATACCTGTAACCCGTTATTGATCAGGGCTACTCCCGCGCTGTCGTATCCGCGGTATTCCAGTCTTTTGAGGCCTTTTAATACTACCGGGTAGGCTTCTCTCTGCCCGATGTAAGCTACGATTCCACACATAAGGTTTTTGGATTTGTGCTAGGTTTTATCATTGCAATATCGCATTAAAATGTTAAGATCACATCAGAAAATGTGAATATTGTTTAAGTAAAGATATGGTCAGCATGCATTTTACAACGGTCCTAATGTAAAATGAAAAAGGGAATACCGGGAACGATCCTTGCGAATATTAAGATTCCTTAACATTAGCCTGCATCATTCACTGTATCCCCCTTTTATAATTTTTTTATATCGACGGAACTAAATAAAAAAATTTAAAATGCAATCATCTCTTCAAGAGCGTACTCTCGAAGAGCAAAAGTATTCTTTTATATTCATCTGTCCAGCTGCTGGGCGTAGTAAATCCGTGATCTTCCACGGGATACACTGCCAGCTCCCAGTTATTTTTTCCTAATTCAATCAGCCGTTGCGACAGCCGCACGATATCCTGGAAATGCACATTGGTATCCACCATGCCATGACACATCAGCAGTTTGCCTTTCAGTCCATCTGCAAAGTAGATGGGGGAAGATCTGCGGTAAGCAATACTGTCAGTGAATGGTTCATTCAGTATATTGCTGGTGTAGCCATGATTATAATGCGCCCAGTCCGTTACAGACCTCAGCGCAGCGCCGGATGCAAACACATCTGGCTGGGTGAACAGGGCCATCAGCGTCATAAAGCCGCCGTAACTGCCTCCGTAGATACCGATACGATGGGCGTCCACCTGCAATTTTTCTGCCAGATATTTTGCGCCGTCCACTTCGTCGTCCAGATCCTTGCCACCCATATAGCGGTAAATGCCAGTACGCCAGTTGCGGCCATAGCCGGCACTGCCGCGGTAATCCATGTCCAGTACGGTATAGCCTTTATCGGTGAGCAGGTTATGGAACATGTATTCCCTGAAATAGGAGCTCCACCATTTATGTGCATTTTGCAGGTAGCCTGCGCCATGTACGAAAATCACTGCCGCGCCATTATTTTTCGCAGGGTCCGGGGTGTATAAGCGGGCATACACGGGCTGGTTATCCCGCGCGGTAATCGTTATTACCTGCGGATCGCGCCAGTGATATGATTTAAATTCATCCGTCTGCGCCAGGTTGGTGACCTGTACTGCTTTTGCACCCGGTGTGTTTGGCTGCACATACAATTCCCAGGGTTTGTTGGAATAGGAGTAACGGAACGCAATCCATTTTCCATCCGGAGAAATGGTTACTTCATTGGCGCCGGGCAGGGTAGTGATCCTTTCGGCCTTTCCACCGGCAACGCCTATACGGTAAAATTGTTTTTCACCGGGATGTACTTCATTGGTGGTAATATAAAAGTATTTTTTATCGGGAGATAATTGTGCCTCCTGTACTTCATAGTTGCCGCTGGTGAGAGGTTTGGTGGTACCATCGTTTACATTGGCGGTATACAGATGTGAATAACCGGTGGCTTCCGACTGGAACCAGCAGGTGTTTTCATTTATCCAGCCGATATTGCTGCCGCCCATGCTCCAGCCAATGCCAGGGCCGCCTATCCAGGCTTCGTCGCGCTGGCGGTTCAATGTTTTTACGGTACCGTTTTCAGCGTTGAGCAATACGATCCAGCGGTCTTTATTATCCTGTGAGCGGATGTCGGCAATGGCATGTGTGCCTTGTTCCGACCAGTAAGGACCGTTCACAATTACTTCCCTTACTTTGGGCGTATCCTTTTTCGTGTAGTCCTTTACGTAATCGGGCTGGTCTTTGATGCCGGGGAGATCAGCGGTTTTAATAGGGAGCACCGTATCATGTTGCCGGTCGTATACAAAGCTTTCGAAGCTGCCTTGCGGCGCCCCTACTTTATCGCGGGCTGCAATATCGGTGGTGAAACCGGTGGCGGTTACAAATTCGGGAACGATGGTATTGCGGGCATCAGTGGGTGCGGTGAAAAGGCTATAGGTAACGAAACGCCCGTCGGGACTGATCTGCAGGTCCCTTAGTCTTTTGTTTTGCAGGTACAGGGACCGTAGTGGTTTGGGGTCGTATGCTTTATCAAAAGCTTCAGCGGCGTCTTTCTTTGTTTTTTTATCACGGATCACCTGCAACAGTTCCTCTTGCTGTGCTTTAAGGAACTTTTCTTCTGCGTTGCCGGTTTTACTGTCGTCGTTTTCGGCGGGCTTGCTGCCTGCTTCAAAGCTGGTAAGCTGACTGATTAACCCGGATGCTTTGTCCCATCCATAGAGATCGCGGTTTTGCTGAAACACCACCTGTTTACCGCCGAAACTGAATGCGGGGTTAAACTCCACGGCTTTGGTATTGGTGATGCGCGTGGTTTTCCCGCTTTTTATCTCCAGTAAATAAATATCCCCTTCATAGGAATAAGCCAGTAGCGATTTATCTGCATTCCAGGTACCGGCAGCTTTGGCGTTAATAAGGGAGCGCTCACCTGCGGCCGTAATCCGGGGCGTATTGTTTTTAACACCGGCATAGTAAAGGGAGTCGCTCAGTTGTTTGCCGGGATTCCAGCTGAAATAAACGGTCTGGTTGTCGGTACCCCAGAAAACGTTATCAGGAGAAGTTCCTATCCATTTGGGATCGCGCATGATCTTTTCTACCGTGAGCGGCATTGCCTGTTGGGCACTGATGCGGTTGGCTGATAAAAAAATAATGGCGGGTATAACCCATTTTCTCATAGCGGTTCATTATTTTGTTGGGGAATAAATGTAACGGTTTAATCATAAATTGCCGTAAGTTTTGGATGGACGTAATGCGGTCATCTGCCTTAAATCCACGCTATGCGCATATCAATACTTCTTTCCCTCCTGATCCTTGCCGCTTGTAAGCCGAAGCAACCCGTCCGCCAACCGGTACCGGTATCTGAAGACAGTACCTTTTTAACAGGCACCTTCTATGTGATCAGGCACGCAGAGAGAAACCCGGGTCCGGATTCCACTTTAACCCTGGCCGGACAGGAAAGGGCAGGCGCATTATACCGGCTGCTGAAGGATTCCGGCCTGAATAAAATTTACTTTACGCCTTATAAAAGAACGGTTGCCACAGCCGATAGTCTGCGCATCCACCTGCACATCGATACCTGTTTTTATGCGGCAGATACCAGCGGGGAATCTTTTATTTACCAGGTTACCCGGCACCAGGACTGGGGCAAGCGCCTGCTGGTGATAGGGCATTCCAATACCCTGATCCCTATCTTACATAGCCTGAAAGCTAAGCCACATACGGATTCTATTGGAGAGAATGAATACGACCGGTTGTTTATAGTGCGGAAAACAAGGGAAGGAACGGTGCTTAAAGAGATTTGTTATTAGCGGAGGAAAAGCCTTTTCCCCCGCTATAGTTGTGCATTACAGCAAGATGCCTTTCATGAGGGTATAGGCTACTGTAAAGTAAATCAGCAACCCGGTTACATCTACCAGGGTAGCCACGAAAGGGGCGGAGGACGTGGCCGGATCTGCGCCGCATTTCTTCAACACCAGCGGCAGCATAGAACCGGAGAGGGTTCCCCACAATACTACGCCTACCAGGGAAATGCCTACTGTAGCGCCTATCAGCACCGTGTGTGCGCCGTAAGTATTGAACAGGGTATTCCAAAGCAGGATACGCAGGAAGCCGATGGCGCCGAGTGCGCCGCCCAATAGCAGGCCGGAAAGGATTTCCCGGCGCATCACGCGCCACCAGTCGCCTACGCTGATTTCGCCCAGCGCCATTGCCTGTATGATAAGCGTGGAAGCCTGTGAGCCACTGTTACCGCCACTGGAAATGATGAGCGGTACAAACAGTGCCAGTACAACGGCCTTCGCAATTTCATCTTCAAAAAATCCCATGGCGGTAGCGGTCAGCATTTCACCGATAAACAATACTACCAGCCAGCCTACCCGCTTCTTCACCAGTTTGAGCAGGGGCATATCGAGGTAAGGCTCGTCCAGGGCTTCGGTACCACCTATCTTCTGGATATCTTCTGTATGTTCTTCATTGGCGATCCACAACATATCATCGATGGTCACAATACCGAGCAGGATGCCCTGGTCGTCTGCTACGGGCAAGGCTACCCTGTTTTCCATCCGGAAAACCTGGATGGCCTCTTCCTGGTCGTCGTTGGCGTGGAGCGATACAAAGCGGTCGTCCATGAGGGTATGCACCACCGTTTCCGGTGATACGAGCAGGAACTCACGTATCCGGAAGTCGTCCAGCAGCTGCCCTTTTTCGTCGATTACATAGATTACATCGATGGTTTCACTGTCCTTTCCATGCTCGCGGATATAGTCCAGCACTTCCTTCACGGTCCATTCTTCTCTAACGGCAATGTAGTCGGGCGTCATGATACGGCCCACACTGTTCTCCTTGTAGCCCAGGAGGGAAAGGGTGATGCGCCGTTCTTCGGGGTCCAGCAGTTTGATCAGCTCTTTTACCGCTTCGCTGGGAAGCTCTTCCAGGAAAGCGGTACGGTCATCCGCCGGCAGCTCATTCATGAGCTCTGCTATTTTTGCGGGCGACAGTGTACGTATCACATCTTCCTGTAAAGGAAAGTCCAGGATACGGAAAGCCGCTGCCGCTCTGCCGATCGACAGGTGATTGATGATTATTCCGGCATCTTCGGGGACCTCGTGAATCAGTTCGGCTATATCCGTAATCAGCTGGTCGTCCAGGTATACTGACAGTTCGCGGTAATTTCTTTCTTTTGTCAGTGTCTGGAATTTTTCCAGTAAAGCTTCATTTTCCATACAATTGCCTCTATCTGCGAAATTAAGTTAAAATAGCACGCTGCCGGGGCAGTCGTTATAATAATTCTGATACATGCAGGCGGATGTTGCTGCAAATGCTATCCAGCGGCAGATCGTTGGCATCTTTGCCAAAGGGGTCTTCAATTTCTTCTGCGATGAGCTCGAGGCTTGCCAGTACAAAGAATACGAATACAATCATGGGGATAATGAGGTAACCCAGGCTGAACACGTATCCAAAGGGCATGGACATCACATAGAAGAATATAAATTTCTTGATAAATACGCTGTAGGAAAAAGGGATGGGGGTATTTTTGATCCGTTCGCAGGCGCCGCATACATCTGCAAACGACTGCAGCTCGTTGTTCAGCACAATGAGCTGATCCCCGGTGAGCTGCCCGCTGCGGTACAGGTCCATGGTTTTAGTCATGATGAGCTGCGATAACTGGTTAGGCACATGCTTACTGATATCAGTATGAAGCGGCTCCTGTCCTGGTATGGCTTCCATCTCGTCGTGCACATAAGTTTTGCGCAGGTGATTTTTCAGGCCATAGGCAAAGTTCGGGATCATTACTTTGAAGAACTCCCTGTCGGACTTGTTTTCCAATGGCAGCATGGCCTGGATTTTAATAGCCAGGTTGCGGCTGCTGTTCACCAGGGCGCCCCATTGCCGGCGGCCTTCCCACCAGCGGTCGTACGCGGTGTTGGTGCGGAACACCAGTAACAGGGATATCACAAAGCCCAGCAGGCCATACATCAGCGTGATGTTCTTCAGTTCACTCTTGTCAGACATCTTCCAAACCTCCAGTTCCAGCCAGGCTACAATGGCGGAATAGATGGAGAGGGCAATAAACATGGGGAACAGCTTCCTTACTGTATCCGCTTTATGAAGACGGAAAATGAACGTAAACCACTCCTTTGGATTATAATTGATCATATATGCAGGTTAATGAAAGGCAAAAAAAATATTTTCCGGGCGGCAAACCTAAATTTTTTAAACATGATTTTGATAACTTCCTGCTTTAACTTTACTTTACGTCTTCTTTTATTTGAAATTACGCTATGATAAAGCCGTATTTGTACATTGATAAGTCGAAAGGAAAAGGCCGGGGTGTCTATACCAAAGAAAAGATCCCTGCCGGAACAAGAATTGAGACGTCACCCGTGCTCGTTCTCACTTACGACGATACTGAGATTGTGGATAAAACAAGACTCCACAATTATATTTTTCTCTGGGGTGCAAAAGAAACCCGTTCCTGCGTGGCACTGGGCTTTTGCTCTATCTATAATCACGATTACAACCCCAACTGTGAGTATGAAATGGACTTCAAGGAAGAAACCATGAGTATCATCACCCGTCGTGATATCAAGAAAGGAGAAGAGCTTTTTATCAACTACAATGGTGATGTAACGGACAGCTCCCCCCTTTGGTTTGATACTAAAAAGAAACAGACCGCTAAAAAGTAAGAAGCAGTACGAATAGTACCGTTGCGGGCAGACAGCAGTGAATATTCCTGCCCGGTGACTATATTATTCGTATTTCTTTCGTAATATTGTATAAGCGCTTATACAATATTAACATCAACCTTTTCATATGTCATTCTATCCATCACTTGGCTACCTCGTTTTTGGCAGCCGCCTGCGCAGGCTGAGCGAATACTTTCTCATGGAAGTAAACAAGGTATATGAACAGGCAGGCATACCCTTTGATGCCAGCTGGTTCCCGGTGTTTTACCTCTTATCCAGACAGCAGCCGGTACCCATGATTGATATTGCCGAACAACTGGAAATATCCCACTCCGCCGTAAGCCAGATGGTGACCAACCTGAAAAAGAAAGGACTCCTGAAAACAACACCGTGTAAGGAAGATGGCCGCCGGCAACTGGTCGCCTTCTCCAAAAAAGGCGAAGACCTGCTGCAACAGATACAACCTGTATGGGAAGCCATCACCGGTGCTATGGAAGCACTGGCAACGGAAAATAAACAAAGCCAGCATATACTGGCTGCCATCGCCCAGATTGAACAGTCAGTACAGCAAAAGTCTTTATCAGAAAGGATCAGACAACAGTTATAATACTTCATACACCAGAAAAATCTAACGACATGAGTGATATTTTTAAGTACGGTATCGACCAGCTCACTGTTGCCCGCGCGATTGATATTGCGGCCGGCAAAGTAAAAGGCATACTGGTACCGGAAGTCATTACGCGTGTACAAACCAGCTTCGGCTATGTACAAACCATTGTGGCGCAACACACCACGGTATATGGCATTAACACCGGTTTCGGCCCGTTGTGCGATACCAAGATTTCCGAAGCAGATACCCGCGCTCTGCAATACAACATCCTGCAAAGTCACAGTGTAGGTGTAGGTGAAAATATCCCGGAAGAAATTGCCCGCATCATGCTCATCACCAAAGTGCAGGCATTGGCACAAGGTTACTCAGGCGTGGCACTGTCCACCCTCGAAAGAATCATCTGGCATATTGAGCACAGGATAACGCCGCTGGTACCTGAAAAGGGCTCTGTGGGCGCTTCCGGCGACCTCGCACCATTATCGCACCTGTTCCTGCCATTGATAGGACTGGGGCATGTGATGTACCGTGGCGCGAAAACAGATACCGCTTCCATGATGCAACAGGAAGGGATACAACCGGTAGTGCTGGGTCCTAAAGAAGGACTGGCGCTCATCAACGGCACACAGTTCATCCTGTCGTTTGCCGTTAAAGCGGTACAACGCCTGCACAACGCACTCGAAGCCGCAGATATCATCGGGGCGCTGTCGCTCGAAGGACTGATGGGCACCGCCAAACCATTTGATCCCCGTTTACATGCCATCCGCCCATATCCCGGTAACCAGCTGGTAGCGCACCGTTTGAAGGCATTGCTGGATAACTCGGAGATCATGTCGTCGCATGTGGATTGCGGCCGTGTGCAGGACCCTTATTCCCTGCGCTGTATGCCACAGGTACACGGTGCATCACGCACCGCCTGGCAACACCTGCAGGAACTCACTACCATAGAGCTGAATGCCGTTACCGATAACCCCATTATTTTCAGTGCAGAAGACACCATCAGCGGTGGTAACTTCCACGGGCAGCCACTGGCATTACCCCTGGACTACGCTACCGTGGCTGCTGCGGAGCTGGGCAACATCTCCGACAGGCGTTGTTATATGATGATTGAAGGAAGATACGGGCTGCCAAAATTATTGATCCAGGATGCCGGCCTCAACTCCGGTTTCATGATACCGCAATACACCACCGCCGCACTGGTAACGGAAAATAAAACCCTGTGTTTCCCCGCCAGCGCCGACAGCGTGCCTACTTCACTGGGGCAGGAAGATCATGTATCAATGGGCTCTATCAGTGGCCGCAAATTAAACCAGGTGATCGGCAACCTCGAATACATTCTTGCTATTGAGCTGCTGTATGCCGCGCAGGCAGTGGATTTCCGCCGGCCGATGAAATCAGGCCCGGTACTGGAAGCCGTACATCAGTACACCCGCAGGCATGTAACCTTTGCAGACAAGGACCGCATCTTCGCCAATGATATTGCCGCCCTGCACAAAATCGTTGTCGATCAATCGCTGGTACGTGTAGCCAATGAAGCTGCCGCTAATCATCAACTTAACTTAAACGGACTTTATAATGACCAGTTTGGACTTTATTAAAACATATGCAGCTCACCCGCATTATAAAGCGCCGCGTGGTGCACAGCTGCATGCCAGATCCTGGCAAACCGAAGCGCCCCTGCGCATGCTGCTTAACAACCTGGATGCTGAGGTAGCCGAAAACCCCGATGAGCTGGTGGTATACGGTGGCATCGGCCAGGCAGCGCGTAACCGCGAATCTCTTCAGAAAATTATCGAAATATTATTAACACTGGATGACGAGCATTCCCTGCTGGTGCAATCCGGTAAACCGGTAGGTATTGTACGCACGCATCCGCAGGCGCCAAGAGTAATGCTGGCCAACAGCAACCTGGTGCCGAAATGGGCCACCTGGGAGCATTTCAACGAACTGCGTTCCAAGGGCCTGATGATGTACGGACAAATGACGGCTGGTAGCTGGATCTATATCGGTACGCAAGGTATCCTCCAGGGAACCTATGAAACCTTTATGGAATGCGGCCGGCAGCATTTCAATGGCAGCCTGGCCGGTAAGCTGCTGGTAACAGCAGGTATTGGCGGTATGGGCGGCGCACAGCCTCTGGCAGCCACTATGGCCGGGGCAGTGTTTATTGGCGCCGACATTGATCCCACACGTATTCAGAAAAGACTGGATACCCGTTACATTGACCGTATGACTTATTCCTACGAAGAAGCCATTCAATGGGCGAAGGAAGCACAAGCCAAAGGAACAGCGTTATCTATCGGGTTGGTAAGCGATGCCGGTGATATGCTGGAAAGAATGCTGAAAGATAATATCATACCGGATATTCTTACTGATCAAACCTCTGCACACGATCCGCTGAACGGGTATGTACCTAATGGTATTACGCTGCAAGCCGCGCTGGAACTGCGTAAGAGTGATGCCGCAAAATACCGGGAGCTGTCGCTGAAAAGCATGGCGCGTCATGTAGGCTTTATGTTGCAGCTGCAACAGAAGGGTGCCGTTACCTTTGATTATGGTAATAACATCCGCGAATTTGCCCGGGAAGGCGGAGAGTCCAATGCCTTCAACTTCCCCGGATTTACGCCGGCATATATCCGTCCGCTCTTCTGTGAAGGGAAAGGACCCTTCCGCTGGGTAGCCCTATCCGGCGATCCGGAAGATATTTATACCACCGATCGCGCGCTGATGGAAGCGTTCCCCGAAAATACCCATCTGATCAACTGGCTGAAACAGGCGCAGGAGAAGGTGGCGTTCCAGGGATTGCCTGCACGCATTTGCTGGCTGGGACTGGGTGAACGCGAAAAAGCGGGGCTTATTTTTAATGAGCTGGTGAGAACAGGAAAAGTGAAAGCGCCGATTGTGATTGGTCGTGATCACCTCGACTGCGGCTCTGTGGCCTCTCCCAACCGTGAAACCGAATCTATGAAAGACGGCTCCGATGCCGTGAGCGACTGGACGTTGCTCAACCTTATGGCCAATACCGGCGGCGGCGCTACCTGGGTGTCTTTTCATCATGGCGGCGGCGTAGGGATGGGATATTCACAACATGCCGGCATGGTAGTGCTGGCGGATGGTACCGACCGTGCAGCTGAGTGCTTACGCCGCGTGCTCTTCAATGATCCGGCACTGGGCATTTTCCGTCATGCGGACGCGGGTTACGAAAAGGCACAGGAATGGGGACAGAAATTTAATATCAGCATTTAATCACAGCGGTTAACCGCTCAATCATGGCCCATGAAAACATTAATCGGTCCTTTTGCCCAGATCCTGCCAATGACGGGCTTGTCGCTGAAAGGCGCCCTGCACGATGAACAGTTGACCGTGATAGAGAAAGGCGGGGTAGTGGTGGAAAACGGCGAGATCATTGCGATAGCAGGGTACAAAACCTTGTTGCAGAAATACCCGGATTGTGAAATCGCTTTCCAGGATACACCGCTGGTGTTATTACCGGGATTTATTGATTGTCATACACACATTTGTTATGATGGTAGCCGCAACCGTGATTATGCCATGCGCATAGCCGGTAAAAGTTACCTGGAAATAGCCCGTGCAGGCGGTGGTATATGGGATTCCGTTACCAAAACGCGTATAGCCGATCTTGTTACCCTTACGGAGAACACTGTGGCCCGCGCTAACCGGCATCTGAAAGAAGGCGTTACCACTATGGAAGTAAAAAGTGGTTACGGCCTGAACCTGGAGAGTGAATTGAAAATGCTGCGCGCCATACAGCAGGCGGGACTGCATACGCCTGCCACGCTGATTTCCACCTGTTTGGCCGCGCATATGAAGCCGCGTGATTACGCTGGCAGTGAACAAGCTTACCTGGAATGGATTTTAACGGAACTGTTGCCGGTGGTGCAGCAGGAGCAGCTGAGTAACCGGGTGGATATTTTTATAGAAGAAACTGCTTTTTCTGCAAAGGCTGCTGCCGGTTTCCTGCAACAGGCCATGCAGCAGGGATTTGTGGCAACCGTGCATGCGGATCAGTTCAGCGCAGGCGGAGCGGAAGTTGCCGTGAATGCGCGGGCGTTATCTGCCGATCATCTGGAAGCCAGTACTGAAAAAGAAATTGCTTTACTCGCTAATTCTGATACCGTTGCAGTAGTTTTGCCAGGTGCTTCACTGGGATTAGGTATGTTGTATGCGCCGGCGCGCAGGCTGCTGAATGCAGGTGCATGTGTAGCTATTGCGAGCGACTGGAACCCCGGATCGGCCCCTATGGGCGATTTGCTGATACAGGCTGCCGTAATGAGCGCCGCCGAAAAGTTATCCACCGCAGAAGTACTGGCTGCGCTGACCGTAAGAGCGGCGCCCGCATTGCAACTGAAAGATGCAGGCCAGCTGCTGGCAGGTTACGCCGCTGATATGCAGGCTTATCCCACCGCGGATTATCGCGACATACTTTATTACCAGGGTAAGATGAAGCCGTCACTGGTATGGAAGAAAGGAGTTTTAGTATGATAACAAAAGAAAGCTATCAGCCCACAGCAAGTGGTTCCTGGACCGGTCGTATGGATGGCACTGACCCCGACCTGCTGCGCTGGCACCAGGTAATCACGGTAACCGACCTGTTGCAAACGCCCTTGCCGGTATTGCAGCCGGGGCAGAAAGGTATTGCCCTGCTGGGCTTCGCCTGCGATGAAGGCGTGCGCCGCAACAAAGGCAGGGCAGGTGCTGCAAAAGGACCCGCCGCCATACGGAAGGTGATTGCCAACTTCCCGGTTCACTTCAACGCACAAACGGTGTTGCTGGATGCGGGAGATATCCTTTGCCCCAACGGCGAGCTGGAAAATGCACAGCAGGTACTTAGCGAAACGGTGAACACTATCCTCACCGCAGGTTACCTGCCGCTGTTACTGGGCGGTGGTCATGAAATTACGTATGGGCATGCCAGTGGTATCCGCCGGTTTGCAGGAAAGCAATCCGTAGGCTTTATCAACTTTGATGCACATTTTGATATCCGTGTTCCCGGTGAAGAAGGCGCCAGCTCAGGTACCGGTTTCTGGCAACTGGCGCAGGATGCGAAACAATCCGGCGTGCCTTTTCATTACCTGGCCCTCGGTATCCAGAAGAACGGGAATACCCGCCAGCTGTTTAATACTGCAGGAGAAGAAGAAGCGACTTATGTAAGCGCAGATGCTTTTCATTTGCAGGATAAAGACACGTTGTTTGCCGCCATACAGCATTTCCTCAGCCAGGTAGATAAAGTATACCTGACCACCTGCCTGGATGTATTTGCAGCACCCTTTGCACCGGGAGTAAGTGCCACTGCTTATAATGGGATTATGCCGGGAGGTTTGTTCCTGCAGTGTTTCCGCAAAATACTGGAAAGCGGTAAAGTGGCAGGAGCCGATATTGCAGAATTGAATCCTTCACTGGATATAGACAACCGCACTGCGAAACTGGCTGCAGCGCTGGTTTTTGAGATAGTGATGGCGTATAGCGGGGAAGAAGCATTTTAGCGTGTAGCCGTTATCTTTAACAGGTACACGTTAAAACACGGCAGTGGCTTTCAGTTCCTTAACCTGCCAGGCGCATTGCGCCAGTTGTTCTTTCATGTCCATTTGCAGCAGCTGTATCAGCTGTTGTGCATTTACCGGCAGCGTAATCTTCTCTTTCTTCAGCTGCGCTGCCGTTGCCTTTACAAACAACAATAATTCGCTGGTATCATGCCATTGGCCAAGGAGCTCACCCGCTTTACGGGTAGGTGTGGCGAGGTTTTCTGTGAAAACAGCAGGGAGTACCTGTTCCAGTATATTGAGCTGATAGTATAACGCTTTTACTTCCTTCCTGACTTCGTGCCATACCGTGTGATGCGCTCTGCTGGCAGGTACGGTGATTTTTTGATGCTGTTGTTCCAGGTAGCTGATCAGCGCGGCAGTAGCGGCATTGGTGTCGGTATTGGCAATAGCTTCCTTAAATCTTTCCGGCAGCGACTCCAGTTTTTTCAGGGAGCAGTATTTCACTGTGGCGGCTAACATTTCACTGGCAGTAGCGGCTTTGCTTTGCAGCAGGAGATGCGCAAATGAAAAGCGCCACGATACTTTTTTTTCATAGCTGCGCAGGTTTTTTTCCTGGAGGTGCGTATCCCTGGAAGCTCCGCCGATCGACTGTATCAGCCTGGCGGTGCGTAAATGTTTACCTGCACCAAACGAATAATCCGGCAGCTGTTTTACCAATGAAAAAAAGGCCCGCAGCTTTTTTACGCCTACCCGCATGGCGTGTGTGGCATCAGCGTCACCGGGAGCCTCCCGCAGGGTGGCATATGCGGTGGTGACCGTATCGCATTCCTTCCGGAGATAATGATATAAAGCCGTTTGCAGCATATCTTTTAAAGTTAACAAAATCCGCCGACACCATCAGAACACAATGGTTTTGTTGCCATGCAGGATCACGCGGTTATCAATATGCGCTTTCACGGCACGGGTGAGCACCTGCCGCTCAATGTCGCGGCCCAGCATCACCAGGTCCTCCACGGTGTGCTTGTGGCTTACCCTGGCCACATCCTGCTCAATAATCGGGCCTTCATCGAGTTCGTTGGTAACGTAGTGGGCGGTGGCGCCAATCAGCTTTACGCCTCTCGTATAGGCGTTGAGGTAAGGGCGCGCACCGGCGAAGGCAGGCAGGAAAGAGTGATGGATATTGATGATCCGTTGCGGATAATGACTTACAAACTGTGGCGACAGGATCTGCATGTACCTGGCCAGTACGGTGAAATCCACCCGGTGCTCTTCCAGCAGCCGCATGGCAACGCGCTCCTGTAATTCTTTGGTACCGCTGCTTACCGGGAGGTAGTGAAAAGGGATCCCCAATGCCGTGCATTCCTTTTCCAGGGAAGCGTGATTCGAGATCACGAGCGGGATATCTACCGCCAGCTCACCGCTTTTCCATCTCCATAATAATTCCAGCAAACAATGATCATACGCCGATACCATGATAGCCATACGTTTGCGGCGATCGCTGTAATCTATTTTCCATTCCATTTGCAGCGGGGTAGCTACCTGTTGCTGGAAAGCCGCTTCCAGCGCGGACTTATCAAGTTGCTCCAGCTGGAATTCCATGCGCATAAAAAATAATCCTTCCCGTGGATCGGTACTGTGTTGACTTGCATCCAGTATATTTGCACCCAACAGGTAGAGGAACTGTGATACGCCGGCTACGATGCCCGGCCGGTCGGGACAGCAAATAAGCAAACAGGCGGTGATATGAGGGACTTCTTGTTTTAACATATGACTACCAAAATATAAAATAATAATACAATTCTCCGTTGAAAAAGATAGGACTAATGTCGGATACCCACAGCTATTTGCACCCACAGGTATTCAAATATTTTGAAGAAGTAGATGAAATCTGGCATGCCGGCGACATCGGCAATGTGGATCTGGCCGATAAACTGGAAAAATTCAAGCCTTTCAGGGCCGTTTCCGGGAACATCGATGGGGCAGATATCCGTATCCGTTACCCCGAAACCCTGCGTTTCAACCTGGAAGGAGTAGAGGTGATGATGACACATATTGGTGGATATCCGGGGAAATATGCCCCGGGCGTGAAGGAACAGCTGAAGCAGCATCCGGCCAAACTGTTTATCTGCGGGCATTCGCACATCCTGAAAGTAATGCCGGACGCGGCACTTCATTTGTTACATATGAACCCGGGTGCATGCGGACAACAAGGATGGCACAAGGTAAAAACGCTGCTGCGTTTTCAGCTGGAGGCTGGCAATATTCAACAACTGGAAGTGATAGAACTGCCCTGATCAACATCATTGCTTATAACCTACAACGTTTATGAACCTACGAATTTTAGCATGGCTGGTAGTATTGGGACTTGGATCTGCGCAGGCAAAGGCGCAGGGAAGATTCCTGAAATGGCTGAAAACAGAAAATGATACGGCGTATATCGAAGATCATACGGAAGATATTACCTTCCGGCTGTACGGCTCCCGCAAGTACACCAAGTATGACATCGTAGACCGGAAAACGAAAACTGATGTCCTTTACCGTCCCAATACTCCTTTTAATGTGGGGTTTGGCGCCAATTACCGGTTTATAGGACTTAACATCGGGTTTAACCTGCCGTTTATTAACAGCAACGAGAGGTACGGCAAAACGAAATACATCGATCTGCAGTCGCATGTATACCTGCGTAAAATTGTAGTAGACTTCTACGGTCAATATTATAAAGGCTATTATGTAGCCAACCCGGAGGAAGTATATGGTAAAGCCTATACTGCGCTGCATCCTTATCCGCAGCGGCCTGATATCAGGAACACCGACTTCGGCCTGAATGTGGGATATATCTTCAACGACAAACGTTTCTCTTACCGCGCACCTAACCTTCAGAATGAATACCAGAAGAAAAGTGCGGGTTCGCTGATCATAGGCGGAGAAATGTTCTTTGCCGGCATCAAAGGCGATTCTTCCCTCATTCCCACCAATATGGCAGATACCGCATTTCTGCGGGATGAGCATTATCATAAGACCGGCATTTATTCCCTGGCTGCGAATGTAGGATATGCTTACACCTTTGTGCTGAAGGAGCACTTCTTTTTATCCTTATCGCTTACCGGCGGTTTAGGAGGAAATATCACCACGCTGTTCCTGGAAAACGGGAATGTGAGCCGTAAAGCGGGACTGCAATTCAGTAATACGGTGCGCGCCTCGCTGGGGTATAATTCCAGCCGTTATTTTGCAGGGATCCATTATGTGGGCATGAACACCCGCAGTGGCATGTCGATACCACATACTTATCAAACCTTTGGTACAGGCAATTTCAGGGTGAGCCTGGTGCGCCGTTTCACCCTGGAAAAGCCGTTGTGGAAATCAAAGACTATCTAGCTTTGCGCCGGTGAAATCCACTTGGACCTGGCCGGTGGCTGGTATTTTTCCATTTGTAATAACAGGTCGCTGATATCATTGCTGCATAACAGCATATCACGGTTCTCTGCCGTGAGGAAGCCTTTCTCAGACATGGTTTGCGACAGGGCCATCAGGGCGTCGTAGAAGCCATTTACATTCAGCAGTCCGATGGGTTTTTTATGCAGGCCCAGTTGTCCCCAGGTGAGCATTTCAAACAATTCCTCCATGGTGCCGAAGCCGCCGGGCAGCGCGATAACGCCATCGCACAATTCATTCATCTTCGTTTTGCGTTCGTGCATGGTGTCTACCAGGATCAGTTCTGTGAGGCCGGTATGCGCCAGTTCTTTCTGTTGCAGGAAGTGAGGCAGTACGCCAATGGCTTTGCCGCCGGCATTTAAGGCGCCATCTGCCACTGCGCCCATCAGTCCTACGTTAGCGCCGCCATACACCAGTGTAAGGTTGCGTTGGGCCAGTGCGGCGCCCAGCAGGGTGGCCTGTTGCATGTAAACCGGGTCATGTCCGGCGCTGGAGCCACAGTAAACAACAATTCGATTCATATCCTTTGATTATAAAGTGTTCAATTCAGCCCGGATGTTGGTGCGGGCGGCTGTTTCATATTGTTCCCGGAACGCCGGTGTTACATAAATAGCGGGCATTTCCAGGAAATGCTGTAATACTTTTTTACGGCCGGGGTTATACACCTCATCGGGGTAAACCTGGTACTCCTGCCTGATTTGCCGGGCGTAGGCCTGGTATGTTTCCGGTGCGGCGCCGAGTATTTGCAGGTCGAAGTCCAGGAAGTAATCCAGGTCAGGGTCCTGATAGGTATTGATATGTGTTTTGGTAGCGATAATGAAATCGCTGATGCTGGCGGTTTTTTCCGCCGGGTAATTAATTTTATGCAGATGGGTGACTGCCGCTGCAGCGCTGCGCTCTTCATTATCGGGTTGCTGCGGGTTATAAATGATATCATGAAAGAAGATGGCAAAAAGTACGGCTTCCGGATCTGTGAGCTGATGCGCATATGCCTGTTGCAGGCTCACCAGCTGCTGTATATGCGACCAGTTGTGATAATACCTTCCGGGCGATTGGTAGGCATCCAGCAGGGCTGCGTAGGAGCTGTTAACCAGCGCCACATCCGTATTAGGATGAAGGGAGGACCAGATGACGTTTAATGCTGACATACGCAGGGTTCTTTTCGGGGAGTAATTTAAAAAGAAAACGGGCAGAAAAAATTCCTGCCCGTTTCTTTTATGCTGAGTAGCCTGATTAAGCTTTTTTCGCAGCTTCTGCACGGATTACGTTCAGTGCGCCACCGGCTTTAAACCACTCGATCTGTTGTTCGTTGTACGTGTGGTTTACAGGGAATTCGCTGGTGCTGCCATCTTTATGATGAAGCACAACAGTGAGTTGTTTACCTGGAGCGAAGGTAGTAAGACCCAGGATGTCGATGGTATCATCTTCCTGGATCAGGTCATAATCCTCTTTGTTAGCGAAGGTCAGACCCAGCATACCTTGTTTTTTCAGGTTGGTTTCGTGGATACGGGCGAAAGATTTCACCAGGATGGCACGAACGCCGAGGTGACGGGGTTCCATAGCAGCGTGTTCGCGGCTGGAGCCTTCACCGTAGTTTTCATCACCTACTACCACTGCACCGAAGCCGTGCGCTTTGTAGTCGCGCATGGTAGCAGGTACCGGGCCATATTCGCCGGTAATGGAATTCTTAACGGTATCGCTTTTATCGTTGAATGCGTTGATCGCACCAATGAGCATGTTGTTGGAGATGTTATCCAGGTGACCGCGGTATTTCAGCCATGGACCAGCCATAGAGATGTGATCCGTGGTACATTTACCTTTTGCTTTGATGAGCAGTTTCAATCCTTTCAGATCGGTGCCTTCCCATGCAGCAAACGGCGCCAGGAGTTGTAAACGGTCGGAGGTAGGGGATACTTTCACCTGCACACCGCTACCATCGGCAGCAGGGGCCTGGTAACCGGCATCTTCCACGGCAAAGCCTTTTGGAGGCAGTTCAAAACCTACCGGTTCGTCCAGCATTACTTCTTCCCCGTTTTTGTTTTTCAGTTTGTCGGTCAGCGGGTTGAAGGTAAGATCACCTGCGATCGCCAGTGCTGTTACAATTTCCGGAGAAGCCACAAATGCGTGGGTAGAAGCATTACCATCATTTCTCTTCGCGAAGTTACGGTTGAAGGAAGTGATGATAGAGTTTTTACGGGTAGGGTCGTCGATATGACGGGCCCACTGACCGATACACGGACCGCAGGCATTTGCCAGTACCACACCGCCTACCTGGTCAAAGGTATTCAGTAAACCGTCTCTTTCGATGGTAAAACGTACCAGTTCAGAGCCGGGAGTGATAGTGTATTCAGATTTCATTTCCAGGTGCTTGTCGATGGCCTGTTGTGCCAGGGAAGCAGAGCGGGAAATATCTTCGTAGGAAGAGTTGGTGCAGGAACCGATGAGGGCTACTTCCAGTTTCTCAGGCCAGTTGTTTTCTTTTACTGCCTGTGCAAATTTGGAGATAGGCCATGCCAGATCCGGGGTAAACGGACCGTTTACGTAAGGTTCCAGTTCGTCCAGGTTGATTTCGATCACCTGGTCGTAGTATTTGGAAGGATCTGCGTATACATCTGCATCGGGGCGGAGATGGTCTCTTACTTCATCAGCCAGGGTAGCTACTTCTGAGCGACCGGTGATTTTCAGGTAATCGGCCATTTTGCTGTCGTATGCAAACAGGGAACAGGTAGCGCCTATTTCAGCACCCATGTTACAGATGGTTGCCTTACCGGTAGCGCTGAAGCTATCCGCACCTTCGCCGAAGTATTCCACGATAGCGCCGGTACCACCTTTTACGGTGAGGATACCTGCTACTTTCAGGATAATATCTTTGGCAGAAGTCCAACCGCTCATTTTGCCTGTCAGTTTCACACCGATCAGCTTCGGCATTTTCAGTTCCCAGGGTAAGCCGGCCATTACATCTACCGCGTCAGCACCGCCAACACCA
Organism: Chitinophaga sp. RCC_12; assembly: GCF_041360695.1. Taxonomy (NCBI): domain Bacteria; kingdom Pseudomonadati; phylum Bacteroidota; class Chitinophagia; order Chitinophagales; family Chitinophagaceae; genus Chitinophaga; species Chitinophaga sp. RCC_12. The sequence goes on from NZ_JBFUPS010000003.1 coordinate 727,968, forward strand.
ATCGCCACCATGCCTAAACCGCCGGCATTAGGGGTGTGGGAGTCGGTACCGATCATCATACCACCCGGAAACGCGTAGTTTTCCAGCACTACCTGGTGAATGATACCAGCGCCTGGTTTCCAGAAACCGATGCCGTATTTATCAGAAATTGAGGAAAGGAAATCGTAAACTTCTTTATTGGTGTCAATAGCCGTTGCCAGATCTTCTGTAGCGCCTACTTTAGCCTGAATGAGGTGATCACAATGAACAGTGGAGGGAACCGCAACTTTATCACGACCGCAGGTCATAAACTGGAGCAATGCCATCTGGGCGGTTGCATCCTGCATAGCTACGCGATCCGGCGCAAATTCAACATAAGATTTGCCTCTTTCGTAGGGCGTGGTAGTCGGTGCATACAAGTGAGCGTACAAAATCTTCTCAGCCAGTGTCAGCGGGCGACCCAGCATTTTACGGGTTGCTTCCACCTTACCCGGGAGTGCCGCATACACTTTTTTAATCATGTCAATATCAAACACCATGGGAAAAAAATTATTTAAGAGCGGTTAAAAATTGCTCGCAAAATTAACTAAAATCAGCAAGTTTTTAAATTAAATACTTAACATCGGGTCAACTACCTGAAAACTTCCTGTACTTTTAAAGTTCCGCTGATATTCAACGCGGTACAGGGAATAGCCTTGCCAGCCGTTTTTTCCTTGTTTTTCCAGCCGGAATTTGATAAATTTGGAGTATGAACCGGATAAAAGACTTTGTGGAATGGAAGGCGTTCGGTGTATGTGCCGCTATAGGAGATAAACTTGGCGTAGCCACGTCCCGTATTCGCATCTTTTTCATTTATGCCACTTTCCTGACAATGGGCTCCCCACTCATTGTATACATGATTCTTGCCTTCTGGGTAAATATGAAGAATTACATTCAAAATGCCCGGAGGAATCCACTACGTTATTTATAAGTTATTGATATAAAGAAAAGAGGTGGTTCGCGTTATCCGTGAACCACCTCTTTTCTTTTAAATATTTTCCTTACTCCAGGTGAAACAATGTCATCTGGTGATAATGGTTCTGCAATTCATTTAACGTGATCGGCTCTGTGAGATTCCTGGTTTCATCCCGGTAATGCAGTTGCATCAGCGGTTTGCTGCCTTCTTCAAACCAGCGGATAGAGAAGGGTCCTCTCACATACAATGTTCCTCCTGCCTTCGATGATGCCGTTTCATCTTTATGAAATTGCAGTTTCAGCAGGGTGGCCTCGGTCAGATGAATAGGTTCCAGGTTATCAAGATCGTACCAGAACTCATTTTCATCCGTAGCCACCAACACTTTCTTATCCTCATGATCTACCTGCAAAATCTTCCCTTCCTTTTCTGTCCCGCCATAATTTGTGATAATGGTATCACCTGATTTTAATTCGTGGATATTAATCATAGTGAACTGAGTTTTATGTGTTTCATGAATTTACTGAAAAAAGTGCAAAGCTTCATGCAAAGAAAAAAGCTATTACCACCTGAGGTGATAATAGCTTTTTTGCTTTATGTGGTTTGGATTAAAACTTTCTCACTACCTGGCGGAGTTCCACCAGTTGTTCCAGCAATGGTTCCAGTAAATCCAGGCGGAGCATGTTGGCGCCGTCGGATTTTGCGCAGGAAGGATCGGGATGTGTTTCAATGAACAGGCCATCTGCGCCGGTAGCGATAGCTGCTCTGGCGATGGTGCTGATCATTTGCGGGTTACCACCGGTTACGCCGCTGGTTTGGTTGGGCTGTTGTAAGGAGTGGGTACAATCCATTACCACGGGCTCACCCAGGTGTTTCATGATGGGGATATTGCGGTAGTCTACTACCAGGTCCTGGTAGCCGAAGGTGGTACCACGTTCGGTGAGGATGATATGATCATTACCGGCTCCCTTGATTTTTTCCACGGCAAATTTCATGGATTCGCCGCTGAGGAACTGTCCTTTCTTTACATTTACCACCTTGCCTGTTTCTGCAGCGGCCAGCAGGATGTCTGTTTGGCGGCAGAGGAAGGCAGGGATTTGCAATACATCCACGTAAGCGGCTGCCATAGCAGCTTCTGCGGCGGAGTGAATATCTGAAGTAACCGGTACATTAAAAGTTTTACCAATTTTCTGCAGCAGTTCCAGTCCTTCCACATCACCGATTCCGGTGAAGGAATGCACGCTGGTACGGTTTGCTTTACGGTAAGAAGCCTTGAAAATATAAGGGATCGCTAATCTTTTACAGATGGTGGATACTTTTTCCGCCACTTCCATTAAAATGGATTCTTCTTCAATCACACAGGGACCAGCAATCAGGAAGAAATTTTCGGGGTTGTATTGCTCTTTGAATAAAGATTTTAAATGCTTCATATCTTGAAAAAATTGTGTCATTTAATTGAAGGTGCAAAGATAGGCATTCTCTGGCAAAGGGAGGTGAGGAAGCCACGCTATTTGGGGTAATTGTCATAACATTGTAATCCGAAAACCATGTGCATAACCTGGCGTTAATTTTATTGTTATAGCATTGTCATGCGCTGAGGCGGGGTGAATGGAAATAGCCGCGAACCCGTTAATATTACGGTCCGATTTAAAATAGCTTACAATTATATTTTTGTATGAAGAAAGATAAGATACTGGTTATAGGCGCCTGCGGACAAATTGGCGTGGAGCTCACCCTGGCTTTAAGAAAGATGTATGGGGATGCGAATGTGCTGGCTTCAGATCTGCGTGAAGAGCATGATTTGCTGAAAGGAACCGGTCCGTATGTGTCGCTGGATGTGATGAACAAGGAGATGCTGCATGTGTTGGTGATCCGTCATAATATCACCCAGATCTATCTGCTGGCGGCGATCCTGTCGGCCACCGGTGAAAAGAATCCATTACTGGCGTGGCATATTAACATGCAAAGCCTGTTGAACGTACTGGATATTGCGAAAGAAGAAAACCTCGATAAAATATACTGGCCAAGTTCCATCGCAGTATTTGGTCCTAACTCACCATCGCAGGAAACGCCGCAGCACACGGTGATTGAGCCTACCACCATTTATGGTATCAGCAAATTTGCGGGTGAGCGCTGGTGTGAATACTACAACCACCGCTTTGGTGTGGATGTAAGGAGTTTACGTTACCCCGGCCTGATCAGCTATAAATCAGCGCCCGGCGGCGGTACCACGGATTATGCGATTGAAATTTTCCATGAGGCGAAAGAGCATCAGCAATATACCAGCTTCCTCTCTGAAAACACGTACCTGCCAATGATGTACATGCCGGATGCGATCCGCGCCACCATTGAGCTAATGGAAGCAGACGCCTCCAAGATTGCAGTGCGTTCCGCCTATAACCTGGGCGCCATGAGCTTTTCCCCGAAAGAAATAGGCGCAGAAATAAAGAAACACATTCCCACCTTCACCATGGCCTACGAACCGGATTACCGCCAGCAAATCGCCGATGGCTGGCCCAACAGTATCGACGACAGCCAGGCACGGGCCGATTGGGGCTGGAAGCCGGAGTTCGACCTGGCAGCGATGACGCGGGACATGCTGGAGCATATATAGGAGATCGCCGCGGATTTTGTCTTTCTCGCTGATTACGCTGATTATACTGATTTTCTGGATTTTTACTTTTGGATTTTTTTAGATTTCTTTGATTTTTTTAATAATAATTAAGGGAGATAAAAGCGAATATAATCCGCTTCTATCTCCCTTAATCCTTTATAAAATCAAAAAAACAAAATCAAATTAATCAGTATAATCAGCGTAATCAGCGAGAAAGACAAAATCCGCGCATTAGCCTTCGATGAAGCCCACCGCTACAGTGGTGTTGTTGAATTCGTCGATGAGGATGAAGGCGCCGTTGGCCGGATTGCTCTCGTAAGGATCGGCAAATATCGGCGCTGCGGTTTTCAGCGTAATTCTGCCGATGTCGTTTAGTGTCATGGATGTTTTGTCTGTTACCTGTACGTGGTTGGTTACGTCTGTTACGTAGTTGATCTGCTGCACTTTTGCTTTCACGCGGTTAACGCCATGTTGCAACAGGTAGGTTTTGCCGGAAGTAAGCGGCAGCTGGTCCATCCAGCAGATATTGGCGCTTATTTCTTTTAGTTGCGGTGGTATTTCGTTTGTTTTTACGAGCATGTTACCGCGACTGCTGTCTATTTCACCTTCCAGGGTAATCACCACGCTTTCGCGTGCATGCGCTGCCGGTAGTTGTTTTTCAAATTGCTCAATGGTTTTGATGCGGCTCTTTTGCCCGGAGGGCAGGGAGATCACTTCATCGCCAACAGAGAAATGCCCGCTGGCCACTTTGCCTGCAAAGCCACGGAAATCGTGGTATTCGGTGGTGCGTGGACGGATTACGCTTTGAATGGGGAAACGGGCCGGGTGGTTACGGTCTTCATGATCGAAAGACACCTGTTCCAGGTATTCCAGCAGGGTGCTGCCGTTGTACCAGTTGATAGCACCCGTGCGGCTGGCCACGTTTTCGCCATACAGGGAGGAGATGGGAATAAACTTCACTTCCTGTCCTTTAAAGCCGGCGTTATCGAGCATTTGCTGGAAATCTTCCACTATCTGGTTAAAGCGGGCTTCGCTGTAATCCACGAGGTCCATTTTATTTACGCAAACCACCAGGTACGGAATACGGAGCAGGTTGGCGATAAAGAAGTGGCGGTGTGTTTGTTCCACGATGCCTCTGCGGGCATCGATGAGGATCAGCGACACCTGTGCATTGGAGGCGCCGGTTACCATGTTGCGGGTATATTCGATATGCCCGGGGGTATCGGCAATGATGTATTTACGGGTAGGGGTGGAGAAGTAGATGTGGGCCACATCTATCGTAATTCCCTGCTCACGTTCTGCTACCAGTCCGTCGGTAAGCAACGACAGGTCTGTAAAGTCCAGTCCTTTGCGTTTGCTGGCAGCGTGGAGCGCTTCCATTTTATCTTGCGGAATAGAATTGGTATCGTATAATAAACGGCCTATTAAGGTACTTTTACCATCGTCTACACTACCGGAAGTGGCTATACGTAAAACCTCCATTATTTTTATTTTTTTGCTTTTAGCGGCTGGCGTTAAAAGATGTGTTTAATTAAGTTAAAGTGTGTATTACAGGGAATGCTGCTAGAAGTATCCTGCCTGTTTTCTCTTTTCCATAGCGGCTTCAGAGCGTTTGTCATCTATACGTGCGCCACGTTCGGAGATCTTTGCTTCCATGATTTCGGCAATGATATCTTCCAGTTTATCGGCTTCAGATAACACAGCGGCGGTACAGGTCATATCGCCTACGGTACGGAAGCGTACTTTCTGGCGGAATGGTACTTCGTCGGCGGTGGTATTGAGGAAAGAGGAGTAAGGCCAGTAGAGACCGTCGCGTTCTATAATTTCTCTTTCATGGGAGAAATAGATAGAAGGTATTTCCAGTTTTTCACGAACGATATAATTCCACACGTCCAGTTCTGTCCAGTTGGAGATGGGAAATACGCGTACGTTTTCACCAATATTGATTTTACCGTTGAGGATATCGAACAGTTCGGGGCGTTGCATTTTGGCGTTCCATTGACCGAATTCGTCTCTTACGGAGAAGATCCTTTCTTTGGCGCGGGCTTTTTCTTCGTCGCGGCGGGCGCCGCCGATGCAGGCGTCAAATTTTCCTTCTTCGATGGCATCCAGGAGGGTAACGGTTTGGAGGGCGTTCCTGCTGGCGTATTTGCCGGTTTCTTCCTGGGCTTTACCCTGGTCGATGCTGTCCTGTACATTTCTAACGATGATGTCCAGTCCGAGTGAATTCACGAGCCAATCACGGAATTCGATGGTTTCCGGGAAGTTGTGGCCGGTATCCACGTGAAGCAGGGAGAAAGGAATTTTACCGGGATAAAATGCTTTCTGTGCCAGTCGTACGAGTGTAATTGAATCCTTGCCTCCGGAGAACAGGAGCACTGGTTTTTCGAACTGTGCTACGGTTTCGCGGAGTATATAAATGGCTTCATCTTCCAGTGCCTGAGGAAATTCCCAATTTATTTGATTAGTCATGGACTATAATAATTTATTCTAAAGCAAATGTTGTTTATCCGTGCAGACCGCATTCTTTCTGCGACTGTTCCCACCACCACCGGCCGGCGCGCGGATTTTCTCCCGGCTCAATGGCGCGTGTACAGGGGGCGCAGCCAATGCTGATGAAGCCTTTATCGTGCAGTTTATTGTAGGGCACGTTATGTTGGTCCAGGTAGGCCAGTACTTCGTCGTAGCCCCAGTGGATCAGCGGATTAAATTTATAGAGGTGGCGATGTTCATCCCATTCGAGGATTTCCATGCCTTGCCGGTTTTCGGATTGTTCTGCCCGGAGGCCGGTGATCCAAACCTTTACGCCTTCCAGGGCCCGGTTGAGCGGTACAATTTTGCGGATGCCGCAGCATTCTTTGCGGTTTTCCACTGATTCGTAAAAGCTGTTGGGTCCTTTGGCGGAAACCAGTTTTTCTACCGCGGCCGTGTCGGGGTAGAAAACTTCTACAGGTTGTTTATAACGGGCCATGGTGAGGTCCATTACATCGTATGTTTCCTGAAAGAGGCGGCCCGTGTCCAGGGTAAAAACTCTAACCGGCAATTGGTTACGCCAGATAATATCTGATATCACCTGGTCTTCCTGGCCAAAAGAGGTGGAGAATGCTACAGCGCCGGGGTATTGTTCCAGCAGGTACTGTATGGCCTCCTCAACCGGTTTATTGACCAGCGCGGTGGTAATGTCTGTCATGTAGATCTTCCTTATTGAATTGATATGTCTAGTGCCAGCGGAGCGATTACGGTCACTCCTTCAACAAAAATACATAAAACCTATAAAAAAGATAGACTAATAAGGTAAAAAATTATTTCTTTCGGGTAAAATGGCTGTGGTGGCGGGTGGAAATTGGGCGTGGATGGAGCCTGGGGGCTATTTACTGTGGACGGAGAAAAGAAGTAGCTTATATGTGCTGTAAACTGGGGGCATATCCGCTGTGGACTGGGATAGGAGTGGCTTTACACTGGGAGTATCCGTGCTGTAAACCCGGAGGTGACCTGGAGGGGAGGTGGACTTGATCCTGAAACCTGCTACTGTAGCGGAAAAGCCGGCGTTTTGGCCGGCTCGGATATTTTACACCCTGATTAGCTGTTCCGGGTCAGAATGTCTTTCAAAGTTTTGTTCTCGAGGATTTTCAGGGCGGAGTCCCTTACCCGGCCCATTACTTCGTTGAGGCCGCAAACGGCTTCATCGCGGCAGTTTTCGCAGCGTTCGTAGTAATTGAGGCTTACGCAGGGAAGCAGCGCAATGGGTCCATCGAGCAGGCGGATGATTTTGGCCAGTGCGATCTCTTTTGGAGGTCGCATGAGGTAATAACCGCCACCTTTTCCTTTTTTACTGCCGAGGATGCCGGCATTCTTCAATTCCAGCAAAATATTTTCCAGGAATTTGATAGAGATATTTTTTTCCTGTGCAATTTCAGATATAAGGATGGGGCCTTTATCTACGTTCTCTGCCAGGTGTACTAATGCGTGAAATGCGTATTGCGTTTTTTTCGATAACATACTGACTTTTTTGCATCCCTCCACGGATGAACTAATAGTGCCGTGCACACTTTATATTCCTGCAAAGATAAGCAGTTTTTAGCTGCCAGCAGTGAGTGGCTGGCTTTTAGCCACCGGAGCGGTATCCGGCGGCTAATGCGTTTAGCTGCTGCTATCCTAAATTTAATACATCCCGCATGGTGAATACGCCGGTTTTACCTTTCAGCCATTCTGCCGCTACTACTGCGCCGGCTGCAAAGCCTTCACGGGAATGGGCGGTGTGGGTGATGGTAATATCGTCGATCGCGGAGGTGTAATTTACGGTGTGTGTACCCGGCGCCGGATCAATCCTTTTAGAGATGATGGGAAGGGCTTCCGGTTGGTTGCTTTCTTCGTTTACCCAGCCGGTTTTACGGGGCAGGGAGGCCAGCACCTGTTCTGCCAGTGTAATGGCGGTACCGCTTGGCGCATCCTTTTTATGGGTATGATGGATTTCTTCCATCTGTACGTTGTATTGTGGCTGGCTGGCCATGAGGGCCGCCAGTTTCTTATTCAGTTCAAAGAAAATATTTACGCCGATGCTGAAATTGGTGGCGTGGAGGAAAGCCTGGTTTTTTTCCAGGCAAAGCGCTTTTATTTCCGGCAGTTTATCGAGCCAGCCGGTGGTACCGGATACTACGGGCACATTTGCCTCGAAGCACTTTACGATGTTGTGGTAAGCTGTTTCAGGGGTGGTAAACTCGATGGCTACATCTGCCTGGCCGAGGTGTTCTTTTTCCAGCAGGTGTTTGCTGTTGACGTCTACCCGGAGTATTATCTCATGTCCTTTGGCAGTGGCAATAGCATCTATTGCCTGTCCCATTTTACCATATCCGATGAGCGCTATTTTCATGACCCTTGCAAGTTGTATTTAAGTGGATGTATTAATGATGATCAGCGGCCGGCAAAGTACCGGCTTTTGGTCTTTTTGCCGCCGATGGAAATGTTGATGCCGATGCCCAGTGTACGGTTGTTGATCAGTGTGGGAGACACGCGCATACTCAGGTCGTCTGACATATCAAAGTTGCGGAGGTGTGCGAATACCGTAGCGTCTATAATGTTTACGCCATAGGCCAGGATGAAGAACAACACGGAATAGTCCACATACTGCCGGAACTGGTCGCGGCCCAGCTTCAGTGATTCCGTATCATAAGGTTTCGTATCCGGGCTGGTGTCGTTTGTATCCGGGTTGCCGTCTACGCGGAGGCGGTAGGCATCCCGGTACAGTTTGTAGGTCTTCATATTATCCACGAAGAAATACACGCAGGTGCCGATGGCGGCGTATGCGAGCGGAATTTTCCAGTATTCCCTGTTATATGCCTGTCCCAGACCTGGCACCACGGCGGAGTAAAGGGCTGCTTTACGCGGGCTGTGGGGGAGTTTGGAATCGGGAATATAGGCGCTGTCGGTGAAGATGGCTTTATTGGCTTTCACGGTATCCGTACCTGGAGCAGGGATGGGCCGGATGAGCGTATCCATTGTTTTGGCCACCGGGCGCAGGGTATCCTGCTGCGCGTGCAATGGCGCTGCCATTACAACCGCGATTAAAAACAACAAAGAGTATCGTAGTGAATGAAATATGTAATGCGCCTTATTAGCCACCGTATATATCTATTTTTTCGAGGATACTATCCAGCTCTTCATCCGAATAGAATTCAATTAAGATGCTGCCTTTACCGCTTTTTCCCCTGTCCAGTTTTACTTTGGTAGAGAAGTGAGTGGCCAGTTTGTCCTGTATTTTCTGAAAAGCAGGAGGTAGTTTTACTTTGGCAGCTTTTTGCTGATGATTTTTATCGGCCTGATTGATGGTGCGGGCCAGTTCTTCTGTTTGGCGTACTGACAATCCGTTTTTCAGGATTTCGTTATACAGGAAAAGTTGGTTTTCCACATTTTCCACGCCGGTAAGTACGCGGGCGTGGCCCATGCTGAGCTGGCCGTTGCGAACGGCTACCTGGATATCCGGGGGCAGTTTCAGCAGGCGTATATAGTTGGTAACGGTACTTCTTTCTTTGCCCATGCGGTCGGCCACCTGTTCCTGGGTGAGACTGCATTCATCCATGAGTCTTTTATAGCTGAGTCCAACTTCAATGGCGTTGAGGTTTTCCCGTTGCAGGTTTTCCAGCAGGGCGAGTTCCAGGAGTTCCTGGTCGTTTACCTGGCGGATATAAGCGGGAATATCTTTGAGGCCGGCAAGTTTGCTGGCTCTCAGGCGCCGTTCACCGGCGACCAGCTGGAATTTTTTGGCGCTGATCCTGGATACGGTGATGGGTTGGATAACATCGTGCAGCTTGATCGACTGGCTTAGCTCCTGTAAAGAAACCTCATCAAAGTCACGACGCGGCTGTTTCGGATTGGTGGCAATCAGATCCAGTGATATGCGTTCAATACCGGTAGCAGCAGCTACTACCTTATCACCCAGGGCGCCGGCAGTTTGCTTCAGATCTGTATCCATGTTTTGAAGCAGTGAGCGGATGCCCTTGCCTAACGCCTCTTTCTTACTTGGATTGGTCATCGTTAATAGCTAGGATTTTGTCTTTAGATTTAATTTTGGTGAAATTATGTTTCTGCAGGATTTCCTTGGCCAGGTTGAGATAGTTAATCGCACCTGTGCTGGCTGCATCATACATAATAACGGATTTGCCGAAGCTGGGAGCTTCTCCCAGTTTGGTATTGCGGTGGATGATGGTGTTGAACACACTTTCTTCGAAATGTTGTTTTACTTCATCCACTACCTGGTTGCTGAGGCGCAGACGGCCATCGTACATGGTCATCAGGATGCCTTCAATTTCCAGTTCTATATTCAGCCGGCTTTGTACAATTTTGATGGTGTTGAGCAGTTTGCCGAGTCCTTCGAGTGCAAAAAATTCGCATTGCACGGGTATGATCACCGAGTTGGACGCCACGAGGGCATTTACGGTGATAAGGCCGAGGGAAGGGGAGCAGTCAACAATAACGAAGTCGTAGTCCGCTTCCACGGTATCGATCACCTGTTTCATCACCCTTTCCCTGTTGGGATGGTTGATGAGTTCCAGTTCTGCACCTACGAGGTCTATATGGGAAGGCAATACCTTCAGGTTGGGAGTATCAGATTCCAGGATAACGTCTTTGGCCAGCACGTCATTCACCATACAATCGTACAGGCTCTGCTGCACATTGCGCAGGTCGAAACCCAGCCCTGTGGTGCTGTTTGCCTGCGGGTCGGCGTCAACCAGCAGTGTCTTAAATTCCAGCACAGCCAGGCTGCTTGCCAGGTTTATTGCACTTGTAGTTTTTCCTACGCCACCTTTTTGGTTAGCGATTGCGATTATTCTAGCCATTGTGTAATTTAAAAAATCAAAGGTTATTTATAGGATAAAGGATAAATCAGCTATGATCACTTCTTCCTCAAACCTCTATAGTACTGCCTATTTCAGGCAGTAACAGTTCAAGCCCGGCATCAATAAACTGCATCTTTGCTTCGTCTGTGTCAATCTTAACGTAGCCGAAAGTGTTGTAGTGTACCCCTATTATCTTCTCACATTCTATCATTTCAGCGGCCGCAATGGCATCTTCGATGCCCATGGTGAAGTTATCGCCAATTGGCAGTACTGCAAAATCCAGGGAAGTAACAGCTGGTATCAGCTCCATATCCACGGTGAGTGCGGTATCGCCGGCATAATAAAAATTCCCTTCTTCCGTCATAAATATAAAACCCATGGGATTGCCGCCGTAGGTTCCATCGGGTAAACTGCTGGAATGTTGTGCTACCACGCATTTTACCGTACCAAAATCAAACTTCCATTTTCCGCCGGTATTCATGGGATGTACCTTTTCGATTCCTTGTTTACCTGCCCAGGTGGCAATTTCAAAATTGGATACTACTGTTGCATTTGTCCGTTTTGCCAGGTCTACCAGGTCGGCCGTATGATCTTCATGTCCGTGGGAAACAAAAATATAGTCCGCCGTTATGGCATGGATATCCACCTTAGCCGCCAGTTCATTATGGGTGATGAAAGGATCAAAAAGGATCTTTTTCCCCATAATCTCCACCGCAAAACAGGAATGTCCATAGCAAGTATACTTCATAATCAATCCATTTGAATACATCACGACAACTTCGGGGAAATCTGCTCTCCCTCATCCGTGATTAATCTACACCTTATATTTAAAAGTAACTCTATTAAAAGTAGCGTAATCGGACAAAAATACAACGATTACCTAAAATTCGGGCGCTGTAGTATATTTATTTATACACAAAGTGTTCGCAGAACAAGCCCCGTAACCTGTTAACGGGGTAAAAAAAAATAAAACATACAATTCTTCCCGTTGTTATTCGTCTAGTATAATTACAAGCACCGGTTTTAACTTTTCAGACCCGGTAAGTTGTGTTAAATTGCTTCATTATTACGTATCTATATTAAATTTCTATAATGCGACCCGGACTGAATTCCGTCATACTCATTGTTTTCCTGCTGTTGCTGGATATTTACGTTTTCCAGGCCATCAGGGCCATGGTGTATATGTCTACTCCCAAAGTAAGGAATATCACTTATTCCATTTACTGGTTTATATCTCTCAGTTGTGTGGTGATGATAGCGTTGTTGCCGTATATCAACTGGCATAACTGGTCGCCTACGCTGAAATCCTACCTGATGGCTATTTTCATGGGCCTGGTGCTGGCAAAGCTGCTGGTGACCGTGTTCCTGCTGATAGATGATATCCGAAGAGGGGTACTGTGGCTGATCCGCAAATTCAGCAGTGCGCCTGCAACGGCTGTAAGCCCGGCAGCGGGCGGATTATCGCGTTCACAGTTTATTAACCGGCTGGGACTCATCACCGGCGGCGCTTTTTTTGGCACGCTGCTGTACGGCTTCTCCAATAAATACAACTACCGGGTACATAAAATAAAAATGGCCTTTAAGCAATTGCCGGCCTCTTTTAAGGGATTGCGGATTGTGCAGATCTCTGATATCCATTCCGGCAGCTTTGCTAACCGGGAAGCGGTTATGAAGGGGATTAAAATGATCAATGACCAGAAGGCCGACCTGGTGCTGTTTACCGGCGACCTGGTCAACGACCGGGCGGTGGAAATGGCAGAATGGCTGGATGTATTCCGTGAAGTGAAAGCCCCGATGGGCGTGTATTCCACCCTGGGTAACCACGACTACGGCGATTATTACCCCTGGCCGGATAAAAACGCCAATGGCTACAGCGCATTGCAGCACCAGAACCTGGAGGAGTTGAAAGCGGTGCATGGCAAGCTGGGCTGGAAGCTGATGATGAATGAGAACGTGGTGCTGGACCGCAACGGTGAGCAGATTGCGCTGATTGGTATTGAAAACTGGAGCGCCATCAAACGTTTTCCCCGTTACGGCGATCTGAAAAGGGCTTACGAAGGAGCGGAACATATTCCGTTTAAAATTTTGCTGTCGCACGACCCCACCCACTGGGATGCGCAGGTGCGTACCGAGTATCCCGACATTGCCCTGATGCTGGCGGGCCATACCCACGGTATGCAGTTTGGTGTGGAGATACCCGGTTTGAAATGGAGTCCTGCCCAATATTTTTATAAAGAGTGGGCCGGGTTATATAAGAAGGGCGAACAGTTCCTGTATGTAAACAGGGGCTTCGGGTTTCTTGGCTATCCAGGAAGAGTGGGTATTTTGCCGGAAATTACGGTGATCGACCTGGTATAAGAAGGTATTGTGCGCATTGACCGACAGAAAAGCATTGTTTAACCACACATTCGTCCTGTTCGCGGATGCCGGGTTAAATGAAAGTGATTTACGCTTATCTTGCAGCGACGTACTTTTTAAAACATGCGCCTATACTTCTTTACCTTCCTGTTGTTATGTAGCCGTGTAGCATCGGGACAAAGCCTGGCAGAGCTGGAGCGACAGCTGGATTCGCTGTTGCAGAAACAGCAGAAAAGCGAAGTAGTGGCTGGTATCGGGTATGGGAACAATCCTGCTTATGGCAGTAAAGTAGCTAACTTTGAATATCCCCTCGTTTTAAAAACATTCATCGCACCTTCTTTAAGTTATTATCACAAAAGCGGCCTGTATGCCGGCGTTAGCGCGTATTATCTTTTTAACTCGGTAAATAAGCCCTGGTTTGAATGGGACTTCACGGCCGGTTACGACTATACGAAAAACAGGAACTTTCTTACCGGTATCTCTTATACAAAATATATTTTCGCCGATTCTTCAGATGTGCCTTCCACCCCGATCAAGAATGAAATTTTCGCCTACTTCTATTACCGGAAGTGGTGGCTGCAACCCGGCTTGAGCCTGGATTACGGCTGGGGAAAGCACGTATCGGAGGGCTTATATACCAAAGAAACGCTGCATGGCAATGATTTCAATGTGATAGCGTCTGTAAGGCATCCTTTTATTTTTTCCGGCGTGGTGGGCCGGTTTGATGTACTGATGGTGACGCCTTCTGTGAACATGACGCTGGGAACGGCTAACTATTACAGTAATCTCAAAGCATTTCAATATATCAGCCGGTCGCCCCATATGGTGAAGCTCCGCAACCCTCCCGGGAGCGCTCCCGGTGGCGAGCTTAATTTTGAAGATCACACCGAATTTGAACCCCGCGCAATAGATGTTTCCATGAATGTATCCTATTTTATCGGGCGGATAAACCTGGCGCCTTCCTATACGGTTTTTAAGCCCTTAACCGGTACAGACCAGGGTATTATGAGTTACTTCACGGCCCGTATTTTATACAGTTTTTGATTTTATTAACAAATAGCACGGAATTTGTAATTACTGGAAATGTAATTACAACATAGGGGTATTTTTTACTCCGGACGTCTATATTTTAACCATTACTAACAATACATAGATTTATGAAAAAACTGTTTTTCGCCGTAGCAGTGCTGATGATAGCTGCTGTTTCAACCGTGTCAACTGTTAATGCACAAACGAAATTCCTTCGCTTTGGTGTGAAGGGGGGTGCTAATCTTGGAAAGCTTGATGGTACCGGTTTTCAGGATGGATTTAAGTTAGGTTATCACATCGGTGGGTTTGCCCAGGTGAATCTGGTGAAAGGATTCGGGGTTCAGGGTGAGTTGATCTTCTCTTCTACCAAAACAAAAACTACAGACGATTTCAGTGAAATTTATAATACTGGAAACCTGGAAGATAATGGTAAGAAGATTACTATGAGCTACCTGAGTATTCCTTTGCTGGCCAACATTGACCTGGGAACACCGCGTTTGAAACTACAGGTAGGACCTCAGTTCAGCGCATTGGTGAGTGATAAAAAAGTATTGGGCGCTGCCAATGAAGCATTTAAAGGCGGCGACATTTCCGGTGTAGCCGGTTTGTGGCTGCAACTGCCAATTGTTAATGTGAGTGCACGTTATGTGATTGGCTTTAATGACGTAAACAATTACAAAGATGTAGCTAACACCAGCAACTGGAAAAACCAGAGCATCCAGCTGGGTGTAGGCGTATCCTTCTAGTTTCCCGCGTTCAGCGTTAACTTTTGATGAAGCAGCAAAGATTAAAGTGTATACTTTAACTTTGCTGCTTTTTTTGTGATAAAAGGAACACTGTTGCGCGTTCTTCCGTTCCTGCCAGAGCGTCACTTGGCATCAAACTTGACTATATAGGGATACATAAAAAAACGAGGACTTTTGCCTGGTTGTATGACAGAATGTCCTCATGAGGCTTTAAATATCTCAGATGAACAGATTTTATTTAGGAAATTCGGAAGATGAAATGGAGTTCATGCCTATTATCCCTTTGAATGAAGACGGGGAAGGACAAGAGGATGAAAAGATTCCCGATGAACTGGCATTATTACCATTACGAAATACAGTATTATTTCCGGGTGTTGTGCTGCCGATTACGGTGGGCCGGGATAAATCCATAAAAGCGGTCAATGACGCCTACAAAACCGACAAGTCGATCGGGGTGGTAGCGCAGAAGGACAGTACGATAGAAGATCCGGGTGTGGCGGATCTGAGTGAAGTGGGTACCGTGGCGCGTATTGTAAAGCTCATTAAAATGCCTGATGGTGGCACCACTATCATCATACAGGGCCGCAAGCGCTTTAAGATAGATGAAATAGTGACGGAAGATCCCTATTTCAAAGCCAGGATCAGTGTATTGCACGATGAAGCGGCGGAAGACGATTCAGAATTTGAAGCGTATATATCTTCCATCAAAGACCTGGCAGCACAGATCATCCAGCTTTCTCCCAACCTGCCTTCAGAAGCAAGCATCATTTTAAAGAACATTGAGAATCCTTCTTTCCTGGTGCATTTTGTTTCTTCCAACCTGAATTCAGATTTGAAAGAGAAGCAGCAGTTACTGGAGATCAATAACCTGCGTACCCGTGCAGAATTGCTGATGAAGCTGTTGCAAACAGAATTGCAGCTGGCAGAGCTCAAGAATAAAATTACCAACAAAACCAAGGCCGACCTGGACAAGCAGCAGCGGGATTATTTCCTGCAGCAGCAGATGAAGTCGATCAAGGAAGAACTGGGTGGAGATGCCAACGACCGGGAGCTGAAGGAAATGAAGCGCAAGGCCGAAGAAAAGAAATGGCCGGCTGCCGCTGCGGAAGCTTTTGCGAAGGGGATTGAGAAACTGGAGCGTATGCATCCGAGCACACCGGATTACAGTGTGGTGTACAATCACCTGGATCTGTTGCTGGACCTGCCCTGGGGCGAGTATACCACGGATAGCTATGATCTGAAGAAGGCGAAGAAGATACTGGACCATGACCATTATGGCATGGAGAAAATAAAGGAGCGCATCCTGGAATACCTGGCAGTGCTGAAACTGAAGGGGGATATGAAGTCGCCCATCCTGTGTTTCGTAGGTCCTCCGGGTATTGGTAAAACTTCCCTGGGCCGATCTATTGCCAACGCTGTTGGCCGTAAATATGTTCGCCTGAGCCTGGGTGGTTTGCACGATGAAAGTGAGATCCGCGGGCACCGTAAAACCTATATCGGCGCGATGCCGGGCAGGGTGGTACAGTCGATCCGCAAAATCAAATCATCGAACCCAGTGATGATCCTCGATGAAATTGATAAGATCGGTAACGATATGCGCGGCGATCCGAGTTCCGCATTGCTGGAGGTACTGGACCCTGAGCAGAATGCTACTTTCTACGACAATTACCTGGAGCTGGAGTACGACCTGAGCAAGGTGTTGTTCATTGCTACCGCCAATAGTATCAGTTCTATTCACCCGGCGTTGCGCGACAGGCTGGAGATCATTGATCTGAGCGGGTATTCCATTGAAGAAAAAGTAGAGATTGCCAAGAGGCACCTGTTGCCCAAGCAAAAGGATGCACATGGTTTGAAGGATACGAAGGTAAAGATCAGCAATACGGTGATAGAGCAATTGATTGCCGATTACACCCGTGAGAGCGGGGTGCGTGAGCTTGACCGGCAGTTTGCCGCTATTATGCGCAACCTGGCGAAGCAGGTGGCGATGGATGAGAAATTACCGGATGCGTTAACCGAAGAGGGGCTTCAGAAGATATTGGGTAAACCCCGTTATTCCAATGAAATCTATAAGGTAGGTAATCCGCCGGGAGTAGCGGTGGGGCTTGCCTGGACCTATGTAGGCGGGGATATCCTGTTTATAGAAAGCAGTTTGAGCGAGGGTAAGGGTGATCTGAAGCTGACAGGCAACCTGGGTAATGTGATGAAGGAGTCGGCTGTTACAGCGCTGACTTATCTGCAATCCCATGCAGAGGAAGCGGGTATTGATCCGAAGAAGTTTACGCAGAAGAGTGTGCATGTGCATGTGCCGGAGGGCGCTGTTCCAAAGGATGGTCCGAGTGCGGGCATCACGATGCTTACAGCGTTGGCTTCTGTATTTACAGGCCGGAGAGTAAAATCCTACCTGGCTATGACGGGTGAGATCACGCTTCGCGGACAGGTGTTACCGGTAGGTGGTATTAAGGAAAAGATACTGGCCGCCAAAAGGGCAGGTATCCGTGAAATTATTCTTTGCTGGCAAAATGAAAAAGATATTAAGGAGATCAATCCATCTTATATTAAGGGGATGAAGTTTCATTATGTGAAGCAAATGAACCAAGTGCTGGAAATAGCGTTATTAAAGAAGTAAGTGTGTAACATTGCTGTCAGTCATGACGGCAAACTATATACTGTTCATACCGGTTTTGTTGTGACCCCGTTATGAACTTCATGTTGATTGTTTTAAGGGTTGATAAAGCCATTCCAATAATACGGAATGGCTTTATTGTTTTGTGTAAGTTAGTCGGCCAGTTGTCTTTTATACAGCTGGATGGTATTTTCCAGGCCGAAGTAGAGTGCATCTGCCACGAGTGCATGGCCGATGGATACTTCTTTCAGCTGTGGTATGTGCAGTTTAAAGAAGCGGAGGTTATCGAGGTTGAGGTCGTGGCCGGCGTTAAGGTCCAGGCCAATAGCGGTGGCTTCTCTTGCGGTGTTTTTATAGTCGTTGAACAGCTGCAGGTTTTGCGGCTGTGTGCGCGCGTTCGTATATTCTTCTGCGTAAGGACCGGTATAGAGTTCTATGCGGTCGGCGCCGGCGGTTTTAGCGCCTTCTACTTTTGTAACATCTGCATTGAGGAAGATGGAGACCCTGATCCCTGCTTTTTTGAGGGTGGAGATCACGTCTTTCAGTTGCGACTGGTGTGCGATGGTATCCCATCCGGTGTTGGAGGTGATGGCATCCGGCGGATCGGGGACCAGTGTGCATTGGTGAGGTTTAACCGCCAGTACGAGGTCCATAAAGTCCTGGGAAGGGTATCCTTCGATATTGAACTCTGTGGTGACCAGTGGTTTCAGGTCTCTTACATCCTGGTAGCGGATATGGCGTTCATCGGGGCGGGGGTGAACGGTGATGCCGTCGGCGCCGAAGCGTTCACAATCCTGGGCCACTTTTAATATATCCGGTAGATTGCCTCCACGTGCGTTGCGCAGGGTAGCAAACTTGTTGATGTTTACACTCAGCTTTGTCATGTGGCAAAATTACGGCTTTTAGCTTTTACAAAAAATGCAGCGAAGAAAAAGTAGTGACTTCTTCTCCGCTGCATTTGTATTTGTTAGTCGTAAAAAACTAGTATCTGTAGTAGTCTGGTTTGAATGGACCTTCTGCCGGAATACCGAGGTATTCAGATTGTGCGGTGGTCAGTACATCCAGTTCCACGCCTACTTTTTTCAGGTGGAGACGGGCAACTTTTTCATCCAGGTGTTTAGGCAGTACGTATACTTTGTTTTCGTAGTTTTCTGAGTGGAGCCACAATTCCAGCTGAGCCAGTACCTGGTTGGTGAAGGAGTTACTCATTACGAAAGAAGGGTGGCCGGTAGCGCAACCGAGGTTTACCAGGCGGCCTTCTGCCAGCAGGATGATATCTTTACCATCGATGGTGTATTTATCTACCTGTGGTTTGATTTCAACTTTGGTGTTGCCGTAGTTTTTGTTTAACCAGGCTACATCGATTTCGATATCGAAGTGACCGATATTGGAAACGATGCATTTATCTTTCATCAGTTTGAAGTGTTCGCCGGTGATGATATCGCGGCAACCGGTGGTGGTTACGATGATATCGGCTTCTTTAACGGCGTCGTTCATTTTCTTTACTTCATAACCTTCCATGGCGGCCTGTAAAGCGCAGATAGGGTCAATTTCAGTAACGATAACGCGGGCGCCTGCACCTCTCAGTGATTCAGCGGAACCTTTACCTACGTCGCCAAAACCGGCAACAACAGCTACTTTACCGGCAATCATCACATCTGTAGCGCGACGGATCGCATCTACGCAGGATTCGCGGCAACCGTATTTGTTATCGAATTTGGATTTGGTAACGGAGTCGTTGATATTGATCGCAGGCATTGGTAAAGTACCAGCTTTCATGCGGTCGTATAAGCGGTGAACACCGGTAGTGGTTTCTTCACTCAGTCCTTTGATATGCTGGATCAGCTCAGGGTATTTGTCGAACACCATGTTGGTCAGGTCACCACCATCGTCCAGGATCATATTCAGCGGACGGTCGGGGCTGCCAAAGAACAGGGTTTGTTCAATACACCAGTCGAAGTCTGCTTCATTCAGACCTTTCCAGGCAAATACGGGTACCCTTGCGGCGGCGATAGCAGCGGCGGCGTGGTCCTGCGTAGAGAAAATATTGCAGGAGCTCCAGCGCACCTCAGCACCGAGGGCTACCAGGGTTTCTATTAATACGGCAGTTTGGATAGTCATATGCAAACAACCAGCAACACGTGCACCTTGCAATGGTTTGCTGTTACCATATTCTTCTCTCAGTGACATCAGTCCGGGCATTTCGGCTTCTGCCAGTTCTATCTCTTTACGACCCCAGGCCGCGAGAGACATGTCTTTTACCTTGTATCCGAGGCTAAAGTCAATGTTTGATTTTGCAATTGTTGACATTCTGAATTGTTTTTTGCAAATCTATGGTTATTTTAACTTTTAACATAACCGCATCGCATATATAAGGCGTTATCTACCCTAAAAATTTGTTAATCACTGTTTCCGGCCCTCTCACTTATGGTTAGATAAATTAATTTGATTTAATATAAATATTATTATAGATTTGCTAATTAAAATATATGATTTTATATTTAATTGTTTAGGGATGTGTGACAAATGGAAGGGTATAGCATAATTATAAAAATCATAAAAAACGCCCATTAGCGCGTCTTAGGCACCCACCACTATACGATTATAGAGATTATAAATTGCCGGCGGCTGGTTTTTCAGTTTCATTAGAAGAGAAGAAGGAGCAATATTAGAAGCCTGCCGGGAGAGCCAATTACAGAGATTCGCATATAGGGTTTTACAAAGGACTGTTTTTCACATTTTTGACTTAAAATCTATATGTATAAATAGAAATTTACACGCTTATATGTTACTCCTTTCCTATCCTACGAAATTAAATAAGCAAGGTATGCCCCATCGTATCCCCGTGTTCCTGTGCCAGGCGTTATTCCTGATAGCCGCTTTTTTCCTGATCAGTACGGGTGTACAGGCGCAGGTAACCATCAATCCCCTTGGAGGAAATACGCTTACCGATGGATTGAGGATAAAGATCAATACGGATGGCACCTACGAGGTAACCAGGAACGGGAGATCTGAATCCAGGAAGGAAAATTCAAGTTCCGTGATGGGGATCCGGTCGAATTTCAAGATGCAGAATACCACCGGATTTATCACTCCCACTCCGTTTGAGATTAACTTTGAGAAAATATCCGAGGTAATGGGTTCCGGCACCGTTGCGGACCCTTATAAGGTTTGTTTGGTGGACTCCCTCTCGTATTATGAAAATGCAGGAAGGGGCCCATTTGTTGCCACCGTGCTGATGACTATCACCTACGTGGTGCCCAACAGTTACTTTGTACTGGATTATACTTTTTATAACGACAGGCCCTCCACCACTTTTTACCTGTACCTGAGTGAATTTCCCACCATGCAGGATGATCCGGTGGGGCCTATACTGGATAATAACAGAAGCGCTACCGGGTATATGAATCCTCCGGGTGGGGGACCCAATCCGGATATCATTGGTTTTATAAGACCGCCGGGTTTTAATTCCGATTATCCCAATGCTACGGTAGGGGAATTTTCACATACCTATCACGCCTATAACACGTTTTCTTCCTACGTGGCCAAGTCGGCAGGAGACAGGCAGAACTTTAACAACTTCATGCTGGTAAACGCCATTGATGAAGGCGGCGTAAACACGGCTCCTAAAGGGTTGGCAGCAGGTATCACCCTGGGTGCGAAACCCACGCTTAAAGCTATTGGTACCCGCGTGGCAGTTGATTATGGATATGACAATACACCGGTGCACATTAATCTCCAGGGATCGCCCCTTAGTACCGGCACCGATCCTATTTCCGTGTCGTTTGAAAAAGACTCGGCCACCGGCCTGGAAGGAAATAACGGAGATCTCGCCTCACCGGATTTGTACCTGGTGGTGAACAATACCGCTACCATTACCTCGGAGATGTATGTGAAAGTGGCGCTGGTGCCTCCGTCTGGAGGATCGCATAATGCGGTGCAGGGGACCGACTTTACTTTTTACGGCGGTTTTATGATTCCTGCGAAAGCATATGTACCCGGGGATAAAATACGATTGAGCAACATAAAGATCATTGGTAACAACGCCCTGGAATACAGCAGGCATATGACCTTTCAGCTGGTACCCGTTACCGAAAATAAACTGGTGAACATCACCGGGCGAACGACCAGCGTATACACTATCCAGGATGATGAACCCAAACATATTACCTTATCGGTTCCGGCAAAGATCCGGGAAGGCATTATTGATTCGGTTCGTGTAACACTTCCTCCAGGAGTGCTGGCTTCTGAAAGAACCCAGGTGGATTTATCAGTGGTGGCCGGCACAGAGGCTGTTGCATCAGATTTTACCTATAACAACATTGCTTATATAGAGAAAGATTCCAACGGGGTAAATATCCCGGTAAGACCTGTAAAAGACAGTATCCTGGAAAAAGACGAACTGGTGAATTTCAAAGCGGATGCGGTGGTGATGGGACAACCACAAACTTCTTCCAAATCGCTCCACATTGAAGATGCTACCCGGCTTGATCCTACTTTAACGGTGCTTTCTTTTACAACAGATGCGCCGGCGTTGCTGAAAGAGCCTTACGACGGACTGGTAACCATATCTTTACCAACCGGTGTTACTACCGATCTGCCTATTGATGTGAGCATCAATAAAAAAAGTACTTCTACTGCCACTGATGGCACGGACTATGAGCTTACCGGCCCCGTTACGATTCCACAGGGGGCTGGTCGCATCACGGTTCCGTTCAAGATTAAAAGTGATAACGCCATAGAAGGAACAGAGAAGATAGAAATTGAACTTGCCGCATCAGACCCTATACCTTCCACTACTTATACCACAACTGTTACACCGTTTGTAGTAAATATCACAGATGCACAGTTGCCAATGACGGCTCCTGTTATCTTACATATTGCTGCCAACAGCATTAATGAAGGCACGTCTCCGGGCGTATGGGCAGAACTGCCAGCGGGTCTTACCACCGAAATCCCTATCCAGGTTAACTTTACGCCCGGCGGCTCTTCAACAGCGGCAGCGGGCACCTATACTTTCCCATCGGGTACCGTTACCATACCAGCAGCCAGGATACTCTCTGATACGGTAATTGTTGGAACCACCACCAACCAGGTGTTGGATGATACCCGCAAGCTGGTATTAGTGGGAAGCACCACGGATGCAGGTATTCTGATAAAGGACAGTCTTACCCTGACCATCAATGACGCGACCTCTCCTGCCCAGAAGAAATTATCCATTGCCCCCCTGACGTATCATCTGCCTGAAGGCGACAGTACCCGTTTTACTATTGCGCTGCCTGCCGGATATACTTCTGCAAAAGACATTGTAATTGCGCTGACAAGAAAAGTGGCCGGCTCTGACGCCGGTGTAACAGATTTTGGCTGGATGACGGAAGATACCCTCCGGTTACCGGCCAACACCCCTTCTCCTTATACTACTACTTATACGGTTATCAATGCGGTGGGTGATGATCATATTATTGAAAAAGATGAACGACTGGGCCTGGCAGGCAGTGTGTTTGGTTTAACCGGATACACCGTGTCAGATACAGCGGTCATCATTGATGATGCCACCCGCAGGAATACTACCAATACAAAGATCGCCTTTACGCTGCCATCCGGTGCGGTGAATGAAAACAGTACCAATAATATTGGTTTCAGTTTACCTGCCGGTGTAACCACTGAGATACCGGTTAAGATTACCATGGGTGGCGCTACCGGCACGGCTACACGTAATACTGACTATTACCTGCCTGCAGATACAACGTTTACCGGTGCTTCCGGCGTGGCGGTATTGAAAGTAGCATCGGATATTTTAGTGGAAGATGCAGAAGATATACATATTACTCCTTCGGTAAGTGATGCGCTCAGCACCGTGTACACCTTCCTGCCGGCAACAATGGACATGAGCATTAAAGATGCGCAGTATCCTTTCCCTGCGGGTGATTCCGTGTTGCTGACCAGCACGCCTGATCCGGTAACAGAAGGCGGTTCTGCTATCATTACAGCCACTTTCCCGCATGGCTGGAAGGCCGGTAAAAACTGGACCATCAACCTGGCGAAGGATGCGGTGCGCTCTACGACAGCTGATACCAGTCATGGTACCATCCCTGCCTCCGTGACCATTGCCACCAACGCCGCATCCGGCACTACCGCAGCTATTACCACTAAAACCAACAACGTATTCGACGACGGCGGCTTTATCAAAGTAGATGGCAATGCCGGCAATATCAATATGCCGGCCACCAGCGCTATCATTAATATTACGGATGGTACTGATCCTGCGCAGAAGAAACTGACGCTGACAGCGGTCACGTCCCCGCTTGCGGAAGGCAGCAGCACTGCCTTCACGGTGTCGTTACCAGCGGGTTATGCAGCCGCTAAAGATGTAACGATTGCACTGTCAACCAATCCAACCGGCACGGATGCAGCAGCGGCCGACTATACCGCATTGCAGACAAGCATAGTGTTCCCGAAGAACAGCAACACCTTCACTACGGCTGCACCGGTTATCAAAGCTGTTGCGGATGAAGTGATAGAAAAGGATAAACAACTGAAGATAAAGGGTACCGCTACCGGCTATACGATTACTGATGCGGCTATCCAGCTTAATGACGCTACCCGCAGGGATGTTGCTAAAACAAAGATCACCTTCACGTTGCCATCGGGTGCGGTGAATGAAAACAGTACCAATAATATTGGTTTCAGTTTGCCTGCCGGTGTAACCGCCGAAATACCAATTAAGGTTACATTGGGTGGCGCTACCGGAACAGCTACACGTAATACAGATTATTACCTGCCTGCGGATACAACGTTTACCGGTGCTTCCGGCGTGGCGGTATTGAAAGTAGCATCGGATATTTTAGTGGAAGATGCAGAAGATATACATATTACTCCTTCGGTAAGTGATGCACTCAGCACCGTGTACACCTTCCTGCCGGCAACAATGGACATGAGCATTAAAGATGCGCAGTATCCTTTCCCTGCGGGTGATTCCGTGTTGCTGACCAGCACGCCTGATCCGGTAACAGAAGGCGGTTCTGCTATCATTACAGCCACTTTCCCGCATGGCTGGAAGGCCGGTAAAAACTGGACCATCAACCTGGCGAAAGATGCCGTGCGCTCTACGACAGCTGATACCAGTCATGGTGCCGTCCCTGCTTCCGTGACCATTGCCGCCAACGCAGCATCCGGTACTACCGCAGCTATTACCACTAAAACCAACAACGTATTCGACGACGGCGGCTTCATCAAAGTAGATGGCAATGCCGGCAACACCAATATGCCGGCCACCAGCGCTATCATTAATATTACGGATGGTACTGATCCTGCGCAGAAGAAACTGACTTTAACAGCGGTCACTTCCCCGCTTGCGGAAGGCAGCAGCACTGCCTTCACGGTGTCGTTACCAGCGGGTTATGCAGCCGCCAAAGACGTAACGATTACACTGGCAGCCAATCCAACCGGTACCGATGCAGCAGCGGCGGACTATACCGCATTGCAGACAAGCATAGTGTTCCCGAAGAACAGCAACACCTTCACCACCGCTGCACCGGTTATTAAAGCCGTTGCGGATGAAGTGATAGAAAAAGATAAACAACTGAAGATAAAGGGTACCGCTACCGGCTATACGATTACCGATGCGGCTATCCAGCTTAATGACGCTACCCGCAGGGATGCTGCTAAAACAAAGATCAGCTTCACGTTGCCATCGGGTGCGGTGAATGAAAACAGCACCAATAATATTGGTTTCAGCTTACCTGCCGGTGTAACCACCGAAATACCAATTAAGGTTACATTGGGTGGCGCTACCGGCACGGCTACACGTAATACAGATTATTACCTGCCTGCGGATACGACGTTTACCGGTGCTTCGGGTATTGCACAGTTAAGGGTTGCATCAGATATCCTGGTAGAAGATGCAGAAGATATACATATCACTCCTGCAGTGAGTGATGCACTCAGCACCGTGTACACGTTCCTGCCGTCAACGATGGATATGAGCATTAAAGATGCGCAGTATCCTTTCCCTGTGGGCGATTCCATTATCCTCACCAGCACGCCCGACAGCATTTACGAAGGAAGCAGTGCGGTGATAACGGCCACTTTCCCACATGGCTGGAAAGCCGGTAAAAACTGGGTGATCAACCTGGCGAAAGATGCTGCCGCTTCTACCGTGGTGGATGCGCGTCACACGGCGGTACCAGCCAGTGTGACCATCCTGAACAACACATCCGCTGCATCTACCCCGGCCATTACAGCGGGTACCAATGCCATACTGGATGATGAAGGAAAACTGATCATTGAAGGCAACAAAGGTAATACTAACATGCCAGCTACCAGTGCAGGTGTGTATATCAAAGACTACACAGAGAAGCAACCGAACGCAAGAAAAATGACGCTTACCCCGGATGCCACACTGGTGCCGGAAGGCAATAAGGTGATGGTGACGGTATCGGTGCCTTATGCATCTACAAAAGATGTAAGCATACAGCTGGCGGTAAATAATGCGCTTACTACCGCTAAAAATATTGATGACTATACGCTGTCGGCCACTTCTTATGTGTTGCCGCACGGACAAACCACTGCTACCTTTGAGCTGCTGAAAACAGTGGCTGATAAGGTGCTGGAGAAGAATGAAACACTGGTGGTGAATGCTACCGTTAACGGGTATACGATTAATAACCTGCCGCTGGCGATACAGGACCTTACCCGCAGCGATGCCGCTAACCTGGTATTGAATGTTAGCGCCTGGAAAACACCACTGACAGAAGGAGATAGCGGCGCAGTAACTATTAGTTTACCTGCCGGCGTTACCACTGATGTACCTGTTCATATATTACTGCCACAATCGGCAGGCAGTGCGGAAGCAGGACTGGATTACGCCCTGGCGCCCGACGTTTATCTGAACAGCGGCAACAGTATCGTTACCGGTTTGAAGATTAAGAAAGATAATTTCACAGAGGGGCCGGAGAATTTTACCATCAATACCAGCGCTACAGATGGCATCAGCACTTACACTATCGATAAACCGGTGTTCACCATTGAGGATGATCCAACGCAGTATCCGCTGCCAGCGCCTGTGGTACTCAACAGTACATTGGCTGCTATTGATGAAAATGGTTCCGGTGCAACGCTGAGTGCGCAGCTGCCCAACAACCTGCTGGCAGGCAAGGACATCACGGTGCATGTAACAAAAGATAATACGCTGAGTACCGCGGTAAACGCAGATCACAATGCCTTACCATCTCCCTATGATATTATTATTAAAAAAGGACAAAATAAAGGTACTCACATCTTTGTGCTGAAGGCATTGAAAGACCTGGTACTGGAGGATGATGAAACCGTGGTATTTAAAGGCAGTATTACAGACGCTACTTTTAATACCGCTGTTGTAAAAGATACTACCATTACGATCAAAGACAGAACACATGATGATCCGGTTACCGGGTTTATACATCTTACTGCCGTAACAGCGGGTACCAAAGTACTGGAAGGAAATACTTACCAGATGAAGGTAAGCCTGGCGCCAGGTGTTACTGCCAGCAAGGATATTATTGTTACCCTGAACAGGGATGCAGCATCCGTGGCAACAGCAGCAGATATTGATAATCTGCCGGCTACCGTAACCATTCCCGCAGGTGTACCGGATGCTACTTTCTCCTTTACAGCCAAAACAGACTTTGTACTGGAGAAACCGGAGCTGTTATGGATCGCCGCAACGCCACAGGGTTTTGCAGGTATGAAAGGAGATAAATTATCTGTAACGATTGATGACGCTACGCGGTTGAACCCTGATAACCTGAAAGTGGAAATGCGTATAGACTCCTCCGTTATACACGAAGGCAGCAACAGTGATGTGACCATCGGGTTTGTGAACAGCCAGATCATTTCTTCCGAAGATGTAGTGATCAATATCAGCAGAAATGCCGTATCTACTGCAGATGATGCAGATTACAGCGGTGTACCAGCACAGGTAACGCTGGCTGCCGGAGCGCATAATAAATTATACCAGCTGAAATTAACAGGCGATAATATCCTGGAAGGAGACGAGCAACTGCAGTTTACCGCACAGCTGGCAACAACAGGTTATACACTTTCACAGCCAGGTATGGTACTGATCCCTGAAACAGGTGATATGCGTGTGGTATTGCAAAAGAACAAAGATGCCGCAGAACCGGCTACAAACGGGGCATACACAGTGAAACTGCCGGGCAGCAGCCTCGCAGCAGCTGATGTGAAAGTAGTGTTTTACGTAAGCAGCATTGCCGGCACGACCAACATTGCACCGGTACAAACATCCGCAGTGATTCCTGCCGGTCAGAATAGTATATCCGTTCCCGTGAATGTGATCGACAATAAAGTGATAGAGGGAGATGAACAGGTGAAGCTGGCACTGATGCTGGCACAGATGAAGCGGTTCAATAAGAACATCGCGCTGGATGTAGATGATAAGGATACCGTTACCCTGATAGTGCATGATGATGAAAGTACTGCTCCGGGCCGGGAAATGATGATTGCAAAAACAGCAGATGCCACCGAGCCGGATGTACCAGGGTCTTTCCGTGTGCGGTTCTCCGATACACAGTTATCTGCCGTGAAAGATGTGAATGTAACCTATACCGTTAGCGGTACCGCTGTAGCAGACACCCGTTACCGTAAGTTGAGCGGCACGGTGATGATCCCCGCCGGCCAGAATGGTGCAGACATTAAAGTGACACCGATCGATAACAATATTGTAGAAGGAGATGAAGATGTGAAAGTACTGCTGGGCGTAGTGAGCAGCAGTATGGCAGGTATTACCTGGCCGTTATCTGCGAGCGCCGCCGCTGATGTAATGATTCATGATAACGATACGCTGGTGGTGGAAATATCAGCAGAAGCTGTTACTGCGGCTGAAGGAAGCGGTGTGAAGTTCACCTTGAAATCGCCCGCATCTGCGGCCTACGATGTGCCGGTACGCCTTCGCATTACGCAGGATGCCGCCCGTACGTTTACCACCGGTGAAGGTACCGTTAGTGGTAACATCTTAACCATCAACATGCCCGCGCTTACGAAGCAACACTCGTTTATTATCACCACCGGTGATAACGATATCAATGACGATGACGGGTTCCTGAAAGCAGCGATACTGCCCTACATTGGCGGCAGCAGTACCCTGGTGTATAAAGCCGGGGCTACCGATACCGCAAGGGTTGCGATCACGGATAACGATCCGTTGACCCTCACTTTTGCTGCCGACAAATTCAGCGTGAAAGAAGGCAATACCGGGGAAAACACACCGCTGAGGTTTAATGTACAGCTGAGCAGGCAAAGTTCCCGTCCGATTACGATTAACTATGATTTTGAGGCTTCGGTAGATGGGGTATCTTATCCTTACATGGACTTCAAAGCTACGCCGGGTGCTGACTTCGACAACACGGTTACTCAAACGGTGATCCCGGCGCTGCAGACGATCGGGCAGGTAACAGTGAATATCAAAGGGGATACCACCTTTGAACAGAATGAAACCTTCATCCTGAAAATGACCACAGTATCAGTTCCCTCCGGCCAGCATACGCCAACTTTAGGTGAGCCTTCCAAAGCTACCGGTGTGATCCTGAATGATGATCCGATGTGCGGCAGTTGTGATACAGATGGCGACGGATTAACAGATAAGCAGGAAGACATCAACAGCAATGGTGATCCGTTTGATGATGATACAGACGGAGACGGTATCCCTAACTTCCTTGACCTGGATTCTGATGGAGATGGTGTAACGGATGCTGTTGAAAAGTATAGTACGGATGGCCGCCAGATCAATAATAACAGCGGTAAGATCCGCGTACATCCGGCGCTTTCCCCTAACAACGATGGCATGGGAAATGACGTGATGTATATTGAAAATATCGACAAGTATCCGAATAATGAGGTGGTGATATTTAATCGTTGGGGCGGCACCGTATTTAAGTTGCAGCACTACGATAACAAATCGAAGAACTTCCGTGGTAAGGCAAATGCAGGCGGCAGTTCAGGAAATGATGTACCGGATGGTTCTTACTTCTACAATATTGAAGTAGAGATAGATGGTAAGAAGGAGCGATACACCGGGTTTATTGTGATAAAACGTTAACGGGCATACGAATTTTAAGCAGGATGCATCTGACAAAAAAATATTTAAGCTGATACCTATGAAAAAGCATCTTATGAAAGCTTTAGGGGTTACTATTTTATGCTGGTGTTGTTGTTTACAGGTTGCTGCGCAGCAGGAACCGTTGTACTCGCAGTATATGTTCAATGGCATGATCATCAATCCGGCTTACCCTTCTATGGATGAATCTTCCAGTCTTACGGCAGTAGGCCGTAACCAGTGGGTAGGCGTGGAAGGCGCTCCTAAAACGGCCACAGCTTCCTTTTATACTCCTATTAAAGCCACCAATACCAGTTTTGGCGTGT
The DNA here is from genome assembly GCF_041360695.1 of Chitinophaga sp. RCC_12. Lineage (NCBI taxonomy): Bacteria > Pseudomonadati > Bacteroidota > Chitinophagia > Chitinophagales > Chitinophagaceae > Chitinophaga > Chitinophaga sp. RCC_12. Next base: position 758,020 of record NZ_JBFUPS010000003.1, read on the forward strand.
CGCTGATGAATGAAAAGATCACGGTGAATTCGCAGACGGCGGTGAACCTGAATATTTCCCAACGTGTGAAGCTCAATGAGAAGATTTACCTGGCCCTGGGGCTGAAGGGCGGCATGTCGCACTTCAGGGAAGACAACAGCTCCCTGACAACTACTGATCCGGTGTTTGCGCAAAATCAGAGTTACTGGAAAACGGATGTGGGTTTTGGTTTCATGTTGTTTACAGACCGGTTCTTTATCGGGTTGTCGTCGCCTACTTTTAAAAGTTTTGACCTTGGTAACAGCGTGAATAAAGTGGTGGTGGAATCGCACTATTACCTGCAAACGGGTTACCTGATCAATATTAATGATGATGTGAAGTTAAAGCCGAACGTGTTGCTACGCCAGGTGAAGGGAGCGGGTTTTCAGTATGATCTGAATGCCAATATCCTTCTGAAGAACCTGATCTGGTTGGGTGCATCGTGGCGTTCTGAGAAAACGATGACGGGGTTGGTGCAAGTGCAGGCAACGAAGAACCTGCAGATCGGTTATTCGTATGATACGCCTATGCAATCGAATCTGAAAGGTGCGCAAACGGTGTCGCATGAAGTGATGATTAATTACCGCTTCTCGTGGTCGAAGTGGAAAGTGGTAGCACCGCGTTATTTCTAATTTTTAAAAATCAAGAATGGTATGCGAAAATACAGTTTCTCTTCCCTCATACTTTTTCTGAGCATTGTTTCCCTGTTTGTTTCCTGCAGTTTTGTAAAAGACCGAGTGCAAATAGGTGGCTTGGGAAGTATGGCTAAGGTAAAGCGTGCGGAACGGCTTTACAAGAGACAAGAATACGAGAGAGCGATCTCTTTGTGTAATGAAGTAATAAATAATGGCGGCAGTGAGGAAGTTTTACGCCGGGCTAAATTACAGCTGGCGCGGGTATACTTTGAAACCAGGCAGTTCGAGAAAACGATCAGTTTGTACGACGAGCTGTTGTACAAGCCGGAAAAAGACGTGCTGGTAACGGATGTAACCAATTACATTGATTTGCTGAAGCGCACCGGAAGGGTGGTGAAAGCCCAGGAAATCAGCGCGGTGTATGCCAATAACTATAAGAACAATGCGCGATTTACCAACCTGAAAGAGTCGCTGGTGAATTACTATGGTTTCTTTAACCGTGATTCCATGGAGAATATAAGGGTGGACAGTCTTCGCCTGAACTTGCCCGGGTACCAGTATGGACTTGCCTTATACCGCAATAACATTGTTTTTCTTTCCAATGATATCCGGAAAAACGAGCAGCAATCTTTTTATACCAATTCCAAATTATACCAGATTTCTGAAGATGGGGTAGAGCCTTTTAACAATAGCCTGCGCGGGGTATTACAGGTAGGACCTGCTTCTTTCTTTGATAACGGGCAAAAGGTGATCTATACTTCCAACCGGTTTACGGATGTGAAGAACGATAAGAATTCCTATATTAATTACAATAACGGTACGCAGTTGTTATCTGCTGTTTACCAGCCGGATCATGATCTGTGGAGTAAGCCGCTGCCGGTGAAGCTGGGGAAAAACCTGGAAACATATTCTTTCCTGCATCCATCAGTTGCACCTAATGGTAAACGTTTGTACTTTGCATCCGATATGCCTGGTGGTCAGGGTGGTACCGATCTTTACTACACCGACTGGGACAAGGAAGCCAAACGGTGGAAAGCGCCGGTGAACCTGGGTCCGCAGGTAAATACCAATGGAAATGAACTGTATCCTTTTGTGGTAGGTGATAAGTTGTTCTTTTCTTCCAATGGCCTTCGTGGGTTTGGTGGACTGGACATCTTTATGATAAATATTAAAAAACCGGAAGAAGGAACTGTACATTTGCCGTATCCTGTGAATACGCAGTTTGATGATCTGAATCCCGTACTGGATGAAAGCAAACTGTTATTATATTTTACATCAGACCGTTCAGGCGCGCATGATAACGATCACATCTATGTGTTAAACCTGAAGAAAAATCCTTTGAAACAGCTGGACCTGCCTTATCCCGGCAAGCCAGTAAAAGAAGACGACCGGGTGCCTTATACCATGAATCAGACGGATACCCGTCAACAGCTAACTTTAGTTGGAACCAAACAATACGACAATCTCCCTCTGGCAACGCCGGTGATAGATAGCGTTGTGTTAAAACCGGTTCCTGCAGTAGCCGTTGCCGTTAGTCCTGAGCGCAACATGGTGGATTACACCAATACAGCAGCAGACAGTTCTCCCGAAATTATTCCCTGGCAAAATGATCATCCTGGTAACAGCAATGTTCAACCGGTAGTTGCGGCCACCACTACAGTACAACCGGCCTATACCGGCCAGGCTGCCTACAGCAGCCCGGAAATGGTATCGTGGCAGCAATCGGTTAGCGGCCCTCATGCCATTGCTAACGGTATGGGTTATACGCTGGTAAAAGACAGTGTTGTGAAAGTGCTGGAAGCATTGTGGAGAGTGCCCGGTGTGATTTACTATGACCTGAATTCTTTTGTGCCACAGGACCAGGAATGGCGCAAGCTGGATTCTATTTTCCGGATATGGAAATCGAACCCGCACCGGATCATACTGGTGAACGGGCATACAGATATTATTGGTACCGAGCGGTATAACCTGTCGCTGTCGAAGAACCGGGCTGTTTACATCCAGGAGTGCCTGCTGAGCAGGGGAGTAGCGCCTGATAAAATCAGGATCAATTATTTCGGATCTACCCGCCCGGTATGGATGGCGGGCAGCCAGCGGCTGGAGGCTAACAGGGAGTACTTTATACAACTGCAGGGCATCAACAGAAGGTGCGAGATTAAGATTCAATAAACTATTTATCGGTTATTTTTTAGCGTATATCAAACTAATACAAATGAACAAATTTTCCTCACTAATGCTATTACTGGCGGTAGGCACACAGGCCTTCGCACAGGAGATGCCTGTTGTGTTTAACAAGAGCTTCAGTGCTCCCAAAAACCAGTATAAGAAACTGGCTATTGCGGAGAACAATGCTATTGTTGCCATCGGGGGCGGAACAGATAACGGTTGTATCACCAAGTTGTCTGCAACGGGTACTCTTATTTACAATGCCAAACTGAATAAAGGCGGGCTGGTAGCCTACCAGGACCTGCTTTTGCTGCCAAAGAATGAACTGGTGGCAGTAGGCGGTGGTACCATTGCATATGGCAATGCGCGTATCACCAAATTATCTGCTACGGGCGAAGTAGTATTTGACAAGAGCATCGGTAACGGTCAGGGTGGCTATTTTACCCGGATCATTACGGATCGTCATGGCAACTATATTACCGTTGGCGTGGATGGCAGTAAGCCTGCGCAGGCCCGCATCACCAAGATGTCGCCCGATGGCAAAGTAGAATTCGATAAAGGTTTTGGTGCACACAATGTTTTTACCAATGTACTGATAGATGAAGATGACAACATTGTTGCTGTAGGTGGCGACGTGGGTGACGGACAGGGAAAGGCATACATGGTAAAAGTGGATGGAAAGGGAGAAAAACAATTTGAGCTTTCTTTTGGTAAACCCGGCGCTACATTTGAAAAGATGTTGCTGCTGGAAGATGGCGCTGTGCTGGCGATGGGCGGTGGCGCTTATGGTACCGGCAACGCCAGCCGCATTGCCAAAGTAAATGCGGAAGGCCAGGTAGTATTTGATAAAGAATACAGTACCGCGGATGGTAAGTTCAATGCCATCAAAGTGAACGACCTGGGTCAAATCTTCGCCTGTGCGGAAGAAAAAGACCATGGCCGCATTGTTAAGCTGCGTCCTGATGGTACGGAGTTATTCAACAAAGAAACAGATGCTGCTTTATACGCACTGGAAGTAGGCAAAAACGGCAAAGTAGTGGCGGCAGGTGGCAATGTGAGCAACAACACGGGTAAGATCGTGAAGCTGCTCCCGGACGGTACTGTTTCCATTGATAAAAACCTGGGTTCTGTATTCCAGCACCTGTTACTCACCGAAGACGATGAAATCTGTGTGGTGGCAAAAGAAGGCTATCGTATGATTAAGCTGAGTCCTGATGGTGAAATGATGTTCGACAAGCAGCTGGGAAAGTATGATGCAAAAACTACACTGGCTTCGCTGTTGATGAGCCCTTCCGGTGAAATCCTGGCAGCAGGCGGTGGTGACGAAGATGGCAACCGTATCATTAAGATCAGTCATGGCGTATCTATCAACGATATAGCTGTTTCCGAGCCACTGAACGGTTTATCCAATGCTACACTCACCATTACCTTATCCGGGTTTTTAAGAAGCAATGGTGTTCGTACACCCGTTAACGTTCATTATAAAACGATTCCGCATAAAGGCGGCGCCGGTTCAACCGACTTTGATGTTACCGAAGGAACTATTTCCTTTGTGCCTTCTGAGTTTGCCGCGGGAGCTATTATCTCCAAATCCATCCAGATCCCTGTAAAAAGCGATAACCTGCTGGAAGGTAAAGAAGCTTTCCATGTAGAAGTGCTGGATGCGTCGGAGTTATATCTTACCAAGTCAAAAGGAGAGGTAACCATCCTGGATCAGCCGGCTATGGTAAAATTCATTGGTGGTAACAACGGCGCTGAGCCAGCTACCGATGTAGTGTTTTCTGCCGGTTTGTTCAAGCGGGATAATACGCCATTGATCAACGCCACCTCTAAACCAGTGAGGTTGACTTACAAGTTTGGTAACGGCACTGCACTGCCGGGCGCCGACTTTGTAAGCAGCATCAAAGCGCCTTTTGTGATCGACAGCGGCGCTACTACTGCGAGTTTGAATGTAAAGATAAAAGACGATAACCGTTTTGAGCTGGCGGAAACCGTTGTGCTGGTGTTAAGCGAAATTAAAGCAGAAAATGAGGCGGTGGTAGGTTATAACGGCGATGTAACTTCTATTTCTGCTTCCCAGTACATACAGGACCAGGCGGCTTACATTACCCTGGTAAAACTGACAGATGCCAATGAATCTGCTACGGCGCCTGTGAGTATGTTTAAATGTATCCTGGTGAAAGCTGCGGATCAAACCGTGCAGACGAATTGTACCGGTAGTGATATCAACATCTTCTTTGGTGTGGATTCATCCAGTACGGCGGCTTACGGTAAGGATTATGTGATCATGAACGGCGACATGGTAAAGATTACCGGTGATTGTGCTTTTAGTGAAACTGATATACAGGTAGCGCTGGTAAACGACCGTGTAAAAGAAATAGATGCGCTGGTATCTGTGAAACTGCGTGATGCTACTGCTGCTGCCAACGCAGGGGTATTGAAAATTTCGCCCGAGCTGAAACTGAATAAGGCGGTTGCTGTTATCCATGATGATGATAACGATGAAGGCACCGTGCTCACAGCCAAATAATAACGGCTTGGATCAATAACCGATATACGCGCTTCAGGCACACCTGCATTCCCGCATAGTCAGCTATGCGGGAATTTTTTTTAGAAAGATATTAAACTTAAAAGCAGCATCTTTTATATTAGAATATAAAAGATACTGCTTTTTTAATCTATGGATAAATCCGCTTACCGGGCGTTATCGTACATAACCTTAGATTAACATTATTTTTTTTAAAAAAGAGTTGTGTCTTTTAATGGTTAACTTGGGAATAGCCTGGTATCTCCTTACCGGGCTTTTTTTATAGTGGTTTACGCATCACATAATCGTCCATGATGTATCCGTTGCCGATATCTGTTTGCTTTTCTTTATACACGCTGAATCCCTGTTTTTCATAAAACTGTTTTGCTTTATTGAAGCGGTTTACGTCGAGTTCGAGGGTATTTGCGCCACGGCTTTTTACCTGTCCGGCCACGTGTTCCAGGAGGAATTTGCCGATTCCTTTTCCCTGGTAGTTCCCATCGAGATAGATTTTATGCAGTTTAAAGATGCCGGGGGCATCGGTAGTGCTGTAGGCGGCAAACCCGATGGGGCTGTTATCATCCTGCAAAATGAGAAACTGGTGTTGCAACTCCGTGATCTGTTTGTTCAGGGCGGAGGTGCTGTACATCATGTCTATCATATATTCTATTTGTTCCGGGGTCAGAATAGACTGATAGGTAGGTCTCCATATCTTTTCTGTTAGTTCCTGTATAACAGGAATATCGTTTACGGTAGCTGTTTTGACGTGGTACATAAAGTTATAAGCTGTTATTTTCTCTCAATATATTTTGTATGGTTTCTTCCAGTTTATCCAGGGGAGTATATCCCCGTGCGCAGAGATAAAGTTGTTTGCCGGTATCGAGGATGGCCGCGGGGAACCCGGTGATGCCCCAGTTCTGGATCAGCTGGAATTCCTGTTGGGTTTCGTAGCGGTAGTTTTCATCATGCAGGCGGCTGATGAATTCATCTTCCGGCAGGCTGAACTTTTTTATCAGCGAGCGGTAGGTGCTGTCGTTGTTAAGGCTCTGGCCATTATAGTTGAGTGCCACCTGCATATCGTGTGCAAAGGTGATGGCATTTTCCGGCTGGTATTGTTTAAATACCGTGAGGGCGACACTGGGTTTTTCGGAGTCCATAATTTCTTCCGAGGGAAGTAACTTCTCCAGGAAGGCAGCGCCGAATTTCACGCCTGTGGCGTTTTCCACGTTGGTATGTTCCCGCTGGATGTATGCCTTCATCGAAGAGAAGGGATGGCGGTTATCGCCGGTGATCATTCCGCCGGAGAGGATATTGAATTCCATGTTCCCGCTGCTGCGTTCCTGCAGTTGCTGTATCACGGGGGTGAAGCCATAGCACCAGCCGCAGAGCGGATCGTAAATATAAATGAATCTCATAGCAATCGGCTTTTAAGGCTCCTGACAAAGGTAACTAAAAGCTGACTGCCAAAAAGGTGGTATCAGGTGTTCTCTTCTTCAAAAAAGTGTTCCTCAGACAGTTTTTTAGAGAGGGCGCTATCTTTTCGTATAGCCTTGATGGATAGGCGTACCGCAAAGATGAGGGTGATCACGGAGGCTCCCATGAGGAAGATATTATTACCGAGAAAAAGGAAAAAATCGAATGTTCCGTGAAAGAAAATGGCAACCAGGAGTGCCTGGAATAGCAGCGAACTGCTTTTCTGCGGCACAAATTTAGCCATGCCGGCATAATACCCCATTAGTACTGCAAAGGCGCCGTGGGCGGGTACGGAGAGGAACATGCGGGCGATCCCGGTGCCCACGCCGAACCTGCTTACATACGCAATATTCTCCAGTGTAGCGAAGCCCATCCCGATCATCACTGCGTATACGATGCCATCCAGCGGTTCGTTGAATGCTTTTTTAGGATAGGCGAAGAGCAGCAGTACGAGGAATTTGGCCAGTTCTTCCGAGAGGCCTACTACGCCATATGCGAATGCAGCAGTTCCCAGGAGAGTACCATTATTTTCGCGGAGGCCCAGTTCCACAGCGAGACCCTGCACTGCCAGCGGCAGTGCTACGCAGAGCATGCCGAGCAGGAAACTTTTTACCAGGAGGCTGGTGGGTTCCCGGTCGTATTTGTCTACCAGGTAAATAAAGAGACAGATAGCAAAACCCGGCGCCACCGCCAATGCCAATAGCATCATGAAAGGATATTTTTTTGTTGCTTACGCTGCAGCAGGTAATTATTCAGCATGTCAACAGTGTAACTGCTAAGATTGTTTGTTTTTGTAATGCCTCCTTTTTGTGCGGCGAGGGTACCGTACCTGATATCCTGGAAACCGTGGATGCTGTGGGCATCGGGATCTATGGAGATGAGCACCTTTTTTTCCAGTGCATAATGCAGCCAGGTCCAGTCGATATCCAGCCGGCGCGGATGCGCGTTGAGTTCTACTACCACGTTATTGGCGGCGCATGCATCTATGATGGCTTTATGATTTACCGGATAGCCGTTGCGGCTCAGGAGCAGGCGGCCGGTCATATGCCCGAGGATAGTAGTGTATGGGTTTTCGATGGCTTTCAGCAAGCGGGCCATTGCTTTGTCTTCTGTCATTTTGAGATTGGAATGCACAGATGCAATTACGAGGTCGAATTTTGCCAGGATTTCATCCGGGTAATCCAATGATCCATCGTTGAGGATATCGGACTCTATGCTTTTAAAAATGCGGAACGGCGCCAGTTTTTTATTCAGTTCATCAATCTCTGCGTGTTGTGCCAGGATCCTTTCTATATGGAGGCCGTTGGCATAAAAAGCGGAGCGGGAGTGATCGCTGATCACGAGGTATTCGAAGCCTTGTGTTTTAGCGGCGATGGCCATTTCTTCCAGGGAGGATTCGCCGTCGCTCCAGTTGCTGTGGGAGTGGATAATACCTTTGATATCGGAGGCGACGATGGGTTCCGGCAGTTGACGGTTGCGGGCCAGCGTTAATTCGTTGATGCCTTCCCGTAGGAAAGGGGGTATATAGTCCATTCCTGCAGCGCTGAAGATAGCTTCTTCCGAGGCGGCGTTGTGAAGGAATGCGGCGCCGCCTGCGGCGTTGAATTTATCGATAAACGCGGGTGAGCCGGTGGTAGTAAATAAGGTAGCCGCGAAGCTGTCGGCAGTGCAGCTATGTGTTATTACTTTGAGTTTTTCGTTCAGCTGCCATACCAGGTTACCGGCATTGGCGGCGGTGAGTGAAAAACCGGGGAGGGCGGCGAGTTGCTGTTGTACTATCTCCACCGGGGCGGCGATGAGTAGTTCTATTTCATCGATGATGATGCTGTTGCGGCGAAACGCGCCGGTGAGCGAAACCGCGGCGGGGGCCAGGAGCTGCTGCAGCTGTTTTTCCAGTTCGTGCCCGGTGGTAGCCACTTCCGCGAAGAGGAAGCGGTGGCGGTTAGAGAGATAGAATTCGATATTTTGGCGAACGCTTTCCTGTGTTTTAGCGCCGAAGCCTTTGAGGAGCATGAGGCGGTTTTCGTTGCAGGCATAGAGGAGTTCGCCCATGGATTCTATTTCCAGCTCTTTCCAGATGGTGGCGATTTTTTTAGGTCCCAGGCCTTTGATCTTCATGATTTCGAGGATGCCGGCGGGGGTAATTTCTATGTAGTGGTTCAGGAGGGAGCATTGTTGGGTATCCAGCATTTCGAGGATATTTTTCCCGGTGGATTCCCCGATGCCTTTTATCCGGAATATTTCATCGCGGGGGGTATCTTTCAGTGGACTGGGCAGCTTTTCTATGGTGAATGCTGCGCTGGCGAAGGATTTGGCTTTGAAGCTGTTTTCTCCGTGAATGTCCATCAGTTTGGACAGGAGGGAGAAGTTATCTGAGATTGAATAATTATCCATGCCGTAAAAATACGGAGTTACGCGGAAATTGTGGAGGGGGAATGTATTGGGAAATGGGCATAAAAAAAGATCCCGGCATAGATGCCAGGATCCTTATAACTACATTTTGTAATTCCGATCTTAGTTAGCCGGAGCTGGAGGAACTGTTGGTGCAGCAGCAGGTGCTTTTTTAGGAGCAGCTTTCTTCTTTGCAACAGCTTTCTTAGCAGGAGCGGCTTTCTTAGCAGCAGCTTTCTTTTTAGGAGCAGCTTTCTTAGCAGCAGCTTTTTTAGGAGCGGCTTTCTTAGCAGCAGCTTTCTTTTTAGGAGCAGCTTTCTTAGCAGCAGCTTTTTTAGGAGCAGCTTTCTTAGCAGCAGCTTTCTTTTTAGGAGCAGCTTTCTTAGCAGCAGCTTTTTTAGGAGCGGCTTTCTTAGCAGCAGCTTTCTTTTTAGGAGCAGCTTTCTTAGCGGCGGCTTTTTTAGGAGCAGCTTTTTTAGCAGCAGCTTTCTTAGGAGCAGCAGCTTTCTTTTTAGGTGCAGCTTTCTTAGCAGCCGCTTTTTTAATTGTTGCCATTGTTTTTTGAATTTGGGTTAGTAAAAAAATTGGGTATTAAAAAAAACTTTATGGCTAACACTGATTAGGCTTCCGCCTGAGCAGTGGTATCAAATGCTTTAACAGAAACGTAAGTCTTGTTTTCGCGACCTTTTCTGAATTCCACTACACCGTCTGCTACTGCGAAAATGGTAAAATCTTTACCAACGCCTACGTTTTGACCGGGATGATAAACCGTACCTCTCTGACGAACGATAATGTTGCCGGAGATAGCTGGCTGACCACCGAAGATTTTTACTCCCAGCCTTTTGCTGTGGGAGTCACGGCCGTTTTTTACACTACCTTCACCTTTTTTATGTGCCATTGTATTACTACTTTAAACTTGTCTAATAAATAAGTTTAGCTTAACAGGATTAAGCTATTTCATTGATTTTGATTCTTGTAAAGTGGGTACGGTGTCCAACTTTCTTTCTGAAGCCTTTTCTTCTCTTCATCTTGAAAGCGATGACTTTGTCACCCTGAACATGAGCCAGAATCTCTGCTTTTACTACTGATTTTACATCAGTGCCTACGGACAGCGCACCAGCATTATCTGTTAACAGTACATCGGAAAACTCCACCTTGTCTCCAATATTTCCTTGTAACTGCTGTACAAAAATTTCCTGGTCTTTTTGTACTTTAAATTGCTGACCTGCGATTTTTACAACTGCAAACATAATTATCCAAAATATAATTTCCGCAAAAGTAACCTTTTGTTTTCTAATAGACAAAGTTTTTCGGTCTTTTTTAAATCACCATGTATAAACACATATGAAGGACCGCCTAAAGCTTAATCTTTTCAAAGATACATACTTTCTTGAATTTTAAATTATTTTAACAAATAATGATTTCCGGCGCCGGACCGCCATATGCACATTTTTATGCTATTTAGGGATCATTTAAAAACAGCTATCTTGCTGTGCAAACCAACGCAATTTTGTATACTTTTGTCGTTTACACGAATAAAAACAGATAGGATGAGGACATTTATTTACCTGCTTATTTAATTGCCAGAGTGGAATATTTCTTCCGGAACTCCCTAAAAATCAGTGCAATTAAATCTCCAGATAAATAAATATGCTCAGCTTTAGTCTCTCAATTATAAAACAACAGGCATGAAGTTTAAATCACTGCTGGCCAAACCATTTGCTTCTATCGTACATAATAAGATAAAGAAGGAAATGTTAAGGGCGGTAGAAGATCAGGATAATATCCTGCAGGAGCTCTTGAAGACAGGCAGAAAGACGGAATTCGGAACAGATCACAAGTTTAGCGGGGTACAAACCCACGAAGAATTTAAACAGGCTGTGCCTTTGCGGGATTATGAGCAGTTTAAGCCTTATATTGAAAAAATCAAGGAAGGCAAACAAAATGTACTGTGGAAAGGGCAACCGATTTACCTGGCTAAGACCTCCGGAACAACCAGTGGCGTTAAATATATCCCCATCTCCAAAGAATCTGTTAACAATCATATAGATACTGCGCGTAATGCGTTGCTGAACTATATGGGGGAAACGGGCAGTACGGCCTTTGCCGATGGTAAAATGATTTTTTTATCCGGTTCGCCGGAGCTAGAAAGGGTGGGAGGCATTCCTACCGGCCGGTTGAGCGGTATTGTAAACCATCATATTCCCCGGTACCTGCGTACCAACCAGCTGCCATCGTATGAAACCAATTGTATAGACGACTGGGAAACGAAGCTGGACAAGATTGTGGAAGAAACCATTAACCAGGATATGACGCTGATCAGCGGCATACCTCCATGGGTACAGATGTATTTCGACCGCCTGATGGAGCGTAGCAATGGTAAAAAGATCAGGGAAATATTTAAGAATTTTGATGTGATGGTATACGGTGGGGTGAATTTTGAGCCTTACCGTTCCAAGCTGATGGCATCTATAGGTGCGCCGATTCACACAGTGGAAACGTTTCCTGCCTCTGAAGGCTTTTTTGCTTTCCAGGATTCGCAGGAGCGGGAAGGTTTGCTGCTGAACACCAATTCAGGGATCTTTTATGAGTTTATCCCAGCGCAGGAAATTTTTAATGAGCATCCTACGCGACTGTCGCTCAAAGATGTACAAACCGGTGTAAATTACGCGATGGTGATCAACAACAACGCCGGATTATGGGGGTATAACCTCGGTGACACGGTAAAATTTGTTTCCACCAATCCGTATCGTTTGCTGGTAACCGGCCGTATCAAGCATTTTATTTCTGCGTTCGGGGAGCACGTGATAGGAGAAGAAGTGGAACACAGCCTGATGAAGGCAGCAGCGGAGGAAAATGTGCAGATCACAGAGTTTACGGTGGCCCCGATGGTGCAAACCAATGGCGAACTGCCTTACCACGAATGGTTTGTAGAGTTTGAGAATATGCCGGCCAACATGGAGGCATTTTCCAGAAAAGTAGATGAAAACATGCGTCAGAAGAATATTTATTACGATGATCTGCTGACTGGTAATATTTTGCAACCCCTGAAGATAAGGACTGTACGTAAGCAGGGCTTTATCGATTATATGAAAGCTATTGGAAAACTGGGAGGTCAGAACAAAGTACCTCGTTTGAGTAACGACAGAAAGCTGGCAGATGAGCTGGCAGCGTATTTACAAAAATAACCGGCGATTCAGGGCGGGACGGCTGTCAGGCTATTTTACCGGCAGCTGATTCTTCATTTTTTGTTAACTGTAAAACGTAAATCACCGTAATGAATAAACGAAAGATTGCCATTTTCGGATCCACCGGATCCATTGGCATACAGGCACTGGAGGTGATCGCTGCGCACCCCGACAGGTTTAGTGTAGAAGTGTTGACTGCACAGCAAAATGCTGACCTGCTGATTGAGCAGGCGCTGAAATTCAAGCCCAATGCGGTAGTGATAGGCAGTGAAGCAAAGTACAAACAGGTAAAAGACGTATTATTTGATAAAGGCATCAAAGTATTTGCCGGTCCGAAAGCGATGGTGGAAGTAGCCGCCTGGAGTTCGATCGACATGGTACTGGCCGCCATCATGGGTTTTGCCGGCCTGGCGCCTACTTTATCTGCTATTGAACAGGGCACCCCGGTGGCATTGGCCAACAAGGAAACCCTGGTAGTAGCCGGTGATATTGTAATGGCTACCGCCCGCAGGAAGAATGTACCCATTATACCGGTAGACTCTGAACATTCCGCCATCTTCCAATGCTTGCTGGGAGAGCCTTTCAGTAAGGTGGAAAAGGTGATCCTCACCGCATCGGGTGGCCCTTTCCTTGGTAAAAAGCCGAACTTCCTCATCAATGTAAAAAAAGACCATGCCCTGCAGCATCCAAACTGGAGCATGGGCGCTAAAATAACCATTGATTCCGCCACCCTGATGAATAAAGGGCTGGAGATGATTGAAGCACGCTGGCTGTTTGGCCTGGCGCCGGAAAACATTGAAGTGGTGATACATGCGCAATCCATTATTCATTCGATGGTGCAGTTTGTGGATGGTTCCCTGAAAGCACAGATGGGGTTGCCGGATATGAAACTGCCTATCCAGTATGCGTTGGGATACCCCGACAGGCTGGCCAATGACTTCCCCCGTTTCTCTTTCCGTAATTATCCTACGCTTACTTTTGAGCAGCCGGATACCAAAACTTTCCGTAACCTGGCCATTGCTATTGAGGCGATGCACAAAGGTGGAAACGCTGCGTGCGTAATGAATGCCGCCAATGAGGAAGTGGTGAATGCTTTTCTGAAAAACAGGATAGGTTTCCTGCAGATGACAGAAGTAATTGAGGAAACGCTGGGTAAAATACCGTTTATTGAAACCCCCACCCTGCACGATTATTATGAATGCGATAATGCCGCACGTGAACACGCTGCATCCCTTATCAATTCTATCGTTATATAAATTGCCAGTAAAAATTAACAAAGAGTTTTGCCGGAATATGTATTAAAACTGATATATTAGGCAGATTAAAGCAGAAACAATTAAATGACTACAGAGGTAATATTGGTGAAAGCCGGACAGTTGTTACTGTCACTTTCTATTTTGGTAGTGTTGCATGAGTTAGGCCATTTTATCCCGGCCAAGTTGTTCAAAACCAGGGTGGAAAAATTCTATTTGTTCTTTGATCCATGGTTTTCCCTCTTCAAAATAAAGAAGGGTGAAACAGAGTATGGTATCGGCTGGCTGCCGTTGGGAGGATATGTAAAAATATCCGGGATGATAGATGAAAGTATGGACAAAGAGCAGCTGGCAAAGCCCCCGCAGCCGTGGGAGTTCCGTGCCAAGCCGGCGTGGCAGCGTTTGATCATTATGATCGGCGGCGTTACCGTTAATATTGTCCTTGCGTTCTTTATTTATGCGATGATCTTATGGCACTGGGGTGAAACCTACCTGCCTACTTCTGCCGCAAAATATGGCGTGGTAACAGATTCCCTGGCCCGCAGCATTGGTATGAAAGACGGTGATAAGATCGTTACCATTGATCACCATCACGTGGAAGCCTTTGAGGCGATTCCCGGAGATGTAATCCTGTCGGAAGCCAAAAGTATCCAGGTAGATCGAGATGGCAAAACCCTTGATCTTCCTATTCCTGCTGGCTTTACCAGGCAGCTGCTGAAGCAGAAAGCGCCTTTTGCCATGCCCCGTCTTCCTTATATTGCTGACAGCACCCTTCCGGGATCTGCGGCCGCAAAGGTAGGTGTGAAGAGCGGCGACCAGCTTATTGCTATTAATGGTGCAACATATCTGTACTATCATGAGTTTGCAACGGAGATCAGGAAGCACAAGAATGAAAATGTGATAGTGACCCTGGTTCGTGGCAAGGACACGTTGAACCTGGCCGCAAAGTTGAGTGAGAAAGGTACATTTGGTGTTTATCCAAGAGATCCTTTTGAGTATAAAGTAAAGAAGTATACTTTCCTGGAATCTATCCCGGCCGGTTTTCACAAGAGCGTCGACAAACTCGTAAAATATGTGCAGCAGCTCCGCCTGATCTTTGTTTCCAAAGAAGTGAAGGTGAGTGAGTCGCTGGGAGGATTTATGTCCATTGCCAAACTGTTCCCTGATGCGTGGGACTGGCAGATGTTCTGGGAGATGACTGCATTTTTATCCATTATCCTGGCATTTATGAATATCCTGCCTATTCCGGCGCTGGATGGCGGCCACGTGCTTTTCCTGTTGTACGAGATCATTACAGGCCGCAAGCCGAGCGAGAAGTTCCTGGAGTATGCGCAGATTGCAGGTATGCTGATCCTGTTTAGTTTGCTGTTGTTTGCAAACGGGCTGGATGTGTGGAGAAACCTGCTGAGTGGATTATTTTAAAAATATTACTGGCATTTGATTGTGATGAATGATCAAATGCCAGTTTTTTATAGTATCTTTGTAAACTGTTTTACAGGGGGATGCCTGGTTTTGACAGCATAGATCTTTGAGAGTGTAAGCATGCCGTGCGTTGGATAATTAGCACGATAATCTGAATATTCAAACTCTAATTGGCGAATCTAACTACGCCATGGCTGCCTAATTATAAATTAGACACCCATTATAGCCGCTTGAAGTTGTCGCCTTATGCGACTTCCGCCGCCGAATCATAAACCCATAGGGATAGGTATTCATGGTTTCTGTGAGTGAATACTGAAGCTACAACGGATAAGGAGATGGTTGGTTTGTTACGCCCCTGCCAGATCCCGACAAAACAATGCGTAAATAAGCATGTAGAAAGCTTTCGGCGAATATGTTTGGACGCGGGTTCGATTCCCGCCATCTCCACGTAGTATATTAAATTATAATGTGTAACGCGTAAGTGTTACACATTTTTTTTGCCTCTGCTCTAAGCTTAAGTGAATAAGGGTTATATATTCCCTTATACACTGGTAAAATCCCGCCTTCTTATATTCAACTTAGCCATTTTTGATTCGAGGGTAGTAGGTTTAATATTCAATAATTCCGCGGCACCATTGGCGCCGCGTATCCGGCCTTTTGTTTTTTTGAGAATGGAAATGATATAGTCTCTTTCTGTTTCCTGATGCAGGTACTTCATCTCTTCGAGGGTGTTGATACCCGTGCTGACAGGGAGATTCGTCTATCATTGATGCAGCAATGCCATTAAATGGCTTATTAAACGACCTGCAAAACCTCTCTGCAAAAAATATGGATAGTGCTTCGATATCAGTTTTTCGTTCCCGCAACGGGGGCAGCGTGATGGGGAAAACGTTTAACCGGTAATACAGATCAAGCCTGAAATTTCCGTTTGCAATTTCCTTTTCAAGGTTTCGGCTGGTAGCAGCCACAACACGGATATTAACTTTTACAGGTGATCTGCCACCTACATATTCGATTTCCCTTTCCTGTAAAACGTAACAATTTCACCTGCATGGCAAGTGGCAATTCTCCAATCTCATCCAAAAAAATAGTGCCACCATCAGCCTGTTCGAACCGTCCTTTTCTTTTTTCAATGGCGCCGGTAAATGCACCCTTTTCATGGCCGAAGAGTTCAGATTCCACTAATGTTGGAGGAATGGCAGCACAATTTACCTTTATGAATGGCCCGTTTTCTCTGAGTGAAGACATGCACGTCATAGAGCTGGATAGCATATTCAGGTTTTAGAACAGGTGTAAAGATCGTGACGGAAATTATTGAAGGTGGAAATCAATGAGGAATAAATATTGCACGAGTACGCGTTGTATAAGTGCAAAGAATTTTTCCTCCCTATTTCAGCAAATTTTCAATAGCCCCCTTCAATGATGCATCACTGGGTCGTGGCGCATTGTTATTGGATAGCTTACCTGTTTTATCGATCAAAACATAATGCGGGATACCATTTACATTATACGCTTTACATACCGGGTGGTCTGTCCATCCTTCCGCCACCAGGTTTATCCCTTCCAGATGATATTTCTTAAGGGCATCTTTCCATTTCACTTCTGTTTCATCCACACAAATATTCAGAAATACTACCTCTTTATGCTCAAAGTCTTTATGCAGCTGCGGCACATGGTTTTGGATATCATAAATGCAGGGCCCGCAGCCTACTCCCCAAAAATCAATGTACACTACTTTTCCTTTATAATCTTTTAGAGAGATATTTTTCCCGGTGGCATCCGTTAAAGTGAAATCAGGCGCCGGGCTTCCCGGTTTTAAATGTGCAATCGTGGTATAATATTGCTGCAGCGTATCCTTCAGGAAAGGCGTGCTGCAGGAATTCATAAACGCATCATATACTTTTTTTACATCGTTAAATTCATAATATTCAAACCCACTCATGATACTGCTGGTAATAAACCAATCCTTCATAGCCGTGAAAGGGATATTGGCCTCCGCCAGGTGATAATAGTCCATTGTGTAATTAGATTTTGTATTGGGAGCGGTTTGGATACTTGTGCTTATAGTTGCATTAAACGGACGGGCCATGCGCAGATAATTATAAATGAAAGTACGGTATTCCGGTACGTTCCAAAACCAGTTTTCATTTAACGTTTTGTAATGGGTAGTTTGGATGGTGCTATGCTTTTGTGTGTACTTGCCAACGCTATCCGCTATAAAGCTCAGCTCAAACTTTGGCAGCAGCCGCAACATAAATAAAAGGTTCGAATACTCAAAATACAAGGCACTGATTTGCCTGGTAGAGAATTGGGAAAAAGTATCCGTTACTTCAAATATACTTTTTGCCTGGCTGTTAAAGAGCAGGTTTATCTTTTTAAATTTTTCTTCTGCAGTGAAATTTTTCATTTCAGTACTCAACTGTTGATTGAGATTACTAAATGGTTCCGACAGGACTTTATGCAGTTGTAATTGTTGCGTTATCTCTTTCGTGCGTCCCTCATTCTGGGCGCGGATGGTAAGGGAGGATACTTCCTCCTTCTGATCCCATTGCAGGTAAATCGTATCCTTGTCTGCCACCGTAAACCATGGACGATCCTCTTCCAGGTATAAGTAAATATGCTGCCGTTGCAGTACCGGCACCGTTTGTTCAAAACTTCCGTCGGCTTTGATCCGGATCGTATCTCCAAAACTGCCAAAAAAGGTGGACATCCCGAATTCGTACACTTTATCTTTATAATGCTTCACTTTTCCCTTGAGAACAAATTGCCCCGGATGGCTAAAATCCTGTGCATACAGGAAAACAGGGACCAGTAAAAAGAGAAGGAACAGTGGGAAAAGTTTGTGCTTCATAGCGGTATGTGGGTTTTAACGGAATCCGGTGACAAAATTTGTCAACCGTTATCATATAAGATAAGCAGAAAATTGATATGATCCAATCCTCTTGTATTTTTAAAACAAATGAATAAATTTGCGGTATGAGAATGACTGTAATGTTATAATATAAAATTTTCAAGTCCACTAAGACCAATGTGCCCCGAGGGGACATCAATTCTTTATTGTCTGAACTTTTATAGTATAACATGATGCACAACACCCTGAATCCTCAACAAATACAGTCATTTATTACTGACGGCTTTGCCCGTATCGATAACGCTTTTTCTGCTGATCTTGCGAGCGAAGCAAGAAATATTCTTTGGAAAGATATTCCGGCCGATCCCAACGACAGCAACACCTGGACAAAACCGGTCGTTTGGCTGGGTATGTATACACAGGAGCCATTTATTAAGGCTGCGAATACCACCGTTCTTCATAGTGCATTCGATCAGCTGGCCGGTAAAGAAAAATGGATTCCCTGTATGAGCATGGGGTCCTTTCCCATTCGTTTCCCGTCGGAAGTTGATTCCGGGGATACCGGCTGGCATGTAGACGCAAGTTTTGCCGGGGCGGATCCTAATGACTTTTTCGCGGCCAGAATCAATGTAAACTCTAAAGGCCGTGCCTTGCTGATGCTGTTTCTATTTTCGGATGTGAGCGAGTGGGATGCACCAACCAGGATTTTAAAGGGCTCACATATGGATGTTGCCCGATTGCTGGCGCCGGAAGGTGAAGAAGGGCTTTCTTTCATGGAACTGGCAACGAAGTTGCCGGGATTACCTGAGAGAGAGGAAGTACAGGCTACGGGAAAGGCCGGAACGGTGTATCTCTGTCATCCGTTCCTGGTGCATGCTGCCCAGCGGCATCGTGGCCTGGTACCTAAGTTTATGGCACAGCCGCCGCTGTTACTGAGAACCGGGTTTGATATCAAGGGAACAGGCCCGTGCAGTCCGGTAGAGGAAGCAATAAAAATCGCATTAGGTATGTAGCGTGTGTAATAAAGCAGATGTCCGGATATGCCTGCGGGATATCCGGACAATCTTTTCCTCTGCAAAAGAAGTATTGTGACCTATTTCGCAAGCAGGGCTTGCCTTTCAAAGATTACTCCGGGCCAGCCGTGAATCATAAATTGCCTGATATTCTGGTGATCTGTACCATCCGGTGTATTTAATACAGCCTGGTAGTGTTCTGCAAATAACAGCAGCGTATCTTCTTCACTCAGGTTATTTAACTGCGCGAAAGCAAACACCTTTGCGCTTCCCTGGTTTTGGGTGGCTTCATTATGCACCTCTCCGTTTTTAAAGGCCGCAGGCTGGTGTTGATAGTAAGTTTCTATAAATTCAATCACCTCTTTGAAACTAAGTGAATTGTCTTTTAAATTTTTAATTAACGTAATTAGTTGTTCTTTCATCCAGCGTATGATGTATTTAAAATCAATGTGAGGCGGTGCGAAGGCTTCTGGCCCGGCATACCTCATTTAACAGGTCAAAAATAGAAAAAGATGACATCGTCTTTTTATTATTTTCATGATGGGCGCAACCATTTTTTCAACAGCCGGGTAATTACGGGCATCACTACCCATGTTAACAAGGCTACCATGCAGCTTGCAACAATAAATACCCGCAGCGGTACAGGCAGTTTTTGAAGGTAAGGACCGAGGGTGTATGTTAGTAACAGGCTGGTAGGGAAAACACCGCATAAGGTGGTAATGGCCATTTTCCACCTTGGTGGCGGCAAAGGGTAGCGGAACCAGGCTTCCAGTCCGGTAAGCGGCCTGTAAACCGGTTCCTCGGTAAGCTTTGAGGCAAAGTCTTCCCAGTCTCTAAAAAGCTTTGAATTATAAAATGCGTCTCTTTCTGCTTCATCAGCAAAAGTTCGTAGGATGCCAATTTCATTGGAATCTGAACCCGGCAGCGACGTGATCATGGCAGCGCCGTGAACGCCGCCATGAATAAATGATTCACCGAGGAATTGCCTGAGCGCTTCTTTAAATTCCTCTTCTTTTCCTGGAAGCACTTTTCTTGTAATGGCTACATGTATCGACATCTGTTAAATAATATTTAAAGGGAGCAACAAATAAATATACAAAAAATGTGTTCCCGGATGCCGATAGGTTTATAGGCGCTCTACGCTGCTGATTCCACTAAATCCGCGATATAAGCTTTTAATGTGGTTGTACCTCTTATAGGATTGGGATCCTCGTATTTTTCCTTGAGCGTAACATGGGTCATTGCTGCCATTGATTTTGCTGCCGGCTCTGAAAAGCCGGCGTCTTTAAGCGCCGGCATCCAGTTCGTTTCGGGAATTTCCACTGCTTTAACGTCTTTACCCAATGCAGCAGAAAAAGCTTCTGCCACATCGGTTGCCGAGTATTGTTGCGGACCTTCTACATAGTGCAGTCCGGTTTGGGTAACCGGTTCCAGCATGAGCCGGGCAGCTACGCTGCCAATATCCCCTGGACAAACCATTGGCAGTTTAAAATCAACAGGATAAAAGGTATAAACAATACCCGATTCGCGTGCTGTTGCCAGCGAGGTGGCCCAGTTGCTCATGTAATAGGCGCCGCGGATAATACTGGCAGGCACATTCATTTCAGCTAATTGCTGTTCCATGTTATACAGTACACCCAGGTCGCCCAGGCCGTCGCCGGGTTGTGCACCGTAAGTAGACTCCGCTACTACTTTTTTTATCTGTGATTCGCCGAGTGCGGTAAGTATAGCATTCACGGTTTCTTTTTCCTGTGCTACGGTATCTGTTGACGGATCCGCCGGGGGATTGAGCAGAAATAATTTTTCACCGGTATTAAATATTTTCTGCAAACGCTTTACATCCAGCACATCAGCGATGGCCACTTCCGCTCCCTTTTGTTCCCATTGCTGTTTCTTTTTAGGATCGCGGGAGATAATGGTAACCGGCTCCCCCTTTTCAATCAGGGTTTCTGCCAATGCAGACCCTATATGTCCTGTGCCGCCTAAAATAATATGCATACATCAGTAGTTTGGTGTGCGGATGGAACCCACAAATCATACCATGATGTTGCCAATAACAACAGCTTCCCATAAGAGAAGCTGCTGAGTGGAATGATAGCAATAAAGGGACTGTCAGTAGAACACAGCGATGCTGTCTGCTTTCCAGTTGGTATCGTTGAGATCTACTTCTACACCGTTGCTGGTTGGCGCAAAGAGATTACCTTTTAAAACGGTGCGTTTGTTGGTTTCAAACTTAACATTGTTAATAACTTTGTTGGCCAGCAAATTTCCCAGTCTGCTCCGGCAGACAATGGTTATTGAAGGCACAATGTAACTACCCTGCAAGGGAAAATATGCCTGTGTTTTAAAGCCTGGCTTTCCCTGGTTATAAGTGGGTATCTGGAACGTATAGCCCATGTAATTCGAATAAGCGGTACCATTAGCAGGGTTGCTCACTTCCCCGGTCGGGAAATTAAACACCCGTGGGATGCCCCCAAACTGGATGTCCATCCAGGCAGCATCAGCGGGTAGCGGGTCCTGGATAATAAATTGCAGTCTCGCCACAATACGATCCAGGGATACTTTGGCGTTAGCCGGTCCGTTTACCACCATTTCAAAGTGAGTGCTGAAGGCATCGCTGCCGGGATATTTAAACCCTGCATTGGTGATATAGGAAAGATACTTGTCGCCCGCAGCCAGTAAAGTAAACTTGTAATTACCCGGCGGCAATGTATCCCTGATTACACCAAAAGAAGGGGTACCAACTTCCTGCATAATTTCATGTTTTATAGCTGCCTGTTCACCCGTACCATACACTTTGTAGTAAAGGTATTTTACATGACCATCCAGGGAATCTTTTGCAGTTGTAGCATTGCCGGCGATGCGGCCAAAGCTGTCCAACTGCTGCGTAAAATCATCGATATTAAAAGTAATGGGGAAGGCAGGTCCGGCACTGGCTTCAATGTTGGCAGGTTGTTCAACGCTTTTGTTACAGGAAATGAATAGTATGGCGCCGGCAAGCCATACCAGGGGAGTAGTTTTAGACATGGTTGAAGAATTTAGGTAGATTAAGTTAACTTTATTCCATGCCTTTTTTGTTACTTGTAGTAGTAGAGTTTGGAGGGGATTTAAGGGGAGGATTTACTATTTGATAGGTTCCCCATTCGATAAGAAGAATTACATGATCAATAAAATTATGGAAGAAATAGGCAAAATAGCGGAGCCATTATTCTGGTGCAACCGTAATCAAGATTTTCTCCATAAAAAAAGCCGCTTCCCAAAAAAGGAAACGGCTTTTACATCATCACTCAAAAACAAGATTTATTTCTTTTCAGGCAATGCCACAAAGCGGATCACATTCTTGCCACTCAGGTAGTTCTTTGACGCAGCCTTAATGGATGCACCGTTAACCCGGCTCAATTGTTTTTCTATATTGGGCAGCTCTTTCAATTCTTCCTTACCTTCTATTTTCCCGGAGATAAATTGTAGCCAGAACTCGTTGCTTTCCGACTGCAATTCATATTGCTTCTGAAAGCCGGCCTTGAATTTCTGTACTTCATCGGCAGTGGCGCCCTGTTGCTGTAAATTGGTAATATCCTGTTGTACCAGTCCTACCAGGTGTTCCACATGTTCAGGTGCACATCCGAATGATACATTTACGCCGAAGCGCTGATCGGGTTCTTTCGACATATTTGCATTTACCGAAGGAGTGTATACTTCACCGGCATTTTCCCGCAGGCTTGTCAGCAGCCGGTATTGCAGGATTTCAGACAATGCCTGCAGCTGCATTTTGTTCTCCGTACTGTAAACACAATCGCCGTTGTAAACCAGTAATACACTGGCTTTGTTGTCTGTTCCTTTGGTGACTGTTTTTACCAGTTGTCCTTTGGGTACAAGTACCGGCAGTTTAACAGCTTTCTCTTTTCTATTCAGGGAAGGCAGTGCGCCGAGGTACTGTTCGAGCAAAGGTTTGATGCTGTCGGTATTGAAATTACCTACAAATACAAAGTTGGCCTGGGAGGCATCTGCAAAACGGTCGCGATAAACTTCATAAGCTTTTTCGAGGCTGATGCTATCGAGCCTGGCCAAAGTGGCAGGGCTTGTGCGGTAATTGTAGCCGCTCAATACTGCGGTCACGGTATCTTTAAATACATTGCCCGGATCATTGTAACGGGTTTGGATCTGCTCCCTGGATTGGGCTAATGCATTTTCAAATAACACGGTGTCTTTACGGGGTGCGGTGAACCGCAGGTATATCAGTTGCAGTGCGGTTTCAAAATCCTTTACGATGCTGGCGCCGCCGATGCCCTGGCTACGCCCGCTGATGAAGGCGCCTACGGAGGCTGATTTACCGTTTAATATCTTCGATAACTGAACGGGTGAGAAGTCAGCCAGACCGGAACCACTTATAATGCCGTTTGCACTGGATGCGCTGGGGAATTCTTCATTTGAATATTTATTGATACCACCCGGTGCAAAGGAGAGGAACTGGATAACATCATTTTTATAAGTAGTTGGTTTGAGCCATACTTTTACGCCATTGCTCAGGGTTAATTGCTGTATGCCTAATGCCGGATAGTTCTTTTGCGCTACTACTTTTCCAGGCGCCGGTAATTTTTTCAACAGCGGCTGGTCGGTAACGTTGTCCTTATACTCGGCCAGCGAAGCTGCGGCAACGGTTTTAAACCATCCTGTAACGATGGCGGAATCAGGAAGATTATTCTTCTCTTTATCGGGAGCTACGATGAAAATATCACGGTTGGTATCTGTGATGTATTCGTTGGCGACTGCTTTCAGGTCATCCAGCGTGATACCCGGTAATTCTTTTTTCAGGAAGTTGTATTCCCAGTCGAACCCCGGTGAAGCGGCTCCTTCGAGGAACAGCGCCTGGTATTCTTTCACGTAGCTTTCAGAAACGGTTTTATTTTTTTCTTTTGCTGCTTTTTCCAGGCTTGCCATATAAGCTGCTTTGGCCCGGTCCAGTTCAGACTGTGTAAAGCCGAAGCGTTTCACCTGTTCCACTTCCGACCAGCCGGCGGCAAAGGCTTCCGCCAGTTTACCGGGTTTCGCCGTTACGGAGAAGGAGAACTGATCCAGTCCGCCCATTAAGTTGCCGATGCCTGCATTTACACCCAGGAATGGAGGATTGGGTTTTTGAGATAACTCGCCGATCCGGGCGCCGAGTACCTGGTTAAACAACGACCGTTTTACGGTATTGAGATAGTCGGTGGTGGTAGTCAATTTACCGGCGGTATGTTTGATGGCCATTTCCAGGTTGGTGGCAGATACTTCCGGGTCGGTAATGGTCAGGAATTGATTTTTACCGGTGAGGGCAATTTTATAATCAGGTCTGGGTTTTTCGTTGGCGGGGTTTTTCAGGTCTGCAAATTGTTTGCGGATCTGTTGTTCTACCTGGTCAACATCCACATCGCCTACTACGATGAGGGCTTGCAGGTTGGGACGGTACCAGTCGTGGTAAAAGCGGCGGAGCGTGGCTGCCGGGAAGTGCAGGAGTATACTGTCTGTGCCAATGGGGGAGCGGTTGGCATACCTGGCATTATTTAACACCACGGGGAGTGTCTTATCCTGTATGCGTGCAGCTGCTCCTTCACGCAGGCGTTTTTCTTCAATGATCACACCTCTTTCTTTGTCAATATCATCTGTTTCCAGCAGGGCTTCCTGTGCCCAGTCGCGCATAATATCCAGTCCGCGGCTTACCATCTTTGGATCGGCAGTAGGGATCGGCAACTGGTAAACGGTTTCATCGAACGATGTAAAGGCGTTCAGGTCGGCGCCAAAGCGTACGCCTGCCTTTTGCAGGTAGTCGATCAGTTCATTTTTGGGGAAATGGGTGGTGCCGTTAAAGTTCATGTGCTCCAGGAAATGAGCAAGACCGCGTTGATCCTCATCTTCCAGGATAGAGCCTACTTTGTTGGCCAGGTAGAATAATGCACGCTTGGAAGGTTCATTGTTTTTGCGGATGTAGTAGGTAAAGCCATTGGGTAATTGTCCTGTGCGAACAGCCGTGTCCAGCGGAATGAGCTGGCCCTGACCGGAGCCCTGTGCAAAGCTGCCTGCAGTGGAAAGACATAGCATTCCTGCTATGGCCAGATAACGATAATGCATAGATGTTTATCTTTTGTTGGTTTTTGTGTGTAACATGTTCCCGTTATAAAGAAGCGGCTTAGAACATTATAACATGTCTAAGATACCTTCATTCTCGATAATAATCATTCCTTGTCTGTCTGTTGTAATACCTTTTTGCAGGGTATAGGTGTATTTGGGTACGGTACCTTCCATAATGGTTGGCAGGAATTCAAACTGTATATGATCGCCTGCTGTTTTTAGCGCGTCTCCCACTTCAAAGATATGTGTGGAAATAATAAAGAAACAATCCCTGAAGGCGGTGAAAGCTTCTGTTACTGCCAGTGTGGCGTCATAGGCATCTTTCACGTTGGTACCTTTAAACAGCTCGTCGAAAATAACGAAGAGGTGTTTGTCAGCATCTACTTCTTCCGCTACTTTTTTTACCCGGAGCACTTCCGCATAAAAATGGCTGTATCCGCGGTTCAGGTCATCAGGTACATTTACCGAAGAATAAATACCATCCAGCACAGAAAACTCCAGTTCCCGGGCCGCTACAGGAAATCCCATATGTGCCAGGTACATCATGATACCGGTTGCTTTCATCAGGGTGGATTTACCTGCCATATTGGCCCCGGTGAGGAACAGTACATTACTGTTGCCATTAAACGAAAGGGTGTTGGGAACCGCTTTATCCAGGCCGGGATGTTTAACCCCTTTGGCTATCAGCGTATTCTTCTCTTTCGGCAATGCCTTTGCATAGGAAAATCCTTTTGCTTTGGCAATGCCGGAAACGGTGAGATACACTTCTATTTCGTAGGTGAGTGCCAGCAGGTTTTTTAGCTTATCCTGGAATACGTGTGCGAGCAGATAGTGTAACCTGGCGGTTTGCAGCAGGGATCTTTGGGAATTGATATTTTGCAGCCGCTTATCCCGGAGGATGTTCCGGGCACTTGTGACCCATTTTTCCCAGGGGGTATTTTTATCACGACCTTCTTTTTCGAGATGATTGAGTAGGGTAGAAAAGCCTTTTAGCAGCTGTACGCAGGTATCTATTCCCTGCAGTTGCAGTTCAAAAGCATCATCTTTTACCAACAGGGCTGCTAATTTTTTCCGGCCCATTTGCCAGAGAGCGAGGGGGAAGCTGCTGTTACTTCCTTCATCCAGGAAGGCTTCCGTGTTGCCCAGCAGTTGTTCGTTGAAAGGAAACGGAATGGGCTGTTCTCCAAAATAACGGAAGGCAGCGCTCCTGGTATTGATCTGATCCGCATCGGTTAGTGGGTGGAGGAACATGGCATCCAGCAATTTTTCTGCCCCCCGGGTTTTTACCTGGTTAAAAAGGGAGAAGATGGAATTGGCATTAAACTTTCCAAGCAGCGACAGATCGTCCAGTGTTTGTTTATCGGCAATAAAGCTCATGTGCTCTTCTTTATTGATTTTTTCCTGGCCAATAGGTCCAGGATACCTTCATTTTTTATAATTACCATACCATGCCTGTCGGAAGTAATACCGGTGGCCAGTTTATGCGTATAAACCGGCTTATTGCCTTCCATTAACGTTGGCAGGTATACGAAGTTGATATTGTCACATTTCTCTTTGAGCACGTCGCCGGCTTCAATGATATGTGTAGATACCACGAACATGCAATTCTTCCTGCGTGCAATGGCGGATGTAATGGCGATGGTAGCTTCGTATGCATCTTTTACATTGGTGCCGCGGAACAGTTCATCGAAAATGACAAACAGGTATTTGTCGCGGCTTAACTCCTGCGCAATGGTTTTAACCCGCAGCACTTCCGCATAAAAGTGACTGGCCCCCTGGCTCAGGTTATCCGGCAGGTTGATGGTGGTGAAAATACCATCCCTTACGGAAAATTCCATTTTCGCGGCTGGTACAGGGAACCCCATCTGGCCCAGGAACATGGCAATGCCCAGCGCTTTCATAAAGGTGGATTTCCCGGCCATATTGGCTCCTGTCAGGAAAATAATGTTACTGGAAGGAGTGATGGTTAATGTATTCGCCACCGGCCTGGTTAAAGACGGATGGTAAAAATCTTCCAGTACCACTGTTTGCTTTTCCGCATCCAGGGCAACCGGGAAGCAGAACTTCTGTTCCCTGGCAGTACGGGCCACCGACAGGTATACATCGGCCAGGTAGATATGTCCCAGCAATTGCAGGATGATGTTCCGTTGCCGGAAGCGGAGTATTTTATCATACTCCGCTACCTTGGCAAAAGAAAATTTCTGTTTGGTATGTTCCTGCAGGAGGGGCTGCAATTCTGTTGTTTGTAATAACCGGTCGATGGAGGCGAGTTCCCTGTTGTAAGGGATACCTGCTACCTGTTGCCGGATGCTGTCTGCAAACACACGGGTAGCCTGTAAGATACCGATCAGGCTTACTACGCCTTTTTCAATGGCTTTGTATTCCGTATCGGCGGCAATCAGGTGATTAAACTTTCTGCCCAGCGTATGTTCCTGGTCATTCAGCTTGGTGCGTTCATCGGTATTCTGCAGGTGTTGCTCAGCGGCGTCGAACCATTCACCCTCATACGGAAAGCTTATCTGCTGTTCAGAAAAAGCGCGGATGATGGTGCTGCGCGCATTGATGGCGGCAGCGTCGGAGAGCGGGCTGCGGAACATTTCTTCCAGCAGTTCCGAGCCGCCGCGGGTAAAGGTGCGGTTAAATATCGTGTACACTGAATCGCCTCCACCTTTCCCGAAAATGTTCAGGTCATTCAGTGTTTGTTTATCGGTCATTAGGCTCATACCAGCTGTTGTTTTACTTTCTTCTTCTCCTGATGAGTAAAATGCTGCTTCCTATCAGCAATAATCCAGGGATCACGCCCATTAATCCGTATTTCACCACCTTCAGGCTTCCTTTGGTAAGAAAGAGAGTGTTGTCTTTTGAATGCGGACGGCTTACGTCTACCGGTACAGTGCCGTAAGATAACCAATGGAACATACCTGGAATCAAAGAAAAGTTGGAAGCGCCGTAATATCTGATAGGCGGTTTCATACCCCCGTTACTGATACAGTCGGCATCTCCTATGATCATGATGCGTTGCTCTTTATTACCTATCTTTCTCGATAACGCCATTGCCGTAACAAAGCTATCTGCCCTTTCTCCGGCCATTACATCTACGGAAGCAGAATCATTTACAAAATCGATGGTCTGCGTTTCATTCCATGTTTTCATGGTATCGGTCTGAAGAACCGGGGTGGCTTTAAAGCCTTTGTTTTCCGCCATTACCAAACCAGCCGCTTTCACCATGCCCACATACGCATGTTGTTTGATCATGAGATCGAACGTAGGCGCGATGCTGATAGCTGCATTTGTAGGGCGGCATATAACGGCATTGGCAGCTACATCCATTTTTGGCTGCACCAGTTGGCCGGGTATTGTTTTTACGCCAAATTGGGAAATGAAAGATTCCATGACTGCTGATCCTGGTTTGAGGGTCACCACCAGGTTTCCGCCATTGGCAATATAGGCATCCAGTTTTCGTTTGGAAACGGAATCCATCTCCTGCTGCATATCGGAAATCACGATGATGTCTACTCCCGCGGGGATCTGGTTGTTGCCGGAAAGATCCAGCGTTTCCACATCGCAGCCCTGGTTAGTGAGCGCATAACGGAATGTTTTAACAGAAGAGAACAGGGTATAATCTTTTATACGATCCCCTTCTATTTTCCGTTCTCCCTGTCCCTGCAGGAAGGCGATTTTTGGCAGCTTCATTACCATGCGTTTGAAAACGGCCGATACTTCCGCTTCGTCAGGGAATTTCATCATATCTTCATAGATCCTGAGAAATGCCTTTTGCCCGTTTTCTCTCTCTACGAGGCGGACAAAAATATTGCCTTCATCCCGGAGATTGATTTTCTTTCTTATCTCTTCCGGTGTCAGGAAGAGATCAATATCGAGGTCTTTGATCTCTGCTTCCTTTTGCGCCATTTCCGCGAGTGATTTGTTTTTGTAAACAAAATTCAGGCGCGGGTTATTGCTGGCAGAATCGTAGTAATAAACGTATTTTAGCTTTGTTTCCGGTTTGAAGCGGATATATTGTTTCAGCTGTTGTTTATCTTCATTTACCATTTCGGGCATACCATTGTAGCCTTCCCGGTCGAGAAGGTTTACATAGGTGGTGATGGTGAGGCCGCCATCCAGTTTAGCCATGATCTGCTGGCTATTGGGGGTGAGGGTATTCCGCTTGGTTTCGGTGGCGTCATAATAAGCCATGAATATTGGCCGCGACGTGGTGTAGCCCAGCGCCATGGCGACTATCACTACAACTGCATATTTACTCCATACCGAGGAAAAAGAGGCGTGGGTGCGGTTGGACTGCAATTTCAGGATGCTCAGTGCCAGGAACATGGCAACTACGATCACAAAATACAGCACATCTTCTGTACAGATCAACCCACTGATCATTTCGTTGCAACGGCCGGAAATAGACAGCCAGTACGTAATGTCACGTACAAAATCGATGCTCTGCCAAACCTTGTTCATATAGCTGAGTGTTCCCAGCAGTACCAGTGTGCCGAGCGCCGCCACTACCTGGTAAGAGGTAAGGGAAGACATGAACAACCCGATAGCCGCATAGGCGCACATCAGGAGGTAAATGGCAAGGAGACCTGATAGTACAGGCGCCAGTTCAAAGTTGTCTACCACAAACATACCTACTATTACATACACCAGTAATACCCCGATCAGTAGTAAGCTATAGGTCATCATGGCAAGGAACTTACCACGGATAATCTGTGAGGAAGTAACCGGAGATGAATACAGTAATTTGATAGAACCGCTGCTTAACTCCCGGCTCATCAGTCCCATTGTAAGCAGGGGCATATAGAGGTACAGGTAATTTTGTACAGATGCCAGCATTCCCCTTTGTCCGGAGAAAATATTAGCGGTGATAAAAGAGAGGCTCATGCCGCTGCTCTGGCCCCGCAACAGTTCCTGCAGTGTGTCTGCAAAGCCCATTCCAGTCTGAAAAGTAAATACCACGAGGATCATCCAGGCGATCGGTGAATAAAACAAAGTGAATAACTCTGCTTTGGCGATCTTAAAAATTTGTCTCATTGAATATCTTTTAATGATTTTTTATTTGGTATTTTTTTTAGACAACCTGGCAAATACTGCGTCCAGTGAACTCTTTTCGATAATCAGTTCTGTTAGTCCCCAGCCCTTGCCTACACTTATTTCTGCTACCCGCTGTGCTGTTTTCTTTTCCCCGTCGTAACCGAGCCTGAAACGGGAGGGGGCCAGTTGTTCGATAGATCTGATACCTTCCAGCTTCAGCAGTTCATCAGGTGCGGGAGCTGCGTCCAGCACGACTACCAGTGAGTTGGGTTCAATATAATTATCGAACATTTCCAGTGTGCCGGAAAATACCATCTGGCCCTCTTCAATCATTTTGATTTCCTTGCAGGTAGCCTGTACTTCCGTGAGGATGTGCGTGGATAGCAGCACCGAGCGGTCTACCGCAATTTCTTTGATCAGGTTCCGTACTTCCACGATCTGGTTGGGATCCAGGCCGTTGGTGGGTTCATCGAGCACTACAAATTTAGGGTTGTGCACAATGGCCTGGGCGATGCCCACGCGTTGCTGGTATCCACCGGAGAGGTTGCGGAGCAGGCGGTCCCTGAAATGTGCGACACCGCATCTTTCCAATGCCTGGCCGACTGCTTTTTTTAACTGGCTTTTTTCCACCATCCGCAGGTCAGCGCAGTAGGTGAGGTATTCTTCCACGGTGAAATCAAGGTACAGCGGCAGCTTTTGCGGCATAAACCCGATGTTGCGCTTGGCGGTTACCGGGTCATCTTTCAGGTTGATCCCGTTGATGAATACCTCTCCCTTCGATTGTTTTAATACTCCACAAATGATATTCATGGTGGTGGATTTGCCGGCTCCGTTGGAACCCAGCAGTCCCACCACTCCCTGGCTATGGATCTCAAAATTTATGTCCCGTACCGCCCACTGGGAAGCGTAACGGTGAGACAGATTTTCAACTTTTACGATGGCGTTTTCCATTCATTACGGATTGTTTATTAAATAATATAGCAGGCGTAAGCTTTTGCTTACACAGTTATTGCATTTGAATATTTTTTATGAAGATGTGCTGCTGAAAGATACCTTTCGCCGGGGACGAAGCCCCGGACGAAAGGAAAGGTTATACATCAGTAGGTGGCGTTGGCGATAGCACGCACATCTATATGATATTTTGTTTTGTAATAATCCACCAGGATATCAAACTTCTGTTTTATGAGCGGATACTGCAGGTAAGGCTGCATTTGCGCATCCGTCCGGGTTGTAATATGCATGATAAATGACGTCATATCATTTGATTTGGCCGTTCCCCAGGAATAGGTGCCATAATACCATTCGCCTATTCTGCCGCTGAGGGCATCATAGCTGGTTGGTAAAAAGCCCCTGCTGCGAAAGGCTTCCAGGTAGGCAGGAATGGACAACGGCGCTGTGGGTGCTGCTTCTGCCGCATAATTGCTGACCGTGTAGAATGCTGCCGGAATATCAAGAATATTATTACTGATATAATAGTTCCAGATAGCGCTTGTCAGAACATTCTTTTTGTCCACCTTTTGAGCCGGGGTCATGGTACGCAGTGATGCGTTCATGCCGGCGAAAGTGATGGATTTACCCACTATTTTGTAATCGAAGTAGAGGTATTCCCTGCCGGGGGGATACCCGGTCCTGTATTGTTTGATGGTATCTGCCATGAGAACGCGGTAAGGAATCCCCTGGTTTTTCTTGAAATCATCCGGCAGGAACTTCAACCACACGTCGTTCAGGAAGTTCAGCATATCACCGGTATAGGCCGGGTTGCCCAATACCGCTGTATCGATCTTTGATGCGCTGCCGCCGGCTGCCTGCATCCATTCAAAATCCTTTTGTGTAAACACATACAGGAAGTAAGATCCGTAGTTGTTATAGAGCTGTTGAATTTTATCATTTGCCTCTTTAGGGGCGTTACCCTGCGGTAAAACATAATCAGGTCCGATCGGCGTTGGTGCGCCGATTTCAGTATCCTTCGCACAGGAAAATAGTAATATGCTGGAGATGCAGCCGATTAGAAATATATGCTTCATGTTATGATGTTATTGCTTGTTAAACATTACTGGCCAATCCTGTCGGGCATAGTGCCGGATGGATTTTGTTTCAGTGCCTGGTTTCTCTGCAGTATGCTATTGGGAAGAGGCAGCGTGTACATCGGATCTTTTTCCTTCAGGGTGTAATGCAATACCGCTTCCCCCGGCTCATGCTGATACCGGTGTGTAATGGCAGGCATGCCATAGCGCCGGAGATCAAACCAGCGGAATCCTTCCAGGAAAAACTCCTTACGGCGCTCTACCCGGACTGCCTGCAACAGTGCTGCCTTGTCGCCAATATTTTCATCTGTGTAACCAATGATGCGTGTACGGCGCAGGTCATTCAGGTCTTTCATGGCAGCAGGCAGTTTTCCGAGCTGCACGTTTGCCTCCGCCCTGTTTAACACTGCTTCTGCTGTACGAATGCATTGGCTCAGTTCTCCGTTTATGATGGTATACTTCGTGATGAGCGGTGTGCCACCTGAATTTGTTATACCATATTTTAGACGCACATCATTGTTCTGATCAAAAACTGACAGGAGATCCGGAGAAGGAATAAAGGCGGTTTGGTCGCCCCCTTGCGGTTTTGCACCAAACATCCATTCTACTTCAGGGTTGGTATAGGTGAGCCAGTAACCAGTGGTGATGCCGGTCATGTTCATCAGTACTGACGACTGTTCAAAAACTTTACTGGCTTCTGCTACGCACTCTTCCCATTTTTCCATATAGAGATATACCCTGGACAAAAGAATGTGAATAGCTGGTTGATTGATGTGAAAATCCCTGCGCGCAACAGGCAGCGGATCCATCAGCGTGGCGGCCTCTTTCAGGTCGTTGACAATTTGCTCATATACCTTAGCCACTGTCGACTGCTCCGTGTATTCGGCTGTAACATTGGAGTTCAGCTTTAAAGGAATGGAAAGCGCCTGTGGATTGTTGTTGTAAGGTGCTCCATAGAGATTTACCAGCCGGAAATAATAGAACGACCGCATCGCCAGGGCTTCGGCTTTTACCCTGTCTTTATCCTGCTGGCTGCCGATAGCGGTATTGATATTATCCAGTACGGCGTTACATCCCATTATCTTCTCATAAAAATAGTAATAGGCGGTAGACGCGGGATCTTCACTGATAAGATCTCCTAACCCGTTCCTGTCGGCCAACTGGGGCTGCCAGGTATAAAACAGGTAATCTGTTTTAACCGTAGCGGTACCTACGATGGTGTAAGGGGTACCGGCGCCCCATTCAATATTAAGGTCCACATCGTCGTCCATGCGGGAAAGAAAATCTGTTGGCTCCTGATTTCCCATATAACCTGATCCCATCAACAGCTCCCGGAAGTCGGTAGCCGTTTTAGGAATGATCTCGCTCTGTGATTGTTCTTCCAGGAATTTGGTGCAGCTGGATGTCAGCACCGTGAAGACAAAGAAAACAGCAAATAACTTATATTTCATGCGCTTCAATATTAGAAAGTCATATTAAAAGATAAGGACGTTGTTCTGCGGGCAGGCCATCCGTTTGTTTCCGGATCGTAACCTCTCCATGCGTCGTCAAAAGTTACCAGGAATGGGTTGGTCATGCTGAGGGATGTACTCAGGCGTTTGATGTGTAGCTTTTTCAGCAGGTCCTGTGTAAACTCATAGTTCAATGCAATCTGCCGGCAACGGATAAAATCAGCATCTGCCACCATATAATCGGACTGGTTATACAGGTCGTATGGCGTTACCCTGTTTGACGCTATCGTTGGCAGGTAGAACTCTATCCTGCGGGGATTACCGGGTGGAACAGCAGGGATATTTGTATGCTGCTCATCGCCTGGCTGTTTCCAGCGGTCCTTCAGGATTCTCGGTGCATTCTGTTCAGGAGTAGGCGCCCCGGAAGAATTGTAGAACACCGGCAGTCTTTTTTGATTTCCAAATGCCATGGCAAACTGTGCGCTTAACGAAAGGTTTTTATATCGCACCATCGTATTGAATCCGCCGGAAAAATCGGGATCCAGCTTACCGGATTTAACGAGATATTCCAGGTCATTGGCAGTAGGTTTAATATCCATGTTTTTGAAGAGAGGCACACCATTGGCTGGATTTAAACCTGCATAGGCATAGGAATAAAAGGTGGAGTAGGCCTGTCCGTTCACAATAGCAGTTCCATTCAGATAATCCTCTCTTGTATTGATCCTTTCGTTTTGTTTCAGCACGTTCCGGGCAAGACCGGTATTCACAGAAAACTGCCACATGAAGTCTTTCGTACGCACCGGCACTACGCTGATGATCAGGTCGTACCCGGTGTTTTCCATCAGGGAACCAAATACGGTAGCGGAGTTCATCCCATTTTCAATGGGTACGTCACGTGAAGCCAGGATATTGCTGCTTTTTTTGTACCAGTTGGCGGTGGCGCTCAGGCGGCCGTTAAACATTGCCAGGTCCAGTCCGAAGTTCCATGTTTTTGTTTTCTCCCAACCCAGTTCAGGATAAGGCAGCGATTTGATGTTGAGGACATATTGTTTGAATACATTGCTAAGTCCTCCGTCGGTGGCAATCAGGTAAGGAGATACCGCTTCCACTGCATTTCCCTGGTAGCCGTAAGTGGCAGACAGGTCAAGTGCGTTCAGCCATTTCACTGAGCTCAGGATTTTTTCGTTCGCAACGCGCCACTTTCCACCAAACGACCAGGTTGGCTGGAATTTCTTGTTTTTATCCTGCCCGAAACGGTTGGAGGCATCCAGTCTTGCGTTAAAATTGAAGATGAATCGCTGATCAAAAGCATATACCGCAGAGAAGTACTCACTCAGGAAATTGCTTTTTTGATTGACGATTCCTGAATTTGTACGCATGAGATCAAGCAGGTTGTCGCCATTGGCGGAGATCATCGCGGGCATTACCGGAACAGGTGCATAGCTTTCCCCCCGATACCGTAGATAACCATAACGGCTATCGGTATTACCCTGCATTAATGCGGATCTGGCTTCCATTCCAGCCTGAAGGGTCACGGCATGGCGGGTAGCAAATAAGTGGTTATATACCAGGCTGTTTCTCCAGGTATAGCCACTGTTGTCGGCGTTCTGCAGTTGTGCAAGTCCTCCGAAAGGCAGGCGGCTGGCCAGTTCCTGGGGAGAGTTGGACAGTACGCTGCCGAACTCATATCCTCTTGTTTGGGTGATAAAGTAAGATAATTCCGTTGCGTAGGATTTTACGCTGGAATTGGTAAGGGTGTAAGATAACAGTCCCTGGTATTGCAGGTCCTTTGTTAACTGCAGGTTTACATCTACAGTAGATGCGAGGTTATTGGTAACATTTTTATTTCCTGTATTATTAATTTCATTCTGAATGTTATACCGGTAGCTGTTGTTGCCGGGGAAAACGGTGCTGGATTCTCCTCTTTTCTCATGGTAGAAAAGGGATCCGTCATCATTATACATGGGAATGGTTCTGGCAGTATTATAAGCATAGTTGAACGGATCTACTTCATATGAAAAACCATTTGTTTCCCGCCGGCTGCCGTTCAGCATCAGGTTTACGGTTAACCGTTTTCCAAACCGCAGGGTGGTATTGGAAGAAGCCGCGAAAGAAGTAAGATCATTTCCTTTGGCTTCTCCATTCTGCTGCTGAAGACTGAAGGAAGTTCTGTTGGAGATCTTCTCGGTACCGCCGGAGATGCTCAGGCTATGATTCTGACTGAACGGGTTACGGAACAGGAGCGAGAACCAGTCGGTATTTTGGTTTTCCAGCTTGCGGTAGCGTTCCATATAAGTGGCATAATCGATCTCTTTTCTCTGTAACTGCTGGATCAATGCGGCATAACCAATCGGCAATACTTCAGCAGTATAGCTGTCGCGGGCTTCGTATACTTCTTTCGAAAACTGCATCAGTTCCTGGGAGTTCATCAGGTCAAAGTCACCGTAGGTAGGTTTCTGACCCACCGTGAGATTGGAGCTATAAGACACTGATAACTGGCCGGGACGTGCTTTTTTCGTGGTGAGTACAATCACGCCGTTGGCTGCCTGTGAACCATAAATAGCGGTGGCCGAAGCATCTTTTAAAACGGTGATGGTTTCAATATCGTTTGGATTGAGCCACGAAATGGCATTGGAGGCAATCAGTCGCAGTTCGCTCATATCTCCTGCCAGTGAGCCGCTACCATTAACCATTGGCAGGGGATCGCGCTGGATTACGCCATCTACTACCCAAACCGGTTCCTGGTTGCCCAGGATGGTGGAGGTACCGCGGATACGGATCTTTGGCGTGGATCCTACCTGTCCTGATTGCGTGATAACAGACATGCCCGGTACAACGCCCTGTAACATCTGATCAATGCTGGTTTCACCGGCGATCTTGATATCATCTGCTTTTACAGAATAAACGGAACCTACGTAGTTCTTTTTATTCACGTTCATATACCCGGTGATCACCACGTCGTTCATTTCCAGGTCTTTCCTGTTCAGCGTAATGTTCAGCAGGAGGTTGGCTCCTTCTTTCACCAGCAGCGACTTCGATTGTGCTTTATCCAGTGTATTGGCGGTATAGCCGTTGTCGCCCTTGATAACAGCGATTTCCAGGGTTTCATACCCCAGCATGCTGATCACGAATACGGCGTTTTCAGGCGGACGGTTAAAGAAGAAGGACCCGTCGGAACCGGTGATGGTGCCGTTGACCGTATTTTTTATCCGGACAGATACGCCTGGCAATAGTTCACCGGTGGAAGACCGGATGGTGCCGGTAATCGTATTGGGAGGAGCCAGGATATCACCGGCTGGTATTGTTTTGCGGGACAGTACAATCGTTTTGTCCTTGATCACGTAGGTAACGGGTAAGTCTTTCAATACTTCATTCAGCAAGTCTTTCAGGGGCATATCCCGTACAGAAAGCGATACATTCCTTGCGTCATTGATCGTGTTATTATTACTGAAAACTACGTACCCGGTTTGTTGCTTAATAGCACTAAATACTTGTTTGATAGGGATGGCTTTACCCGACAGGGTAACGGTTTGTGCGTGACCTGAGGCACTTGCCTGAAAGATGGCGGCTGTTAATAGAATGACAGTAAGTCTCATTACCAGAAAGATTTTGGTTAGGCCCGTGTTTTTTCCCCGGCGATCCGGCGGCCAATAGCATTTTTTTTGCATAAATTGCATGAGATTTGGTTGTTAATAAATGTGAATTGCAATAAACCGTTTAGAAACCAACTGAGTCAAATACACCGTCACGGCCGCAATCCGTGACGGTTTTTTAATGGTTGGCTTGTTAAATAACATAGTCAGGCCGGGCCATGCAGGCCCCTTCTGTGATTCCCGGTGCAGTGTAACTGATACTTATTTATTCAGCACAATCAATTTGCGTCCTTCTACTCTAAAGTCCACTTCTGTTCTCCTTAATATTTCCAGCAGGTCCGTTAATGAAATTTGTCTGCTCATTTCTCCCATGAATTGTATATCCGGTATACCATTTTCATAAACTACATCTATATTGTACCAGCGTTCCAGCTGTCGCATTACTTCTTCAAGATTAGCGCCTTCAAAGTTGAACAGGCCGCTTTTCCAGGCCATTATTTTTTCAATGTCCGGTTTGTTTACTATAGCTATTTTTCCTCCCGGAATGTTGCTGATCTGTGCCTGCTGGCCAGGTTTGAGGATTACGCTGGCAGGTTCATTGATCACTTTTACGCTTCCATCGAGCAATGTAGTATTGATCGTTTTTTCATTTTCGTAGGCGTTTACGTTAAACAACGTGCCCAGTACTTCTATGGAAGCTTTATTATTTACATTCACCAGGAAAGGTTTATTGGCATCTTTTGCTACTTCGAAACAGGCCTCCCCGTATATCTCCACTTTTCGTTCCTTACCGGCAAACACCGTAGGGTAGCGGATAGAGCTGGCTGCATTTAACCACACCTTTGTTCCATCAGGTAAGGTCAGCTGAAATTGCCGCCCCTTAGGCGTGGTCATTTTGTTATATTGAATGTCGGAGACGGCTTCCCCGGAAGGATCATATTTAAGTTTACCATCTGACAGTACGATGGAGCTGCCGCTCTGTTGGGCAACAACCCCGCTGGTCAGGCTATCCAGCACTACCTGCCGTCCGTCGGCCAGGGTAAGTATGGCGCCCTGGCTGCCGGGAGTGATATCCGCTACACGGGATGCGATGGTGGGTGACTGATCTTTTTTATTCATTACCAGCAGGTAGGTACTTCCTGCAAGCAACAGTGCCGCAGCAGCGGCCCAGCCCCATCTGCGGATAAAATGAACCCGGTGAACCGGCGTCATAACAGGTTGGTCAAATCCGGGAATCTGTTCACTGATCTTCCTGGAAATCCTGTCAGTATCATAGGCATAAAACCGCTGAAGATTTGCCACCAGCTGTTGCTGATCGCTTAATTCCGCAAAAAGACGACGGTTATCGTCGGAGGCGTTGATCCATTCCGTTAACGCCATCTTCTCGTCAGCATTCAGACTATTGTCCAGGTATTTGCCAATCAGGCCGGCTATGTAATGATTGTTCTCAGTCATGTCGATACTACTAAAACAACTAACTCCTCTTTTTATACCGCCCTTTTCAAAAAAAAATTACCGCTGCAGCATTAACAGCGCGGAAACGAGGACTGGCAGGGATATCAACTCATTTTTTAAAAGGGCGGTACGCAATAATCCCACACCTTTTGCTTTTTGGTTCAGAACGGTCTGATAGGCCATATTGAGTTCGTCGGCTATTTCCTGTGGCTTTTTCCCGTCGATAACGGAAAGGCGGACTACCTGCCGGCATTGTGGCGGCAGTTTTTCAATTTCAAGAAAAATAGCCTGGGTGACCTCCGTTTTTATATAGGCTTTTTCAACATCTATGGAAAAGCGGTCGGCGTTCCTTTCTATCGACTGGTGGATATCACCGTGTCGTTTTTGCGCTTTGAGATAATTGAGGGCCGCATTCCTTGCTGCGGTGAACAGGAAAGCTTTGAGTTGCCCGAGTGTAGGAAAGTCCTCTTTTTTTTGAAATGCCTGGATGAAGCATTCAGAAACAATATCTTCTGCGGCCATTGTATCGGAAGTCAGCTGTTCCGTAAAAAAGCAGAGTGGCCGCTGGTATAGCGCATAAATTTGATGCAGTGCTTTGTGTTCGCCCTGCTGAAAAGAAGATATCAGCTCAATTTCCCCGTATGCTTGCTTACTTGACAATGCTTATTTTATGTTCATGTTTGGAAGCACAAACTAGAGCAAAAATTCCCAAGGAAAAAGGGGTGTGTTTAAATAATTGAAAACTAATAGGTTATGAATTATGAATCCATAAACCGTATTGAGGCTGGTTGTTTTCACGTGGGTATTTTTCAGAAAAAATATCAGGGAAGAAACGCTGCGTTTATGAAAATTAGCCATAGATCTTCTATACCAGAGGCAGGCAACTACAGTTTTACATACCAAACGGATAAGTTTCCGGTATCTTTTCATCATGTGGTTGCATATGCAGTGGATGCAACGCCGTAGTTTCATCCAGGTAGATAAAAGCATCATAGCGTTTTGATAAGATAGAGGGCACATAGTTGCCGGCCCACTCCCTGCCGGGGTCATACACTACGCCAATAGCGCGATGCCCGGTACGGGTGCGGTATATTACATCCGGCTCTTCATGAAACAGCATATAACTGTTGTTACCGGTCCTATCATGAAGATAAGCTTCAATACTATCTTCCCTGGCCGCCGGTACTTCCATTTCCTGCATGGGTGCTCCCCATTCGTCTCCTGCTATCACCGATCCTTTATAGCAGCCGAAGCCAGCCAGGTATACATTGTCATCACCGTATGTTTCCCTTGCCAGCTGACCGGTGTTCACCATGCCAGCTGCAGCCATGTCAGTGGCACGCGCATCCCCGATATGGGTATTGTGTTCCCACACAACACATTTTGCGCCGGAGCCATGGAACAGTAATAACCGCTCCAGTGTTTCCATCATATGACGGTCCCGAATGTTCCAGCTGTTGTTATCAAACTCCATCATACTGCGGTAATACCTTTCTGCGTTCACTGCTACCAGCGCATTTTGTTCTGTATTAAAACCAGCTTCCCTGTCGCCATCAAGGTACTGAGCCCTTAATCTTATTTCCTTTAACAGTGCCAGCACCTCATCCCTGCAATGATGCCTGTTAAGCGAGTAGCGTGCATACTGCTGTTCATCCTGATTAAACGGCTCAAAACAAGAGATCGCCTTTTTTACAAACTGCGCCGCCTGCTGATCTTCCTTTTGCAGATAGTTGATCATTGCCTGCATGGAATCCCATAAACTGTAAACATCCAGTCCATAAAAACCAACTTTTTCCGTTAGTGACAGGCTACTGTTATATTCTCTCAGCCATTCGGCCAGGGCCGCAATTTCCCAATTGGCCCACATCCAGGTAGGCCAGCGATCAAAGGTTTTCAGGATATCTGTGATGTTTTTGCCGGCATCGT
Source organism: Chitinophaga sp. RCC_12 (assembly GCF_041360695.1). Classification (NCBI taxonomy): domain Bacteria; kingdom Pseudomonadati; phylum Bacteroidota; class Chitinophagia; order Chitinophagales; family Chitinophagaceae; genus Chitinophaga; species Chitinophaga sp. RCC_12. Next base: position 798,548 of record NZ_JBFUPS010000003.1, read on the forward strand.
TATAACCTTTTACATAACGGTTAATCAGGTAGCAATCCGGCCAGTCGCCTTCTACAGCAATAAACCGGAAACGCTTTTCCTGTATCAGCTTTTGGGTGATGGCAGTTCGCCAGGTGTAGTACTCATGCGTGCCATGCGATGCTTCTCCCAGCATAACGATACGCCTGTCAGCGATATCATTCATCAGGGCCTGTAAACCGGCGCTGTCATTTAACGTGTGCATAAACGTCTTTTACCTGCTCCGCCACAATTATTATACCCCTGCTCATCTGTGGAGGTATTAATTGCTCATCACTGCTGTAGCAGATTTTTCCCATAGCAGCTGGAGCCGTTCGTGTAGCTGATTCAAACGTGATCATTAATTTTTTTATAGCAGATAAATTGGCATGGGTGGCCGGGTTTTTGTGCCGCGGAAGGGAACAAAAAACAATTTCCTTCACATCTTAAAGATAATTTTATGGCTATTGTAAAAGTAATTGAAATCATTTCTTCTTCTGAAAAAAGCATTGAAGATGCTATCAGTAATGCGGTAACAGAAGTATCAAAAACAATCCATAATATTGATTCGGTTTTTGTAAAAGATATTAAAGTGCATGTAAAAGACGGGAAGATAACTACTTATGGATTGATCTGTAAGGTATCTTTCCGGATAGATGAAGAAGAACGGAATCAAAAAACGGCGTAGGTCTTTCATCCGGTCTCATAAAATTATAATTCCAAATGGCACATCTCTTGTTTTTACAATGATGAATCAAATGGAATTAATTTATGAGAATAGCACAAGTAGCTCCATTATTCGAAGCAGTGCCACCCTCTTTGTACGGCGGTACAGAGAGGGTGATTTATTACCTGACGGAGGAGCTGGTGAAGGAAGGACACGAGGTTACTTTGTTTGCTTCAGGAGATTCTGTTACAAATGCTGAACTGGTTGCTACAGTTGGCCAGTCGCTGCGGTTAAATGGTAACTGTACTGATCCGCTGGCGTATCATATTGTGCAAATGGAAGAAGTGATCCGGCGGGCAGATCAATTTGATATCATACATTTTCATACCGACTACCTGCATTTTCCATTTAGTGCACATTGCAGTACGCCTTGTGTTACCACATTACACGGGCGGCTTGATATTCCCGATCTGCAATCTGTTTACCGTATGTTCCCGCAGCAGCCGGTGATCTCTGTTTCCGATAACCAGCGCCTGCCTTTGCCGGCAGCTAACTGGATAGGTACGGTGCATCACGGGTTGCCTGCTCATCTGCATTCATTACAGGAAGAGGCAGGTAAATACCTGGCTTTTATCGGGAGGATTTCTCCTGAAAAGGGGGTGGACAAAGCTATTGAAATTGCCATCCAGGCAAATTGCCCGTTGCAAATAGCGGCCAAGGTTGACCGGGAAGACCAACAGTATTATAAAGAAAATATTGAACACCTGTTATCGCATCCACTAATCGAGTATGTGGGGGAAATTAACGAGGAACAGAAAACTTCCTTTTTAGGAAATGCGATGGCGTTGCTGTTTCCCATTGATTGGATAGAACCTTTCGGACTGGTGATGATAGAGGCGATGAGCTGCGGTACTCCTGTGATTGCATTTAAAAAAGGATCTGTACCTGAAGTCATCAAAAACGGGGTCAGTGGTTTTATGGTGGAAACGCAGGAGGAAGCACTGCACGCCGTTTCAGCAATTAATCGTTTATCGCGCAGGGAAGTTCGCCGTGTTTTTGAAGAAAGGTTTACTGCAAACAGGATGGCAACAGATTATGTGCAATTATACGAGTTGATTATCGCAGGTAAACGTAACAATATGCCGTTGGATCTTTTAATGGAGCAACAACAGGTATTGTAAACTATAAAAACAGTACTATGGGAAATATTATTCATCCAACTGAAGAAGAAATCAAATTTCATATATCAGCTGATGTAATTAATATAGATGAGCGGAATAAGGTACTCAATCACTGTAATACGTTTGGCCTTTTCGACCAGTTGGGTAATATTTCTCCCGGTGGTAAAATGGTGCAGGGGGTTTATCATGATGGCACCCGGTTTTTAAATAAATTAAATCTGGCTATAGATGGTAAAAAGCCTTTGCTATTGAGCAATGCTATTAAAGAAGATAACGAAATTTTGTCCGTTGACCTCACCAACCCGGTGCTTTCAGAAGGAAAAGTAGCCGAAAATACTGTGCACATTTCCCGCACGCAACTGATCCGGAACAAGGTTTTTTTGGAGGAACTACAGTGCAGGTATTTTGGTGATCAGCCCTGCCAGTTTGATCTTTCCCTGTCTTTTGGTGCAGATTTCAGGGACATCTTTGAAGTGCGAGGCATTCAGCGGGAGGTAAAAGTTCCCCCTGTAAAATTAAAGAAAGAAGGCGACCGCCTCAGCTTTCAGTACATGGGATTGGATAACGTAGCGCGCGAAACAACGATCGTGATCAGCAGTACTGCCGACTTTTATGTTATCCGGGATACGGTACATTTCACGGTGATGCTTCAACCCGCAGAGCAGGCTGTTATCAGCTACACTATTTATCTGAAAACGGATCAGGAAAAAAATATGGATATCGATTTTCAGCTGGCACAGGAAACAACCAATGAGGAATTGAGCAGCACCCGCCGCCTGTTTGCCAGCATTTACACCTCCAATACCCAGTTCAATCACTGGATCAACCGGTCGATGGCAGATATTCTTTCATTATTGACGCGTACGGAGTCCGGTTATTATCCTTACGCTGGCGTTCCCTGGTATAATACGGCTTTTGGCCGCGATGGCATCATCACTGCAATGGAATTGTTATGGCTGGCTCCCGCTATCGGCAGGGATGTATTGTTGTTCCTTGCCAGCAAACAGGCTACTGAATTCATACCGGAGAAAGATGCGGAGCCGGGCAAGATCATGCATGAAACACGTAACGGGGAAATGGCCAACACAGGCGAAGTGCCGTTTAAAGAGTACTACGGCACCATAGATGCCACGCCGCTTTTTATTATGCTGGCGGGGATGTATTATGAACGCACCGCTGATGCAGATACCATTAAACAGTTATGGCCACATATCACGGCTGCATTATTTTGGATAGATCATTATGGTGATATCGACGGCGATGGATGGGTAGAGTATAAGCACAAAGCCAGGAACGGCTTGACCAACCAGGGCTGGAAAGATTCCTTTGATTCTATTATGTATGAAGATGGGGAACTGGCCGAACCCACCATTGCGCTTTGTGAGGTGCAGGGTTACGTATACGCGGCAAAAAAACACGCGGCAAAGCTCGCGGTCGTCCGTGATGAACTGTCGCTTGCCGGCCAGCTGGAGAAGGAAGCGGCACTACTGAAGCAGAAGTTCAACGAACAATTCTGGGACGACCAGCTGAATTGCTTTGTGCTGGCATTGGATAATAATAAACGTCCGTGCCGGGTGGTCAGCTCCAATGCGGGCCATTGTCTTTTTACACAAATAGCTACGGAAGAGCATGCACGAACGCTGGCCGATACCCTGCTGAGCAATAATATGTTTACGGGCTGGGGCATCCGCACGCTGAGTGCCGTTGAGAAGCGATATAACCCCATGTCGTACCACAACGGCTCTATATGGCCGCATGATAATGCCATGATTGCTTATGGTTTATCGTTGTACGGCTTTGAGCAACAGGTGTTAAAAATAATGCAGGGCATGTTTGATGCGGGTTTATTTATTGAGTTGCAACGTTTGCCGGAGCTGTTTTGCGGACTGGACCGCCGCAGGGGAGAGGGGCCTACTGCTTATCCTGTTGCCTGCTCGCCGCAGGCCTGGTCGGTGGCCGCAGTCTTTATGTTGTTGCAGGCATGTTTCCGGGTACACATAAACGCGGTTACAAAAACTGTTACGTTTGAAAAACCGTTGCTGCCCACTTACCTGGAGCAGGTGTATATTTCCAACCTCATCCTGGGTGACAGCCTCTGTCATCTTAACCTGACCCGCCTACATACAGACGTCGGTTTCAACCTGCTGCAAAAACCAGACGACTGGTCGGTGATCATAAAGAAATAAACACCTGTTTTGAAGCGCGTGGCATATGTTTTGGGCGTTTCTTCGAAAAAGGAGGGTATTATGAAAAACTCACTTTTCGTTTATTATACGTTGCCATTGGTATTCCTTTTATGGAGCTGTAACAACAGGTCTGCAGATAGTGAGAAGAAGGCCAAAGAAGCCAATAGTGAACGGATCGACAGCCAGATTATGAACAACAAGTCCTCGGACTCGGTATCAGTGGTTTTGTCGCAGGCAGATGCTGATTTCGTGGTGGAAGCAGCCAGTGGGGGAATGATGGAAGTGCAACTGGGACAGTTGGCACAAACAAATTCCCGGAACCAACAGGTGAAGGATTTCGGTGCTCTGATGGTGAAAGATCACAGCGGCGGTGGAGCGCAAATAAAGGCATTAGCGGCCTCCAAAAAAATAACCTTGCCGGATTCTATCTCAAATTCCCAGCAAAAGGAAAAAGACCGGCTAGGGAAAAAGAAGGGAGACGAATTCGACAGGGCTTATGTAAATGCGATGCTCAGCGACCATAAAAAAGACATCCGGCAATTTCAACGGGCAGCAAAGAATGCAACAGACAGCGATATAAAATCATTTGCGGCGGCCAATCTGCCGATGTTATATGCGCATCTCGACTCTGTGCAGCAGTTACAGAAGCGGTTAGGTATTAAGGAGATACCGGTTGGCCCGCCACCTTACGAATAGAAGTAGCCTTGTTATATACTTTTTGGTATGTAAAGGCAAAAAAACGGGAATCCGTGAGTAAATTTCCGGCATGAAAGATTTCCGGCATCAGAACAGGCTGTATTATAGTCCTGTTGAATTTGCGATGAATTATATCGGTGGCACCTGGAAAATTCCTATCCTGGTGGCGTTGCAGGAAGGACCTGTAAGATATGGTGATCTGAAAAAATCCATTCCGCATATCACCGATAAAATGCTGATCACGCAATTGCGCGACCTCGAAGAAAAAAAGATGGTCACCCGGAAGGCATACCAGGAGAAGCCTCCACGAGTGGATTATGCACTCACTGAAAGAGCCCGGCACGCATTGTCTGTTATTGATGCATTGAATGCTTATGGCGTGTTCCTGATGAAGGAGGAGCAGATTAAAATATAAGAAAGCAACTGCCCTAAGCAGTTGCTTTCTTATATTTTACCTTTCCAGCTGAAAGCTGGGTTCCATGGCCGTGAAGTGGTCGTCGGCCAGGTAGTACAGATCTTTTTTGATATCGTCCGCTTTAATGGCGTCTATGGGCTTATTACGCTGTGCCATTAATGTGCTGGTGGTTAACAACAATGCAGCCAGTGCTGCGGAGAAACGGTTTGTCATAAGCATATCTTTCTGCAATAAAAATACGGTAATAGGGGCTAATATATTCATCCCGGTGATGGCATGGGATTTTTTTGGAAGTTTCGATACCGGAAATTATATTTGTAGAATAGTATAGTATAGAACAGATATAAATGATACAGATCGATTAAAGAAAGCACGTTATGAATGATGAGATTACCACACTGTTCCACGCTATTCGTATGCTATTTACGGCTTAAATTAAAAAATGATTACCATAGCGGGCAACCCGTTATCCATATTGCGCATAATGACCTGTAGCTATAAATTTAAAAAGATTTTTTTTCATGACACGATTCTTCCATTTGAAACAGGGCATCTGGTTATTGGCGATGTGCTGCTGCGGACAAGCATTCGCACAGGATGCCAGGCCATTGACGATACCTGTGGAATCAAAGAACAACGCCGTGGTATTGCAGGTAGATGCAAAAGGACAACTGTCAACCATCTACTTTGGCACTAAGCTATCCAATGCGGCAGAATACCAACAGGCGCCGCTGGCATACAAGCAAAGCGAAGATTATTCAACAGTATCCAATGCCGCTTATACGGCCGCCGGCACAAAAAACCTGATGGAACCCGCCATTGCAGTAACACATGCCGATGGCAACAATGCACTGGACCTGCGTTATGTAAGTCATAAGGTGATTGCCCGCGGAGCCGGTGTGGAAGAAATCAGCATCCTGCTGAAAGACCCCGTATACCCGTTTGAGGTAACACTGTATTATAAAGTATATAAAGCAGAAGATGTAATAGAACAATGGTCGGTGATCAGGCACCAGGAAAAGGGAAATGTTACCCTGCAGAAATTTGCATCTGCCAATCTTTACCTCAAAGCCCCCCGTTACTGGCTCCGCCAGTATCATGGCGACTGGGCAAAAGAAATGCAGCCGGAGGAAACTCCGCTTACACATGGCATTAAAACGCTGGACTCCAAACTGGGTACCCGCGCCAATTTATTCCAGCCGCCGGTATTTATGGTGTCGCTGGATCAACCGGCTACAGAAGACCAGGGCAGCGTGTTATACGGATCGCTGGAGTGGAGCGGAAATTTCAGGATCGATCTGGAACTTGACAACCTGGATAACTTACGGATCATAGCAGGGATCAACAATTATGCATCTCCCTATGTATTAAAAACAAATACTGCTTTTGAAACACCGCCGTTCCTCTATACCTTTTCCACAAAAGGTAAAGGAGATGCCAGCCGTAAGCTGCAAAGCTGGGCGAGGAATTATAAAATACCGGATGGAAAAGGAGAACGGCTCACGTTATTAAATAACTGGGAAGCCACTTATTTCAACTTCGATGAATTTGCACTGAAAGGTTTATTAAAAGATACCAAAGACCTGGGCGTGGACCTGTTCCTGCTGGATGATGGCTGGTTTGGGAATAAGTTCCCGCGCAACAGCGATCATGCAGGGCTGGGCGATTGGCAGGAGAACCGCAAAAAACTGCCTAACGGCATCGCTGCACTGGATAGCATGGCACAGCTCAACGGGGTGAAATTTGGTATCTGGATAGAGCCGGAAATGGTGAATCCAAAGAGTGAGCTGAATGCCATACACCCTGATTGGGTGTTAAGACAACCCGGCCGCGAAGAACATTATTTCCGGAACCAGCTGGTGCTGGATTTAAGTAATCCGCAGGTGCAGGATTTTGTGTTTAAGGTGGTGGATTCGTTGTTCATAAAAGCGCCCAAATTATCTTATATCAAGTGGGATTGCAATGCCGTTATTTACAACGCATGGTCGGCTTACCAGCGGCAACAGCAATCGCAGTTGTACGTGGAATATGTGCGGGGCCTGTATAAAGTACTGGGCAGGGTACGCGCCAAATATCCAAAGGTGTCGATGATGCTTTGTTCCGGTGGCGGCGGCCGTGTAGACTATGCCGCGTTGCAGTATTTTACGGAGTACTGGCCCAGCGATAATACAGATCCTTTGGAGCGGATCTACATCCAGTGGGAAAATTCCTATTTCTACCCGGCTATTGCCAGCGCCAACCACGTAACCGATTGGGGAAAACAACCAATTAAGTTCAGGGTGGATGTAGCCATGATGGGCAAGCTGGGTTTTGATATTGTGGTGAAAGATTTAAAAGAGAAAGATCTTGCTTTCTGCAAGGAGGCGATTAACAACTATAGTGCTTTGAAAGAAGTGATCTGGCACGGCGACCAGTACCGGTTAGCAGATCCGCACGAGGGCAGCGTAGCAGCCGTCATGTATCTCGATGAAAAGAAAACCAGCGGCGTGTTGTTTAACTACCTGGTCAATTACCGCTATGGCGAAGGCAGTAAATTTCCCATCCGGTTGAAGGGCCTGGACCCTGCAAGGAAATACCGCCTGAAAGAAATTAATCTTTATCCCGGCGAAGCAACAGCTATCCCGGATAATGCTATATTTACCGGCGAATTTTTAATGAACGTCGGGTTTAATCCGCAGCTGAATGTTAAAAGAACCAGCGTGGTTATCCAGATCAACGAAGTATCCTGATTATCTATGAACAATTTCCTGTTAGAAGAACATCCACACCAGCGATTAAACATTTTAACGGGCGAGTGGGTATTAGTATCGCCCCACCGTACCAAGAGGCCATGGCAGGGCAAAGTAGAAAAGGTAAACAAAGACCCGCTGCCGGCGTACGACGATTCCTGTTATTTATGTCCGGGCAACAGCCGGATGGGCGGGGACCTGAATCCGGCCTACACGGAGCCTTTTGCATTCACCAATGATTTTGGTGCATTGATGGCAGATACGCCCGCAGGCGTAGCAATAACAGATGATTTACTGCATGCACGGGGCGTGAAAGGCATCTGCCGCGTGATCTGTTTTTCTCCGCGGCACGATCTCACATTGCCATTGCTGGAAGTAGCAGACATCCGGAAAGTGATCAGGTTGTGGCAGGAGGAATACCGGCAGCTCTCCGCAGATCCCGCCATCAGGTATATCCAGATTTTTGAGAACAAAGGCGATATCATGGGGTGCAGCAACCCTCATCCACACGGACAGATCTGGGCAACCAGCGATTTGCCGGCGGAACTGATCAAAGAAACATCTCACCAGGAAAAATATTATGAAGCTACCGGCAAAAGCCTGCTGCAAAGTTATGTTGCCCTGGAGTTAAAGAAACAGGAAAGGATTGTTTGTGAGAATGATCACTTCGTGGCATTAGTGCCCTTCTGGGCGGTTTGGCCTTTTGAAACCATGATCATCAGCAAACGGCATGTACCGGATCTGATGCATTTTACGGAAGAAGAGCAGCTTGCGCTGGCGGATATTTTAAAAAAATTAACCACAAAATATGATAACCTTTTTGAAACATCTTTCCCTTACTCCGCTGGTATGCACCAGGCGCCCGTAAATTCGGGGGATCATCCGGAATGGCACTGGCACATGCATTTTTACCCGCCGCTGTTGCGTTCTGCATCCGTAAAAAAGTTTATGGTAGGATATGAGCTGCTGGCCAGTCCGCAACGGGATATTACGCCTGAATGGGCCGCCAGGAAGTTACAATCCCTGCCTGAAACACACTATTCACTGCAAAAAGTTGTAAGTGTTGAAAAAACGTAATAGCTTAGTAGGATAGTGTAGTACAGTTTAATTCCAGATTAATTTTCCTTACATGCAGGACGTATACGAACAGATACATGAACTGGAAGGAATTCCCGGTCTTTCTAAACATGAACAATTTGTTCAGGGAATTATCAATGCTATCAATTCAAAATTATTGTCGAGAGGCGACTCATTGCCTTCGGTGAACAACCTGATCGGGGAGCTGGGATTTGCAAGGGAAACTATTGCCAAAGGTTATAAGGAGCTGGTGGAAAGAGGTATTGTGGCATCGCAAAACCGGAAGGGATTTTTTGTAAGCAGCGATGATACCGGGCAGCAGCTGAAAGTAGCGTTGTTATTATTTGCGTTTGATACTTTCCAGGAAACATTCTATAAAACTTTCCGGGCACATCTCGGGGAGAACATACAGCTGGATGTTTTCTTTCATCACAATAACATCGAGGTATTTGAGAGCATTGTGGCATCTATAAAGGGCCGCTATGGCATGTACGTGGTAGCGCCTATCCCGCATCCCAAAACGGCGGAGATCCTGCGGGGGCTGCCGGTGGATAAGTTCCTGATGATTGACCGCTACGAACCGTTGCACACAGATTGTTCTTACATTGTGCAGGAGTTCGGGGAATCTTCCTACCGGGCATTCACTGCGTTAACAGCTACCATAAAGCAGTTTGATGAAATGATCTTTTATTACCGGCCCTCTACAGATACGCCGATAGAAATACTCAAGGCTTTTAAGCGTTTTATAAAAGATCATAAAATCAACGGTGTTATTAAAACGGAATACGTACCGGGTACAGTGGCAAAGGGAAAAGTATATTACACCATCAATAATACGGAGTTGTGGGCTATCCTGAAAGACTGTGTGGAAAAGAAAATGACGCTTGGAAAGGATGTAGGCATTTTATCTCACAATGATGATGTGGTAAAGGAAATTATCTGCAATGGAATTACCACTTATTCCACGGACTTTAAATTAATGGCGGAGAAGGCAGCACTTTTTGTACTGAACCGGGAGAAGATCCAGGAAGTATTGTCTACCGTGCTGATAAGAAGAAAATCTTTGTAACTGTAATTATTAATGCCACTTTCTACTATTATAAGCTTTGCTTTTTTCGTGGTGCTCATGACGGTATTGTCGTGGTACATTACAAGGAGGCACCAGTTGAAAACAGCCGCCGACGTATTCCTTGGCAGCCGCAGTTTAAACTGGCTGGTAATAGGCGGTGCGCTCATCATGACCAACATCAGCGCCAACCAGTTTATTGGTGAAAACGAGTCTGTTTTCATCAATAACATGTCTATTATGTCGTGGGGTGTTACTTCTGTATTTGCGATGTTGCTGGTAGGCGAGTTCCTGATGCCCATCTACTTGCGTATAGGCGCCGTTACCACACCGGATTTCCTGGAAGTACGGTATGACCGGGGCACCAAGAAAATTGTTTCCGTTATTTTCCTGCTCAGCTACCTGGTAAACCTGATTCCCGCTGTATTGTACGGCGGTGCGGTGGCTTTTAACGGTATCTTTCACCTGAATGAGCTGCTGCATATCAGCTATTGGTCTACCATCTGGCTGCTGGCCTGCCTGATAGGTATTATGGGCTTTTTCTACAATGTACTGGGCGGATTAAAAGTGATCAGTATCTCCGATACTTTGCTGGGCGGCGGCATGATCATCGGCGGATTGCTGTTGCCGTATTTCGGATTTAAATACCTCGGGCATGGTGATGCGGAAACCGGTTTGCTGACAGTACTCGGCACCCATACCAGCCATTTAAATGCCATCGGAGGTGCACACGATGCAGTTCCTTTCAGCACTATTTTTACCGGTATGCTGCTGGTGAATATTTATTACTGGGGCATGGAACAGTTTATTGTGCAGCAGGCGCTGGGTTCCGTGAACCTGGAGCAAAGCCAGAAGGGGATTGCGCTGGCATGTTTGTGTAAATTGTTGTCGCCGCTCATGCTCAACATTCCCGGCCTTATTGCCGTGCACCTGTACATCCATCCGCAGGCAACGGCGGAAGTGTTTCCCAGGATGGCGGCGGATGTGCTGCCGCCGGTATACACCGGCTTCATTGCGGCCATTGTTTTTGGTGCAGCGCTCAGCACTTTTAACGCGGGGTTGAACAGCGTGGGTACACTGTTCACTATGAATTTGTATAAACCTTTTATGATAGCCCGCAAAGGCAGCATCACGGATAAAGAACTGATCAGCAAAACCCGCCTGTTCCAGGTATTGGTATTGCTCACGGGTATTGTGATTGCACCCTTTATCATGTTGTTCAAGGGAGGCTTTTATAATTATATCCAGATGCTGGCGGGGTTTTTCAGTCTCCCGATTTTTACCATCATGGTGGTGGGCATGGCCACCCGGCATGTTCCGCCGGTGGCGGCCAAAGCGGGACTGGTATTTTTCCTGGCTGTAAATGTATTACTGCAATGGGTATTCGACACCGGTATCCACTACCTGCATCTGCTGGCGATGACCTTTGTGATAACGGCGGTGCTGATGCTGATCATCGGTAAAATAAAACCGATGGCCGTACCATATCAGCCGGCGGTGATCCCGGTAGTATCGGTAGAACCCTGGAAGAACCGGCACTGGTACAGCGCTGCTTTATTGATATTAATGGTGTTGCTATTTATCATCTTTTCACCACTAGGACTTGCAAAATGAATAACGCTCTGATCTGGTGCAGATACCTTTTATCTGTTACGGGAATGCTTTGCCTGTTAACGCCGTTGCATGCGCAGCAGGCCGCTCATGTGAAACATATTCCCTTTGGGAAAAACAATCACATCGCCTACGATTTACGGAACGGTACCTATTCCGTATGGACCGGCGGAAAAGAAATCATCCGGCATGCATTTGCTTTTTATGAAGATGCCGGCCTGCCGGATACCCTTCCTGTTAACCGCACTTTTACCAGTGTACCCGTGAAAGATGGTATGGGAGAAGGAACCCGGTATGTGATTACATCTGCCGGTAACGGCATAAAAAAACAGCAAATATTTTATGTATATAAAGGGGAAGATGGTTTTTATACTTCGTTAACTCTGCAGGGAAAGGGCGCCCGTTCCCGGGCGATGAGCCCTTTAACAGGGGAAGCGGCCATTTATACCAGCGGGGTAGTCGTTCCTTTTGATAATGATGCCTGGATCAGGTACCGTGTAGCGGATCAGCGTGGCCCCGCATTTACCAGTTCAGAGGTAACTGCGTTGTACGACAGTCTTACCAACGCTGGACTGATACTCGGCTCGGTAGAGCATAACAATTGGAAAACAGGGATAAAGGTGGAAAATTCACACGTTTCTGTAGTGGCGGGGTGGACTGATAGTCTTGTTACACGCGACAAAATATCCCATGGCATAGTTACGCAGGGCGATACCCTGTGCAGTTCCCCGAAAATCCTGGTGCTGCCGGCCCCCAACTGGCGCAAAGGTATGGAGCAATATGGCAGCGCTAACCGCCTCGCAGAGCCCCGCTATATTTTTGAATGGACAGGGGCAAAGCCACTGGGCTGGAACAGCTGGGGAAGTATGCAAACGAAGTTGAACCTGGTGAAAGCCAAACAGGTGGTCGATTTTTTTGCAGACTCCTGTAAAACGTTCCGTGGCAAGGATGGCAGCCTTTACATAGACCTCGACTCTTATTGGGATAACATGACCAAAGGCGGCATGACCGGCGATTTCAGCCAGTTGAAAGAGTTTGTGGCTTATTGCAGACAACGGGGATGTAAACCCGGTATTTACTGGGCGCCGTTCGTAGACTGGTCCAAATCGTCCCGCATGGTAGAAGGAAGCCGTTATAATTACGAGGAAACCTGGACCAAAGTAAACGGGCAATACCACGATTTTGATGGCGCCCGTGCCATGGACCCTACCCATCCCGCCACCCGCGACCGCATTGCCTATCTCATCAAACGGTTCAGGGAAACCGGCTTTGAAATGATTAAGATCGACTTCATTGGCCATGCGGCCATAGAGGCAGATGGCTGGTATGATCCTTCCGTGCATACGGGCATGCAGGCGTTCAGGAAAGGCATGGAATTCCTGGTAGATCAGCTGGATAGCAAGATGCTGGTATACGCCGCTATTTCGCCCGGTATGGCCACCGGCAGGTATGTGCATATGCGCCGTATCGCCTGCGATGCGTTTAAGAACATTGATGAAACAGCCTATACCCTTAATGCCACCAGTTTGGGTTGGTGGCAGAATAAAGTATACGATTTTACCGATGCGGATCACGTGGTGTTCGCGGGGGCCGGCCCTGGTGAAAACAGGGCGCGCCTTACCTCTGCCATCGTTACCGGCACCGTTATTACCGGTGATGACTATGCTGAGTACAGCAGCGCTTCCGGCGTGGCACAGCAACTGCTGCAAAACCGCGATGTGCTGGAAGCGGCACAGTTACCCAATGGTTTTGTTCCGGTAGATCATCATACCGGCGACATCCCTTCCAGCCTGTTTGTACACAACAGCGGCCGGTTTACCTACCTGGCCGTGGTGAACTACAATCGGAAACCCACCGTTTTCGCAGCTGATTTTGGTAAGCTGGGACTCAGCAGCGGGGAATATCGCTGTAAGGAATTATTCTCCGGTAAAACATCCACGGAGAAAGGGAGGATCCATGTAACGGTAGACGCTGCGGACGCCGTGATCTTCCGGTTGGAGAAGAAATAAGGACCGGCATACCCGGAAGCGCAGCTATATGCCGTTTTTATTATTTTTATCTCTAACTTTAATAAAAAAAATGGAAAATAGAGGGCTGCTTTTTATTCCGGATATAAGTGGCTTTACCCGTTTTGTGAATGAAATAGAGATTGAGCACAGCCGTCATATTATCCAGCAACTGTTGGAGCTGCTGATAAATGCTAATCAGTCGGGCCTGGAAGTGTCTGAAGTGGAAGGTGACGCCATCCTGTTCTATAAGTTTGGATCCCCGCCGGAGCTGGAAGTACTGTATAAGCAGGTGGAAAAGATGTTCTGCGAATTTCACCGCTACCTGGTCAATTACAATCACCGCAAAATTTGCCAGTGTAAGGCATGTGTATCCGCTATTGACCTTACCCTGAAGGTAATTACCCACTATGGCGAGTTTACCACCTACCAGGTAAAGAATTTCAGTAAGCTGATAGGGAAAGATGTGATCGTGGCGCATCAGCTATTGAAAAATGATATTGAGCAGCATGAATACTGGCTGGTAACAGACAACCTGTTGCGTGATGAGCCGCCGGAAGGACTGGCGCAATGGATGACATGGGATGCCAGCATCAAACAAACAGAAACCGGTAATATTTCTTTTCACTACACCCATTTAAGTGAACTGCGCAATACGTTACCACCCGATCCCGATCCACAGATAGAGCTTAAAAATAAAACGAAGATGATTTCCGTGTCGAAGGAATTTGACACGGATATTAAAACACTTATTTATACCGTAGTGCATTTTGAGTTCAGGCACCTGTGGCAAACCGGTGTGGTGGGGATAGACGAGGTAGAACATTTTCTCCCTGGTATAGGTAGCCGTCACCGGCATGTGATGGATAATGGCGAACATGTGATAATGTTCACCAGCAGTTTCTCGTACAACCCGGAACAAAAGGCGTTGTTCAGTGAAACAGATGAGAAGCGGCATAACGCTTTCTACTATACGGTGGAAAAGGTAACAGACCGGAGAAGCCGGTTGACTATTGACTATTATCTCCCTAAAAATTTTATACGGCAATGGCTTTTCCGGTTCACGGAAAAAGATAAGGTGGAAGCGGGTTTATGGAAATCGCTTGAAAGGCTGGAGCCTGTGGTAGTGAATATGAAGTTGCCGCTGGATTTTTAATGAAGGGTGTAATTCCGGAAATAAAGCATTATCATCTCTAACAGAGTATTAGCAACCTAATCGGCGATTGCATTAAATCAGTAACTCATTGAAGCATGCATATTCTTAATCTAGCATAACGTTTATCATTCTTATTTACCAAAATGTTATCAGGTAGTTAATACTTCTTTATTCACTTACTTGATTTATTTCTGCCATCATCGTTTTTTTAATTTATTGGCCTAATGATAAATGCAGATCATTTAACGGTAAATAAAAATAAATGGGTAGAGATGGCTATAAAGAATGGCTACTAGAAATAAAGAATAAAGTAAGACAAGCTCAATTAAAAGCGGCAGCCAATTTCAATACTACTTTGATTGAACTGTATTGGGAGCTAGGGAAGGAAATCGTCCAACGACAAATGGAAGCGAAATGGGGGGATAACTTTCTTGAGCAACTCGCTATTGATTTGAAGAGGAGTTTCCCAGAAATAAACGGCTTCTCGCGACGAAATTTATATACAATCCGGCAATGGTATCTCTTCTTTTCGAAGGAATTTGAATTTGTGCCACAACCTGTGGCACAATTACCCTGGTCTTATCAACGGCTCCTGATTTCAAAAATAAAAGACCTTAAAATAGCCATACAGTACGCGAAAGCCACACAAAGAAATGGCTGGTCAAGAGATCAGCTTGAAATTAATATTAAGGGTAATTACCATTTAAGGCAAGGGAAAGCAGACCATAACTTTGCATTCACTCTTCCGAAGCCACAATCTGACCTTGCAGCTGAAAGTATCAAAGATCCCTATCATTTTGATTTTCTTGGGTTGGAAGAGAATGCCCAGGAGCGGGAAATCGAACTGGCGCTTACACAGAAAATAATTCACTTCATGCTGGAACTTGGAAAGGGCTTTGCTTTTGTTGGTCGTCAGTATAAAATAGAAATCAGTGAATCGGATTATTTCCTGGATTTATTATTTTATCACTTGCACCTTCGTTGTTTTGTGGTTATTGAATTGAAGGCTGGAAAATTTCAACCCGAGTATGCCGGTAAATTAAACTTCTATTTATCAGCAGTGGACAGCCAATTAAAACATCCTACTGATAGTCCCTCAATTGGAATGATATTGTGCAGAATGAAGGATAAAATAGAAGTCGAATACGCTTTACGTGATTTGAATAAACCTATTGGTATAAGTTCCCTTTGAGCTCTCTGAAATTATACCGGATAATTTGAAGACTCAACTACCTACTATTGAGGAGATGGAAAGGGAATTAATGGATGAATAATTGGCAAATAATCAAAGAGGGTGCCTCAAAAGTAAATTTGAGGCACCCTCTTTTTATTTCATCTTCTACTCATGAAATACAGGCATGGCCGGGAAATACCATCCGTTGTAAGTGAGCGTTTTTTTCAGTGTCGCCGTAGTGGCATCATACATCAGTACCCTGTTCACATCCCCGGTGAAAGAGCCGTTCAGCGTAGTCATCACCAGTTCATTTTTATCCTTGTTATACGCTGCACCGGCGCCATAGAAATACTGGCCGGAAGGCAGTGTAATAAAAGGAGATGCAAGAGATGCCGTGTTACCAATGATATAGCGATAGAGTTGGGTGCCACCGGCAAAGCCGTTGTTACGCACAATGTAAACGGCATTTTCCGTTGTAGAGGCAGTGATGGCAGCATGACGCCATGCACCCCATGGTGAAGGTACTGTGAAAGGCAATTTTACTGCGGTACGCGCCAGTGTAGCGGGATCTATGCGGATCAGGGAATCTGCGTTGGTAGCATATACGCCGCCGTCTTTACCGGCAGCAAAGGCCAGGTTGGCCGCACCGAACTTTTTTATTACGGCATAGGTGCTGCTGTTTAAAGCAACGATACCATCTGTTTGGGACAACACAAAAATATAGCTGCCGGCTTTTAACATATCACCGGTATAACCCGCTACACCGGTTACTTTAGCGCCTACAGCAAGGGAAGGTAACGTGATAGGATATACGCCATCTTTCGCACTCAGCAATCCGCGGGTGGCATCCACACCGATAAAAGCGTGACCATCATTACCCGGTAAGGTAGTAATACGGCCGGTTTCCACGAGGCTGCCGGCATCTGTCACCACCAGTGGGCCACCGGCTTTTACAACAATATACATTTTACCGTTGAAGATAGTAGCATACTGCAGCGTGTTGGAAGGGCCGCCCAACGCGCCGGCGGGGTTCTCTGCATGATAAATGTTAGGGACAAGACTATCGCCGCTGTAGGAGTAGAAATGCAGGTCGCCGGTGCCGTGACCAAACCACCCTTCGTTGGCGATAAAAAATCCATTGCCGTATTTACCGGCGATTAATGAAGCCGTAACACCGCCGGTACCGGTTTCGTTTGTACGTTGGCGTTCGAGCGGCTGTAACGCATCGTCTTTTTGGCAGGAAGCAACAAACAGCATCAGTGCTGCAGACAGAAAGGATAATAACTGTTTTTTCATATTTATTGTTTTATTAAGAAAATACAACGCACTTTTCTCCCGGGGTTAAACCCTGGAAAAATGATCATAATACCGGCTATCCTCCGGCATTACGCCTTAGGCTAAACGAAAATAATAACAGCGCATAAAATGGCTGGCAGGCCCACATTCACAGCATTTCACCCGAAAGCGTTGAATGATTAATTACAAGAGGCAGGTCTTCTGGCTTACCTGCTTTTCCGGGACCTTCCCATCTGCCGGACAGGCAGACAGTGGTATGGAGTTCATCCGGAAAAACAATTTATCTGACGATAAATGCAGGATTACAGCTACGGGGATAGCTCCGGTTTTACACCGGATTCCCTTTTAATCCGCCGCGGGGCGGAACCAAATGCGGAGGCAAACCTACGGTAATTAGGTATAATTCCCAAAATGAAGTGGTGGGAGGGATTTAATGAATGGATTGCCCGTTTATGGCCCCTTTTGCCCCTTTGTGGCCCCTTTATGGCCCCTTTGGCCCGTATATGACCCCTTAGAGGCCCGTATTACTCAATAGATTCGTTATATGTAGTGCCCTTTCCGGTAGTTCCTGATTTTACTATAAGTTTTCTTTCTATTAGTTCCTGTAAATCTCTTGTAGCCGTTCGTTTGGATACATTGGTTAATTGCTGATATTGGACATTGTTAATACTCCCATGTTCCTTTATGTATGATAAGGCTTTAAGTTGTCTTTCTTCGAGATGTTCGCTGTTGATTAACTGATTTGTTTGTTTCTTTTTCAAGAAGGTAATACTAAATCCTCCTTGCTCAACTTCAATTAAAGGCTCGGGTAACCCTGCTTCAACGCAGGAATCAATGATTTTATTAATACCTCTTCCCCAGGATTCAATATATCCTGCTTTAAAAAATATATTCGCTATATGTCTATTTCTGGGGTAAGAGGAATGATCCGTTTTTAGCTTTTCAATACTTAATTCTTCCGGTAAAGACCCCGGATTCCACAAGTATAGACGGTCATCATATACGCGTAAAAATATGTACGTGCTGGAATAGTCCTTATGAATAATAGCATTCAATACCGCTTCCCTCAGCGCTGGTTCGGGGTATTCCAATGGCTCTATTCTCTGCAGACCTTTGTAGGAAATTGGGCGGATAAGATATTTCATCTTTAAAACTTCCATTACCCGATCTGCCATATCAAAAATATTCGTTTCAACAATATCCTGGAATAACAGATCATGGCTTGATTTACCGAATCTGCCAATTTTAAAACTTGCTGTTACTGATATCTTCATAGGATTTTTACCAAAAAGCAATAGCGAGGCGTTGGTTAATTGTCCTTGTTCTGTTAGCAGGTCAAGATTTTTCAGTAGTAGCTCTATACCCATTTTTCTGGCAGTTGACGGAATTCTGTTCATCTCAACAGCCTTAGAGATAAAGCGACGAATGGTAGAATTATTCAGATCTTTTAAGGATGCTTCCTCTACAGGTATGTCTTCCCATTTCTTTCCAATCTTTTTTAGAAGCAGATTTTGTAACGCAATGCCCTTTAGTTCCTGTTTAGTGCTCCCGCTACGGTAATGGTAAACCCCGTGATAGGCTACAGGAACACTACTTTCCGGTACGATCACTTCTATATAGTGCCTGTTCTCATTTTTATGCAGGTTTACATCTACCACTAATCCCAGGTGATTAACTGCTTTATTAGGTATATCATCCATTAATTTCTTGTATTCATCCACTCCGACAATAACACCATTATCGTCAATACCAATGAATAATCGACCTCCTTGCGCATTGGCGAAGCAGCATATCCATTTAAGATGCTCATCCCTCCAGGATTGTTTATATTCTGTATTTTGTTGTTCCGGCATAAATATTAGCTGTTTAAAATGGTAGGATAAGGGGAGAAATTGGTTTACAAAACTACTGGTATTAGCAGGGCTGCTATTTAACCTGGTGTAATAAAATGTGTATTAACAAATATGCAGAAGAAAATAGGTGATGTTGCTTCTACAATAAAAAAGCGTGATGCAATTCAACATTGCACCACGCTTTATAAACAATATTTCTATAAAACTTATCCCTTCATCTGCCACGCCTTCGTTTTCGTAAATGCTCTCAATCCCTGGTGCGATAACGTTGCACCAAAACCCGAGTGCTTCCTGCCTGCCCACGGCAATCCTGCTGTAACCCGGTCGCAACAGTTCCAGTAGCCGGTACCTGCATTTACCTGCGAAAGGATTTCCTGTGCCCTTTCACCGTTGGAGGAGTATACCGATGCAGTAAGACCATACTCCGTATCGTTCATGAGTTGAATGGCTTCTTTATCACTGGTTACTTTCATGATGCCTATCACGGGGCCAAAGCTTTCTTCCTGCATAATTTTCATGTTATGATCCACATCCGTGAGAACGGTGGGCTCAAAGAAGTTGCCATCATGTACAATGATATGACCGCCAAGTTTCAGCGTGGCGCCTTTTGCACGGGCTTCCAGTACCTGGTTTTCGAGTACTTTTAACTGTTCCTTTCTGGTGATGGCGCCAAAATACACGCCGTCGTCCGTAGGTAATCCCAGTTTCCAGGATTTCACTGCTTTTACAAATTCGGCTACATATTCATCGTATACTTTTTCATGTACGTAAATGCGTTCCACTGCGCAGCAGCTCTGGCCGTTGTTATAAAAGGCGCCGTCGGCTGTAGCTGATGCCACTGCGGCAATATCTTCGATGTCGTCTGTTACATACAGCGGATCTTTTCCACCCAGTTCGAGTTGACAGGGCAGCATCCTGGAAGCTACTTTTTCATAAATGTATTTACCGGTTTTATAAGAGCCGGTAAAGAAGTAGCCGTCTACCCGCAGATCCATGAGGCTTTCGCCGGTGGCTTTCCCGCCAATGGCTACCTTGAAAGCATTTTGCTCAAGACCTGCATAATAAAAAAGTTTCTCGATTTCCATACCCGTGAGGGTAGCATATTCGGAAGGTTTATACAACACGGTGTTACCTGCCAGCAGGGCTGGAATAAAAACATTTACACCTACCAGGTAAGGATAATTCCAGGCGGAGATATTGCAGATAACGCCCAGTGGTTCGTAAGAGATTTTTTCTTTTAAGCTATCTGTATTGGTTACCCATTCGTCCGACAGGTACTTCTCTGCGTTCTCCAGCATCCAGTTAATCCTGGCTACGGCGCCGTTGATTTCATTGCGTGATTGCTGCAATGGTTTTCCTGTTTCAGCTGTAAGCACGCCCGCCAGTTTTTCCACTCTCTTTTCCAGCTGCTGGTTGAACCGGGTAATTACTTTGATGCGTTCTGCCAGTGGCTTGGCCGACCAGCGGTCGAATGCCAGCCGCAGCAACGCGGTTTTTTCAACTACCCTTGCCAGTGAATCTTCTCTGAGAACGGCGAGGGTTTGTGCGGTGGCAGGATTAAAGATTCTCATTTCGTATGGTTTCTAACTGCTTGAAGAAATTGTGTTTTGATTTGTTGGGAAAGCGGGTTGCTTTCTTTCTCGGGCATTCTTTCCGGATGCCATTGCACGCAAAGCATAAAGCCTTTACCGGTTTTATCTTTGAACTCAATACCCTCAATCATTTCATCGCTGGTGTCGGAGGTGGCGCTTACCATAATATTATTTCCCAGCTTTGCCGGGTGGATGCCCTGGTGATGCGCGC
Organism: Chitinophaga sp. RCC_12; assembly: GCF_041360695.1. Taxonomy (NCBI): domain Bacteria; kingdom Pseudomonadati; phylum Bacteroidota; class Chitinophagia; order Chitinophagales; family Chitinophagaceae; genus Chitinophaga; species Chitinophaga sp. RCC_12. The sequence continues at coordinate 819,461 of NZ_JBFUPS010000003.1, forward strand.
TGTTCACCTGTCCTTTTTCCTGGCCGGTAATGCTGTACAGCAATGAGTCTTTCCGGATATTTACGCCGTGTATTTTATCGCTGGTATCTTTTTTATGAATTTTGTTGGCGGCTTCGCCGATGTCTTCATATACTTTCCCGCCCTCCAGGATGTTGATGTATTGTAACCCGCGGCAGATGCCTAATACAGGCAGCTGATGCTGTTGGGAATACTCATAGATGCGTTTTTCAAAAGCATCCCTTTCCGGCAGAAATTCCTGCGGCTGATGCGGATAGTTTTCGGCGCCGCCATACAGCGAGGGGATCACATCCACGCCACCGGTAAGCACCAGGCCATCGCAGGTATAAATATCTTCCAGGTTATTTCGCAGGAAGGAAAGGATCACCACTTCGAGGTCATCGCCGAGGTCTTCGGGTGTAAACCAGTTTTCATAATTGACAAAACTGGCTTCCGTATAGCTGATCCCTATCTTTTTCTTCATGATCTAAAGCGCGTTTAGGTACAACTGTTTGAAATCTTCCCGGGTAACCGGTTTTGGGTTATTGGGATGGGCGAAATCGGCGAGTGCCAGGTCTGCCAGTGTTTCCACATGTGCGTTGGTAACACCGATATCGCGGAGGTGATGCGGGATATTTATTTTTGCATTAAGATCGAAAAGATATTGTACCACTGCTTCGCCGGTTTCTTCTTTTAACTCCAGTGTTCTGGCGATGCGGCGGAACTTCTCTTCAAAGCCCGCAATATTGAATTGCATACCATAAGGAATATTTACGGCATTAGCGAGACCGTGATGCGTGTCCAGCAGGGAGGAGAGGGGATGTGCAAGGGAATGCACCACGCCCAGTCCTTTCTGAAAAGCGATAGCGCCCATCATGGAAGCCATGAGCATGTTGCTCCTGCTTTCTATGTCAGGCTTATTGGTAGCTTTTTCCAGTGAGTTTTTAATGAGATAGATACCTTCCAGGGCAATGCCATCACACAAGGGATGTGGATTCTTTGCCAGGAATGCTTCCATGTTGTGGGTCAATGCATCCATTCCGGTGGCGGCGGTGATAAACGGTGGGAGGTCCATGGTAAGGGCCGGGTCCGCAAATACAATCTTCGCCATCAGTTTGGGTGAGAACAGTATTTTCTTCTGATGGGTGTCGTCGTCGGCAATGATGGCGCTTCTGCCCACTTCGCTGCCGGTGCCGGCGGTGGTAGGTACGGTAATAAAATGAGGTACGTCATTGGTCACATAAATATCGCCGCCTATCAGGTCGTCGTATTTAAACAGGTCTTCCCGGTGGTTAACCCGCAGCACAATGGCGCGTGCCACATCCAGCGCGGCGCCCCCGCCAATACCGATGATGCTGTCGCGTTGTGTATGATCCCAGAGATCCGTGCCCTTATACACATCGCTCTTCACCGGGTTTTTGTGGATATCACTGAATACTTCCACGGAGATGTGATGTGCCTGCAGGTCGCTCACGATCGATTTAAAAAATGATAATCCAGCTATTGTTGGATCGGTAACGATCATGGGCCGTGATAATCCGTTTTTCTGTAAATAGGCCGGCAACTCGCTGATAACGCCTGCGCCGAAACGGATAGTAGTAGGAAAATTATACTGAAATGCCATATGCTGATGCTTAGATGATTTCGAAATATCTTTTAAGTTCCCAATCGGTCACTGCTTTGGCATATTGCCGCCACTCCCATTCCCTGGTTAACGTAAAATGTTCCACAAAAGGTTCACCAAACAGTTCCTTTGCAAGGGCCGATTCCTTCATTTGTTGGGTAGCCACATGAAGGTTCTGTGGTAATACACCATTCGAGGTGTCTTTGTACCCATTGCCGGTGGTCAATTTTTTTTCAAGCACCATTTTATTTTTCACGCCATACAACCCGGCGGCCAGGCACGCGGCCAGTGCGAGGTAGGGGTTGGTATCCGAGCCAACTACCCTCGTTTCCAGGCGGGTGGCCTTTTTATCGCCCGGCAAAGCCCGCAACGCCACCGTTCTGTTATCTATGCCCCAGGTGAGCGTGGTAGGAGCCCAGGCGCCTTCTACCAGCCGTTTATAGCTGTTGATGGTAGGCGCTATCATGGGTAATATGAAAGGTAAACAGTGCAGTTGCCCGGCAATGTAACTTTTCATGATGGCACTCATTTTATGTTCGTCGTCTTCGTCGTAAAATAAATTCTGTTGACTGCCCGCATCCCAGAGGCTCTGGTGCACATGGCCGCTGCAGCCCGGCAGGCTTTCATGGATCTTAGCCATGAAAGTGGCCATTACGCCATGTTTGTACGCGATCTCTTTTACCGCGGTTTTAAACAGTATGGCCTGGTCGGCCGCCTGTAAAACCCTGCCATACTTAATAGCTGCTTCATAAACGCCGGGCCCTGTTTCCGTATGTAATCCTTCTACCGGGATATCAAATTTTACCAGTTGTTCAAACAGGCTGCTCATGTACTCATTCTTTAACGCGCTGCGCAGGATAGAATATCCAAACATACCGGGCGATAAAGGCGTAAGGTCGCGGAACTGTTTCTGGTGAACGGTATCAGGCGTTTCTGTAAAGTTAAACCATTCAAATTCCTGTGAAAAATACGGCAGGAAGCCACTGTTTTCGGCATCTGCCAGTACTCTTTTCAGGAGCTGCCGCGGACAGGTGTACACCGGTGTATTGTCTGCCTGTACAAAATCCCCAAGGAAAAAAGGTACATCGTTTTCCCAGGGAATTTTCCGGAAAGTGCCCAGGTCAATTTTTACCTGTGCATCAGGATAACCGGTATGCCAGCCGGTATATTTCACGTTGTCGTACACCACATCGCTCATGTCCCAGCCAAAGGTAACATCGCAGAATCCCAGCCTGCTCTCTGTTACAGATGCAAACTTTTCTGCTGCAATATATTTCCCTCTCAGTACACCGTCGATGTCCGCTACCGCTACTTTTACCTTACCCGACGGATGGTTTTTTACGTACGTTAATATTTCGGAAGTTGTCATGTGTGAGCAGGTTTAAAAATTTTGTACAACAAAAAGGAAACGGCCAGCAGGGAGAAATAGATCAGTCCAAGTTGCAGGTTGAAGAAAAACATCGCAACAATGGAAATGCTGGCGATCACCAGTGCAATTACCGGGAAGGCAGGATAGAAGGCTACCCGGAAAGGCCGTGGCAGATCAGGCTCCTGTCTTCTCAAAATAATAATAGACACCATGGAAATGATATATAAGGTGAGCGCGCCGAAAACGGATACGATAATGATTTCGGAAGTTTTGCCCGAAAGCAGTGCCAGTATCCCGATCACCATGTTGCCAAGAAGCGCGTTGGCGGGCGTATGGAACCGTGGTGAAATTTTACCGAGGGCAGCAGGAAGGTTGTGTACCCTGCCCATCTCGTAAGTAGAGCGCCCCGCGGCGAGGATAAGTCCGTGAAAGGAGGCCACCAGCCCGAATAATCCTACGGTGATCAGCAGGTGATACATCAGGTGACTGCTCCCGGTAATTTTTGCCAGCGCCAGCGGGAGGGGAGAATCGGAGGTTTCCCCGCTGATCCCGTTCTTATATACAATGGCCTCCCATCCGGCAATGCCGGTGGCGGAAATAAATATAAGGACACAGAGAATGGCCAGCGTGAGGATGGCCCATCCAAAACCTTTGCTGATATCGCGCTGCGGGTTTTTGGTTTCTTCGGCTACATTGGCAATGCCTTCGATACCGAGGAAAAACCAGATGGCAAAAGGGATGGCGGCAAAAGCGCCGCCCCATCCATTGGGAAGTGCGTTGTTGGTAAGATGGACCGCCTGGAATTTCGGCAACGACAAACCGGCGAAGAGTAACAGTTCTCCCACAGCAAAAACGGTAACGATTACCTCAAAGGAAGCAGCGGCCTTTACACCATAAACATTCAGCCCGGTGAACACAAAATAAATGGCAATGGCGCTGGTGAGGATGGGTACCTGCGGAAAAAAAGCGTTGAAATAAGCGCCGATGGCGAATGCAATAGCAGGCGGCGCCAGGATAAATTCAATGACCTGGGCTATACCGGCAATAAAGCCGATATTCTTTCCCATTGCCCTGTTTGCGTAGTCAAAAACTCCTCCTGCTTTGGGGATGGCGCAGGCCAGTTCAGCATAGCTGAAAGTAAACGTTACATACATCACCATGATCACAAGTGTGGCAATGGCCATACCTCCTGTACCGCCTTTTTCAAGGCCAAGATTCCAACCAAAATACATCCCTGAAATAACGTATCCTACTCCAAGTCCCCACAACATAAAGGGAGTCAGTGTTTTCTTTAAGCCCTTGTTTTGTGTCATTTGAAAGATCTCTATTGCGTGTATGTGTAATATAATATAAATTAAAATATTATTTTACTAGAGAGTCCATGTAAAAAGTTAAATGGGCCGGATATCTTTACCACATGAAACTGATGGCAAACGGACGTATATGGATTGAAACAGCCGAGGGGCCTTTTCTCGGTTACGGGAGAATTGAGCTGTTGCAGAAGATCAGCGAGCTTGGATCATTGAGAAAGGCAGCTACGGAAATGAAAATCTCCTACCGGCAAGCCTGGGATTTTGTAGACCAGATGAATAAGCGAACCGACAAACCACTGGTGATATTTGAAAGGGGCGGGAAAAATGGCGGCGGCGCCCTGCTTACACCTGAAGGCGAACAGGCAATAAAGTTATTTCATGAATTAGATGCCGCCTTCCGGCAATTCCTCGCCACCAGAACTGCCGGCTTAAGCAAGCGTAAATAAAATGTTTAGTCTTTGGCAAATCGTACGGCCATGGTAGTTACCTCCCATATCCAGCGTGCCGGCTTCTTTTCGCCCGGAACTATTATCCTGAAAGGTCCTTTGCCATCGGGCAGCGGTTGCCCATCTACCTGGTCGGCCAGTATGATTACACGGTCGGTGAAAGCACTATCCAGCTCCGCGAGTGAAAACAATACCTCGTATCCGTCGCCCGATTTCACGAGCAGGTATTTCGACATATTTTCCCCCTTCAGCTGGGCGCCCAGCGTTACGCCTGCCTGCTGTAAGATAGCCGTTACCGGTACACCGGAGTAGCGGTGGGGTTTCCCATCCCGGTCTGCGGCAGTGATTTCCTTTTTAGGCATTTTGCCTATATCGGCCGCACTGAGTTTCAACGGGTGGGTTACTTCGCCTTCAACGGAAATAGTTTGGCTAAAAGCGGTAGCGGCACTGAAAAGGGTGATGAGTAAACAGGTGGTGAGTTTGTATTGCATAGTGATCTTTAATTAAAAGGATTGGAGAATGCCGGATTAGTGATAAAGGAAGAATCGGTGAGTAACTGTAAAAAGGCAATAATGTCTTTCTGTTCCTGTTTGCTGAGCCGCAGCGAGACGCCTCCCGCTTCATTGGAGTTATTTCTCAGCACAGGACTCAGCGATGGGCTGTTACGGATATGATCGCTGTAATGATCCAGTACCTCTTCAAGGGTACCGAATCGTCCGTCGTGCATATAAGGCGCCGTAAGCGCAATATTGCGGAGCGTGGGTACCCTGAACCGGCCTTTGTCGGCAGCAATGCCGGTTTGTTTTTCACGGCCGGCATCACGCGGAATGCTATCCAGCCCGTTGTTATGAAACAGTTCTATATATAGTTTGGGACCGCCGTGGCAATGTCCGCAATTGGCGCCACGTACTTTCCGTTCCGGTGCAGGAGCAGTCATAAATAATTGCATCCCCCGGAGGGCGGCACTATCGGGCTGGTATTGTCCGTCCAGGTAGCGGTCGTATGGCGAGCCGGCTGATATCAGCGTTCTTTCAAACTGCGCCAGCGCCTTCACAATTTCCTCGCCGCTGATGGTGTTGGTACCAAAGGCCGCACGGAAAAGTCCGGGATATAACTTCGACCGGCGTAATTTTTCGGCGCTGATTGCCGGTAGCTGTCCCATTTCGTGTGGAGCGGTAAGTGGTGTGAGGGCTTGCTGCTCCAGGCTGGACGCCCGTCCATCCCAAAAGAAATTTTTCACCCAGAGGAGGTTGGCGAGCGACATGGCATTACGGTCGGTAGGCACACCACCGATACCGGTGCTGAAAGCCTTACCATCCGTGAAAGCCAGCCGTTGCATATGACAGGTGCCACAGGAAATTTTATTGTTGGCCGACAACATCTTTTCGTAAAACAGCCGCCGGCCCAGGTAAACACCTTCTTTTGTAAGCGGATTGCCAGGGGGAATATTGGTCCTGTTACCAAAGCTGGCAGGGTATTTCAGCGGATACGGCTTGCCCGTAAACGGTATCCTGCCACTTACGAAAGTAAGCGCCATCAGCCCTAACAATATCATCCACCCTCTTTTTTTCATCTTACTAAAAATAGGAATAATTGAATAACACCTTTACAAAGTAATTCCGGCCCTGCTCAGGATAACCTTCTGTAAGCATATAGTTTTTATCAAATCCGTTATTCACACCCCCCTGTACTTTTAACCAGTTGACTACATTTATCGCGGCACTGGCATTCAACAGGAAAAATGCGGGGGCCTTAGTACCATAACTGGTACTGTAGCGACTTGTATTATACTCGCCGTTCAACAAAAAGTTGAAGCGTGAAATATTGTATTGGAGCCACCCCGCGGCTTTGTGTTCAGGCACATCAGTGAAATGCAGTTGCGGGTTATCCAGGTTTTTGCGTTTAATAAAAGTGTAATTCGCACCGGCGGTAAAAGTGGTGGTGATATGCCAGGTAATAGCGGCTTCGGCGCCGTAATACGCTGCACGGCCTTTATTCTGGGATTGCGAGAGCCACTGCTTCCTGGTGGTGTCATAATTTACATTGTTAACGTTCTGGATAACATCCCGGATACGGTTATAGAAAATACTTCCATCCAGGCTGATGTTCCGGAGCCGGGTATCGTTGTATTGCAAACCGAAATTGAGGGTATTCTCCGGCTTCAGATCCGGGTTGGGGATGGCCGTTCCTAATCTATAGGAGTAGCGGTCTTTGATGGTGGCAAAGCGCGTCATACGGTCTATGGAAAAAGAAAGCGCGCGGCCGGCAGTAAAGGTATACGCCAGTTTGGCCTGTGCATTCAGCGCATGGCTGTTGTTGGCCGGGAAATCTGTAATGGTTTTTGTCTGACTGTTATAATTCTGTGCTTCCACGCTTTGGCGGTAGTTCAATGCGGCGCCGCCTTCCAGCACCCAATGCTCATCGAACGTGTGACGATCGGTGATACCGGCAGAGAAAGTATTGTCGGCTACCTTTCTTTCCGGTTCACCCTCATTATGTTCCCGGTGTACATCCTGTTTAAAATGTACCGCGCTTCTTAAACTGTTGGCGGCCGATAGGGTATAGCCATATTCCAGGTTCCCGCCAAAGGAATAGTCATTATAATAGCTGGTGAAGGCATAAGGTTTTTTCTGCGTCGTGTAGGTAGCATCGTCAAAGCTTTTCAGCACGTTGGTGAACCGGTCGAAATACAAACGGGTTTTCAGATTGCTTTTTGCGCCCAGGGTGCTGTTGGAGAGAAAATAGATACTTTCCTTGTTCCATTTGGGCCACTGCCAGAAGCGGGGACTTTTATATAATGAGTTCAGTGTATCCGTTCCCGTATATACCGGTGTTCCTTTGGTCCCCTCCTGGTGGGAGAAGCCGATGGCCAGTTCATTTTTTTCATTAGGGGTAAAGCCCAGCTTTACACCGTATCGCCAGTCGTTGTTATACGAGTTGTCCCTTTTGCCGCCGTTTTCTGTTTTGGTAGCGGTAAAACCATCCGCGAGGTTATAATAATCCCGCTGGTACCGCGACAGGTCCGCCTGCAGATAGAACTTCTTCATCCGGCTGCCAACGTTAATCGCTTCCTCGTGCCCGCCGTTAAGCCATCCGGCGGAGGCATTGATTTCAAGGGCGTGTACCGGTCTGGAGGAGAGGAGGTTAATTACGCCGCCCATGGTGTTTGGACCATACAATACAGAGGCGCCTCCTTTTTCCACTACTATTTTAGAGAGATGGAAAGTAGTGAACCTGGCCAGATCTACATACCCGTCATAAGGTACGTATACGGGCACGCCGTCCATAAAAACGGGTGTTTGCCGCAGGTCAAAGCCCCTGAGATAAATCATGGATTCATTCCGCGGGCCTACGTTCGACTGGCTAATGCCTGGCAGGAGATTAAGGGCTGCCGATACATTGAGCCGGTGGAACTGCCGGATCTGTTCCATAGAAATGGTGCTGGCAGAATCTTCCTGGTGGGCATATGCCACCACTTCCCCGAGTGTAAATACTTTACTGCTGTCTCTCTTTATCTGCGCTGCGACCGGTGTGGTAATACCCATCAGCAGGGCGGCGGTAAGTAACTTTTTCTGCATAGACAATGCGTTGTTCATTTTTTTGAATAACGGTGTTAAAAGCTTACCCGGATAGCACAAAAGACGATGACACGGAGCCGGAAAGGAAAGCGGAAAAGTAATGGAGTTGTTTGGGTGTATGGTTGAACCAGTTACAATATTAATACTAAAAGGATAGAAAGTCAATGCTGTAACGGTTTAAATTCTTTCCCGCCCGTTTAACGCCGCTATTCTTACCTTTGACACAAGTTAATCGCTTTATGAGTATCCGTATGCCAAAAATAGCGGGGATAGTGATGATCACTATTTTCTCCCTGCTTATTCTTTTTCACCTGCTGATCATAGCGAAAGTTTTACCTTATTCCCTTGTATGGGGAGGAAGACTGAGGTCACCAATGGAAATGTACCGGTTAGAGGCCATCTCTGTTCTGGTGAATGTATTTTTCCTGCTGGTGGTGCTGGGGAAAAGGAAGCTATTGAAGCTGCCCGCCAATGGCAAGGTTTTGAGCCTGGTACTGTGGCTGATGTGTCTTTTATTTTTTGTAAACACCCTGGGTAACCTCATCTCCACCAATAAATGGGAGCAGCTGATCTTCACGCCAATGACGTGTATCCTGGCCGTTTGCGCCGCCATACTGGCCCGCAGCCGGTAATCTTTGAATCCACCGGCATCCAAAAATGGATGAAAAGATTACAGGAATGATGCTTAAATTACAGGGGAATAAACCGATGCTTAGATGAAAACTGGAAAAACACTCCCCGCCGCCATTACCATCTTCGGCGCCAAAGGGGATCTGACTAAAAGAAAACTGATTCCTGCGCTTTATAATCTGTACACCGATAAACACCTTCCACCTGTATTCACCATCTACTGCGTGGATTTTCTGCCCGAAGATGAAACTGCGTTTAAACTCGACCTGCTGGCAGGGATTAATGAGTTTAGCCGCAACGGCAAAGCAGATCCGAAAGAATGGGAAGGATTTGCTAAAAACATCTCTTACCTCCAGGGCGATTTCCTGAAAACAGAAACCTATACCGGTCTGAAAGATAAGCTGGATGCGTTTGGAAAGAAACAGAAACAAAACGGTTCCCGCATCTTTTACTTTGCAGTGGCGCCGCGCTTTATCGAAATCATTGCAGAAGGCTTATACAAACACACCATTTGCAATCGCGATGGCCTGGACCGGATCGTAGTAGAAAAACCTTTCGGCACTGACCTCGATACGGCTAAAAAACTCAACCGCTTCCTGACAAAACGTTTTGCGGAAAAACAGATCTACCGTATTGATCACTACCTCGGTAAGGAAGCCGTGCAGAACATTATGGCGTTCCGCTTTGCCAACTATGTATTTGAACCGCTATGGAATAAAAAATATATTGATCACGTGCAGATCAGCGTGGCAGAAGAAGTAGGCGTGGGAAAACGCGGCGGCTACTATGAGGGTAGCGGCGCCCTGCGTGATATGGTGCAGAATCACCTGCTGCAGCTGTTGTGTATTGTTGCGATGGATTCACCGGAGTTTTACCAGTCCGAACTGATCCGCGATGCGAAAGTAAAAGTACTGAAAGACATCAGGCCGTATACACCGGCGCAGGTGCTGAAAAACGTTATCCGTGGCCAGTATACAGCCGGTAATGTACATGGCGTGCCACGTTTGCCCTACCGTAAGGAAGAACATGTGCTGTCCTCTTCCAATACGGAAACTTTCGTGGCTGCAAGATTATTTATTGACAACGACCGGTGGAAAGGTGTGCCTTTCTTTTTACGCACGGGAAAGTCTATGCCGGTGCAGTCGTCTGTAATTGTGGTGCAGTTTAAAGATTCTCCCCATAAAATTTTTAAAGACGATATCACGCCCAACAGGCTGATCATCAGTATCCAGCCGGAGCTGGAAATAAGTTTGTTGTTTGAAAGTAAAGTGCCTGGTTTGAAGATGAAATTAAAACCGGTGGAGATGGATTTCACTTACCAGGAATCTTATACAGAAACAATTCCCGAAGCATACGAAGCATTGTTGCTGGATGTGCTGGATGGTAACCCTACCTTGTTCATGCGTGCAGACCAGGTGGAAGCCGCCTGGAAAGTAGTGATGCCCATCCTGGATACCTGGAAAAAATACCCGGCGAAAGAACTGCATTTGTATAAGGCCGGCACCTGGGGGCCCACAGCGGCTACCGCCCTGCTAAAGCCTTACGCAAAGGACTGGTTCCGTTTATCGGCAAGGGAAGACAGTATTAAATAGAAAAGTATGGAATAAAAAGAAAGGAGTCGTTTATAAAAACGACTCCTTTCTTTTTATTAAGGCGTGTAGGTAACATTACTGCCGTACAGGATACTGGATACACCGGAGAAGTACACATGTTTATCGGTGCTGGTAAGGTTATACCAGAGATAAATACCATAACCGTTGTTCTTCGTTTGCGTGGCCAGTGAATTGGCAGTGCTCTGGCTGGTACTCTGAATGTCTACCGCCGCAGGGCCTAACTGTGCCTTTGTAAGGCCGGCAACATTAGGCACCGAGTAAGAGCCATAGATAGCATTCCAGCTGTAGTTAACAAAGTCGCCCACTTTTTTTCCACCCCATGATAACCTGGATGCTGCCGGGCCATAATAGTAGAAGGAGATGATTTTTGTGGGCATCAGCTTACGCAGTTCATCTACCAGCATCACAAAGGAGCTGTCGTTTGGTTGCGTGGTACCGTTGTTGCCGTAGTCGGCATACTCATCGTCAAAATCAATTCCATCCAGTCCGTAGTAAGTAACGGTATCGCTGAGCTGTTGGGCAAAGGCACGTGCAGCGGTCCTGCTGGTGAAGTTACAGAAGCCTGCCCCCTGGTGATTGCCGAGAATAGACAGCAATACTTTCATCCCTTTATTTTGCAGGGGTACAATTTGCGTAGCCTTATTTGCCAGCACGTTGGATACGTTGGGATTGTTGTACAGCACGGCTTTCTGGGTGCTGGTGTTGTAGTTGATATTGGCGGCAAAAATGATGGCAATATCAAACAGCTGTTGCCCGCCGGTGGTTAAGGTGTATTTACCGGTATTGAGTAAACTGTTGCTGTTTACTTCTACATAACAAACGGACATGCCTCCCGCTTTGGTAACGGTTTCTACATGAGCGCCGGTAGCGCTTTTGCCGGGATCGGTTGACGTGCTGTTGTTGCTTTCTTTTTTACAGGCAGTGAAAGAGAGGGTGGCGCACGCCATTCCTACGGCCAATAGCCGTAACGGGTGAAATTGTTTTTTCATAATGGAATGAATGTTTAAATAATCAGGAAATCTGGGTTCAAATTTTGGTTACGGGTTTTCCGGTCTGGTGGCTCTTATAACAAACGTATGCTCAGGTTAACTTTAAAGTATTGATAGAAGAGATGGCTGGCCATTTGCCAGCCATCTCTTTAAAAGCTTTTATTATTGTACATCCCACCAGAGACGGGTACCGCCGTTATCTGCCGGTGTGCTCAACAGCTGCACAGCAGCTGCTACTGCAGCGGGATTGGTGTTATATTCATTTTGCGGGAATGGCAGTCTGCGGATCTGCACATTCGTTGGGATGGTGTTACCGCTATTGTTGTTCACTACCGGGAACAATTTAGGATAGCCGGTACGGCGGAATTCTGTCCAGGCTTCCTGTCCTTCGGGGAACATGGCCAACCATTTTTGTGTAATGATGCGTTCCATTTTCTTAGCCACATCATCGCCCTCATTCCATTTAATAGTAATGGTAGATGGACTGCCGATATTATTCGCTGCATTTTTTGGGTCTGTGTAAGCATCGGCATGACTTGAATCATTGGCAAGATAGCCGGGAGCGCTTACCTGCCACTGTGCCATAGACGTAGTAACCCCTTGTTCATACAATTGTTGCGCACTACCGCCTGCATTGCTCCAGCCTCTTACAGCTGCTTCTGCGCGCAGGAAATACACTTCAGCGGCGGTCATTACCTGCATTGGCGTTTTCAGGGTAAATGCAGGAGAAGCGCCATCTTCTGTATTTAAGGAAGAATAGGTCTGGTACTTCGGTTTATCTACCAGGCTACCGATACGGATGCCTTTGTATACGCCTTTAAGCCCGGTGGCAGGATCAGTGGCTTTGTCCATGTACCTTGAAACCCGTGGGTCTTTAAAACCGGTAAGGTAGCACTGCAAAGAAGCGCCGATGCGGATGTCTGCCCAGTTTTTCGCAATGAAAACAAGTGGGTTGGTAAAGTCACCGGTTACTTTCACGGTCATGTTATCGGCATTATCGGTGATGATGCCGCCGCTGGCAGGGTTCAGCGCTTTCTCTGCTTCCGTTTTTGCGCTGGCGGGATCAGCTTTTACGATGTGCATGGCCAGGCGTAACCGCAGGGAGTTGGCGAAACGCAGCCACTGCGCGAAATTACCGTTGTAAACAACATCAAAATTGGAAAAGTCGAAAGGCAGCTGCGTGCCGCTGTTAACCTGGGCGCGTAAACTTTCTGTTGCGGTGTCCAGCTGTGCAAAAAAACGCTTGTATACATCCTGCTGGCTGTCGTATGGAACAGATGACAGGCCCTCACCTACACGGCTATACGGAATAGGACCGTAAATATCCGTTACACGGCTCATGGCGGTTACCTGTATTATCTGCGCCACTGCCCATACTGCCGGGAAGTTTTTATCTATGCCGCTTGCCCTCAGTTTCACTACCGGCGACATCACATTGAGATAACCCACTTTATACGCTTCCCCGTTCCAGCCCGGCACCAGGCCGTAATTGGTATTATTGGAGCTGCTGAATGGATTGGGTGTCATAAAGTAACCGGAAAAACAGTCGGCATTGAGGTTCTGTTGTACCTGGTAAGAGTTGGGGTCCCCGCCGCCGGAAAAGTTCAGGATCGACATCTGCGCGGATTTCAGGTACAGCCCCAGTGAATTAAAATCGGGTCCGAGCTGACCATCCGTTACGCCGGTATTGTCGGTATTATAACGTTCAAAGTTTTTGGTACATGCACTCATCCCGGTTACCAGGGCTGCAGTGGCCACCAGTAAACCAGATCTGTAACGCTTCATTTTATTATACAGTTTCATCGTTTTCAGTTTTGCGGTAAATGATTAGAAAGTGGCATTTACAGTAACGCCATAGCTGCGGGAAGCAGGTAACATAAATACATCCACACCACTCAGGCCATTGGAGGTAGACATGGTTTGCTCAGGATCGAATGGAGCTTTCTTGGAGAAGTAAAACAGGTTACGGCCGTTGGCAGATACCTTCAGTGCCTTCACTGCATTGCTTTTCAACGGGATGGTATATCCCAGCGATGCTTCTCTCAGTCTTACAGTAGTAGCGCTGTACATATATTCTCCGGAAGCGCCTGTTCTGCCGCCTACCACATTGTACCATTTCTCTGCATCCACAGAGGTAACCGGGTTGCCATTGGCATCTACCCCGTTTACTTTTACGCCACCGGCATCCCTTGCCTGGCCGGAAGTGGCTGAAACGCCGTATCCGTCCATCATTGCCTGGGTTACAGACATTACCTGTCCGCCGAATTTACCATCTATCAGGAAGGATAAAGTAAAGTTGTTGTAGGCAAAATTATTGTTCCAGCCTAATTGCCATTTGGTATTGGCATTACCAAGATATTGCATCTGGCCGCCTGCGAGGGAAGGAGCGCCATTGGTAATGATCACACGTCCCTGTGCATCACGGTTTAACACCGTGCCGTAAATATCGCCAAACGAACCGCCTACTTTAAATTGTGAAGCGTAGTTGGCGCCGGTGCCGTCGCCGGTCAGGCTGAAACGGTCTACAAACGGCGACAGGGAAATGATCCTGTTGTCATTTACTGCATAGTTTAAAGCGGTATTCCACTTCAGTTTTGTGTCGCGCAACACATCATACCGTATCATGGCTTCTACACCCTGGTTCTGGATATCACCTGCATTAATAAAGTAGGTGTTATACAAGGTTGCATTAGGTGCGGCAATTTCCATGGTCTGGTTAGTGGTATTGGTTTTATAGTAAGTGAGATCCACGCTCAACCGGCTGTCGAAAAAGCGCCATTCTGTACCCAGTTCCAATGACTTTGTTTTTTCCGGTTTCAGATCCCTGAATGGAGCTGTGGTATTCACTTTTACGTTACCGCCGGTATTGATCAGGTTATCCGGTGTATTACTCTGGTAAGCCAGCGGAGAATTGCCTACAATAGCATAAGAACCACGGATCTTACCATAGGTAATAGCCTCTGGCATTTTAAGCAGTTGGGTGAGGATTACATTCAATCCCACTGATGGATAGAAGTAAGATAACTGGTTGGTAAATGCCAGGTTGGAGGCCCAGTCATTCCTTGCCGTCAGATCCATGTATGCCCAGTCTTTGTAAGAAATATTCACACTTCCGAAAACAGATTGCCACTGGCTGTGTTTCTCCTGTGAGCTACCGGAGTTCGCTGAGTTGATCGTTTTCATGTTCTGGATGGTGAATATATTCGGGAGATATAAACCTTCCTGACCAGCTGCGAAATAGATACCATTTGTTTTAACGTCACGGATACTACCGCCAACGAGACCTGTAAAATGAAAATCATTTGCCGGGATATTAAAGTTGGCGATCAGGTCTCCGTATTGTTGCGTAGTAGTATTGTTGGTGTAGTTATAACCACCGTTTTTAGAAGCCAGCGTGGTTTGGGTGCCGGCGTATATCTTTTGCTCATACACATCATTCATACGGTCAATACTTCCTCTTCCCTGTACATTCAACCAGGAGTTGATGTCATATTTCAGGCTGGCATTGGCGAGTATCCTGTTGCGTGAAAGCGAATTAGTGTTGCGGTTGAGGATCCACCAGGGATTCTGCTGCACATCTTCTGAAAAAGGCCAGTTCTGCACCATGAGGTTATTCCGGGAAGGATCAGGAATTTCATACTGGTCCCGGTAAGGGCTGATATCCACTCCACGCGGGAAGAGATATAAACCGGTGAGCGGGTTGAAGTAAAACCCGGACAAGGGCGTGTTGTCAATTTTCTGGGTCATGTAATTCACATCTGCAGAAGCGGTGAGTTTATCATTCAGAAAGTGACCGGTTTCTTTGAAGCTCAGGTTATGACGACCAAGTTTATTACCTGCCTCTAAACCTCTTGCGGAGGTATTGGCATAAGAAAAATAAGTTTGCGCTTTTTCAGAACCACCGGCCAGGCTGATGGCGTTGGTGAAGTTGCGTCCTGTTTGAAGGAAGTCGGATACATTGTCGGTTGCGCCGTTGATCTTGCTGCCCCAGCTTTTGGTGGTAGGGTCGGCCGACTGGCCATAGTTGTTCTGGAACTTTGGCTTATAGGCAGCCTGGCTAACATTGAATCCGGATGATATATTGATAGTAGTGCGACCCACTTTACCACTTTTGGTAGTAACAATGATCACGCCGTTGGCGCCCTGACTGCCGTAAAGAGCGGCTGCGGATGCGCCTTTCAGTACGGAAATACTTTCAATGTCTTCCGGGTTGAGGTTGGAGATGGGGTCGCCGCCATCATAGGAGGAGCTGCCACCATAAATACTTCCCGGCTGGTTCGTGATGGTGTTGTTCATTGGCACACCGTCAATTACATACAATGCCTGGTTGCTACCCAATCCTGATTTGCTGCCGCGCAGGATTACTTTGGCAGAACCGCCTACACCGGAAGCGCTGGATGAAATAGTTAAACCTGCCACTTTACCGTTCAGCGTATTTACGAGATTCGCATCTTTCGCTTTGGTAAGTTCCAGTCCATCCAGTTGCTGGGTGGAATAGGTAATGGATTTCTCGGATCTTTTGATACCGAGGGCTGTTACCACTACGGCGCCTAACTGGCTGTCCTGTACAGCCAGCGTTACCTGGATGTTGGCATCATTCCCCACGGTTACCTGTTTGCTTTCATATCCGATGATGCTGATGATCAGTATATCGCCGGGGTTGGCGGCTAGGGTAAAGGTACCCTGGGCGTTGGTAATGGTGCCTTTGCTGGTGCCTTTTACCTGGATAGATGCGCCTACAAGCGGCAGACCCTTGGTGTCGGTCACCTTGCCCTGTATGTCGATGGCAGCTATCACCGCGGCGGCAGGTACCATTGCTTTGGCATTCGGGCTGATTACAATCGTTTTATCTACAATGTTGTAGTTAAACAGTTTGTTATTCAAACAGGCGTTCAGCACCTCTGTGAGGGAGGCCTGGTTCATATTCAGATTTACCGGCGGCGCTTTCTCCAGCAGCTTCTCATCATAAATGAATTCATAACCTGTCTGGCGGCTGATGCTGTTGAAAACATCATAAAGGGGAAGACGTTTCCCTTTGATGGTAACAGACTGAGAGAAGGTTTTGGCGCTCAGATTAAGGGTGAATACCAGTGTCAGTATTGCAGTTAATCGCATAATCAACAGTAATTTTCTTTGCATACGTCCTCCTTTCCCGGGGACTTTGCAGGTACCAAGTAGTTCCATACTTTTGTGTTGTTGGCTTAATAATTCAATTTTCTAAATGATTCAGGGAGTTGGGTTGCCTTCTATAGCCGGGAGCATTGCACTGCTTCCGGTTTTTTTTACAACCGGCGGTGGAATTATTTACGTCTTCATAACCTAAATAAAATTTAAAAATGATCAATTCATAAGTGGACAAATAGCGTCTATTGCTCAGGATCGTATGGTGCTACCACGACCCGGTTGTCATTAATATCAAAGTGAACCCGTTTTGTTGTTGACAGAATCTTTAATAAAGAAGCTGCATTTTCCCTCCGGGAAATGATCCCTGTTAAGCGTATATCCGACAGATCACCCTCATAGGTAACCTCTATATTATACCATCTGGCGATCTGGCGCATGATGGTTTGTATGCTGGTATTACGGAACCTGAATTTGCCTTCTTTCCAGGCCAGTGCCTGTTCCAGGTCTGCTTTTTCGATGGTGAATGCGGCATCGCCGGTATTCAGGCTGCCGCCGTAGCCGGGTTGCAGTACGCTCCGGATGTTGCCATGTACCAGTTGAACAGCGCCGCTTTCCAGGGTAGTGGTAATATTTTTCTCATCGGTATAGGCCATGATATTGAAGCTGGTGCCCAGCACATTTACTTCCATATCAGGATTGCCTTTTACTTTCACCCGGAATGGTTGCTGCGCATTGGCGGCTACCTGGAAATAGCCTTCCCCGGAAATTTCCACCAGCCGTTCTTTCCCGCTGAATGCAGTAGGAAAGCGAATGCTGCTGGCAGCGTTCAGCCATACTTTAGTGCCGTCAGCCAGGGTCAGCTGGTATTGCCCGCCGCGGGGAGTTACTACGGTGTTATACACCACTGCTGTGGTGGCGCCTTCTGTTTTATAGGCAAGGCCCTGCGCTGAATTTACGATGCTGCTGTTGCCCTGTTTGGCCAGTGCGCCGGTGTTGGCACTGTCCAGCGGAATGGTTTTACCATCCGCCAGTACCAGTACGGCGGTGTTGGTGCCGGGCGCCAGGGGATTGGCTTTCGGAGCAGCCACTATAACGGGCTGCTGCTGCCGGTTCATATAGAGTGCGCCTGTGACCAGCGTGGCTCCCAGCAAGGTTGCTGCGGCGGCATACCAGATCATGCTGCGGGTATTGCCGGCAGCGCGGGGAGGCGTTGTTTGCAGGATGTTTTGTAAAATGGCTTCACCATCTTCCGCTGACAGGCCGCTTTGCGGCGCCCCGCTGTTGTACAGGGCCGACAGGATATCTGCTTTGATTTCCGGCTCGTAGTCGTTTACGGCTACCATCGCTTTCAGGCGCAGCAGTTCTTCCTGGCTGATCCGGCCATTCTTATATTTTTCAAGCAATAACTGTACTTCCGTTATGGACATTATCAGCGATTTTGGAAGGGTGATATGGGGTAAAGACGATCAACCGGTAAAAAAGGAGTATCCGGGATAAAATTTTTTTTCGGGGAAGATGTTATTTGCGGAAGAGGATCAAAAACAGGAGGAAGGGAACGATGTCATTTTGCAGCCTGGACTTTACAAAAGCCCGTACAGCGTGCATAGCAAGGCTCATTTGCTTTTTAACGGTATGTACAGATATATTGAGCTGTTGGGAGATTTCCTCGTTGCTCCAGCCCTGTTTACGGGCGAGGTACACCTTTTTCCGCTCCGGAGGCAGACCGGACACGGCTTTATCCAGGATGGCGTCGTATTCCCGCTGCAGCAACAGGTGATCGGTATCGTTCTGTGCTTCCGGCTGGTTTTTGAGATGAAAATCGTAGGCTTTCAGCCTTACCAGCTGCTTTTTGAAACCGTCGTAAATATGGTTGCGGGTAAGGATAAACAGGTAATCTTTAAATTGTTTTATGTGGGACATATCGGCTTTTTTCAGCCATACCTTCATAAAAACTTCCTGTACAATTTCCCTGGCCAGGCTGCTGTCTCTCAGGTAAAGCATGGCCACATCATACACCTGTCCGCTGTAATGTGTGAACAGGATGGTATACGCATCCCCGTCACCCATGGCAACTTTCTGCAGCAAATCACGTTCATCATTCAGGGAAATGTCTGGCAAAGCTGGAAGTTTTGTACCCTCACAAAAACAATAACCCGGTAAATTTAGGGGACAGGGAATTAATAATAAAATAATTTATACAGGAGGGAGGTTTTAGCAGACGGGTAGAAAAGAAAGGAAATTATTGCGTATTTTCAAGGGATACCGGATCACTGACCGCTGTTTTTACTACGCATTTACACTGCGTTTCCTATGTATATCTTACAGCTAATTCTTAATGATCATTAATTTCTACTCTTATGAATGAATTTAAATTCTGGCAGATTATTGAAGAAGCGTGGGCTGCATCCCCGGCATTACGGGATATGCGCAATACAGCATTGAAAACCAATGATGCGGTATTGATCGAAGACCTGACCGGGGAAGTATACGGCGTTATCACCAATAATATCCGGGATATCCTGCTCCAGCTGGATAAGGAAGAGCTGACAGGGTTTAATCACATCATGGAGGAAAAATTATTTCAGATCGACCGGGAAGATATCCATGCATATACCGATGGATCAGATGACGGTTTCCTTTATTGCAGGTGTTTTATTGTAGGAATGGGGAAAACGTACTATGAAATGATCGACGAAAATCCTTCAAAAGCCACCTGCGATGCAGAAGCGGAAATTGTAGGGTTTATCGGGTATATGGTATACCAGGAATTATTTGGAGAAGAATTTGAACGGTATACCAGGCATGGCATCGAAACCTGCTCAAATGCCGATGGGTGGGGTAAAGCGTAATTTAAAACAACATATCTTATGAAGGACGAAATCTATGGCATAGATAAAGATCATGCACATGCACGAGCTATTGCCCTGATACCTGAAGACTTTTTCTGGGATCCCGTTGATGAACTGGCCCCTTTCGGATCAGATGAAGGAGACACCGGGCTTGCCTCATTCCGGGAATGGCGCCGGGAATATCCTTCCACGCCTACCATTGAATGCTTAAAATGGACCATCGAATCGGTAGGGGAAATGGCCTTTGAAGAGTATAACGAAACACTGCTGGACCGGGATCTGATCATACGCATGAAAGAAGATCCCGCCTTTGATGACCAGCACTTTATTTTCACATTGGATGCTTCAGTAATTGCCGCCGGCTTTGGCCAGCTGGCAGATGAAGGCGTAATTGAAGAAGCCAATAAACCGGTGATCAATATTGCCCTTGAACGGCAAATTGCCTGGGCACAGCTCTCCGAAAGCAGTTCCTATGCGGAACAGCATATCGGGTACCTGAATATCCTGAAGCGCGTACTGGAAGAAGCATAGCGAAACCACTTTACACGGTTGATAATGATCACACTGAACAATAAAACATACACCTGCCCGGTAGATGTAACACTCGGATTTATTGGAGGGAAATGGAAACTGTTAATCCTCTTCCACCTGCATTACTTTACTAAAAAAAGTTACGCTGAAATAAGGGATAACCTGCCGGGCATCTCAGAAAAGATGCTTAGCCAGCAGCTTAAAGAACTGGAACGCGATAAGCTGATTGAAAAGAATGTGATTACCCGAAAGCCATACCGCGTGGAATACTATTTATCCACCGAAGGAAAATCACTGGCTCCCCTGTATGAATTTGTCAGCGAATGGGGAATCGCTTATCTCAAAAAACAGGGGGTTGATTATATACAGGACCAGCATCTGTATAAATAAAACGTGTTCATACCACAGGGAGAAACCGCTTAATTACTGCGTTTGTTTGCTTATCTTAAGTACACAAATGCTATGTTATGAAAAAACTACTCCTGTTATTTACGTTATGCTGTTCCTGCCTGGGTATACTCAGCGCACAAGACTCACCCTTAGGCGCCTGGAAATCAGCGACCGGCGACGTAACCAGCGTGTTGCTGATTACGCCCAACTGGTTTACAGTCACCGATTACAATAACCAGCGTTTCATTACTTCATATGGAGGAACGTGGAAACAGGCGGGTGACACGCAGGTAGATGTAGCCATTCTTTTTAACACGGCCAATGCCTCGCAGGTAGGGCAAAAAACAACCGTGCCGGTAGGCATGGAAAACGGACAACTGATCACCAGCAATCCCGGTGGCGGAAAACAGGAGTGGACGCGTATCGACGATGGTACCGGCCCGTTGGCCGGCAGCTGGCAGATTACTTCACGGGAAAGAGAAGGTAAGATGACTCCCATTCCCAACAGTGCCAGGCGCACCATGAAAATACTGACCGGCACCCGCTTTCAATGGGTAGCCATCAACCAGGAAACAGGCGAGTTCTTTGGTTCCGGTGGAGGTACCTATACTTTTGATAACGGCACCTACACCGAAAAAATTGAGTTCTTTTCCCGCGATAGCTCCCGTATTGGCGCTGAACTGTCTTTTAAAGGCAGCGTAAACGGCAACAACTGGGACCACAGCGGCAAAAGCTCAAAAGGAGATCCTATTCATGAAGTATGGACCCGCGAGTAATTTGCTTACCACCCTATTCCGTAGTCTTCTCCATGATTACTGCTGCCACCCCATAAACTGCCGTGTACACGATCCATGTAAATGGCGTTTATGGGGCCGCTGGTACGCTCTCCGAAAGTGAGGTGATAACCCATTTGCTCCAGGGCTTTGCGTGTTTTTTCGGAGGTATTATTATTGAGCAGAATGCTTCCCGGCCGCGGCTCCCTGTCTTTGATAGTAGTACCGCCTAACGACAACCACAACTGGTTGGTATTAATATTCGCAGCTTCCGTAGCCTGCTGTACGGTCATACCAAATTCCACCACGTTCAGGAAAAACTGCAAGAGGTTCTGGTCCTGCGTATCGCCACCCTGCACACCAAAAGCCAGGAAAGGCTTGCCGTCTTTCAACGCCATCGAAGGCGTAAGCGTTACCCGCGGACGTTTACCGGGCGCAATTACATTAAAAGGGCATATGGCAGAATCCAATACAAAACTCTGCGCCCGCTGGCTCATTCCTATTCCCGTTTTACCGGCAATACAGGCAGGCAGCCAACCGCCGCTGGGAGTGATAGATACTACCCAGCCATCTTTATCTGCTGCTTCCACGCTGGTGGTACCGCGCCACAGCCGGTCCATATAGGCGCTGTCGGGTGTATTGCCGGCATACAGTTGAGTTAGATCTTCCTCTGTTGACAAGGCATTGGCGGCATATTGCTGGTCCGCATTTCCATGCTGCAGCATAGTGGCGTCATGTTTAGGCACAAATCCACCGGGCTTGCGGCCGTTGCTGGTATCTGTCAACTGCTTGCGCTCTTCCAGGAAATGCAGGTAAGGATTGGTTTTGCCCATGAAAGGATAGGGATCGCCCGGTCCTGCATTGGCATCGTTTTGCGCAAGATTCATCTGTTTCGCCCTCGCCTTGCCGTATGCTTTGCTCAGCAATCCTTTGATAGCAGGATTGGTATTGAACGCAGGATCGCCGTAATAAAAATCACGGTCCGCAAAAGTGAGGTTCATGGTTTGATACAACGTATGAATATATTCAGTGGAGTTATATCCCATCGATTTCAGGTCAAAATTTTCCAGGATGTTCAGGCTTTGTAGCAGCATAGGTCCCTGCGTCCATTCCTGCAGTTTGTACACTTCTATGCCTTTGTAATTAATATGCAGCGGTTCTTCTTCCACGGGCTTCCAGCGGGCCAGGTCTTCGAGGGTGATCAGGCCGCCCTGCTCCTGGCAGCCACGTACAAATTCCTTCGCAATGTCGCCTTTGTAGAAGCGGTCGTATGCCGCCATGATGGCTTCTTTTCGGCTTTTATGCTTACGCAGTGCTTCCTGCTCGGCTTCTACCATTTTGGTGAGGGTAGCGAGGAGGTCTTTCTGCACAAAAATTTCTCCTGCTTCCGGGGCTTCTCTTTTTTCGCCGGGATGTGTCAGGAAAACAGCTTTACTGTAAGGCCACTCGTTGATGTATTTTTTACCGCGTTCAATACTGTTGGCGGTTTGTGCTTCTATCGGGTAGCCGGCCGCCATTTCCATGGCAGGCGCTAATACCTGTTTTAAACTGAGGGTGCCATATTCTGCCAGCATGTAGCACAATCCACCTGCAGTTCCCGGTGTAACTGCTGCCAGGGGACCGTATTCAGGTGGAAAGTCGTATCCTTTTCCTTTATAAAAGGCGGGAGTAGCGCCTGTAGGCGCCACGCCCAGGGCATTGATGGCAATTACTTTTCCTGTTTTCGGATTGTATATGAGCGCCTGTGTTTCTCCACCCCAGCTGAGTACATCCCACATGGTACAGGTAGCGGCAAGCATAGCGCAGGCGGCATCCACGGCGTTGCCGTGTTGCTGGAAGATCATGGCGCCGGCTGTTGCAGCCAGTGGCTTGCCGGTTACGGCCATCCAGTTTTTGCCATGTAAAGGTGGTTTCTGCGTTTGCTGTGCCTGCATGCCGGCATAACAACCCAACACGAGGGAAAGGAGGAGTAAGCGTTTCATAGGGCTAATTTATAGTTTTACGGATAAAAACAATCCGGATTTACATGAAGGGTAATGCTTCCCCGCTTTCAACGGGCATGCATTTCCAGCAGCACTTTTACCGTAACCAGCAGTTGCCCGGTATGTCGCATGGTGTGTTCTGCAGCATGAAATAGTAATCCCAATACGGTGGAGGGGAGTTGTTTTCTGCCTACGCCCCGGAAATCGGTGAGGGTGTTTTCCGGGGTGGCCGACAATTGCATCAGCGATTGATGCACCTGTGCATTGAAATGATCCAGCAAATCGTGGAGGGTGGCGCCGGGATTACCTTCACCGGCCAGGGCGGCAAATTGCTGCTGACTGAGCGCTTCCGCCCTGGCGTAGGTAAACAGCCGGTCGAGCACTCCGGTCACATGCTGAAGATGATATCCCGGCGAGGCCAGTCCCGCCGGCTTTTCCCATAAGAGTGCTTCCGGGAAATCCTGCATCAGGGTATTTATCTCCTGGTTGGCCTGCAATAACGCATGCGCCACGGGTTGCAATAATGCCGGTATGTTTTCTACCGGCCCGCTCATCCAGTATTCCGTTGCCATGATATTTTTTTATACCTCTACGGCATCATAAACGATTACTTTCTCCCATAAGTGACTACAGTTTTTAATAAACTCCAGGTGTATGGGGTGGGTTTGATAGGTGGCCTGTCCGGCGAGGTCACTGAAAAAGATCAGCTCTGATACGCCCCAG
This sequence comes from Chitinophaga sp. RCC_12, assembly GCF_041360695.1. Taxonomy (NCBI): domain Bacteria; kingdom Pseudomonadati; phylum Bacteroidota; class Chitinophagia; order Chitinophagales; family Chitinophagaceae; genus Chitinophaga; species Chitinophaga sp. RCC_12. The sequence continues at coordinate 843,392 of NZ_JBFUPS010000003.1, forward strand.
CTGTTATCCACTACGTCGCGTTTTTCGGTACTCGCTACCACGCCTACACGCAGGTCACGAACGGTTTCAATTTTCGACAGGGTTTTTACACCGGCCACCAGTTTGTCGCGGTCTTCTTTGGAATCCGGGTTCTTCAGCCAGAAGAACACATGATGCACAATCGGGTATTTCTTTTCCATATTTGTTGAGGGGATTGCTGCGGCAGCGGCAGTACCAGCGGCAAGCGCTGCTGCGGTTCCTAAAAATTTACGTCTGTTGGAAGTGCTCATATCGGGCTTGTTGAGGCGATGAAAATAATAAAGATTACCGATTTATTATAATTCTTACTGTCAAAACCGATTTCATACCGGATTACACTACTTTCATCCCATTTTGCCCCTGCTGCATGGCAACAAATGCTATTATTGCCTTAAATACATCAACCTTATGAATCAATTTAAGAAAATTGAATTTGGCATCGTAACCGCCATTTTTGTGTTGCTGATGTTTTCGATCCTATATCCCAGCATTGTGTATAATGTATTTGAATTGCAGGACATCTATGGTAGAAAATTCGACACTTACCACCAGGTATTCGATTATTACATTCATTACCTGCTGCCCTCAATGGGAAGGGTAACACTGGTATACGTGAGTTTTCTGCTGGTGAATTTTGTCATTGTACCCGAGTTCCTGGAGAAGGGAAAATGGCTGGGAGGCATATTGCTGCTGATCCCGGTAGGGTTGTTTTATTTCGCGATGATGATGGTCGCCAACTCCTATTACAACGGCTACCTGTTAGGCGTATATGACACGGTGCGGGGGGCGCATATGTATTTTGCAAAAACAGCTTTCATTACTACGGTCTTTTCCGGCGTGCTGTATGTGGCATATTATTATTTCCGGAAAGCGCTGGTGAGTATGCTGTATCCGCGCATTGCAACGGATATGGCTTTCAGGCAGATGCTCACAGAAATTTGCTGGGCTGCCGGCGTATTTGTGGTATTGTTTTGTTTGTCGTTCTCCGATTCAAGGGATATGGCGCTGATGATCTTTTTCTTTGGCCCTTCGCAGATTGCCGTATTCTTTATTCTCCGTTACCAGGTATTTCCCGCTTTCGAGGACACTCACCGGAATAAAAGCCTGCTGATCCGGGATATCGTTTTCACCATCCTGGGAAGCAACGTGTTGCTGGCATTGATATGCCGCGCACTGGTGCACCGCGACGGCGGCTGGTTTGTGGCGCTGGCATTTATCGGCATCGCGGTATCGGCGGGCATTGTACTGCCTGTTTGCTGGCTGTTGTTTAAAAGCCGCCGGAAGCAGGTGAACACGGTGGTAACGCTGAAAAAAGCGCTGGGGCATTCCACTGCCAACCTCGACTTCCTGCGTTCGCAGATCAATCCGCACTTTTTATTCAATGCTCTTAACACGCTGTATGGAACCGCCCTGCAGGAAGAGGCTGCCCGCACTAGCGAAGGCATCCAGAAACTGGGTGATATGATGCGGTTTATGCTACATGATAACCACCTGGAAAAAATTCCACTGGATAAGGAAGTAGCTTACCTGCAAAATTATATCGCCCTGCAACGCCTGCGCGTATTATCATCGCCCGATATCCTGATAGAGGTAAATATAGATGAAAGTCAATGCCAGCATGAAATTGCGCCGATGTTGCTCATCCCTTTCGTGGAAAATGCGTTTAAGCACGGCATCAGCCTGCGGCATCGCTCCCGCATCGTGATTTCCCTGAGCTGCACGACTGACCAGATCTTCTTTGATGTGTATAACAGCGTGCATCCCCGCCCGGAAAATGATCCGGAAAGGGAGGGAATGGGCATTGGTTTGAATAATGTAAAAGAAAGACTAAATTTATTGTATCCGCACCGGCACGAGCTGAGTATCCGCCACACGGCTACTGAGTTTTTTATCCATCTGACTATTGATGTTAATAAATAAGTAAATGAAAAAAGAAGAAGAAGTGGTACCCGGGCCTGATGGCATGACGCGCTTTTTGTGGTGGCTGGCCGCTGCTGATGCCGATGTTTTGCAGGAGTGTAAAACCGAGAAAGAGCGGTACCGGATCATTGGTGTGTCGGTATTGGTTACCTGGATGTTTGCCACGCTGTCGTGGGGCTATTTCTTTTCCACCATCGTAAACGATGATATGGTGGTAGCCGGGCTGGCACTGTTTTTTGGCTTCGCTATTTTATCGGTCGACCGTACCCTCATCGCCGCCATGTCACGCACCAACGGCAGCATAAAAGTAATGCCGGTAATATTTCGTTTAGTCCTCGCCGTTACCATAGGTTTGTTTATTTCCCAGCCGGTGGTGTTAATGTTATTTAAGAAAGATATTGATACCCAGCTCGAACTTGGCAAGCAGGCAAAGCTCGATGCCTACCGGGCGCAGCTGGTAAAGCTCAACGCCGGCCAGATGGCCACCCTGCAGCAATCCCTTGACCAGGGCAAGCAGCAGCTGGCGCAGAAAACCGCGGAGCTGAAAGTATATAAAGATGGTTATATCAAAGAAACCGACGGCACCGGTGGCTCCGGCAGAATAGGAGAGTCGGACATTGCCCGTGTAAAAAAATCGGCCTATCTCAAATCGGAGGAAGAACTGCAGGCGATGCAAAGGGCCTGGGAACCGCAGCAGCAACAACTGCAGGCGCAAATGGCCCGTATGCACAGCGTCGACAGTGTAAAAGAATCCGTATATGTAGGTACCCTCACCAACGGATTCCTGGCACAGATAGAAGCCCTGAATGAACTCACCGAAACGCATCCGCCGGTAAAACAACGTTATCGTCTCATTGTATTTATCATTACCCTCATTGAAGTAATGCCGTTGCTCAGCAAAATACTGATGCCCAAAGGAGAATACGATGAAAAGCTGGCTGCCGCCACTGCCCAGGGCGTGGCCTCCGCAAGGCTGCAAACAGATACCAGCCAGGAATTAATGGAACACTACCAGGCCGCCGCACTGGCAGCCGATAAGGAAACAGTGGACCACCTGTTTGAATCTACCCGCGACCTGCGCCGCGAACAGGCCGACGCCCTCGTAAAAGAGTGGCAAAGCCGGGAAAACGGCCAGTACCAGAATCTCTGGCAGCAAGCCCGGAGATTACTGCTCGGCAAAATTAGTTAGATCCCTGTATTGCTTACCCGTAAAATAGCCAAAGATGACTGCTATTGCGATAGATGATGAACCGGTGGCGCTGGCTGTTATCAAAAATCACGCTGCCAAGGTTCCCTTCCTGGAAATGAAGGGTTTTTTTACCAATGCTTTTGAAGCAATCGACTTTCTCAGCAAAGAAAAAGTAGACCTGCTCTTCCTGGATATCAAAATGCCGGATATATCCGGACTGGATTTTTTATCCAGTCTCCCTCATCCGCCCATGACGGTTTTTACTACCGCCTATTCAGAACATGCGGTGAAAAGCTTTGAGCTCGACGCGATCGATTACCTGCTCAAACCCTTTTCCCTGATACGTTTCATGAAAGCCTGCAATAAAGCCAATAACCTGCTGCAACTGAAGCAACAAAATGGCCCCGCCCCAGGCAAGGAACAAACAGACTACATCTTCGTGAAAAGCGGCTACGAACAATTCCGCATTGTACTCGATGATATCCTTTACCTTGAAAGCGCCGGCAACTATGTGAACTTCATCCTCACCGACCGCAAGCTCATCTCCCGCCTTTCCATGCAGGAAGCGGTAGACCTGCTGCCCATCGGCTCTTTCACCCGTGTGCACCGCTCCTACATTGTAGCCAATAAAAAAATTGAACGCGCCGACCGCAACTCCCTTTACATCAAAAACATTCCCATCCCCATTGGGGCGGCCTATGCGCCTGCGATTGAACGCATCTTCAATTTATAACGCGGATGTTGTCTTTCTCGCTGATTACGCTGATTATACTGATTAGTTTGATTTTTACTTTTTGATTTTATAAAGGATTAAGGGAGATAGAAGCGGATATTCGCTTTTATCTCCCTTAATTATACTATTAAAAATATATTATCAAGAAAATCAAAAAAAATCCAAAAGTAAAAATCAAACTAATCAGTATAATCAGCGTAATCAGCGAGAAAGACAAAATCCGCGCGGGAGAAATATTTGTTAGAATGGACCAATTGGTCTAATTTGGACTTCACATGGGTAAAGCAGAAAAAACGCGCCAGTTCATCATAGAAAAAGCCGCTCCTATTTTCAATAAAAAGGGGGTGGCCGGTACTTCTATCAGTGACATCCTTAAAGCTACCAGGTTGGCGAAGGGCGGCGTGTACGGGAACTTTTCCTCCAAAGAGGAAATAGTGATGGAAGTGTTCGATTATATAGCGGAAGAGGAAAAGCTGAACCTGCGGCAGGTGACCGCCACGGCTAATACTTCGGCCGGGAAATTTGAGGCGCTGTTTCAGTATTATGCCCGCTACCCGGAGGAACAGAAGATCGCCGGCGGTTGCCCGATGCTCAACTTCGGCGTGGAAGCAGATGATACCAATCCGGGGCTGAAAAGAAAGGTGAGTGAGCTGGTACTCTATTACCAGTCGCGCATCGCTAAAATGGTGCAGTATGGCAAGGAGCACGGCGAGTTTGAAAAAGACTGGGACGAACGGAAATTTGCTATCCGGATGTTTACCATGCTGGAAGGAGCTATACTCGTCAGCAGCGTGCTCGGACATAATAAACAAATGCTCGTGGTTTTGGAAGCGTTAAGAGAAGAAATCAGGCAGCATTCTCTTTAACTTTTTTTAGTTCTAAAAATAAACCAATCGGTCTATAATGCAACACCAGGTTTTACCATTGTCACTGCGGATGACCGGCGCGATATTATCCGCCATGAGCCGCCCGTTCCCGGTTACCACGGCCAAACTGTTTTACCGGCTGTACTGCACACCGCCCGCATTAAAGCTCCGGCCGGTGCATCAGCAGTTCCGCGATCAGGCGGTATTACAACATTTGCAGGTAACCAGCTATCCATTTGATAACGCTCCCCTGAAAGTAACCACCTACCGATGGGGAACCACCGGCCCCAAAGTATTACTGCTCCACGGCTGGGGTGGCAGCCCCCTCCATTTTAAACAACTGATCAGCTCACTGGTGCAGCAGGGCTACCAGGTAGTATCCTACGATGGGCCGGCACACGGCCTCTCCGGCGGTAAACGCACCAACCTGGTACAATGGATGCATGTACTGGAACAGGTGATGCAACAGGAAGGACCCCTGCACGCTATCGTTGGCCATTCGTTCGGCGGACTCAATGCCGCACTCACACTCTCCCGCAAAAATGTACACGTGCCCCGCCTGCTGATGCTCAGCACAGCATTGAGCGCTCCCGTGTTTTTTAATGAAGCACTCCGCCTGTTCCGTATCCACCCGGTGGTAATGCCCGTACTGCAGCAACTGATCCGGCAAAGACTGAAAGAAGATCTTGCTGAAATGGACCTGCACCGTTATATCAATCATATCAAAGCCGATAAAATATGGATGGCTTATGATACAACCGATACCCTCGCAAAAGCCACGGAAATAGACGACTACCTGCAGCAATACCCGGCCATACAATCGCTCCGCATCACCGGTGATGGCCATTTCCGCATCATGCGGCATGAAGCGGTGTTGCAGGGAGTGCTGGCTGTATTGGCGGATGACATAAAATAAGAAGGCATTCAACAAAAAAAACGGAATTAAAAACAGGCAGGAGTAACTGCCACGGTTATACGCTGATTTTTATCAGCGTGGCGCGCTGTCTGTATTGATATCTACTTGTAGCAGCGGCCTGTGATCATCTTCCCTTTTCAACTGCTCTTTTTTCTTCTTCTCTTAAAATTTATACGTTTAAACTTGCTTTCCCCCGTGTAAATGAATATTTTAGGAGAATGAACTTTAAAACCCACGTATATGAGTAATGTTAACAACCGCAGGCAGTTCCTGCGTCAAATGGGCGTGTACACCATGGGAATGGGAATGTTGCCCGCTATACTGGCCGCCTGTAATGAGGGGAAATCCACTAAAAGTGAAGGCGACAGCGCCGCAGCTGCCAAACCCGGCGAAGCCACTGCCCGCGAACTTTTCTTTAAGATCTCATTGGCGGAATGGTCGTTCCATAAAGCATTGTTTGCCGGTAAAATGAATCACCTCGATTTTGCTTCCCGCGCAAAGAATGAATTTGGCATTGAAGGCATTGAATACGTGAACCAGTTCTTCAAAGACAAAGCAAAGGATCAGGCCTACCTCACAGAAATGAAGAAACGCGCCGACGATCTCGGTGTTCGCAGTGTACTCATTATGTGCGATGGGGAAGGTGAAATGGGCGACCTGGATGTAAAGAAAAGAATGAAGGCAGTTGAAAATCATTACAAGTGGGTAGAAGCAGCAAAGTTCCTGGGTTGTCATGCTATCCGTGTAAACGCAGCGGGAGAAGGCACTCCGGAAGAAGTAGCCAAAGCGGCCGCGGATGGCCTCACTAAACTGGCCACCTTTGGAAAGGAACACGACATCAACGTGATTGTGGAAAACCACGGCGGCATGTCTTCCAACGGCGAATGGCTGAGCGGCGTAATGAAAACCGTGAACATGCCTAATTGCGGTACCCTGCCGGATTTGGGTAACTTCTGCATTAAACGCAGCAAGCCGGAAAGCAATACACCGGAAGCCTGGGCTAAAACCACCTGCCTCGAAGAATACGACCGGTATAAGGGAGTGGCAGAACTGATGCCTTTTGCAAAGGGCGTGAGCGCAAAAACATACGACTTCGACGCCAACGGCAATGAAGTAACCATCGACTATACCCGTATCCTCAAAACAGTGAAAGACGCCGGCTTTAATGGTTTCATGGGTATTGAGTATGAAGGCGAAAAATTATCCGAAGAAGAAGGTATCAGGAAAACAAAAGAACTGCTGCTGAGGCTCGGCGGCAAATAAAAATATTTAAGCGGAGGGAACATTCCCTCCGCTTAACACTTACAATGAAAATATTTTCTTCAGGAATGGCACCACATGGCTATATGCATCCGCAGTAGCGGCGCTGTCGAAAATGGGGTTGCTCGGATTGGCAAAGCCATGAGCCGCATCATAACGTTTAACCGTGAGCGTTTTACCTGCTTCCTGCATGTTTTTCTCAAATTCATCCACTACCTGCGGGTTAATACCTTTGTCTTTATTGCCGAAAAATCCCAGCACAGGTCCCTGCAGGGTTTTCAGTTTATTCACATCTTTTTCAGGCATGCCATAGTACATCACTACGCCTGCGTTTTGCGGCCCAGCCAGTAAACCCGATTGCAAAGAGAGTCCGCCGCCGAAGCACCAGCCAATAGAAGCTATTTTAGCCGTTTTCCCGGCGTAATTAATGGCGCCCTGCATAATGGCCTGTAATCTTTCCCTGGAGGCTCCCTGCATTAATTTAGCAGCATCTTCGCGGTTAGTGGCTATTTTCTGATCATACATATCCACAGCCAGCACATTTACTTTGCCCCCAAGGTCGTTGTACAGCTGTTCCGATTGCTTTTTGATGTAGTCGTTTACGCCATACCATTCCTGGTACACCAGCAGGTATTTATCGGAGGTTTCTTTGGCTTTGAACAGAAAGCCATGCGCAGGTGTTCCATCTGTAGCAGGAAAGGTGATGGCAGTGCCCGTAGTTCCCTGGTAGGTGAATGGCAGCGGATCTTTGTGCGCCATGCGGAATTCTTCCTGGTTGGCCAGTGCAGCAAATTCAGTGATGGCATCTGTATGGCAGCAGGGCGCCGTTTGGGAAAAAGCACTCACAGCCATCAGTAAACAACCGGTTGAGAAAGTTAGTGTTTTCATGACAGTTAATTTTGCTGACAGAAGATACGAATTTCTGGTGCAGCTTTTGTAAAATCAATAAATATGGATCTTCAGTCAGGGCACCCTTATTCATTGATCCGTAACGGCCTCCCATACAATTATCCCTGGCTGGAACAGGATCTTCGTACACACGTGGCCGTGATAGGCGGAGGCATCTCCGGCGCCTTAACGGCCTATGCCCTCACAAACGCAGGTATTCCCTGTGTGGTAGCCGATGCCCGCAGCATTGGCCTTGGCAGCACCGCGGCCAGTTCCTCGCTGTTACAGTATGAAATTGATACGCCTTTATCGGTACTACGGGATAAAGTGGGTACTTACCATGCCAACAGGGCATATGAACTGTCTGTGGCTGCTATCCACGAGCTGGAGCAGATTTGCAAAGCCCTGCATTTCCCGCATTTTGAAAGAAAACATAGTCTGTACCTGGCTTCATACCTCAAAGACGTAAAAAAATTATCGGAAGAACTGGAAGCCCGCCGGGAGCTGGGGCTGAAAATGGAGTGGTGGGATGCGGCGAAAGTAAAAGCAAAGATGGGCTTTGATGCACCTGCTGCCATCTATTCCCATACCGCCGCGCAAACAGATGCATATCTGCTTACCCATGCCTTGCATCAGCACAATATCAAACATGGTGCGCAGGTATTTGACCGTACTGCCGTGGTGGATATTGATTTCCGCCCACGCAGTGTAGTGTTAAAAACTTCACAGGGCCACCAGGTTACGGCGCGTTACCTCGTGATCGCCACAGGATATGAGGTGCTGCAATATATCAAAACACCGCTGCTGAAATTAACGTCCACTTATGTCATCGCAAGTGAACCCAATCACGCAGAAGAACAATGGTACCAGGATTGCCTGATATGGGAAACAAAATTCCCTTACCTCTATATGCGTACTACCAGCGATCACCGTATAATGGTAGGTGGGCGTGATGAGCCTTTTTATAACCCCGGCCGCCGTGATAAACTAATCCACCAAAAAGCAAAGGCCCTCGAAAAAGACCTTCAGAAGAAATTCCCCGAACTCCGCTTCCACCCCGAATTTAAATGGACCGGCACCTTTGGCGCTACAGAAGACGGACTCCCGTTTATCGGCGCTTTTGCACCTATGCCGCATACCTTTTTTGCACTGGGCTTCGGCGGCAATGGGATCACCTTCAGCCAAACAGCCGCCAATATCATCACTGACCTCATACAGGGAAAGAAAAATCCGGATGCCACCATCTTTTCCTTCAACAGGAAAATCCATTTCTAAACCAACCCCAAACCCGCTTCCATCTTCCCAAATCCTTATAAAATCAAAAAAGTAAAAATCAAGGTAATCAGCATAATCAGCGTAATCAGTGCTCAAGACAACCTCCGCTCAAGACAACCTCCGCGAAAAACATCTAACGCTAAAGCCTACACTAAAAAATAATCACTACTTTATTATCGCTAATCTTATATTTGAAATGCTGTTGTTCACCAAGATTATTCAGCACCTCTTCCAGTGAAGCATGAAAAAACGCGGCATCCGTAATCACCGGTGCTTTGGAAGCATCCCCCTTCATTTCCACTTCCACGCCAAACCATTCTTCCAGTGTGCGGGAAAGTGCCATAGGATTGGCATTATTGATCCGCAGCGTATCAGATAACCAGGTTTCCAGTTCTTCGGGATGATAGGTTTCTTTTTCCATCAGGTCGATGTCATTATTGGCCAGGATCATTTGTCCGCGTTCCAGTATTTCCGGCTGGTTATCGGTGGCAGAATGATAGGATTTTCCCACGCGGATTTTCCCGGTGAGAAGGTATACGGTGGCGCCATGCTGACTGGCAAAGGAGCGCATTTTGAATTCGGTGCCCAGCACGGTAGCCCTTAATTTATCGCTGGTAACCGTAAAAGTATCGGTAGATGGAACTACGGCAAAGAATGCATCGCCGTCGAGGATCACCGCACGGTTGCCCTGTGAGTAATTGGCAGGTACTTCCAGTACAGAAGCGGAGTTGAGTATTACCCGGGAGCTGTCGGGCAGCGTAACAGCAGTACGCCGGCCGGTGGCGCCTTTATAGGTCTGGTATTCGATGCCCGGCGTTTTCAGGTTCACAGGTGCGTTTTCCGGTGCTTTTGTCTGGCAGCCGGTGATGACTATTCCGCCCGTTAGTAACCATGCCAGCGAACAGCGGCTGAAGAAACAACGGGAAATAGTATCAGGTTTAAATAGCATATTCCGGGAATTTTGTATGTATCTTAAAAGATCTAAAAGTAATAAAATAAACAGCGGCAAAAGGGTATGCTTAAACAATTTCTGAGAAGCAATAGACAATATCTGTTAACGCTGTTAAAAAGATATACTGATATTATAATGATTTTTGTTTAGAAGCCGGACGCACCCTAACTTTGCGGCCCATGGAAAAGCAGCTACCTTTATCATTTGATAATACCGCTATCGCATTTGAGGCAAAGACCGACAAGGCACTGAAAAAAGCCAACTTTCTCTTTAGTAATATCGGGAAGCCCTGGCTGGTAAAATTGGGCGCCGTGATGACCCCCATTGCCTTTAAGCTGGGATTACCCATAAAAGGAATTATTAAAAGCACCATTTTCTCACAGTTCTGCGGTGGCGAAACCCTGGAAGAAGCAGCTACCACTGCACTGCAACTGGGTAACTATCATGTAGGGGTGGCACTCGACTATGGCGTGGAAGCCATGGAAGGAGAAGAAAGCTACGATGCGGCTGTTCCTGAATTCATCCGTGCCATTCAATATGCTGCCTCCAGACCCGATATTCCTTTCATCGCGATAAAAGTGACCGGCTTTGCCCGGTTCGATCTGCTGGAAAAAGTACACCGCAAGGAAACTTTAACGCCCGCCGAACAAGAGGAATATACCCGTGTACGCAACCGTGTGCACGCCATCGCTGAAGCAGGCGCCCGTCATAATGTGGCCATCCTCGTGGATGCAGAAGAATCCTGGATCCAGGACCCGGTAGACGCACTCACCGATGAAATGATGTCGTTATTCAACAAAGGAAAGGTAATCGTGTACAACACCTTCCAGATGTATTGCCACGACCGTTACCCTTTCCTGCAGGTGTCCCTGGAAAAAGCCGTAAAGAACGGCTACCTGCTGGGCGCCAAACTGGTGCGCGGCGCCTACATGGAAAAAGAAAACAAACGCGCTGCAGAGAATAATTATCCAACGCCTATCCAGCCAAGCAAGGAGGCTACGGATAAGGACTATGATGCTGCTGTAAAGTTCTGCATCGATAACCTCGATAAGCTCGCGGTTTTCATTGGCACGCACAATGAAAACAGCTGCATGTTTGCCGCCAGGCTGCTCCACGAAAAAGGACTGCCGCATAACCATCCGCATGTAAGTTTTTCACAGCTGCTGGGCATGAGCGACAACATCACCTTTAACCTGGCACATGCCGGTTATAATGTTAGCAAATACCTGCCCTATGGTCCGGTAAAAGAAGTAATGCCTTACCTGATCCGCAGGGCGCAGGAGAACACCTCCATCGCCGGGCAAATGGGCCGCGAACTGGCGCTTATCAGGAAAGAAATGAAAAGAAGAGCCATGGCATAAATCATAAAAAAGCGAAGCGCATCCCGGATGCGCTTCGCTTTTTTATGGATAATACTATCAGTTTTAAATATTGCTTTCACTCTGCGGCAACGGATACCTCGGCCACACATCATCATCGGGCCTGTCTTTAGGCAATGTTCCCAACAGGTTATATCTCCTTACATCTATCCAGCGATGCCCTTCCATAAACAGCGAATAACGCCTGTTATACAACAGTTCAGTAATTAATGCATTTTGATTAGCACCACCGGCATATGGCGCAAGGTTATGCGCTGTGCGTATGCGGTTGAGCGCCACAATAGCGTCGGGCAAGGCATTTGTTTGAATCTTGGCTTCTGCGTATATCAATATCAATTCCTCGTTCCGTATAATGCTGATGGGCGCGTTTAAAGAGCTCCATACTATCACATCGCGGTTGCCGGTTAAACCACTCTGGCTGGCGGATGAAGTTCGTACTGATGTTTTCGAGATGCGGTCATCGCCTGGCAGGATATTAGTAGCAAAAGAAGGATGCGCTACTCTTATTTCCCCGTTGCCATTTGGCGGGAGGTACATGGTATTGGCAAGATCGCCGCCATTGGTGGAAAAGGCATGATAAACGCCCCTGTTTAAAGCGCCGTTCAGGTCAAAGAAGGATTCATTGAGCGCGGTCAATGCATTGCTCCACTTCTGTTGATAGGTATACACCCTCGCGGCAATGGCGCGGTTAAATTTAAGCAGGCCCGCGGCGTCTTTAAATCCCAGGAATCCATCCGACAAAGGAAAAATAACCTCCGATCCGGTCAGGTCGGCTTTTCCTTCATCCAGGAATTTCAAGATAGAATCCATCACCACAGAAGGGTTGGTAATAACAGGTCCGAGGGTAGCGCCAGTGGGAACAGGGATCCGTACGCCATTGGTATTCGTCATGTTGAGATTCAGTAACAGTTGGTAGCCGATCAGCGTTTTGGCAAATCCTGTAAAGGCTTTCTTTTGCACATCAGACGCTACTTCTGTCCGGGTGTTGTTGATGGCATCCAGTAAAATGAAACACTGCCTGGCTACCTGGTAGCGGCCCGACCAGGGGTTGGTAATGTAAAAGGTGTTATTGTCCAGCTGTTTGGAACCGCCGCCCAGCAAATCGGTGGTGTACCGGGGTTCTGCACCGGAGAAACGGTAAATTTCCCGGCCAATAATACCGGTACCATCGAGGTAAGCAGAGAGGCTGTTACGCATGCCGGATTCGGCGCCGGTTACCAGGTTAAACAGATCGCTCCTGGAAGGATCGGTAGTGATGCCGCTTACCACGGGTGTATTCAAACTGTTGATCTCTCCTTTCTGGCAGGCGTTCATCACCAGCAGTAAAAGAGCGATCGCTGTTATTGAAAGATACTTTTTCATATGTAATGTTTTTAAGCAGATGGAAAATGATCAGAAATCGACGCCAACATGAAAGCTGGCCCTTTTAGATGCAGGGAACGGCATAACATCCACTCCGGTTGATAACCCGTTACTGCCGCGGGTTTGAGCGGTAGTAATGGTGTTACTTCCGAAGTTGGATACTTCCGGATCATAACCCACGTACTTTGTCCATGTAAAGAAATTATTGGCAGATACGCCCACACGGATTGCTTTCAGCACGGATGTATTTTTCATGGGAATGTTGTAATAAAGACCGATCTCACGGATACGCACATACGAAGCATCCTGCACATAAATGGAAGCATCGCCTGCGCCGGGGCGGTAAAGCCCTGCCTTGGTGCCTTTCATCTCATCGTCATAATCAAAAGAGGTAGCTCCTGCATCGGTGAGCAGCTGCGTAAGGTTAATGTTGTCGCCGCCTTTTTTCCAGTGGATGAGGAAACGCAGGGAGAAGTTTTTGAACACGGTTAATTCATTAAAGAAGCTCATCTGGAAATCCGGTTCAGCATTTCCGATCAGCTTCAGGTCGCCGTTTACGATACCTTTGAGCTGTGTGGCGGGTTGTCCTTCTTCCAGGTAAAAAGTACCGAGTGAGTTACCAAAGGCGCCAATGGCATAGGGAGGAATGATCAGCTTGGTGACTTTGGAACGGTTTTGCCACCAGTTAATGCTGCTGTTCCACCGCACATTGGGCTGGTTCACGGGTATCAGGTTTAATCCCAGCTCTATTCCTTTATTTCTCAGGTCACCACTGTTTTTCCATTCAGTAGCATAACCGGAAGAACCGGGAAGCGCATGACGCAGTAATACGTCATAAATCTTTTTGTTATAGTAAGTTGCTTCCAGGCTGATGCGGCCATTCAGTACGCTTACATCCAGCCCGGTTTCAAATTCTGTTTGCCGTTCCGGTTTAATATCCGGATTGCCCTGCTGGTTTTCTACCAGCACGCCGGGGAAGCCGCCGATATTGCTGCCGAGCATCTGGGTAAATTTACTGCCATAGGGAGGTACGTTGCCGGATTGGCCATAAGCTGCGCGCAGCTTGAGATTATCCACGCCGGCTACCTTCCAGAAATCCATTTTGGCAATATTCCAGGAAACAGATCCTTTGGGGAAAACATAATATTTCTGGTATTCGCCGTTGTTGGTGGACCGGTCGAAACGTACGCCGGCACTGAAAGTAATGGCGTCTATCAGGGAAAGGTCTTCCTGGATAAAAATACCGTTATCGCGGTATTTCTGGCGGAATTGCCGGGTAGTGGTGTTGGCGCTGGCATCCAGGTTACTCTGGCCGGATACCAGGTTGGTAGCTACGGTAACAATATTGTCGAGATAACCGGTTTCCAGGGTAGCGCCGGCAGTACTGGTTAAACTGAGCTTCTCGCTTGGCGTAAACGTATTCACTATAAATCCGCCGATGTTGGTATTGGTGTTGTTGGTATTGCCCTGGATGGAATGTCCTTGCTGTCCGTTCTCTTCAAACTGGAGGTTGCGTGGAAACAAGGCGGTGGTTTTGAAATTGAAGTAATCGATACCACCGCGTCCTACCAGCCGGGTAGTGGAGCGGTCGCTTTGCTGTAGCCGTATCTCAATATTACCACCACCAACAAAGCGGTTGGTTTGTTCGTTGTTGATCATGTTGTCGCGCGTTTCCAGCGGGTTGGAACTGGCGAAGCTATTGCGCGGATACTCACCCAGCGCGTTGGGGAACAGGTTTACAAAATCGGGCGTGGACGACAACGCCACACCGAGGGAAACGCCGTTGTTATCGTTATTGGTGAGCCCCCTGTCGGCGGAAGAGTTGATATAGTTGGTAGTAACGCCTATGGATATACGATCGCTCACCTTATGATCCACATTCAGCCGGATGGAGTTGTTGAAATAGCCGGTACCTTTTACAATGCCGTTTTCCTGTCGCCGGTTGCCGGAAAGATAGAAGGTAGTTTTTTCACCGCCGCCACTAAGGGACACACCGGTGTTCAGCACCAGTCCGGTTTGACCGAAAAGCTCTTTTTCATAGTCAAATATCTTCCCGGCATTCTTTGCCTCGGTGAACTGCGCCTTGTAAGCAGCGCGCTTCGCCTGTACGTCAGGATCGGGGTTATCGGCAGTACCTGCAAGGTCGGCCGCCGTTTCTGGAGTAAAGGTGCGGACGCCCATCAGGTGCCGTACTTTGGTAAAACCGGTTTCCTGGTTGAGGGAGACTTTCGTTTTTCCTGATTTACCTTTTTTGGTAGTGATGATGATCACGCCGGCAGCAGCTTTGGCGCCGTACATAGCGGCGGCGGAAGCGCCTTTCAGGATCTCAATGTTTTCAATGTCTTCCGGGTTGAGGTCCGCAATACGGCTGGAAGGGTTGTCCTGGTTGTTGGGACTGCCCGAGGTAGCAGCGCCGGTTACATCGTTCAGTCCTGCGGGAATACTGCTGTTATTGAAGAAGATACCATCTACTACATAGAGTGGCTGCGAGTTGCCAAATACAGAAGTGATACCGCGCATTTTTACAGAGATTCCGCCGCCGGGTGCGCCGGAATTGGCAGTTATCAGTGCGCCGGGCACCTTACCGCTGATGGCTGCGTCAAACGTTTGCGCAGGCGCCACCCCGTTTAATTGCGTGCCGGAAATAGTAGCTACCGCATTGGCAAGATTACTTCGCTTTACATTGGTAGCTAACCCGGTTACCACAATTTCATCCAGCCGGGCGAAATCTTCTTCCAGGCTCAGGTTTATTACGTTGTTACCCGGTGTAAGATTGATCGTTTTGGTTTTATAACCGGTATAGCTCACCATTAAACTGGTGGTGCCGGCCGTGATGGCCAGCGTATAATTGCCATCTGCATCGGTAATGGTCCCTTTATTGGTGTTGGGAATGCGTACGGTGACGCCCGGAATGGGTTTGCCGCTGACGGCATCCCGGATTTTTCCGGTGATATTTTGCTGCGCAAATAGTGCCAGGGTACTGCATAGGCATAGCAGTACCAGCAAGCTTGATTTTGGTAGAAGCATAGCTTGTAATGGTTTAGATAATGAATGATGATTAAAACGAGGTTACAATATCATGTTGCTGATTATTTTTCTGGTTTATAGATAGTACAGATCGTGATTTGATTTTGGTTGTTTATAGCGTTAATTTGTTGCGATCCTTGCGCAAGGGGTACTACAGGTTTTTCATCATCATCTCTGATGGCAAGGACTTCTCACTAAGCCGATCTTGTTGTAACGTAAAATGATATAGCAGATTACGAAATTTTAAGGGTACTTCCGCTTTTTTTCTTTGACTTAAATATGTTATATTTTTTCAACTGGAAAACTTCGTAAATTGCGACCTTATGGAGCAGTATTTATCTTTATTACAACATATTATCCGGGAAGGCGCGGTAAAAACAGACCGCACCGGCACCGGCACTACCAGCTGTTTTGGCTACCAGATGAGATTCAACCTGCAGGATGGTTTCCCCGTGGTGACCACCAAAAAGCTGCATCTCAAATCGATTATATATGAACTGCTCTGGTTTTTAAGAGGAGATACCAACACCGCCTGGCTGAAAGAACATGGCGTAAGCATCTGGGATGAGTGGGCCGATGAAAATGGCGACCTCGGACCCGTGTACGGAAAGCAATGGCGCAGCTGGGAAACCCGCAGCGGCAAGGTAATAGACCAGATCACCGAAGCGGTAAATACCATCAAAAATAATCCTGATTCCCGCCGTATTATTGTGAACGCGTGGAATGTGGGCGAACTGCCGGAAATGGCGCTCAGCCCCTGTCATTGCCTGTTCCAGTTTTACGTAACCCCTGCAGATCCTGCAAAAGGCGAAACCCGCGGTAAACTGAGCTGCCAGCTGTACCAGCGCAGCGCAGATGTATTCCTGGGCGTACCTTTCAATATCGCCTCCTACGCCTTGTTAACCATGATGATGGCGCAGGTGTGCGACCTGGAAGCCGGCGACTTTATCCATACTTTCGGAGACGTGCATTTGTACAGCAATCATATAGAACAGGCCAACCTGCAATTAGGCAGGCAACCATTCCCGCTTCCGGTGATGAAGATCAACCCGGACGTAAAAGATATTTTCTCCTTTAAGTATGAAGATTTTGAACTGGTGAATTACCAGTTTCACCCGGCCATTAAAGCACCGGTAGCCATATAACTTCCCATATGCGTATATCCATTATCGTAGCCGCTTCGGAAAATAACGTAATCGGTATCAACAATATGTTACCCTGGCGTTTACCGCTGGATCTTAAATATTTTAAATCCACCACATTGGGAAAACCCATTGTAATGGGACGTAAAACATTTGACTCCCTGGGCAAACCATTGCCCGGCAGACCCAATATCGTGATCACCCGTCAAACGGATTTTCAGCCGGAAGGTGCATATATAGTGCGTTCTATAGAGGAGGGGGTTGAAAAAGCCAGGTCATTCGGTGGTGATGAATTGTTTATCACCGGCGGCTCGCAGATCTTCGAGCAGGCGTGGGCGTTAGTAGACCGGATCTATCTCACCCGCGTATATGCGGTTGTGCACGGGGATGCCTTTTTCCCACAGCTGGATGGCGCCGAATTTGAACTGGTAAGTGATGAACGCCATGAGGCAGATGAAAAAAATCAGTACCCGTTCTCCTTCCAGGTATGGGAGCGGATTTAAGACACTAACGTTAACGGCTATTTGAAAATAACGGTGCCCATACCGTTCGTGAGTTCCTTTTCCAGGGAGTTGAGGTGCTTCTGCATTTCAAGGCAGTTCAGGATCTGGTCCATGTCTGTCGCTTTCTTAGCCTCTTCCTGGTTTTCGTGGATCAGCTTCTTGATCTTACGCAGAATAAGATAGTTGGTGGTGGAGATAGTATCTCTCAAATAGGCATTATCACCGTATACGGTATCAATCTCGAAACGGTCTTTCCAGTTAATACTCAAATCGGCTTCTTTATCTTCCAGTATATTGGCAATCTGTTTGGACAGCTGCTGGTCTTCATGATACAGGAACCACCGTTTGTCCTGCAGGTTCCCGGCATCGTACAATGCTTTGTATTCCCTTAAAATCCTTTTCACCAGCTCACTTTCCGCCAATGCTTCGAAATCGTAGGGGAGGTGGAACACATAGTCGGCTACGGTGTTGTTTTCTTCTTCGCTGAAGGGTTTATCTCCAAAACGCAGCAGGATCTTCACCAGTTCTTTTTCCTGTTTTTCATGCCCGTTGATGAGCGAGTCCACTGAAATGCCTGTTTCAGCAGCTTCCATGGCGGCAATAGCTTCTTCGCTGAGGCCGTCATCAGTCGGAGCGGGGTTGTTACGCGCGTAAGCCTGCTCGCGTTTAACGAGGCGGTCGCGGATAAATTTATTGACCAGCTGGATCAACCCCTGCTCATCGATATGGAGTAACTGGCTGCACTGACGGATATAATCCTGCTGCCGGGTAAAATCTTCCGCCTTATCAATTTTCGAAATGGTTTCAGCGATTTCATTTACCAGCTGCGATTTTTTATTACTGTCGGTGCCGGCTTCCTGCATGCTCAGCTGCAGCTTGAACAGTACAAAGTCCTGCTTGTTATCTTTAATGAATTCACGGAAGGCTTCCGCACCGATCTTTTGCACATAGCTGTCCGGGTCTTCTTTGTCCGGCAGCAATACCAGCTTCACGTTCAATCCTTCTTCAATGGCCATGTCCAGCCCGCGGAGCGCTGCTTTCACCCCGGCGCTGTCGCCATCGTAAAGGATGGTGAGGTTATTGGTATATTTCTTAATCAGCCGCAGCTGGTCCTGTGTAAGGGAGGTACCGCTGGAGGCCACCACGTTTTCCACGCCTGCCTGGTGCAGGGAAATTACGTCGGTATAACCTTCTACGAGCAGGCACTCATTGAGTTTATCAATGGCGTGCCGGGCAAAATAGGTACCATACAGTACCCGGCTTTTTACATAAATTTCGTTTTCGGGAGAATTGATGTATTTGGGCGCCCGGTCTGATTTTACCAGGATACGCGCCCCGAAGCCCAGTATTTTTCCGGACTGGTTATGAATCGGGAATATGACCCTGCCGCGATAGTTATCGGCAGGTTGATCGTTCCGGATGGTAACCAATCCTGTTTTTTGCAGGTATTCCAGGTTGTAGCCTTTGTCCAGTGCCGATTTGGCAAAAGAGTCAAAGGTATTCAGACAGTAGCCCAGCTGGAACTTTTTGATGGTTTCTTCCGTAAATCCTCTTTCTTCAAAATAACTTAGGCCCACATTCTGGCCTTCATCTTTATTAAAAAGGGTATCGGTAAAGTACTCCCGGGCGTAGTTGTTGATAATAAACAAACTATCCGCCATCAGCTGGTGCTGCTTCAGTTCGGGGCTTACTTCCGTTTCCTCCAGTTCTACCTGGTACCGTTGTGCCAGCCACCGGAGCGCTTCTACATAGGAGTACTTTTCATGCTCCATGATAAAGCTGATGGAATTGCCGCTGGCGCCGCAACCAAAGCATTTATAGATTTCCTTTCCGGGAGATACGGTGAAAGAAGGGGACTTTTCGTTATGAAATGGACACAGCCCTAAGTAGTTGGCGCCTCTTTTTTTCAGTTTAACGAAGGAACCCACAATTTCCACAATATCAATGCGGCTGAGGATCTGTTGTATGGAGTTCTGAGATATCACGGTTTCGTAAATGCAACTGCAAACATACGGGAAAATTAGGATTTGGAGAGAAGGGGATCAGCATGTAGGCGTGGTTGCTGTTCCCGGCAACTTTTCCTTATATTTGGTAGATTATAAACTAGCCAAATCAATCTTATTTATCAGATGAAAGAAGTATTTATAGTAGCCGTGGCCCGTACGCCCATCGGTTCGTTCAATGGCGCACTGGCAGGTATTCCGGCCACTCAGCTTGGCGCTCAAGTTATTAAAGCGGCACTGGAAAGGGCTGGTATCGCCCCGGCAGAAGTAAATGAAGTATATATGGGCAATGTGCTGAGCGCCAACCTCGGCCAGGCGCCCGCCAATCAGGCCAGTCTCGCTGCAGGCGTGCCTAACAATGTTCCCTGTACCACGGTAAACAAAGTATGCGCTTCCGGTATGAAAGCCATTATGCTGGGCGCCCAAAGTATTATGCTGGGCGACAACGACGTAGTAGTGGCCGGCGGCATGGAAAACATGAGCGCAACCCCTTACTACCTGGATAAAGCCCGTACCGGTTATAAACTCGGACATGGCGCCGTTACCGACGGCATCATCCGCGACGGCCTTTGGGACCCTTACAAGGATTTTCATATGGGCAACGCAGCAGAGCTGTGTGCCACCGAATACAAAATTACCCGGGAAGACCAGGACGCTTACGCTATTGAAAGTTACAAGCGCGCGGCCGCAGCCTGGGAGAAAGGATATTTTAAAGATGAAGTGGTGCCCGTACAGGTACCCGGAAAACAGGTGGTAACGGTGTCCGAAGATGAAGACTATAAGAAAGTCATTTTTGAAAAAGTACCGTCCCTGAAACCAAGTTTTCAAAAAGACGGCACCATCACCGCTGCCAATGCCTCCAACATCAACGATGGTGCGGCAGCAGTAATACTGGTGAGCGGCGAGAAACTAAAAGCGCTGGGATTAAAGCCACTGGCAAAAATTATCAGCTTTGCCGATGCTTCACAGGCGCCGGAATGGTTTACCACTACGCCGGTAAAAGCTATCAACAACGCACTGAATAAAGCTGGCCTGAAAATCAGCGACATGGATGTGGCGGAAGTGAATGAAGCATTTTCCTGCGTGCCTATCGCCAACGCGAAAGACCTGGGACTGTCGCTCGATAAAGTGAATGTATGGGGTGGGGCCGTAGCCATGGGACATCCTATTGGTTGCAGCGGTGCGCGGATTGTGGTAACATTAAATGCAATTCTGCATCAGCAGCAGGCGCGTTATGGCGTTGCAGGGATCTGCAATGGTGGCGGCGGCGCCAGCGCGATCATTATAGAAAGAGTTTAATCACAGGCCGTCAGCTGCCGGTTTTTTCGAAACCAGCAGCTGACGGCTGATTTATTTTAATCTTACAGCAGTCGGGGCCGTTATGGCATTGCCGGTAACCGGGTTAATACTCTTTGGATACTTCTTGGATACTTCTCCGATACTTCTCAGTTACTTAGGAGTAGCGTATGTGTCGTACTCCCTATATACTCCCCATATAGTCCCCCTATACTCCCCATATAGTCTGTCTCGTCCTAATATAGCTATACAGTTGAAGAAATAATCCTGAATCTGTTTTACAGAGATACATATAATCCTGA